>JAUJPF010000048.1 GCA_030447275.1 Solirubrobacteraceae bacterium | reverse complement strand
GCTTGCCGGTGGCGAAGCCGGTGCCGCCGAGCGTCACGCCCTGGTAGAGCGTCACGTCGTCGCCGATCTCCACCGTCTCGCCGATCACCACGCCCATCCCGTGGTCGACGAAGAGGCCCTTGCCGACCTCGGCGGCCGGGTGGATCTCGATCCCCGTCACCGCCCGGGAGGCCATCGACATCGCGCGCGGGACGAGCGGGAGGCCGACGTCGTGCAGCGCGTGGGCCACGCGGTGCGAGAGGAGCGCCTGCACACCGGGCCACGTCGCGAGGATCTCGGCGCTCGTGACACCGCGCGCCGCCGGGTCGCGCTCGCGCGCGGCCGAGACGTCGCGGTGGACCTCGCGCGCGACGCGCGCCAGCGTGCTGAGCCCGAACACGTCTGAGAGGCTAACGCGGGTGGGGTACCTGATCCTCCACGGATGGCAGGGCTCCGGCCCCGACCACTGGCAGACGTGGCTGGCCGGGCGCCTGCGCGCGGACGGGCACGCCGTCCGCTACCCCGACCTGCCCGACCCCGACGAGCCCGATCTCGAGGCGTGGCTGGCGGCGCTCGACCGCGATCCGCCGGGCGACGACACGGTGATCTGCCACTCGCTGGCGTGCTGCCTGTGGCTGCACCACCGGGCCCGCGGCGGCCCGCCGGCGCCGCGGGTCCTGCTGGTCGCGCCTCCGTGCCTCGACCCGCCGCCGCCCGCGATCGCGGGCTTCTTCCCGGTCCCCCGCGACCCGTCGCTGGGCGCGAACGCCCGGCTCGTGTGCTCGGACAACGACCCGTACTGCGCGAGCGCGGCCGGCGTCTACGGCATCCGGCTGCGCGTCGCGATCGACCTCTGGCCCGGCGCCGGACACCTCAACCCCGAGGCCGGGTTCGGCCCGTGGCCCGCCGTGCTCGACTGGTGCTACGGCGCGAAGAAGGGCGTCGAGACGTAGCGCTCGCCCGAGTCCGGCAGCACGCAGACGATCCGCTTGCCCGCCATCTCCGGGCGCTGCGCGATCTCCATCGCGCCATACGCGGCGGCGCCGCCCGACAGCCCGACGAGCACGCCCTCGCGCCGCGCGCACAGCCGCGACGTCTCGATCGCCTGCTCGTCGGTGACCGGCAGCACCTCGTCGATGACGTCGCGGTTGAGGACCGGCGGCACGAACCCCGCGCCGATCCCCTGGATCTTGTGCGGCCCCGGCGCCCGGCCGGAGAGCACGGCCGACGACGCCGGCTCGACGGCGACGACGTGCGTCGACGGGTCGCGGTCCTTCAGAACCTCGCCGACGCCGGTGATCGTCCCGCCCGTCCCCACCCCGGCGACGAAGACGTCGACGCGGCCGTCGAGCACCTCGAGGATCTCGGGCGCCGTCGTGCGCCGGTGGATCTCCGGGTTGGCCGGGTTCGAGAACTGGTCGGGGAGGAAGACATCGTCGCGCGCGGAAATCGCGCGAGCGGCGTCGATGGCCTCGTTCATCCCGCCGAGCGACTCGGTCATCTCCACCTTCGCGCCGTAGAGCAGCAGCAGCCGCTCGCGCTCGCGGCTCATCCCCTGGGGCAGCGCGAGCACGAGGTCGTAGCCCTTGGCGGCGCACACGAAGGCCAGCGCGATCCCCGTGTTCCCGCTCGTCGCCTCGACGATCGTCGTGCGGCCGGGCTCGATCAGGCCGTCGCGCTCGGCCGCCTCGAGCATCGCCACCCCGATGCGGTCCTTGACGCTGCCGCCCGGGTTGAACGACTCGAGCTTGCCGTACAGCTCGGCCTCGACGCCCTCGGGCAGCAGCCTCGTCAGCCGGATCATCGGCGTGCGCCCGACGTGGTCCGCAATGTTGATCGGGATCGAGGCCATTTCGACGACGCCGAGCCTATCGGCGGCCGAGGAGGTTGAATGGGTGCATGCGCCGCATGCCCATGTGGGCGGTCCTCACCATCGCCTCACTGCTGTTCGGCGCGGTGCTGCTCGCCGCGGGCGGCGGCGGCGGCGAGGGCGGCGCGGAGCAGGGCGGCCGGGAGCCCTCGTCTCCCCGCGCCTGCGCCGCGCCGAAGGAGCGCGCGGTCGCGCGCGACACGCGGCGGGCGAAGGAGACGGCGACCGCGGTGCAGCCCGTCCGCGTGCGGGTGACGGCCGGCGGCGCGACCGTGACCGCGCGCAGCGAGGTCACGGCGACGGCGACGACGAGCGGCGCCGCGCCGGTGCGCGTGACCGCGGTGCTGGCGCGCCGCGTGTGCGCGTCGGACGCGACGGTCGAGGCGGCCGAGCGCCGCGCCGAGCGCACCGCCCGCAGCGTCGGCATGCGCGCCGCCCGGCGCGAGGCGGCGCGCCGGCTGCGCCTCGCGCTGCCGCGGGCCGAGGCCCGGCTGCGGGCGCGCCTGCGCGCCCGCGCGCTGGGGACGGCGACGCGGCGCGCGCTCGAGGAGGTCCCGGCCGAGCAGGAGCGCCTGCGGGCGCGCGCCGAGGCCGAGGCGCTGCGCCGCGCCGCCGGTCAGGCGTAGCGGCGGGCCATCGCGAGCAGGCGCTCGAACGCGTCGCCGACGCGCAGCCCGTCGTGCTGGAGCTCGTTCGTCACCCACGTCCGCGCGCCCCGGATCATCTCCGCCGTCGCGAGCGAGAAGTCGGCGTCGACGTAGACGTCGTCGAGGTAGACCGCCGCGAACACCGGCACGTCGTTGGCGGCGAGCGCCGCCCGGTCGTACAGCGCCGGCCAGTCGTCCTTCTCGGCGAGCAGGTGCGCCACGCCGGCGAGCGGGCGCAGCCCGGGGTCGTCCTCGAACAGCGACGGCACGATCATCTCGCCGGGCAGCGCGGGAGCGCCGACCTCCTCAAGCATCCGCTGCGCCGACCAGCGCGTCGCGTCGCCCTCGGCGTAGCACGGCTCGTGCAGCAGCGCGTACAGCGGGACCGTCGCCATCGTCGCCGTGCGCCGCGCGCGCTCGGTGAACCCGAGCGCGTCGGGGCCGTACTCGACCAGGTAGTGGAGCTCCTCCGGGCCGGTCGACATGCCGACCTCGCGCCCGACGGTGCGCAGCCACGGATCGGCGTGCGCCCATCGCTGGCGGTCCTCCGGGTAGCGCTCGAAGTACACCTCCAGGCGCCGCTCCATCCGCCCGATGAGCGAGCGGTAGATGTCGTCGATGTGGCGTCCGGCCGGCGGCAGGCCGCCGGTGATGAACGCCTCCCGAATCCCGTGCGTCGCCTGTGACAGATAGGTCGTGGCGCAGAAGCCGCCGAAGCTCTGCCCGAGGATGCTCCACGGCGCGTCGCCGATCAGCCGCTCGCGGACGAGCTCGGCGTCGCGGACGATCGCGTCAGCCCGGAAGTTCGTCAGGTACTCCGCCTGCGCCTCGTCGTCGCCGCGCTCAGGCAGCGTCTGCGCGTTCGCCGGCGTGCTCAGCCCGGTGCCGCGCTGGTCGAGCAGCACGACGTGGAACTCCTCGAGCGCGGTGCCGAGCCATTGGGTCGGTTCCGTCGGGCGCAGGCAGGGGAAGCCGGGGCCGCCGTTCAGGTGGAGCAGGTAGGGGCGCTCGGCGTCGTCGGCGTGGCGCGGCGAGCGGACCTCGCGCGCGAAGATCTCGATCGTCTCGCCGCCCGGCTCCTCGTGGCGCAGCGGGACGTCGAAGCGGTGCTCGAGGGCGACGATCCCCGGGAACGCGCGGCGCGTGGTCATCCGGGCGCGAGCCTAGCCTTCGGCCGCGTGCTCAAGGAGTTCCGCGACTTCGTCCTGCGCGGCAACGTGGTCGACCTCGCCGTCGCCGTCGTCATCGGCGCCGCGTTCAGCTCGGTGGTCAACGGCGTCGTCGAGGACCTCGTGACGCCGCTCATCGCCGCGATCGGCGGCGAGCCCGACTTCGCGCGGCTCTCGTTCACGATCAACGGCTCGATCTTCCGCTACGGCGACCTCATCAACCGTCTGCTGACGTTCGCGATCGTCGCCGCCGTCGTCTTCTTCGCGGTGGTTAGGCCGCTCAACGCGGTGGTGGCGTGCCTGCGGCCCGAGAAGCCCGTCGACAGGCCGACGCGCGAGTGCCCGGAGTGCCTGAGCGACATCCCGCAGGCGGCGAGCCGCTGCGCGTTCTGCACCGCCCAGGTCTGACTACGATCCGTCGCCCGATGGGCATCGCCGTCTACAACACGCTCGCGCGCGCCAAGCAGCCGCTCGAGCCGCTCGAGCCGCCGAAGGTCCGGCTGTTCGTCTGCGGCCCCACGGTCTACGACCTCTCCCACCTCGGCCACGCGAAGACGTACACGCAGTTCGACCTCATCGCGCGCCACCTGCGCCTGCGCGGGCTCGACGTCCAGTACGTGCAGAACGTCACCGACATCGACGACAAGATCATCGCCCGGTCGGCCGAGCGCGGCGTGCCCACCGACGCGCTCGCGCGCGAGTTCGAGCAGAAGTACCTCGACGACATGCAGGCGCTCGGCAACACGAGCGTCGACGAGCACGCGCGCGCGACCGACTTCATCGACCAGATCGTCTCGCAGGTCCAGCGGCTGATCGACGGCGGCAACGCCTACGAGCTGCCCGACGGCTGGTACTTCGACGTCTCGTCGTTCCCCGAGTACGGCAAGCTCGCGCACCGCACGGAGCTGGCCGCCGACGACGCGCAGTCGCGCATCGACCACAACCCGCTGAAGCGCGACCAGCGCGACTTCGCGCTGTGGAAGCGCCCGAAGGACGGCGAGCCGACGTGGGACACGCCGCTCGGCCCCGGGCGGCCGGGCTGGCACATCGAGGACACCGCGATCACCGAGGCGCTGCTCGGCGCGCAGTACGACATCCACGGCGGCGCGGTCGACCTGATCTTCCCGCACCACGAGGCCGAGATCGCCCAGATGGAGTCGATCTCCGGCCGCGCGCCGCTCGCGAAGTACTGGATCCACACGGGCTTCCTGACGCTCTCCAAGGAGAAGATGTCGAAGAGCCTCGGCAACTTCTTCACCATCCGCGAGCTGCTCGAGCACGTCGACGCGCGCGTGCTGCGGTTCTTCTTCCTCAGCCACCACTACCGCTCGCGCGTCGACTACGACCCGGACATGCTCGAGGAGGCCGCCGCGGCGCTGAAGCGGATCGAGAACTTCTGGCTGCGGCTGCCCGACGGCGACGACGGGCCGCCCGCTCCCGAGGCCGAGCGCGCGCGTGAGGCGATGCTCGCCGCCCTCGACGACGACTTCGACACGCCCGCCGCGCTCGCCGCCCTCTACGAGTTCATCCGCAAGCAGCACCGCGCGGAGCGCCCGGCGCCGGGCTCGCGCGCGCTGCTCGAGACGTTCGACGCAGTGTTCGCCGTACTGCCGCGCGCCGCCGCGTCCGAGGGCGACGACGACTGGATCACGGCAGAGGTCGAGCGCCGCCAGCAGCTGCGCGGCGAGCGCAAGTTCGCCGAGGCCGACGAGATCCGCGACCGGCTGCGGGCGATGAACGTCGTGCTCGAGGACACGCCCGAAGGCGTGCACTGGCACCGCGAGCTGCCGGCCTGATCACTGCTCCTCGAGCACCGCGAGGACGTTGCCGGCGGGATCGGTGAACCACGCGATCGGCGGCCCGTCGTCGCCCCGCATGACGCCCTTCTCGTCCTGGCTGAAGCCCTCGTAGCGCTCGAACCGAACGCCTTTGTCGGTCAGGCGGGCGACCGCGGCGTCGACGTCGTCGACGGCGAAGTTGAGGATCGTGTAGGTGGCCGGCGTGAAGTCCGGCTTCTCGTAGACGAGCGTGTCGCGATCGCCGGCGAGGTGCAGCGTGAGCAGCGGCATCGCGTCGTGGAGCGTCGTGCGCAGCCCGAGCGTGTCGCCGTAGAACGCCTGCGCCCGCTTGACGTCGTCGACGGCGAAGCCGCTGTACGCCTTCGTGGTGGTGAACATGTGAGCTAGGACCCCGTCAGGACCCCGAACTCATCGGTAGGTCACGAGCGAGGGCTCGCCCTGCTCGAGGTGCGCGTGCTCGTTGAACGAGACGAGTGTCGTGCCGCCGCGGCCGCTGACCACCTTCGTGATCCCGGCGTTGACGACCACGCGGTTGAAGGCGACGAAGGCCGGCGCCGGGAGGTCGAGGAGCTGCACGCACAGCGCGGCGAGCGGGCCGCCGGAGGTGGCGACGAGCGCGGTGCGGCCCGAGCCGAGGCGGGCGGCGAGGTCGGCGAGCGCCTGCTGGACCCGGTCCGCGAACACCGTCCACGACTCGTCCGCGGGCCCGGCCGCGCCCGCGTCGATCCACGCGTCCAGCGCGCGCTCGAGGATCGCCTGGAAGTCGCGGCTCGAGGGCGGCGGGCTGTCGTCGCGCGGCCGGCGCTCCTCGCGCAGCTCCGTGTCGGAGTGGTTGCCGAGGATGTCGCCCGTCGCGTACTCGTTCCACCGCGGGTCGATCGTCAGCTCGCAGCCGGCCGCGTCGGCGATCGGCTGCGCGGTGTCGCGCTGGCGGTCGAGGTCGCCGCTGACGACCTCGTCGATGCGGACGCCGCGGCGCTTGAGGTCAGCGGCGAGCGCCGCGACCTGGACGTGTCCGTGGTCGGAGAGGACGTCGTAGCGCTCGCCTCCGAACGAGGCCTGGGCGTGGCGGACCAGGAGGATGCTGGGCACGGCGACGGCGGACCCTACACTCGGGGTGGTGAGCATCCAGCGCGGCATCGACGGCTCCGAGCCGCTGCGCCCCGAGCCGATCGGGACGGTCGGCGGGACGCGCGAGGAGCGCCGGAACACGCGCACCTCCGTGCTCGCGGCGGGGACGCTCGCCTGCCCGGAGTGCGACGCGCCGGTGTTCCCGTCGGGGCCGCTGCGGCCGGCCGACGCACTCGCGTGCCCGTACTGCGGCCGCGACGGCGCGGTGCGCGAGTTCCTCTCGCTCGGCGAGCCGACGCGCCCCGCGCGGGTCGTCGTGCGGGTGACCGCGCCGGAGTACGCACCGCGCGTGCGCTTCCGCACACACCGTCGCTGACCGACGTACCGCGGGTATGGAACCCGCATGGCGCGCGACGGGCAGGTCCGGCTGTGGCAGCTCCCCACCTCGCACTACTCCGAGAAGGTCCGCTGGGCGCTCGAGCACAAGCGGATCGCGCACACGCGGCGCACGCCGCTCGCGGTCCCGCACTTCATGGTGGCGCGGGCGTTGACGCGCGGCGCGGTCACGACGTTCCCGGTGATCGAGCTGGCGCGGTTCACCAGCCGCGAGGGCTACCGCTGGGTCCTCAAGATGTACCGGCGCCACCGCCGCGCCGGCGAGGAGCCAGGCTGAGCACGGCGCGACCGCGGCGGGCCGGAGCCCGCCGCGGGTGCCGCGATTCGCTACTCGACGGGGTCTCCCGTCACCGTCTCGTTCAGCACGTCGGTCTCGGCGTCCGCCGCCGGGTCGATCATCTCCTCGGAGATCCCCGGGTCGCCCAGGACGCCGACCGCGCCCACCGCCAGCTGGGCCGTCGGGCACTGGTAGCAGTAGTGGTAGCCGGTCCACGCGGTCGTGGCTCGGTTCGCTCCCTGCCAGTTCTGGCCGATGTGGACGTGGTCCTTGTGCTGGGCCGTGCGGCTGCTGCTGTACGACGAGCTGTTCGGGTCGCACACCGAGTACAGCCGCCACCCCTCCGGCGCCCGCGCCGCGGTCCAGATCCGGCAGTTCCAGATGATCTCCTGGATGCCGAAGCGGCGGGCCATCGCCCACCTCGCCCCGCCGCTGTCCGACCGGCGGAAGAAGGCGCTGATCGAGTCGCCGGCCGCCTTGTCCGTCGGGTCGCTCACGTCGAGATGGAAGTCGACGGCGCGGCCCTCGGAGTGCAGGCTGGGCAGGCGGCAGTTGTAGATGCCCCAGTTCTCGCCGCGCCCCCAGTGGTAGTTGAGGAACTGGAGCAGGTTCCTGGTGCCCGCCTGCTCCCCGCCGGTGCACCTGGCCGCCGACTGCCAGTGACGGTTGTCCGGGCTCGGCGACGCCCAGCGCTGCGTGACGTCCGGGTTGACCTGGCCCGGGTTGTACCCCGGCTTGATGTGATCGGCCAGCGCGGTCGGCGCCAGCTGAAGCGAAGCCGCGACCGCCATGCCGGCAGCGACCATCCCGAGCCGGCGGCGCCGGCCCATACGGTGATCCTTCATGACATACCCCCCCGTTCGACCGAGCCTCATTGCTCGATCGTTTGGTGAGACGTTTGAACGCACGCGATTTGGGAAACTTGCGCACTTTCTTTTCGCACTTTCTTTTCGAGATCTGGCGGCGTGGCCTCGTCGCCCGATCTCACCGGCGATCGGTCGAGCTACGCTGCGCACTGTGCCGGCTCTTCGGTTCGCGCTCCTCGCCTGCCTGCTCCTCGTCCCCCGCCACGTCGGCCGGAGCGGCGACGGCGCGTGTGGACGACGCCTCCGCGACGCTCGTCGTGGAGGCCGGCGCAGGTGAGCGCAACCGCCTGACGGTCAGCGCGCTCGCGCGCGACGACGGCGTCGTTGACGCATTGTGGGACTGCGAGGTGGTCAGCCCGCCGTTCGTGCTGCCGCCCGTGGTCTCGTTGCCGGGCGAGGGTGACGATCCTGCGCGGCGGTCGGGTGCAGGTGCCGATCGCGTGCCCGATCGTCTTCGAGCGCGGCTGCTCGGGGCCGGTCGAGGTCGGGACCGTGCCGACGGTGCCGGCGGTCGGCGCACGCGCGGCGTTCGTGCTCCGCCTCGCGCGCGGGAGGTACAGGCGTCCGGCGGGGCGGTCGCCGCGCGGTGCGTCTGCGGCTGAGCGCGCGGGGGCGGCGCTACCTGCGCCGCCATCCCCGCGTCAAGCTGCTCGTCCGCGCGGCGAACGTGGCGGCGCCGCCGAGTGCGGAACGGCGGGTCGCGCGGGTGGCGCGGATCAAGCGTCGGTAACCGGGTGCGCCGGTCCGCGGCGGGCCGAAGCCGCGCGACGAACCGAGCTGCGCCGCCGAGCGCGGACCCGCGCATCAGGCGGACGGCGCGACTCGCTCGCCGCCGGCGCTAGCGCGGCAGCGCTACCAGCCGCCGAACGGCGGAACGCTCACCCGCCGGCTCAGCGGTGGCGCGTGGCCCGGGCGGTCGCGCGGCGCCGCCTGACTTCGGCGACGGCGAACCCGCCGAACAGCGCGACCAGTCCGACCGCCAGAAGGCCGGCGCCGATCGCGATCTGCGCGCTCGGCCCCGCCGACGCGTCCTCAGCTGCGCCTCCACGCTTCGGCGTCCAGACCTCTGCCGGATCCGGCGTCTCCGAGGCCGCGGCCGGTGTGGTCCGCTCCGGGTACGGCTGCGGGCCCGTCCGTTGCGACCTCGCGAACGGGTCGCGCTGCCGAGGCGTCGCGGCGGCCGGCGCCGCGGGCTCGGGGGCCGGCATGGCTTGGACGACCGGTTCCGGCGGCGCGGGCGCGCGCGCCGAGGACACCCGATCCGCGGGTGCTCGCCGCTCGGGCGCGGCGCGGCGCGCGCCGCGGCGCGGCGGAGCTCGGTTGCGGTGGCGGGTCGCTCGGCCGCGGGCCGCTTCATGCGCGCCGCGGGCTGCCCGGGCCGCGGGGTCGGTGACGAGGAACGCCAGCGACGGCTCATAGGTGACGCCGGTCTCCTCGTCGGTGGCGACGGCGTTGAAGTACTGCACCAGCCCGGCGAGGCCTGCGGGATCGTGACCTGCACGGAGAAGCTGGGCCCGTTGACGGTCGCGAGCGGGGCGGACGTCACGCTCCCGAAGCGGATCTCGACCGGGCCGCTGGAGAACTCGCGGCCGGTCAGGGTCACGACCGTGCCGGCCGGACCGGAGGTGCGGTCGGCGCCGATGTCGGCGTCGGGGTGCACGCCCACGCCATCGCGGCGACGCTCATGCCGCAGGCGATGACGCCCACGACGACCAGCCAGATACGACGCCCGCGACCACTCATCCCGCACTCCCGTTCTACGGTGTGACGCCATTCAATCAACGAGCGACGGTAGCGGCAAATCCGGTCGGCGTTCGCGAGCGGCGTGGCGGCACCTCTATGGTTCCATCGCCGCGACCGGCAGCCCAATGGCCCGAGAGCAACGACGATCCAAGCGGCGGTCCCGCCGATCCCGCACCAGTCGGGTCGGCCTGTGGTGTGGCCTCGCGATCGCGGCCCTGCTGGCGGCGTACGGCGGCGTCATCGAGCTGTCGCGCCCACACGTCGGCGGGCAGGAGCTCCGTTACGACGAGTTCGTGCGACTCGCGCAGGACGGGCGCATCCAGAACGCCGAGATCCTCAACCAGGACGCGGTCGTCGTCGGGCGGTTCCGGCGGCGCGACGGCACGGCGGCGGAGTACAACGCCCCCTACCTGAGGACCGCGGGCAGCCAGGACATGCTGGTGCAGACGCTGGTGCGCAGGCGCGTGCCGACGACGATCGACCAGCAGTTCGCGAAGAGCCTCGTGCTCCCGGCGACGCTCCTGCTGCCGGCGCTGATCCTCGTCGTCATCTTCATCTACCTGATCGTCTCGTACCGGCGCGGGACCGGGCTCTTCGGGATCCGCAGCGGCGCGCGCGAGCTGCGCTCGAGCGACGCGCCCCTCACCGTCGACGACGTCGCCGGCCAGAACGCCGAGCTCGCCGAGCTCCGCGACCTCGTCCTCTTCTTGTCCGAGCCCGGCCGCTTCGCGCAGCTCGGCGCGCGCATCCCCAAGGGCATCCTGCTGTACGGGCCGCCCGGCTGCGGCAAGACGCTCCTCGCCCGCGCGGTCGCGGGCGAGGCGGGAGCGTCGTTCTACTCGATCTCGGGCTCGGACTTCGTGGAGCTGTACGTCGGCGTCGGTGCCGCGCGCGTGCGCGACCTGTTCGCGGAGGCGCGCGAGAACGCGCCGGCGATCGTCTTCATCGACGAGCTCGACTCGGTCGGGCGCCGCCGCGCCGGCGGGCCAGCGGTGGCCGCGGCCGAGGAGCAGGAGCAGGCGCTGAACCAGTTCCTCGCGGAGATGGACGGGTTCTCGCCGAGCGAGGGGATCATCGTGCTCGGCGCGACGAACCGGCCGGACCTGCTGGACCCGGCGCTGCTGCGCCCCGGCCGGTTCGACCGCACCGTCGGCCTCGAAAGGCCGGACGAGGAGGGGCGGTTCGAGATCCTCACGCTCCACGCGCAGGGTCGGCGACTGGAAGCCGGCGCCGACCTCCACGCCATCGGTCGTCGCGCGATCGGCCTCACCGGCGCCGATCTCGCGAACGTCGTCAACGAGGGCGCGCTGCTGGCCGGTCGCGCCGGCAGGCCGGCGATCTCCCAGGCGCACCTCGAGGAGGGCCTGCGGCGCATCCTCGAGGCGCCGGAGCGCCAGCGCCGCCTCTCGATGCGCGACCCGAGCGTCGGCCGCAGGGCGAGCACCGCGAACGAGCGGGTGACGTTCGACGACGTCGCCGGCGTCGACGAGGCGATCGAGGAGCTGGCCGAGGTCAAGGACTACCTCGCCGAGCCCGAGCGCTTCGCCGCGATGGGAGCGCGCATCCCGCGCGGGATCATGCTCGCCGGGCCGCCGGGCTGCGGGAAGACGCTCCTGGCGCGCGCGGTGGCCGGCGAGGCGAACGCCGCCTTCTACTCCGTGTCGGCGACCGAGTTCGTCGAGATCTTCGTCGGCCAGGGCGCCGCCCGCGTCCGCGACCTGTTCGCCGAGGCACGCTCGGTGGCTCCCGCGATCCTCTTCATCGACGAGATCGACGCCGTCGGCGGGCGACGCTCGGACAGCGGCGTCGACGGCTCGCGCGAGCGGGAGCAGACGCTCAACCAGATCCTCGTCGAGATGGACGGCTTCGACCCCGCGGCGGGCGTGGTGGTCATGGCGGCGACGAACCGGCCGGACATGCTCGATCCCGCCCTCGTCCGGCCCGGCCGGTTCGACCGCCAGGTGGCGGTCCAGCTCCCGGACCGCGCCGGGCGCGCGGCCATCCTGCGCGTCCACGCCGAGGGCAAGCGCCTCGCGCGGGACGTCGACCTCGACCGCCTGGCACGGCTGACGCCGGGGTTCTCGGGGGCCGATCTCGCCGCCGTGCTGAACGAGGCGACGCTGCTGGCGACGCGACGGCGGATGAGCGAGGTGCCGATGGCGGTCGTCGAGGAGGCGACGGAGCGGCTCGTCCTCGGGGTCTCGTCACGGCGCCACGTCATGACGCCCGAGGAACGACGACGGGTCGCCTACCACGAGGCGGGTCACGCGCTCGTCGCGCTCGCGCTCCCGGGCGCGCGCGTCCCGCACAAGCTGAGCGTCATCCCCCGCGGTCGCGCCCTCGGCTTCATGTGGGACCTCGCCGAGGACGACCGCGCGATCCACGCCCGATCCGACCTGGTCGACCAGCTCGCGATGCTCCTCGCCGGCCGGACCGCCGAGCAGCTCGTGTTCCGCGAGCCGAGCTCCGGCGCCGGCGACGACCTGGAGCGGGCGAGCGCGATGGCGCGACGCATGGTGTGCGAGCTCGGCATGAGCGACGCGCTGGGCGGCGTGAGCTATCCGGACGCGGGGCGCGCCGACCAGCCGTCGTACTCCCAGGAGGAGCTGAGCGTCATAGGCGCGGAGGTGCGCCGGCTCATCGAGGAGGCCGAGCGGCTCGCCCGCCGCGTGCTCGGCGACTCGCGCGCGACGCTCGACGAGGTCGCGGCCGCGCTGCTCGAGCGGGAGGTCCTGAGCGCCGACGACCTCGAGGCGCTGGTCGAGGGCGACCCCGTGCCGCGGCCGGCGAGCGCCGGATCGCCGGGAGGATGATCGACGGCGGTCGCGCCCGCCGGCTCGGGACGGCGCTCGCCCTCCTCGGAGCGGGAGCGCTGTTCATCGCGAGCGGGATGGAGGGCGAGCCGAGCGCGCGCGTCGTGGGCGGCGACGCGCCGGTGAACGCCGGTGCCCGCGACCCCGGCGACATCAGCGCGAACAACTCGCCGACGCTCGCGCGCAGCCCCAGGGACCCGGACCGCCTGGCGGTCGTCAACCGCGTCGACAGCCCGCGCTACTCGTGCGGCATGAACGTCTCCGACGACGGCGGGATCCGGTGGAGGAAGGTGCAGGTGCCGATCCCGCGCGGCGAGGAGCGCAAGTGCTTCGCGCCGGACGCGACCTTCTCCGCCGACGGCACGCTCCACGTCTCGTACGTGACGCTGAAGGGGCGCGGCAACGTCCCGAACGCGGTCTGGCTCGTGCGCTCGAGCGACGGCGGGCGCACGCTCTCGGCGCCCCGGCGCGTCGGCGGCAGGCTGGCGTTCCAGGTCCGCCTCGCCGCCGACCCCGAGCGCGCGCGGCGGCTCTACCTGACGTGGCTGCAGGCCGAGGACGTGGGCCTCTTCCGCTTCGCCGCACCCGGCAACCCGATCGTCGTGTCGCGCACCGACGACGGCGGGGAGACCTGGGGACGGCCCGTGCGTGCGAGCGATCCCTCCCGCGCCCGCGTAGTCGCACCCGCGCCCGCGGTGGGTCCGGGTGGCGAGCTGTACGTCCTCTACCTCGACCTGGGCGACGACCGCCTCGACTACGAGGGCGCGCACGAGGGGTTCGGCGGGCCGCCGTACGACGGCCGCTTCGCGCTCGTCCTCGGGCGCTCGCGCGACGCCGGCGCGACGTGGGAGGAGTCCGTCGTCGACGAGCGGGTCGTGCCCACGACCCGCTTCATCTCGTTCCTCCCGCCGTTCCCGTCGATCGCCGTCGACCACGAGTCCGGCCGGATCTACGCGGCGTTCCAGGACGGCCGCCTCGGCGACGCCGACGTGTACGTGTGGTCGCTGGCCCGCGGGGCGGGGGCCTGGAGCAGGGCGAGGCGCGTCAACGACACGCGCCCGCGCGACCGCACCTCGCAGTACCTCCCGAAGATCGGCGTCGGCGACGACGGACGGCTCGACGTCGTCTACTACGACCGCCGCCGCGATCGTGGCGACCGGTCGACCGAGGTCTCGCTGCAGACCTCGTTCGACGCAGGCGACACCTTCTCGGAGCGAGCCGTCCTCACCAACCGCACGTTCGACGCGCGCATCGGCGCCGGCGGGGAGCGCGGGCTGCCGGACCTCGGGAGCCGGCTCGGCCTCGTCTCGACCGGCTCGGACGCGCTCACGGTGTGGACCGACACCCGCGCCGGAACCGAGGCCTCGAACAAGCAGGACATCGCGTTTGCGCGGGCGCAGCTCTCGCGCCCGCGGCGCACGGCCCGCCTCGCCCTGCGCTACGGCGGCGCCGCCCTCGCCGCGGCGGGCCTCGTCGTGCTGCTCGTGGGGCCCCTGCGGCGGTACGTGAGACGAGCACCTACTGACTGCGAGTCGTGATGGGATACCGTTGGCGCCGTCCGGTCGTCCGGGAGCGGAGAGTTCATGCGCAGCACGCGGCAACGCGTAGGTTTCCTGTTGGTCCTGGCGGGGTTCGCCGTCCCGCTGGCGGTCGTCTCCATCGCCTATGCGTGCGGTCGCCTCGCCACGCTGCACCTGGCCCCGAACCCGGCACGACAGGGTTCTGAGCTCTCCGGCTACGGCCGCAACTTCACGTCGGCGCCGACCGCGTCCGAGGTCACGCTTCGACTCGACAGCCGCAGCGGCAGGGTTCTCTGGAGCGGCCGGCCGCAGCCGAACGGGTCGATCCGGCCGCAGTTCACGG
Organism: Solirubrobacteraceae bacterium; assembly: GCA_030447275.1. GTDB lineage: Bacteria > Actinomycetota > Thermoleophilia > Solirubrobacterales > Solirubrobacteraceae > CADCVT01. The sequence goes on along the minus strand of JAUJPF010000048.1, from coordinate 6,653 downwards.
TGCCCGCGAACGTCCGCTCGGGCTACCACACGATCCTCGCGATCCAGAGCGTCCAGAGCGGCGACCCGAGCCCGGGCACTCCCGCTCGCTGGGCCGTGCGGATCGGCAAGCGCCGCGCGCAGGCCGGCGGCGCGGCCGCCGGCCCGTGGGCCGGGCCCGGCCCGAGCGCCGGTGGTGGCTCCGGCGGAGGCTCCGCCGCGATCGTCGGGTGGGAGGCCGGGCTCCTCGGCGCCCTGCTGTCCGCCGCGCTGCTCGGAAGCGGCGCGATCGTGCTCCGTGGCGACCGGCGCAGGCGGCGCCCCGCCGCGCTCCCGTCCTAACCGTTCCCGCGCTGCTGCGCACGACTTCGACGCTGTCCCGAGACCGCAGGGGGTTGACCGACTGATGCTCAGGCGAGGTTCCGACGACCGCGCGATGCGGGCGCGACCGGCGACGGTTGCCGCCGTCGCCATCGCGATGCTGCTGCTCTCGACCGCCGCCGCGCAGGCGAACATCGGCGTGAGCCCGAACTTCCGCCTCGGCACCGACGCCCTGCCGGCCCGCGGCAAGGACGCGGTCACGCTCGCCGTCAACCCGCGCAACCCGCGCCACATCGTCGAGGTCAACGCCGACTGGATGCGCGGCCAGTGCGAGTACCACGTCAGCTTCAACGGCGGCCGCACGTGGAGGGGCGGCCCGTTCCAGGAGCCGCGCGGCTTCAACCCGCTGCCGTGCACCGTCGGGCCGCATCTCGCGGAGCACATGCAGAGCGGCGGTGTCGCGTTCGGCAGCCGGGGCAACGTCTACGCGACGTTCGCGACCCCGAAGTTCCTGCCCGGCGGCAACGAGGAGTCCAAGTCGCTGGTCGTGGTGCGATCGCGCAACGGCGGGCGGACGTGGAGCCGGGCGCAGGTCGTGGCGCCCGGCGGACCCTCGAGCGACGCGGGCCCGGATCACGTCCTGCCCACGATCAACGTCGATCGCGCGCGCCGCGGCGGCCCCGTGCGCGACCGCGTCTACGTCGCGGCGGCCACCGCGGAGACGCCGCCGGGCGGCGCGGCCACCGAGAACGTCCGCGTCGTCGTCTCGCAGGACGCCGGCGTCACGTGGTCGGCGCCGACGAATGCCAACACGCCGGACGAGAACGCGATCGAGCAGTCGCAGCCGGTGATCGGCCGCGGCGGGCACGTCTACATCGCGTGGCGCGTCCGCGGACGCGGTGAGCGGCCGGGAACCTCCACGCCCGAGGGCTTCATCACGGTCGCGAAGTCGACGGACCAGGGGCGGACGTGGTCGCGCGTGCGGACCGCGCGCGTGCAGGGCTACAGCCGTCCCGGCCCCGCGCAACCGCCGTTCCCGGCCAACGCCACGTTCACCGCCTCGAGCTTCCCGCGCCTCGCCGCGAGCCGGCGCACCGATGACGTCTACGTCGTCTTCGGGCAGGGGCCCGGGCCCGCCCCGACGCTGCCCGGCACGGCCCGGGCGCGCAAGGCCGACCACTTCATCAACCCGGATCAGGACGTGTGGTTCCAGCGCTCGTCGAACGGGGGGACGGGCTGGTCGGCCCCGAAGGCGATCAACACGACGCCGCGGGTCAACTTCGAGATCACCCAGACCCGCCACCCGTGGGTCAACGTCGCGCCCAACGGCCGCGTCGACGTGGTCTGGCAGGACCGGCGCCATTGGTATCGCGGCTGCGTCCACACGCACAGCACGTGCACCGAGGCGCGCCTCGGGGACACCTACTACGCGTACTCGACGAACCGCGGAGCGACGTTCTCGCGCAACCACCGCATCTCGGACCGCTCGACGAACAACGACGTCGGGTTCGACTACCGCTTCGGCACCTACTGGGCGTACGCGCCGGTGGCCGTCTCGACCGGCCGCCACCGGCTCCTCGTGGCGTGGATGGACTCGCGCCTCGGCAACTTCGAGGACGACAGCCAGGACATCGCGATGGCGCGGGTGAACCTGCGGCCCGGCCGGCGGCTCCCGACGTTCCGCGTCCGGCGCGCGGCTGCCCCGCGGTTCTCGGTGAGGCTGTCGCGCCTCGCCTACCCGGGCGGGCCGGAGGCGGTGCTGAGCTCGACGTTCGCCACGAGGCCGTGGACGCGCGTCGTCATCGCCAACCAACGTGATGTGAGCGGAGCGCTGGCCGGAGGCGTCCTGGCGCGCGCCAACGTCGCGCCGGTGCTGGCTTCCTCGGCCTCGGCGCTCCCCGCCGTGGTGCGCGCGGAGGTTCGCAGGCTCAAGCCCGTCGGCGCGTACGTCGTCGGCAACGAGACGCAGCTCTCGCCACGCGTGATCGACGACCTGGCCGCGGCCGGCATCCCGCGCGACCAGATCGTGCGGTTGGCCGGCGCGAACGCCGCCGACACCGCGCGGCTGATCGCGGAGGCCGCCGACCGCCGCACGCCGGAGCAGCGGGCGAACGGGACGCGCGCGTTCGACGCCGCGATCGTCACCAACCCGCAGTGGCCGGATGCCGTGACGGCCGCGGTGCTCGCGGCGAACCGGCGCCTGCCGATCCTCTACGTCGATCGCGAGTCGGTGCCGCCGGCGACCGCGGACGCGCTGAGGAGCTTCGGCATCGACACGACGCTGGTCGTCGGCGGTCCGGACGTCGTCGGCGACGCGGTCATGGGCCAGCTGCCGAACGCGCGGCGCATCGGCGGCACGGATGCGGACGCGACATCACGGCTGGTCGTGCGCGAGTCCCTGTTGCGCGCCGTGCCCGACAACGTGCTCTACGTCGCGGACGGGCAGAGCCAGATGCAGACGGCTCTGCTCGGAGCGCCGGTCGCGCGGCTCGGCGGCCTCCAGCTCGTCACGAGCGGAGGGACTCGTTCGGTGAACGGCATCCTCGGCCGGTCGGCCGCGCTGCGCCGAAGCGTGACGCAGGTGATGACGATCGGCAGGCTGAGGCGCGCCCGGGCGCGGGACCTCCAGTAGGGCGCTCGCGCTACCAGGAGACGTCGTGATCCGGGCCCGGCGCGAGCGCGACCCAGACCGAGACGACGAGGAGGGGCAGGGCGGTGCTCACATGCCAGAGCGCCGCCCCCCACGCCTCGTCCGCACGGGCGGCGTCGCCGACGAGCGGGGCGTGGGTGGCGAGCACCCAGAAGCCGGCGAGCGCGCTGACCCCGCCGCCGACGACCGCGGCGGGGCGGCCGGCCAGGGCCTTCCCGCGTCCGAGCAGCGCCAGCGTCGCGCCGACGACCGCGGCGACGGCGCCGGGGATGACGTGGTCGACGACCTCGACGCGCTGCGCCACGTCGACCTCGAGCCCGAAGGCGGCGTCGAGGTACGGCACCACGATCGTCCACGCGCCGAGCACCGCGAGCGCCAGCGCGCGCCGAACCTCGCCCGTCACGCCCATGTCCGCACCCTAGCCGTCGCGGCGGCGCTCGCCGCGGTGCTCGCGGGCTGCGGCGACGAGGGCGGGACGCCGCGCGCCGACCGCGACGCCGGCGAGTGGCGGACGTGGGTGCTGCGCGATCCGGCGGCGTTGCGGGTGCCGCCGCCGCCCGCGGAGGGCGTGGAGAAGGCTCAGCCGGCCCGGCGGACGGCGTCCCTGGTTCGCCGCACGCGCCGCGAGGCGCAGCTGCTGGCCGTCGAGCCGTGGATCGAGGGGGCGCTGGAACGCGTGACCCGCGGTACGACGAAGGACCCGCCGAGCGCCTCGCGCGCGTACGCGCTCGTCAGCGTCGCGATGTATGACGCCTCGGTCGCCGCCTGGTACTGGAAGCAGCGCTATGACCGCGCCGGCCCCGGCGGTGAGCCCTTGATCGAGGCCGATCCCGGTCCTTCGTATCCCTCGGAGCGGGCGGCGGTGGCCGGGGCTGCCGCACGGGTGCTCGGCCACGTGTTCCGCGACTACCCCGCCGGCCGGTGGAGCCTGATGGCCGAGGAGGCCGCGGACGTGCGCGTCGCCGCCGGCGCCAGCTTCCGCAGCGACGAGGAGGCGGGCCTGGACCTCGGCCGGCGGGTCGGCGACGCGGTGATCGATCGCGCGCGCACCGACGGGTCGAGCCGGCATGGGCGCGCCCGCCCGCCGCGCGGCCGGGGCTTCTGGCGGCCTGCCCCCGGGTCGCTCGCGCGTCCGACGCAGCCGCTCGCCGGCCGCTGGCAGACGTGGGTGCTGCGCTCCGGCAGCCAGTTCCGCCCGCCGCCTCCGCCGCGGTTCGGCTCGCCGCGGTTCGAGGCGGAGACGCGAGAGGTGCTCGAGGTGGGGCGCACCCTGACGCCGCGGCAGCGGGAGATCGCCATGTACTGGGTCTCCGGCCAGGGGAGCACCCTCCCGCCGGGGTTCTGGAACGAGGTCACGCTCGAGTATGCGCGCGACGCCCGGCTGAGCGGCCCCCGGGCCGCGCGGGTCTTCGCGCTGCTCAACGTCGCCCTGGCGGACGCGGCGGTCGCGGCCTGGGACGCGAAGTACGCATACTGGTCACCGCGGCCGGTGAACGCGGCGCGCGACCTCGGGCTCGACGAGGACTTCAGACCGCTGCTCCAGACGCCCCCCTTCCCCGCCTACGTCTCCGGTCACTCGACGTTCTCGGCCGCGGCCGCCGAGATCCTCGCGTATGCCTTCCCCGACGCCGCGGATCGCGTGCGCGCGAAGGCGAAGGAGGCCGGCGTCTCGCGCATCTACGGCGGCATCCACTTCCCGGCCGACAACGTCGAGGGCCTGCGGCTCGGACGCCGGATCGGCGAGGTCGTGGTCCGGCGGGCCCGGCGGGACGGCGCGGACTCATGAGGCGCAGTCGGTTGGCGGTGCTGGTGGCTGTCGCCGCCTTCGCGGGCTGCGGCGATGACGCGGCCGAGCAGCCGGAGAAGGACCCGTTCGTCGCGGTCGGCGAGCGCCAGGCCCGCCCGCAGGCGCCACACGCGGCGCCGCGCTGGGAGCGGATCGGGACGTTCTCGGGCTCCCGCGACGCCGTACGGCGCATCGAGGTGCGCGCCGACGCGCTCCAGTGGCGGATCACGTGGACCTGCGAGGCCGCCTCGCTCGCCTTCGCCGCCGGGCGCGAGGGCGCGCCGCCCAAGAAGCTCGCGGAGGCCCGCTGCCCGGGTCGGGGTCGGGCCTCCTCGCTCGAGCACGGGCGACTGGCGCTCCGCGTGCGCGCGACCGGCCGCTGGCGCGTGACGGTCGACCAGCAGATCGACGCGCCCGTCCACGAGCCGCCGCTGCGCGAGATGACCGCTCCCGGCGCCCGCGCGCTGGCGACCGGCCGGTTCTACGGCATCGAGCGCAAGGGCAGCGGGCGCGCGACCCTGCACCGGCTGCCGGACGGGCGGCTCGCGCTGCGGCTCGACCGCTTCGCGACGACCACGAACACCGACCTCGTCGTATGGCTCAGCGCGGCGCGGCGACCGCGGACGAGCCGCGCCGCGTTCCGCGCTCCGCGCACGCAGGTGGCGCCCCTGAAGTCCACGATCGGCGAGCAGAACTACGTCATCCCGCGCGGCGTGCCGCCGTCGCACCTGCGCTCGGTCGTGATCTGGTGCGTGCCCGAGCGCATCGCGTACGCGGCCGCGACGCTGAAGCCGCGCTAGGTCAGGCGGTCAGCCGCTGCGCGAGCGCCGACAGGGCGCGCACGGCGGGCGCCTCCGGCGCGAAGTCGATCGGCGCGGCGCCTTGGCGGTCAGCCTCCTCGATCGCCGGATCGTCCGGCACGGCGACGAGCAGGTCGTGCGGCACGGCGGCCGCGATGGCCGTGACGTCAGGCTCGCCGGTGACGCGGTTCGCCACCAGGACCACGCGCGTCTCGCGGTTGCGCGCCGTCCGCGCCGCGCGCGCGGCCACGTCGATCGCCTTGACCGTCGGCGTCGCGACGACCACGACGACGTCTGCCTGCCCCGGCTTGATCCGCAGCACGGTGCCGGTCCCGGCCTCGAGATCCGCGATCACGACCTCCTCCTCACCCTCCAGCTCCCCGAGCAACTGCTCAGGCGAAACGCCGCATCAGGTTCAGCCGGGGTCGAAGCGATCGACCCGCGAGGCGACGACGAGCCGCACGCCGCCGGGGGCCGTCGCGCCGAAGCGCTCGACGAAGCCGCGCGCGGTCGGCTCGTGCGGCGTCTCGCCGGTCTCGAGCCCCTGACGCACCCCGACGACCTCCTCGGTGCGGTCCGGGCCCAGACCGAGCGAGATGCCCAGCATCGGGTTGATGTCGCAGTCGACCGCGAGGACGCCGTGGCCGTCGCGGGCCAGCGCGCGGGCGACGGTGCCGGAGACGACGGTCTTGCCCACCCCGCCCTTGCCGGCGACGACGATCCTCATGCCGTCACCCTAGCCGCCGGCGAGGCGGTCGGCGAGCCGCTCGATCGCGGCGACCGCCGGCGCCGCAGGCGCGTGGTCGAGCAGCGCGGCCCCCTCGCGGTCGGCGGCCTCGACGGCGGGATCGCGCGGCACGACAGCGACGGCGCGCATCCCGAGGCCCTGCTCGACCCACGCCACGTCGCCGGCGTCGCGCGCCTTGCTGACGACGAGCGCCAGCTCCGCTCCGTGCGGCGCCACGCGCGCGCTGCGGCGGGCGGCGAGCACCGACTTCCACGTCGGCTCGGCGACGAGGAGCAGGCGCTCGGCGTACGGGGCCCAGTCGTACGCGAGCTGCCGCGGGCCGGCCGGAAGGTCCCCGATCAGTGCCCACCCACCGAGCGAGGACGTGCGG
>JAUJPF010000004.1 GCA_030447275.1 Solirubrobacteraceae bacterium | reverse complement strand
ACGCCGGAGCCGCTCCGCGCCTCCGCGTGATCGCGCGGTTCCCACCACCCACCCCGGTCACCACCGGATGACACCTCTCCAGGGGGCGCGGCGCGTCCTCTGCGTGGGCATCGGCGGCGGCGGTGACGTCGTCGGTGCCCTCGCGACCGCGGAGTACGCGCGGTCGCTCGGCGCGGAGGCGATCGTCGGCGGCCTGACGTGGGAGCGCCGGCCGATCGACCCCGAGCCCGGCCCGCGGCGGCTCGACGAGATCGCGGGCGCCGAGATCCTCAACCCGGCCGTCGCCCTCGCCGGACCGGAGACCGTCACGGCGGCGGGCGGGATCGCCTTCGCCGAGTCGCACATGGCGGGCCATCTGGGCGAGCGGACGGTGCTCGTCGACCCGAACCCGGGGCCGCGGCGCGTCGCCGCGGGGCTCGAGGACGCCGCGCGCCGGCTCGGCTGCGACGCCCTGGCGCTCGTCGACGTCGGCGGCGACGCGCTCGCCCACGGGGACGAGCCTGGGCTGGCCAGTCCGCTCGCCGACGCGGTGATGCTGGCCGCGGCGCGCCACCTCGACCGGTCACTGCGCGTCGTGGCCGCGGTGTTCGGCGCCGGCTGCGACGGCGAGCTGACGCCGGCCGAGGTGCTCGAGCGCGTCGGCGAGGTCGCGGCGCACGACGGCTGGCTCGGCGCGTACGGGCTGAGCCCCGAGGTGGCCGCGAAGCTCGAGGCGGCGATCGCCGTGGTGCCGACCGAGGCGAGCGCGATGGCGGTGCGGTGCGCCCGCGGGGCGCGCGGAGGCACGACGATCCGCGCCGGCCGGCGCAAGGTCGAGCTGTCGCCGGTGGGCGGCCTGACGTTCTTCCTCGACCCGCACATCGCGATGGACACGGCCGCGCGCCTCGCCGACGCGGTCGCCGACGCGGAGAGCCTGCGGGACGCGAACTCGATCCTCCACCGCCTGGGCGTCCGCTCGGAGCTCGACTACGAAATCGACAAGGCTGCCGCCGGATAAGGCCCGCAGTCGTGTGGGTCGAGACCGACTCCGAGCACTTCACCGCGCGCCACAGCGAGCTCGACGCCGACGGCGCCGTCGCGGTGCTGGAGATGCTCGAGCGGGCGCGAGAGGCGCTGCGGACCGTGCTCCACGAGGTGCCGGACGGGGTCGCGGTCGTGCTGCACGGGACGACCGCGCAGCTGCACGCCGCCCAGCCGCTGCTGCCGCTCGCGGTCCGGGCGACCGCGCCGGCCTCGCGCCGCTACCTCGTCGGCTGGCCGAGCCGCGACACGGTGCACGTCCTCGCCCCCGGGGTGCTCGAGGAGCGCGCGTCGGCCGTCCCGGGCTCGCGCGAGATGCTGCTCCTCGCCCCCGCCGCGCTCTACGCCCAGCTCGCCGTCCGCGCGACCAACCCGCGGCTGCGCCGCGGCCGGCGCCTGCGCTGGGCGTGGCTCGTCCTCGGCGCCGCCCAGCTCCTGTCCGGGCAGACCGACCACGCGCGCCCCGCGGTCAAGCGCCGCCTGCACGAGGGGCCGGAGCCGTCGTTCCCGCCCGGGCTGCGCGACGCGCACCTGCTCGGCGGCACGGTCGTCGACCTTCTGGCCCGCGAGGAGGGGCCGGAGGCGGTCGCGGGGCTCGTGGCCGTGGCGGGCGACGCGCCGCCCTCAGAGACGCTCGTGCGCGCGTTCCACGGCCGCGAGCTGCGCCACACCGAGGCGGCGTGGCGGGCGCACCTCGAACGGCTGGGGGGCGCCGGCTAGACGAGCAGGTCGACGAGGACCACGAGCAGCCCGACGACCGCGAAGGCGGCGAGCAGCCCGGCGAGGATGCGCCCGGGGCGCGTCGGCTCGGGCACCCGGTCGTCGATCAGCTCCGCCTCGAGCAGCACCTCTCGCGCGGCCGCGGCGCCGGAGCGCGGGACGAGGACGTCGCGCGGGCCCGCCGCGAGCATCTCGGGGACGTCGAACCCCTGCGTGCGGCGCAGCGTCGACGGGATGCCCTCCTCGAGCAGCATGCTCTGGATGAGCTCGGCCTCCGGCTGCTGGCGCGCCACCTTCACGCGGACGAGATCGCCCTCGGTGTACTGCGGCTTGATCTTCCGCACCCGCTGGCCGCGCTCGCTGAGCACTGCCTCGGCCGGGCCGCCCTCGGGGACGAGCGGCAGCCCGCACCGGTCGCAGAACCGCTCCTGGTCGCCGTGCGAGCGACCGCAGGAGGGGCAGACGAGCGTCACTCCACCTCGAGCGGAACCTCGCGCACCGCTTCATCCTCGATCAGGAAGGAGCGCAGCTCCGGCTCGTCGCGGGCCAGACCGACGATCAACCACTCCACACCGGGCCAGTCCCGGGCGAAGTTGATGTCGGTCTGCGAGGGAAACGGCTCGGTGCGGGTGTGCGAGTGGTAGATGCACGTGAAGTCGCCGAACTCGCGGTAGAAGCGGATCTGGTCGGCGTGGTCGATCTCGAACTTCAACGGGCTGGCGTGGATGTTGCGCGCGCGGTGGACCGACTCGGCCGCTCCGTCGCGGACGACGACGATCCCGCAGCACTCGTTCGGGGCCTCGGACCGAGCGTGGTCGACCAGCTCGTCGACGAGGTCCTGCGGGATCCGCACTCAGCGCAGCGCGTAGGTGTCGTCGTCGTCGTCGCGGCGCGAGTCGCTGCCGCCGCTGATCGAGTCCTTGAACTCGCGCATGCCGTTGCCGAGCGAGCGGCCGAAGTCCGGCAGCTTCTTCGGGCCGAGCACGATCAGCGCGATGACGAGCACGATGAGCAGCTCGGGGAGGCCGACGTTGAAGGGCACGAGGCCAGCCTAGCTCGCTACCACCACACGGTGGCGTCCAGATCCTCGATCTCGTCGACGGGCCTGGTGTAGATGCCGCTCGACAGGTACTTCCACCCGTCGTCGCAGACGACGAAGACGACGTTGCCCTCGTCGAGCTCGGAGGCGACGCGCACGGCGATCTTGAGGATCGCCCCGCTCGAGACGCCGGCGAAGATGCCCTCCTCGTCGAGCAGCCTGCGCGTCCAGACGATCGCGTCGGTGTTGGTGACGAAGATCTTCCGGTCGAGCAGCGAGAGGTCGATGATCGGCGGGATGAACCCGTCGTCGAGCGAGCGCAGCCCCTGGACGGGCTCGCCCTGCATCGGCTCCGCGGCGACGATCTTCACGGCGTCGCCCAGCTCCTCCTTGAAGCGCCGCGCGTTGCCCATGAGCGTCCCGCCGGTGCCGAGGCCGGCGACGAACGCGGTCACCTCGTCGAGCTCGGAGAGGATCTCCTTGGCCGTGCCGTTGTAGTGCGCGTCGGGGTTGGCGCGGTTGCCGTACTGGTACGGCATGTAGTAGCTCGCGTCGCGCTCGGCCATCTCGAGCGCCGTGGCCACCGCGCCGTTGGAGCCCTGGTCGCCCGGCGAGAAGACGATCTCCGCGCCGTACATGTGCAGCAGCTGCGTGCGCTCGGGGGTGACGTTGTCGGGCATGACGACCTTGAGCGGGTAGCCCTTGCGGCTGCAGATCATCGCCAGCGAGATCCCGGTGTTGCCCGAGGTGGGCTCGAGGATCGTCTGGCCGGGACGGATGAGGCCCTTCTCCTCGGCGTCCTCGATCATTGCCCGCGCGACGCGGTCCTTGACCGAGCCGGTCGGGTTGGCCGACTCGAGCTTGGCCCAGATCCGCACACCCGGCTTGGGCGAGAACCGCTTGAGCTCGACCAGCGGCGTGTTGCCGATCGCCGCGACGATGTCCTCGTAGCGACCGCCGCACGGCTTGTTCCGGAGTTCGGCCGGGGGCACTTCGAAAAGTGTAGTGACCCTAGCGCGCCGTACGCGGCAGCTTCGCGACCACGGCGGGCAGGTCGCGGACCGAGCGGCGGTAGGCATCGCGCAGCGCCGCAGCCGCCTGCGGGCCGTGGAGCGGCGCGCCGTGGCCGGCGAGCAGGTGCTCGGGCTCGTAGCGCTTCAGGACGCCGGGCGGCCTGAGGCGCAGGAAGAGGTGGACGCCCGCGTCGGACGACGGGCTGAACATCGGGTGCGTGCCGACCGCCTCGGCGACGACGAGCGCGCGGCGCTCCGGCCACCACAGGCCCTTCTCGCGCCACTTCGGCACGTCGACGACGTCGAAGACCTCGAACGGCGTCCCGGGCACGGCGTCGGGCAGACGCAGGTGCGGGACGCCGAAGCGGCCCGCCAGCCGCTCGCAGTGGCGCGGGTGCCGGTCGAGCAGCTGGAGCACGCCCGCGGGCTCCCCCAGCTCGACCGCGCGATCGATCGCCTCGTCGCGGTCGACCGGGTCGATCAGCCACACGCGGCCCGCGACCACGAGCGCGTGCGACGCGCGCTGCATCGGCTCGTCGACGACCCACGACAGGCCGAGGTCGTGCGTCTCCAGCGTGAGGAGGCCGCTCAACCGCCCGCCATCGCCGGCAGGATCACCAGCGTGTCGGACTGCCCCACGGGCGTCTGGAGTCCGTCGAGCACCCGCACGTCCTCGTCGTTGAGGTAGACGTTGACGTAGCGGTTGAGGTCGCCGTTCTCGCCGAAGAGCTGCGCCTTCGTCGGCGGGTGCTGCTCGGCGAGGGCGTTCAGGACGGCGCCGACGCTGTCGCCGCCGGCGCTGACCTCCTTCTCGCCGCCGGTCGACGGGCGCAGGACGGGGGGAATCTTCACGGTCGCCATAGAGCCCGAGAGGTCAGCACGCCGCGGGCATCCGGCCCGCGCCATCGATGTCGTGGGTCTTCATCCGGACGACCTTACTCAGCCCGCCGCCGCGCAGAAGGCTTCGTAGTCGGGGAAGACGCCCATCTCATCGTCGGCGATCTCGTCCGGCTCGCGCGAGCAGATCGGGCAGTCGGGGTCGCGGCGCACCTTGAGCTCGGTGAACGTGGCGCCGAGGGCCTCGTAGAGCAGCAGCCGGCCGACGAGCGTCTCGCCGACGCCGACGACGAGCTTGATGACCTCGGTCGCCTGGAGCAGCCCCATCGTGCCGGGCAGCACGCCGAGCACGCCGTTGGCGCCGCACGACGGCGCCAGCTCGGCCGGCGGCGGCACCGGGTACAGGCAGCGGTAGCACGGCCCGTCATAGGGCGCGAACACCGAGATCTGCCCGTCGAAGCCGAGGATCGAGGCGCTGACGACGGGGATCTTCAGGCGCACCGACGCGTCGTTGAGCAGGTAGCGCGTGGGGAAGTTGTCGAGGCCGTCGACGACGACGTCGTAGCCCTCGATGATCTCCATGATGTTCGCCGCGCCCATGCGCGTCTCGTACTTGACGACGTCGACGTCGGGGTTGAGGTCTGAGATGGAGGCCTCGGCCGAGTCGACCTTGGGCTCGCCGACGCGCGACGTCGAGTGGATGACCTGGCGCTGGAGGTTCGAGACGTCGACCACGTCGTCGTCGACGATGCCGAGCGTCCCGACGCCGGCCGCCGCGAGGTACAGCGCGGTCGGCGCGCCGAGCCCGCCGGCGCCGAGCAGCAGCACCTTGGCGTCGAGCAGCTTCTGCTGGCCCTCCTCGCCGATCTCCGGCAGCAGGAAGTGGCGGCTGTAGCGCTGGCGCTGATCGGGGCTGAACGCGCGCGGGACCTCGACCTCGTAGCCGCGGTCCTTCCACAGCGTGATGCCGCCGACCATCGACTCGACGTTCTCGTAGCCGAGGTCCTCGCGCAGGGTCTTCGCCGCGAGCGCGCTGCGGTTGCCCGAGGCGCAGTAGAGGATCACGCGCTGCGAGCGGTCGGGCGCCGCGCCCTCGATCCGCGACTCGAGGTAGCCGCGCGGCACGTGGACGGCGCCGGGGACCTTGCCCTGGGCGACCTCCTCGGTCTCGCGCACGTCGACGACGACGGCGCGGTTGCCGAGCACCTCGTTGACCTGTGCGGGATCGACCTCGTCGACCTGGGTCTTGACCTGGCGGATGAACTCCGCGCCGGAGGGGGTCACGGCAGAAACTCCTGAATCACGCTCGGGATTGATGCTTCACAAAGTGTAGTACGCCCGTACCCTCGGGACCGATGCCCCTCCGCGTCCAGCTCGCCCTCGCGCTCGTCGCCACGTTCGCGGTCATCGCGGCCGGCGTGGCCGTGTTCGCCGGGGAGCCGGAGCCCGCGCCTTCGGACACGCCACGCGGGGCCCTGCGGCCGCCGGGCATCCCGCCCGCCGACTTCCGCCTCACCGACCAGGACGGCCGGCCGGCGTCGCTCGCCGACGTCCGCGGCAAGGTCGCCGTGGTCACCTTCCTCTACACGACGTGCGAGGACACCTGCCCGCTGACGGCCCAGCAGGTCCGCGCCGCCCTCGACGACCTCGGCCACGACGTCCCCGTCCTCGCCATCGCCGTCGACCCGCCGCGCGACACCCCGGCCCGCGCGCGGCGGTTCGTCCAAGAGCAGCAGATGACCGGGCGGATGCGCTTCCTCACCGGCCCGCGCGACGAGCTGCGCCGGCAGTGGCGCGCCTACGGGATCCGCCCGCAGGGCGACGGCTTCGAGCACACCGCCCACGTCGTCCTGCTCGACCGCCGCGGCGTGCAGCGGATCGGGTTCCCGGTCGACAAGCTCACTCCGGAGGCGCTGGCTCACGACGTAGCTCTGCTCGAGCGCGGCGGCGGTCGAGCAGGGACTTGATCGAGATCCACATCACGACGGCGACGACGGGCACGACGTAGAGCGTCTCGACGAGCCAGTGGCCCGAGTGCGCGAGCGGCATCAGTCGTTCCCCGCGGAGAGGAGGTAGAGGCCGAGGACGGTGAAGGTGACCATGACGGCGAGCATCCAGTACTGCGAGCCGGTCGCGTTCTTCGGATCCCGATAGAAGACCAGCGCGCGGTCGTGAGCCAGTACGAGCGCCGCGACGTGCCCGATCACCAGGCTACCCACCTGGACGTACCAGATCCCGTTGGCCGAGACGACGCCGTAGTCGATCGTCTGGTCGGCGGTGCCGAACACGTCCGAGCCGCGGCCCAGCGGGTCGGAGACGAGGTAGGCCATCGCCTGCCCCTGGTAGGCGAGCAGCGAGAAGTAGTGCGCGACGACGTAGGCCAGCGCGATCGGGACGAGCGAGTGCGCGAACGCGCGCTGAAGCTCCGTCGGCGAGCGGTCGCGGTCGATGCTGCGCATCCCCGCGACGCCCAGCCGGTAGAGCACGAACACGAGCAGCAGCACGAGCACGAGGCCGAGCGTGTACGAGATGCGCGTCGCGCTGCCGGCGCTGAGCCCGAGCCCCGTCCACGCGTCGTTGAGGTTGCGCGCGACGTCGGTCCACACCGGGCCCTCCTTGAACCCGTCGAACGTCGTCACGCCGATCGCCACGACGACGAGCGCGACGAGGCCGGGGTCGGGCCGCAGGCCCGTCACGCCGGACAGCGGGCGGCGCACGGACAGCGCGCGGTCGCGCCAGTGCAGCGGTGACAGCGCGGCGAACAGGCGGAAGTAGACGCCGAAGCCGTCGCCGCGCCGCGACCACGACTCGACGCCGTAGAGGCTCATCCCGACGAGCTGGATCGCCGCGTAGGCCAGCGCGAGGATGGCGAGCGTGCTCGGGTCGTCGCGCTGGGTGGAGACGTTCTCCAGCCACCCGTAGGCGGCGATCCCGGCGACGGCCGGCCACCAGCCGAGCCGGTCGGGGTACGGCAGCGGCTCGGGCAGCCTCCCGCCGGCGACCTTCCCCGCCAGCCAGCCGCCCGCGCGGCCCACGGCGCGCCACGGGTTGAAGGCCCGGAAGACGTCGCCGAAGAGCAGGCTCAGCACCGGGATGCCGACCCAGAAGACGACGTGGACCGACGTCGGGACGATGTTCGCGGGGACCGACTGCGTCCCCTCGAGCCCCGCATAGACGAGGAGCCCGAACACCGCGACGCCGATCGCGCCGCACAGCGCCTCGACGATGCGCGGCACGCCGAACAGGCGCCGGTCCGGCCGGTCCTCGAGCCGCGGCTGCGGCCACAGCGCGGCGAGGCCCACGAACGACGCGACGAGCACGATCGTCGTCGCGACCCCGAACCACTGGCGCGGGATCGGCAGATCCTCCCGGCCGACGATGCCGTGCGCGAGCACGGCCCAGTCGAGCGTCACCTCGGCCGGATCTCGAGCTTGGCCAGCAGTTCGCCCGAGCCGTGCGACTCGACCTCGAACACGCCCACGAGCGAGGCCCCGAAGCGGACGGTCTTCGTGCCGCCCGCCGGGACGTCGAGGTACTCGTCGAAGCCGTGGATGTGGACCTCCTCGGCGACGTCGGAGGAGAACGTCAGGCGGATCGTGTCGCCGCGCTCGTAGCGCAGCGTCTGCGGCTCGCCGACCGGGGCGCGGCCGCGCATCCGGATCCGCTCGACGCGCGGCTCCGGCTTCGGCGGCGGCGCCTGCTCGGTCTGCGCGGGCTCGCCGGGCGAGGCGGGCTGCGCCTCGGCGGGCGGCGCCGCGGTGGTGGTCGTCGCGGCGGCCCCCGTCCCGGAGTCGTCGCCGCCGCTCGATGCGAGCACGAGGCCGCCGACGAGGATCGCGGCGGCGATGGCGAGGAGGACGATGCGCTGCCGACCGGTCACGGGGCGTCAGACGTGATGCGTGGTGCGTGCTAGCGGCGGCAGACGGCCAGGTGCTGCTCCTGGGCCTGCGTCCCGCTCTCCGGCGTGAAGATGACCGTGATCGCACGCTTGCGGTTGCGGCAGCCGCCGACGGCCTCGAAGAAGCCGCGGGTCTTGCCGCGCCGGCGCGTGGTCAGGCGCCTGATCGTCGAATCGACGCGCTTGACGGCGTTGCTCAGCGTCGGGAGCGGGTGCGTCAGCGAGTCCGGCACCTGGAACTCGAGCGCGGTGGTCGCCCCGCGACGGACGAACTGCGCCTCGATCGGGGCGGCGATGTTGATGTCGCAGCGCGTCCGCGGGTTCGTCGACGTCTGCGTGCCGCGCACGAAGATCACCGCGTCCTGGTCGCCCTGGTTGATCACGAACAGGCCGGCGTTGCAGTTGATCGTCTTGCTGTTCGGGTCGTTGCGATCACCGGTCTCGTTCTCGATGAAGCCGGTGCCGACGATCGAGCGGGCCGGGCAGCCCTCGGGGCCCTTGTTCGCAATCGTGTTGTCCGAGCACTTCGGGAAGAAGTTGGTGTTCACCTGAGTACCGGCGAAACGGATCGAGTACTTCTTGATGACGGCGGGACGACGACCCTGCGCCTCGGAGACGCTGAAGTCGAAGTTGATGCCGATCGGGAGCGGCTTCTTCTTCGAGCCGGCACGGTTCGGCGAGGTCGAGCCGTCGACCTCGTACTCGTTCTGCTGCGGCGCGACCTGCGCGATGGCGACCGCGGCAAGGGCCAGGATCAGCGCGAAGGCTGCCCCGACGACCCAGATCTTCTTCATGAAGCTCTCCTCAGGGGGGACTGGACTACCGAAGACGCGGGGACTCTATCCCGCACCGGAGGTAGGACACATGCCCGGGCGCGGAGTTGCGGGCGCGTCGTAGCATCCCGCGCCGTGAGGCCGCCCGTCGACACGATCACCGCGCCGCCGTTCCCTGCGAAGCTCGAGTGGATCAACGTCGCTTCGCTGCGGATGGACCAGCAGCGTGACCGCGCAGTCCTCGTCGAGTTCTGGGACTTCTGCCGCGTGAGCTCGCTGCGCACGCTGCCCTACGTGAAGGCGTGGCACGAGCGGTACTTCGACGACGGGCTGCGCGTCGTGACGGTGCACTCCCCCGGCTTCGAGCCGTCGCGCGACGAGGACGCCGTGCGCGCGGCGGTCGACCGGCTGGGGATCGAGCACCCGGTGCTGGTCGACCTCGACCTGCGGCTGTGGACCGCGTACGACAACGAGGGGTGGCCGGCGCGGTACCTGTGGGCGCCCGCCGAGCGCGGCCACGTGCTGCGCGAGTTCCACTACGGCGAGGGCGGCTACGCCGGCATCGAGCACGCGATCCAGGAGGTGCTGGGCGTGCGCCGGAGATCAGTCGAGCCGGTGCGCCCCGAGGACGATCCCGAGGCGGTCGTCGTCGTCCCCACCCGCGACCAGCCCGGCGCGTGGTCGGGGCCGTACGAGGCGGGCGCGGTGTGGGCGGTGCTGTCCGGCCGCGGCGAGGTGCGCGCGAGCGGGCGCACGATCGCCGTCGACGACGCCGGCGCGTACCTGCTCGTCGACCACGGCCCGCACACGACCGGCGTCCTCGACCTCGACGTGGGGGCGGGCGTCGAGTGCCACGCGGTGTGCTTCACGCCCGGGATCGCTCCGTGAACGCGGCGCTGCGCCCGACGGTGGTGCGCGAGCTGACGCTGGCGCGGTCGCCGGGCGAGCCGGTGCCCGCGCACGTCTCGGCCGCGAGCGGCATCGCCGCGCCGGGCGGCTGGCTGTACGTCGTCGTCGACGACGAGGCCGGGCTCGGGGTCTTCCCGCGCGAGGGCGACGCCGCGGGGCGGCTGCTCGCGCTTCCCGGCGAGCCGCTGCCCCACGATCCCGTCGCGCGCAAGAAGCACAAGCCCGACCTCGAGGCGCTGTGCGTGCTGCCGCCGCACGACGGCGCGCCCCACGGCGCGCTGCTGGGGCTCGGCTCCGGTTCGGCCGAGCCGCGGCACCGCGGCATCCGCTGGCCGCTCGACGCGCACGGCGCCCTGCGCGGCGAGGCGCTGCCGGTCGACCTCGCGCCGCTCTACGCGGAGCTCGGCCGCCACTTCGCCCAGCTCAACGTCGAGGGCGCGACCGTGTGCGGGGACGAGCTGCTCGTCGCCCAGCGCGGCAACAGCGCCGATCAGATCAACGCGATCGCGGTGCTCGACCTGGCCGCCGCGCTCGCGACGCTCGCCGGCGGCGGCGCCGTCGAGCCGGAGGCGCTGCGGTCGATCGAGACGCACGAGCTTCCCGAGCTGAACGGGGTCCCCGCGACGTTCACCGACCTGGCCGCGCTGCCCGACGGCCGCGTGCTGTTCACCGCGTGCGCGGAGGCGACCGACGACCCGGTCCGCGACGGCGAGTTCGTCGGCGCCGTGGTCGGCGTCCTCGGCGGGAGCGCCGCGCCGCTCGAGCCCGCGCACAAGGTCGAGGGCGTGTGGCCGGTGCGCGGCGGCGACCGGATCGAGCTGCTGCTCGTCGCCGACGCCGACGACCGCGCGATCCCGGCGCCGCTGCTGCACGTCGCGCTCGAGCCCTAGGGCTCGTAGTCGCCGAGCAGGTTCCGCAGCCGCGGCGGACCCTCCGGCCCGACCTCGACGACCGTCCCCGGCCAGTACGGGCCGCCGCGCCGCGCGAACGCCTCGTGCACCCAGCAGCCGGTGTTGACGAGCCGCCGCCCGCCGTCTTCCCACTCGCTCGCGTCATCGGCCTCCAGCGGCCCGGCGCGGTGCGTGTGGCCGAAGAGCACCCACGCGGCGGGGACCTCGAGGCGGCGCGCGGCCTCCGCCATCGCGCGCAGCCCGGCGCGGCGCAGCTCCTCCGTGCTGACGTCGGCGGCGACGGGGCCGACGCCGAGCATGTTCACGACGCGGACGGCCATCGGGAAGGCGGCGGCGAGCGCGCGGGCGCGCAACGGGCGCGGCCCCGAGTCGGTGAGCGCTCCCCACACGTCGCGCGACGCCTTGCGGCGCGCGAGCCCTCCGTCGGCGGTGTGCCGCGCGACCGTGTGCAGCCACGCGTACAGCGGCGCGAGCGCGGCCTCGTAGTCGGCCGGCGTCGCCGCGGCGGGGACCTCGCCGACGAGGCGCTCCATCACGCCGGCGGCGATCCGCTCGAACGTCGGGACGGTCAGATGGAGGTCGAGGTAGTGCCCGTGGGTCGCGTAGACGTCGTCGCGCAGCCAGACGCCGGGGTACGCGAGACGCACGGTCGCCGGGCGCAGCGCGGCGGCGGTCGCGGACGCGACCGGGTGGGCCGCGGGGTCGGTCGCCTCGGCCAGCGCGAGCGGCGCTGCGCGGGCGAGCTGGCGCGCCTCGAGCCACGGCGCGACGAGCGCGTGATCGTGGTTGCCGGCGAGCAGGACGACCTCCGTCCCCTCCCCCAGCGCCTCGCCGATCGCGGCGAGCGGCTCGCGCGCGACCTCGAGCGAGTCGGCGACCGGCCCCTCGCGCAGCTCGACGACGTCGCCGAGGAGGACGAGCCGGTCGACGTCGCCGAGCTCTGAGAGCAGCGCGGCGCGCGCGTCCGTGCGCTGGAGCACGTCGACCTCCCGGCGGCTGCCGAGGTGCAGGTCGGAGAGGACGAGCGTGCGCACGCGGCGTAGTGTGGCGGCGCGTGCTCGTCGCCGACTTCAGCCGCGTCCTCGCCGGCCCGATCGCGACGCAGACGCTCGCGGATCTCGGGGCGGACGTCATCAAGGTCGAGCGGCCGGGAACGGGCGACGACACCCGCGGGTGGGGGCCCAGCTACTTCCTGGGGCTCAACCGCGGCAAGCGCTCGGTCGCGCTCGACCTCAAGGACCCCGCCGACGCCGCGCTGGCGCGCGAGCTGGTGGCGCGCGCCGACGTCGTCGTCGAGTCGTTCCGCCCCGGCGTGTGGGAGCGCCTGGCGCTCGGCGACCCGAAGCGGGTCTCGTGCCACATCACGGCGTTCGGGTCCAACGATCTGCCCGGCTACGACCTCCTCCTCCAGGCGCTCAGCGGGCTCATGCACGTCACCGGCGAGGAGGACGGCCGGCCGCTGAAGGTCGGCGCCGCGGTGATCGACCTCGTGTCCGGCCTCTACGCGACGGTCGCGATCCTCGCGGCGCTGCAGGAGGACGAGTTCCGCCGCGTCGAGGTTTCGCTGATGGACAGCGCGCTCGTGACGCTGCTCAACCAGGCGACGTCGTTCCTCAACGAAGGGACGTCGCCGCGGCGCAAGGGCAACCGGCATCCGTCGATCGCGCCGTACGAGACGTTCGGCGACATGGCCGTGGCGTGCGGCAACGACGCGATGTTCATCCGCCTCTGTTCGGTCATCGGCCGCGACGACCTCGCCGAGCGGTTCCCCACGAACGCCGAGCGGCTCGAGCACCGCGACGAGATCGCGGCGGCGCTCGAAGCGGCGTTCGCCGCCGGCGACGACTGGGTCGCGCGGCTCAACGCGGCGGGCGTGCCGGCGGGGACGATCAACGACGTGCCGGCGGCGTTCGCGTTCGCGGAGTCGCTTGGGCTCGACCCGGTGTGGGAGCTCGACGGCGTGCGGACGGTGCGCTCGCCGCTGCGCGGCCTGGCCGAGCCGACGTCGCGCCCGCCGCGCCTCGACGAGCACGGCGACGCGATCAGGTCGTGGCTGCGCGAGTCTGCGCCAGCAGGCTCGCCCTAGGCGCTGGCCGACAGCGCCACCCTGATCGGCTTGGGCAGCATGAAGCGAACGTCCTCGCGGACGACCTCGAACTCCGAGACGTCGTCGACGCCGCGCTCGCGGAAGTAGGCGACGAGCGCCTCGACCAGCTCCTCCGGCGCGCTCGCGCCCGAGGAGATCCCGACCACGCGCTTGGCCGCGAGCCACTCCTCGCGGACCTGGCCGGCGTTGTCGATCAAATAGGAGTCGGCGCCGTACTCGCGCGCGACCTCGACGAGCCGCTGGGAGTTCGACGAGTTCTGCGAGCCGATGACGAGCACCAGGTCGCACTGCTCCGCCATCGCCTTGACCGCGGCCTGGCGGTTGGTCGTCGCGTAGCAGATGTCGTCGGTGCGCGGACCGGTGATCGCGGGGAAGCGCTCGCGCAGCCGGGCGATGATCGCGCGCGTCTCGTCGACCGACAGCGTCGTCTGCGAGATGTACGCGACCTTCTCCGGGTCGGCGACCTCGAGCCGGTCGACGTCGGCCTCCGTCTCGACCAGGACCATGTGGTCGGGCGCCTCGCCCATCGTCCCCTCGACCTCCTCGTGGCCGGAGTGGCCGATGAGGACGATCGTGTAGCCGTCGCCGGCGAACTTCACGGCCTCGCGGTGGACCTTCGTGACGAGCGGGCACGTCGCGTCGATCGTCTTCAGGCCGCGGCGCTCGGCGTCCGCGTGGACGGCCGGCGAGACGCCGTGGGCCGAGAAGACCGTGAGCGCGCCCTCGGGGACCGAGTCGTCCAGCTCGTCGACGAAGATCGCGCCGCGCTCGCGGAGCTTCTCGACGACGTGCTTGTTGTGGACGATCTCCTTGCGCACGTAGACCGGGGCGCCGTGCAGCTCGAGCGCGCGCTCGACGGTCTGCACGGCGCGGTCGACGCCCGCGCAGTAGCCGCGCGGGGCCGCGAGGAGAAGCTTCTCGACGCCCATCGGATCCAGTGTACGAGCGGCTACTGCACGTTGAGCGTCACGTTCACGGACTTCGTGATCCCGCCGCTCACGCCCTTCACCGTCAGCGTGTAGGTGCCGCGCGCCTTGGTCGTCGTCGTCACGTTGAGCGTCGACGTGCCCGAGCCGGTGATCGAGGTCGGCGTGAGCGACGCGCTCACGTAGCGCGGCTGGTTGACCGAGAGGCTGACGGTCCCGGTGAAGCCGTCGAGCGCGGTCTGCGTGATCGTGTACCGCGTCCCGCTGCCCCGCCGGATCGTCTGGCTCGACGGCGTCGCGCTCAGCGCGAACGAGGCCGTCGCGGGCGGCGCGGGCGCCGCCCGCGGCGTTCCGGCCGTGGCGAAGTAGCCCTACTGGCGGTTGGAGGCCAGCGGGCGGAACGGGTCGCCCTTGAAGCCCCACGTGCTGTTGGCGGGCGCGATCCGGCTCACGATGGCCGCGGGCGCCGACGGGCACGGGTTGACGGTGTCGGACGCGCACAGCGCGACCGCGCCGGCGACGTGCGGGCTGGCCATGCTCGTGCCCGACATCGTCGCGTAGCCGCCGCCGGGTGCGGCCGAGAGCACGCATACGCCGGGAGCGGCGAGCGTGTGGGCGCTGTCGGTGACGTTGTCCGACCAGTTCGAGAAGGACGCGTAGCGGTCGTCGGCCTCGCCGGTGCGGCAGGTGGGCGTGGCACCGGTCGCGCCGTAGTAGCCGTCGGTGTCGCCCATGGCGGTCACGGTGACGACCTCGTCGTAGGACGCCGGCACGTCGGGCGAGGTCGAGTGCGGGAACGCCCAGGCGTCGTTGCCGGCCGCGACGACGTACTTGACGCCGGTGGCGGTCGAGCGGCAGATCGCAGCGTGCAGCGCGGTCGTCGTGCTGGTGCCGCACGCGGCGTTGTCGGCCGAGGTGCCGAGGCCGCCGAGGCTCAGGTTGGCGACGCCGATCGCGCCGGCGCGCGCCGTCACCCAGTCGATGCCGCAGATGATCGACGCCCAGGAGCCGCTCCCGGTGCTGTCGAGGACCTTGACGGCGTGGAGCGGCGTGCCGGGAGCGACGCCGAGGACGCCCGCGCCATCCGCGTTCGCGGCGATCGAACCGGCGACGTGCGTGCCGTGGCCCTCGTCGTCGTCCGCGCTCGCTCCGCCGAGGCAGTTCGTGCCGCCGACCACGTTGAGGTCGGGGTGGTCGAGGTCGATGCCGGTGTCGACGACGGCGACTCCCACCGTCGCGGCCGGGTTCGCGGTGCCGCCCTCGAAGGCTGCGCCCATGCGTTGCACGCCCGCCGGGACCTCGCCCCGCGCCCGGACGCGCAGGTTCGCCACGACGGAGCGGACGGTCGGATCGGCGCGCAGCTCGTCGACCTGGCGCTGGTTCAGGCGGGCGGAGAAGCCCTTCACGGCGTGGCGGTAGCGGTGCTCGGCCTTGAAGCCGCCGCGGCGCTCGCGCGCCGTGGTGGCGGCGCCGGGATCGTCGACGCCGTCGGCGTACGTGACGATGTAGCTGCCGGGGACGGCCTCGGCGGAACGGCCGCCGGCGGCGGCGGCGGCGCCCGGCACGGAGGCGGCGAGCAGGACGGCGAGCGCGGCGATGCGACGCATGGCTGGGGTGGGACTCCTGGTCTCGGGGTGGGGGGGAGGCGGCTGAGCGTCGCTGCACACAGACCAAGGGCGCGCCCCGCGCCCGCGGAGGGTGTATCGGCGTCCGCCGTCGCGGAGGTTAGCGCGGGGTCAGCAGCAGGTGAGCGACGGTCTCGCCGACCGCGTCGAGGGCCCGCGGCGAGGTCTTGTCGACGGTGTCGCGCAACGTGTCCTTGTGGGGGTACTGCCAGTCGATGAGGTCGACCGCGGGGATCCCCTGCTCGAGGAACGGCGTGTGGTCGTCGAGCAGCGTCACGTCGGTCGTGCTCGGGAAGATCCGGCCCACCCCGACGCGCCGCGCGGCGGCGCGGACGCGGACCCACAGCTCCGGGTCGGAGCTGCCCTCGCGCGGCAGCCGCAGCCGCTTCGCGCCGACGTAGTCGAGCAGGATCATCTCGCGGATGTCCTCGGCCGGGTGGTCGCGGACGTAGGCCCGCGAGCCCCGCAGCCCGCAGCGCGCGAAGTCGTCGCAGCCCGCCGGCTCCTCCTCGCCGTCGAAGAGCACGAAGCGCAGCTCGGGCGCGCCCGCGGGGCGCCTCGCCCTGGCCATCGCACGCGCCAGCGCGACGACGGTCGCCGTGCCCGACGCACCGTCGTTGGCGCCGACGAAGCCCTTCGGCCGCGCCTCGACGTCGTAGTGCGCGCCGATCACGATCGCGGGCAGCGAGCCCTTGACCCTGCCGACGACGTTCTGGAGCCGCGGGTGCTCGGGGCCGAGCGGCTCGAGGCGCCCGGCGGGCAGCCGCGCGCGCAGGTCCTCGGCGAGCCGGCGCAGCGCCCGCGAGCCGGCCGGGCGCCAGCCGTAGCGCTCGACCTGCCGGCGCAGCAGGGCGAAGGCGTACTTCTCGTCGAAGCGGTTCCGCGTCGGGCGCGGGAGCTGGACCTGGGCGGCGTCGGCCTGCTCCTCGGCGCCGTTGAAGTCGAAGTCGAAGTCGCGCGAGGCCATCCACACGAACGCACCTCCGATGACGAGCTGGAGGACGAGCGCGAAGACGAGCAGCCGTGGGGGCCGTCTAGTCATTGGAGGTCACCGCCTCGAGGATGTCGGCGAAGCGGCGCTGGGCCTCAGCGCGGCGGGTGGGGACGTGCTCGGTCGGGACGCCGTCCGCCGGCGCCACGTAGCCGCGGAGGATGAGCCGCGCGACGGTCTGGCGGTGGACCTCGTCGGCGCCGTCGTACAGCCGCCAGGCGCGGGCGTAGCGGTACATCTGCTCGAGCGGCAGGTCGGTCGAGTAGCCGAGCGCGCCGTGGACCTGGACCGCGCGGTCGATCACGTCGTGGAGCACCTTCGCACCGTAGAACTTGATGAGCGAGATCTCGCGGCGCGCGCCGGCCGCGCCCTGCGTGTCCATGAGCCAGGCCGCGTGGAGCGTCATCAGCCGCGCGGCGTGCATCTCCGCCGCGGAGTCGGCGATGAAGTTCTGCACCGACTGCTTCTCGCCGAGCACCGACCCGTGCGAGAACCGGTAGGTCGCGCGCTCGCACATCATGTCGAAGGCGCGCTTCGCCACCCCGAGCCAGCGCATGCAGTGGTGGATGCGCCCGGGCCCGAGCCGCTGCTGGGCGATCAAGAAGCCGGCGCCCTCGGCGCCGAGCAGCGCGTCCGGACCGACGCGAACGTCGTCGTAGAAGACCTCCGCGTGGCCGCCGAGCTGCCCGTAGACGTCCTCGGGGTGCTCCATGGTCGCGACATCACGGGCGATGCGCACGCCGGGCGCGTCGGCGGGGACGATGAACATCGACGCGCGCTGGTGCGGGCGCGCGTCGGGGTCGCTGACCGCCATGACGATGAGGAAGTCGGCGATCGAGGCGTGGCTGGAGAACCACTTGTGGCCGCTGATCACCCAGCCGTCGGCGTCCTTCGTCGCGCGCGTCTGCAGCAGCGTCGGGTCCGAGCCGGCGGTCTCGGGCTCCGTCATGCTGAACGCGCTGCGCAGGTCGCCGTTGAGCAGCGGGTGCAACCAGCGGTCCTTCTGCTCCTCGGTGCCCGCGAGCGCGAGGATCTCGCTGTTCCCGCTGTCCGGGGCCGAGTTGCCGAACACCATCGGAGCGAACGGCGTCGTCCCGAGGATCTCGTGCATGAGGCCGAGCTTGACCTGGCCGTAGCCCTGGCCGCCGAGATCGGGCGGAAGGTGCGCCGCCCACAGGCCCCGCTCCTTGACGCGCTCCTTCAGCGGCGCGGTCGCGCGATCGAACTGCTCGGGGCTCAGCCCGAGCAGCTCGAGGGGCCGGACCTCGTCGCGCACGAAGTCGCGCATCCAGTCGAGGTGGGCCTGGAACTCGGGCTCGGTCGAGAAATCCCACATGGGGGTATTGGAGCAGGGATGCGCGTCATCGTCTTCGGTGCCACCGGAAATCACGGAACCTCGCTGTGCCGTCGCCTGTCGGCGGACCCCAACGTCGACCTCGTGCTCGGGGTCGCCCGGCGCGCGCCGGAGCTGTCGCTGCCGAAGGTCGAGTGGATCCAGGCCGACGTCACCCGCGACACGCTCGACCCGATCGTGCGCGGCGCCGACGCGGTGGTGTCGCTGGTCTGGCTCATCCAGCCCGGGCGGCGCGAGAACGTCACGCGGTCGGTCAACGTCGACGGCAGCGCGCGGGTCTTCGAGGCCACTGCGCGCGCCGGCGTCCCGGTGCTCGTCTACGCGTCGTCGGTCGGCGCGTACGCCGCCGGGCCGAAGGACCGCGCGGTCGACGAGTCGTGGTCGACGGCCGGCATCCCCACGTCGTTCTACTCACGCCACAAGGCGGCGGTGGAGCGCATCCTCGACTCGTTCGAGGTCGCGCATCCCGAGGTGCGCGTGGTGCGGATGCGGCCGGGGCTGTGCTTCAAGCGCGAGGCCGCGACGCAGATCCGGCGGCTGTTCGCGGGGCCGTTCCTGCCGCGGAGCCTGGTCCGCCGGAGCCTCGTGCCGTTCGTCCCGGTGCTCGATCGCCTTCGCTTCCAGGCGGTGCATACCGACGATCTGGCCGAGGCGTATCGCCTTGCCCTCGTGAACAGCTCGGCGCGGGGCGCGTACAACGTGGCGGCGGATCCCGTGTTGGACGGCGACACGCTGTCGTCGTCGCTGCAGGCGCGCGAGCTGCCGGTCCCCGCGTCGCTGCTCCGCGCCGGCGCGGCCGCGTCGTACGCGCTGCGGCTCCAGCCCACGGAGCCTGGATGGGTCGACATGGGCCTCGGCGTTCCCGTCATGGACACGTCGCGCGTCCGTGGGGAGCTTGGATGGGAGCCGCGGCACACGGCAGTCGATGCGTTCGAGGAGCTGCTTGACGGCATCCGCGAGGGGGCGGGGCTCGAGACGCCTCCGCTCGCGCCCGGGACGAGCGGCCCCTTGCGGGTCCGCGAGATCGTCACCGGTGTGGGCAGCACCTCGCGGTAGTAGGTTTCCAGCGCGATGCCGCAGGAGCACCTCGATCGGCTGACCGCGGTCGACGCGTCGTTCCTCGAGCAGGAGACGCCCGACAGCCACATGCACGTCGGCGCGCTCGTGACGCTCGAGGGGCCCGCGCCGGACCTCGCCGACTTCCTCGACCTCCTGCGCGGGCGGCTGCACCTGGTGCCGCGCTACCGCCAGAAGCTGGTGGTGCCGCCGCTCGACGCCGGGCGGCCGCTGTGGGGCGACGACCCCGACTTCCAGCTCGAGTACCACGTGCGCCACACCGCCCTCCCGTCGCCGGGAAGCGACGAGCAGCTGCGCAACCTCGCCGCGCGGATCTTCTCCCAGCAGCTCGACCGGTCGAAGCCGCTGTGGGAGCTGTGGGTCGTCGAGGGGCGGGCCGACGGCTCGTGGGCGCTGATCTCGAAGACCCACCACGCGATGATCGACGGGATCGCCGGCGTGGACCTGGCGACGGTCATGTTCGACCTGACGCCGGTGCCGCGCGAGGTCGACCACCCCGGCCGCGCGTGGCAGCCGCACCGCGAGCCCGCCGGCGTCGACCTGTTGGCGGCGGGTGTGCGCGGCGCGGCGAAGACCGGCGTCGAGCTCGCCGAGCGCGCCCTGGGCGCGCTGCTGCGCCCGCAGACGACCCTCGCGACCGTCCGCGAGTCGGCCGAGGCGATCGGCGAGGTGGTGTGGGCGACGCTCAACCCGGCTCCGGAGACGCCGCTCAACGTGCCGATCGGGCCGCACCGCCGGTTCGCCCCCGTGCGCGGGCGGCTCGCGGACTTCAAGCTCGTCAAGGACGTCTACGGCGGGACGGTCAACGACGTCGTCCTCACCGTCGTGAGCGGGGGGCTGCGGACGTGGCTGCGCTCGCGCGGGGTGCGCACGGAGGGGCTCGAGCTGCGCGCGCTCGTCCCGGTGTCGCTGCGCGCGCAGGGCGAGGCGTCGAGCCTCGGCAACGAGATCGCGGCGATGCGCGGGCCGCTGCCGGTCTACGTCGCCGACCCGGTCGAGCGGCTGCGCACGGTGCGCGCGTCGATGGGCGAGCTGAAGGAGTCGAAGCAGGCGCTCGGCGCCGAGGTGCTCGCGTCGCTGCAGAACTTCGCGCCGCCGACGATCCTCGGCGTGGCGTCGCGGCTGAACTTCTCGACGCGCCTCTTCAACTGCATCGTCACCAACGTGCCGGGGCCGCAGCTGCCGCTCTACGTCCTCGGGCGCGAGATGACGACCGTCTACCCGATCGCGTTCCTCCCCCGCGACCACGCGCTCGCGGTGGCGATCATCTCCTACAACGGATGGCTCAACTTCGGCCTCCTCGGCGACTACGACGCGCTGCCCGACCTCGAGGAGCTCGCCGACGCGATCGAGGCGTCGATCGACGAGCTCGTCGGGATGGCGCGCGAGCAGCGCGCCGGCGCGCGCTCTTCCGTCACGTCCGTGTAGCGAGAGTCCGCGCCGAACAGCTCGGCGACGGAGAGTGGGCGACGATGCGCGGCGGTGTCCCCCATGCCGCCCCCGCAACGCACCACTCGCCGCGCCGCCCCGATCGAGTGGTGCGTTCTACGCGCTATGCGGGACGAAACGGACACACCCCCGCGGTCGCGGTCCCGAGTGGTGCGTTGTGCGGGCCCTTGACGTCGTCATCGCGGAGCTCGCTGCCCGGCAGCACGGGGTGGTCACGGTCGCGCAGCTCTCCGCCGCTGGCGCGACGAGGAACGCCATCGCGCACCGGGTCGAGAACCGGCGGCTGACGTCGCTGCATCGCGGCGTCTATCGCCTCGGCGAGACCGAGACGCGCCTCACCCGGCTGATGGCCGCCGTGCTGGCCGGTGGTGCGGGGGCCGTGCTGAGTCATCACGCGGCCGCGGAGCTGCACGGGTTCGCGCCGCGGAAGCCGGGAGCGATCGACGTGACGGTGCAGAGAGGACACGCGCGGCGAAGGGACGGCCTGAGGATCCATCGCGCGCGCGTCGACGCGACCAGAGTCCACGGGATCCCGACCACGACGCCCGCCCGCACCATCCTCGACCTCGCCGCCGTGCTCCCCCACCGCGACCTCCGCCGAGCGATCGAGGAGGCGCAGATCCAGAGGAAGCTCGACCCTCACTCCCTCACCGATGCCGTCGACCAAGCCGCCGGCCACCGGGGAGCCCGCGCACTGCGCGCCATCGCGACCGACGAGAACGAACCACAGCTCACCCGCTCCGAAGCCGAACGACGCCTGCTCGAGCTCATACAACGAGCCGACCTCCCGAGACCGGAGACCAACGTCCGCATCGGCCGCTGGGAGGTCGACGCCCTCTGGCCGGCCGAGCGGCTCGTGGTCGAGGTCGACGGCTTCGCCTTCCACTCGTCGCGCGACGCGTTCGAGCGCGACCGGCACAAGGAAACCGACCTCGCGGCGGCGGGCTATCGCGTCGCCCGGGTCACGTGGCGGCAGATCGCGCGCGAGCGGGAGCTGGTGGTGGCGAGCCTGGCGCGGGCGCTCAGCCCGCCACCCGTGTCCGCGCGTCCGCCCGCCGGGGCGGCGCCTCACGGTTCCCCGCTCGGTCCACCGCGATGGTGAAGAACGAATAGCGGCGGCCGGAGCGGACCTTCACGCGGTAGGTCGTGCGCCGGGTCGAGGTGAGCTTGACCGGCGCGCGCCCGCCGACCGACCGCCAGACCTCATAGCGCGCGATGCCCGAGGCGGCGACGTTCGGCGGCGCCGTGTCCGATCCGCGCCAGCGCAGCGCCCCCGTCCGCCGGCGCGTGCGCGCCGGTGCGCGCAGCCGCGACGAGGGCGCGCGGCGGTCGCGCTGCGCGGCGCGGCGCAGCGCGGCGGCCGCGTCGACGATCCCCCACCCGAGCTCCGGCGACCAGCCCGTCCCCGACGGGCGCCGGGCGGTCTCCTTGAGCAGCCGCACCACCTCGACGGCGCGCAGGTCGGGGTTCAGGTCGCGGACAAGGGCCGCGACGCCGCCGACGATCGCCGTCGCCATCGAGGTTCCCTGGAGGTACGCGTAGCGGCCGTCGTCGCGGAACGTCGTCCGGCAGCGGCACGGCGGCACCGAGGGCGGACCGGGGTCGCCGCGCTCGAGCGCGGTCTCCCCGCCGGGTAGGCGCGAACAGGCCGCGCGGGCCCTGGCCGCGCTCGAACGCGCCGTACGCCGCGAGCGAGATCTGCGACCCGCGCCCGGCGAACGACGCGCGCCGGTCGCCGTACGTCGCGGCGGTCACCGAGAGCCCGAGGTTGCGGTTGAGGTCGGCGCCGGTGCCGGTCGGCTGGAGGACGTTCGCGGGATCGCCCTGCTCCTCGGTGTCCTGGCCGGCCGCGGCGGCGATAAGGACGGCGTCGCGGCCCGCGGCGTAGCGGATCGCGTCGACGAGCGCCTGCGGCGGGATTCGCCCGCCGTCCGTCCCGAAGCTCATGACGATCGCGTCGGCGCCGCGGTCGGCGGCGTCGACGATCGCCTGCGCGACGCTGCCGTCGCTGAAGTCGGTCTTGGCCACCAGCAGCCCGCAGTCGCGCCCGGCGCCGCATGAGGCCGACGCCGTCGTTCGTCGCGCCGCACGCGAGCGACGCGACGTGCGTCCCGTGGCCGTCCTGGTCGGTGAGCGGGCCGCCGGCGCCCTCGGTCGGGTCGACGTCGAGCGTGTCGCGGATCTTCTGAGCGAGGTCGGCGTGCGTCCCTCCACGCCCGAGTCGATCGTGGCGACGAGGGAGTCCGAGCCGTCGGCGAGATCCCACGCGTCGAAGAGGCCCATGCGCTGCGGCCACCACTGGACCGGCGTCCCCAGCGGCGTCCCCTGCGCGGTCTCCGGGTCGGTCAGCGCGGGGTCGTTCGGCGCCGCGCGCGGCGTGGCGCGCCGCTCGACCGCCACCGCCCGCACGCGCGGGTCGGCCGCGAGGCGCCGCCGCAGGGCGCGCAGCGACTCGCCGCGCCGCGGCCGGACGGTCACGAGCCCGATCTCGGGGACGCGGACGCCGTCCACCCGCGCCGCGGCGCGAGCGACGACCGGCCCCGGCACGCCGCTGGAGCGACGGAGACGAGCAGGCGCCCGGTGCGCTCGGAGGCCTCGGCGGACGCCGGAGCCGCCACCGCGAGCGCGAGCGCGAGCGCGAGCGCGGAGGCGAGCAGGGCGGCCGGGCGCATCGCAGCGAGCATAACCCTCCAACCACCGCGAATCGGCCGCGTTTCGGTCAGCAGTCAGGCCCTCCGGGGATCTGACCGTCACGAAAGACGTCCGTGGTCAGTGCCCCGCCCGGTTGCGCCGTCGCCCCACGGCGCGCCGGGCGCCACGGGCGGTCTAGTAACCCAATGCGAACTTGGCGTCTTCGGACATCTTGTCCGGAGACCACGGGGGCGAGAACACCATCGAGGAGCTCACCTCGTCGACGCCGTCGAGCTCGCCGACGAACTCCTCGATCTGCTCGGTGACCTGCGGCCCGATCGGGCACGCGGGCGTCGTCAGCGTGAACGTGACGTGGACGTCGGAGCCCTCCACCTCGACGCCGTAGATCAGGCCGAGCTCGACGAAGTCGAGACCCAGCTCGGGGTCGATGACGTTCGTCAGAGCCGCTTCGACATCGTCGACGGAGACCATGCGGCAAGTCTATCCACGGCGTAACTGTGCGATCCGGCACGAAATGGGTAGCTTCCAGTGCATCGTCTCTCTTGACGAACATGCCTTCGTGCTGAGGATCTGCGGTGACGAGGACCGCGCAACCCAGAGCGTGCGGCGCCGCCCGCTCTCGCGTGCCCTCTCGCTGGCCCGCGCCGACCTCACCGTCGACCTCTCCGACCTGCACTTCGCCGACTCGTCGCTCATGCTCGACCTCGCGATGCTCGCTCGGCGGCTGCGCAAGACCGGCAAGTGCATGCGCGTCGAGGGCGCGCGGCCGCAGATCCAGCGGCTGATCGAGCTGGTCGGGCTCGATCGCCTGCCGGGCGTGCTCGTCGCCGCCCCGGCCGCCTGACGCTCCCCCGCGCGGCGTACCCTCCGGAGGCGAATGCTTCCGCTGCTGATCGTCCTCTTCATCACGGTCCCGATCCTGGAGCTGTTCGTGATCCTCCAGATCGGCGACCTCATCGGCGCCTGGTGGACGATCGCGCTGCTGGTCGCCGACTCGATCCTCGGCTCGGTGCTCATGCGCTCGCAGGGTCGCGCGGCGTGGCGCCGCTTCAACGAGGCGCTCGGCCGCGGGCGCCCGCCGGCGCGCGAGGTGCTCGACGGCGTGCTGATCGTGTTCGGCGGCGCGCTGCTGCTGACGCCCGGCTTCCTCACCGACCTCTTCGGCCTGCTGCTCCTGCTGCCGCCGACGCGGGCGGTCGCGCGGCGGCTGCTCGTGCGGCGCTTCGCCGGCCGGATGATCGCGACCGCCACCCGCGGCCGCCCCGGCCGGTCCTACGACGTCGAGGGCCAGGCGACCGACCTCGACCCCCACCGCCTGCCGTGACGATCGGCCCCGAGCACGAGCAGCCGCAGGACTCAAGCGACGTCTTCACCGTCGCGTTCGGCGACGCGAACGCCGGCGTCTACGGGCTCGTGCGGACGAGCGACGACAGTGCGATGGCGATCCTCTTCGCCGGCGACGAGCCGGTCGCCGTGC
Organism: Solirubrobacteraceae bacterium; assembly: GCA_030447275.1. GTDB lineage: Bacteria > Actinomycetota > Thermoleophilia > Solirubrobacterales > Solirubrobacteraceae > CADCVT01. Next base: position 175,485 of record JAUJPF010000004.1, on the reverse strand, counting down.
GCGCCGACGGCGCGCGGATCGAAACCGTCGAGCCCCTGCGCTGGTGGCGCGCAACGGTCGGCGACGCGGTCGAGCTCGAGGTCGAGGCCCTCGCGCCGGCGGCGCAGCTGTCGGTCGGCGCCATCAACGGCTACGAGCAGCTCTGCCGCGTGCGCGGGACGGTCGAGGGCCGCCCCGTCGACTGCCTCGGCCAGCGCGGGCACGCGTGGGGCCGCGCCGACTGGTCGAAGCTCGAGCTCGCGCGCACCGTCACGGCGTGGCTCGACGAAGGGAGCGCGGTGACGCTCAGCGCGCTGCGCCCGTCGTCGGCCAAGCACCACGCCGACGAGTCGCTCGCGGCCTCGGTGATCCTCGACGGCGCGCCCGTCCCCGTCGTCGAGCCGCGGCTCAGCACGACGTACGACGCCGACGGGCGCCACGTCCACGCCGGCCTCGAGCTGTGGGTCGGCGACGGCGACGGCGAGTACCCGCACCGGGCCGCCGGCAGCGTGCGCTGCGGCGCCACGCTCGCGCTGCCGGGCGACCTGCGGCTCGACTGCGCGTTCTTCGCGTGGCACATGGAGGGCCGCACGGGCGTCGGCCGCTACGACATCGTGCGCCGCGCGTGATCAAGGCGATCATCTCGGACTTCGGCGGCGTGCTCACGACGCCGCTCTTCGGCGGCTTCGCGCGCGTCATGGAGGCGCAGGGGCTGCCGCTCGAGGCGCTCGGCCACGCGATGGTCAAGGCGTCGGAGCGCCACGGCGAGAACCCGCTGTTCGACTTCGAGCGCGGCCGGATGACCGAGGCCGAGTTCTTCGCGCTGCTGGGCGACGCGCTCGAGGAGGAGGTCGGTCGGCGCGTCCCGCTCCAGGACTTCGCCGAGCACTACTTCTCGCACCTCAGCCCGAACGACGAGCTGATCGCGCACCTGCGGCGCGTGCGCGACGAGCGCGGCATCCGCCTCGCCCTGTTGACGAACAACGTGCGCGAGTGGGAGGCACGCTGGCGGTCGTTGCTGCCGGTCGACGAGCTGTTCGAGCTCATCGTCGACTCGGCGTTCGTCGACATGCGCAAGCCGGAGCCGGGGATCTACCGGCTCACGCTCGAGCGGCTCGGCCTGCCCGGCGAGGCGTGCGCGTTCGTCGACGACCTCGAGATCAACTGCGAGGCGGCGCGCGATCACGGCATCCACCCGATCCGCTTCGAGTCGACCGCGCAGGTCGTCCGCGAGCTCGACGCGTTGCTCGACGCCGCGTGAGCGGCGCCGCGATCGTGCGGCGGCCCGGGCCGCGGCTGCACGAAGGTCAGGTCACCCACGTGGCGCGCGGCGCGGTCGACGCCGAGCGTGCGGTCGCCGAGCACGCGGCGTACCGTCGCGCACTCGCCGGCGCGGGCTGGAGCGTCGTCGAGGTGGAGCCGGCCGACGACCTGCCCGACGCCGCCTTCGTCGAGGACGCCGCGGTCGCGCTCGACGGCCGCGTCGTCTTGACGCGCCCGGGCCATCCCGCGCGGCGGGACGAGGTGGAGTCGGTCGCGGGCGCGCTGGCGAGGCTCGGGGTGGCGACGGTCGCGCTTCCCGGCCCGGGGACGCTCGACGGCGGCGACGTCCTGCGCGTGGGCTCGCGCCTCTTCGTCGGCCGGTCGACGCGCACCGACGACGCCGGAATCGAGGCGCTGGCGGCGCTGGCGCGCGAGGCCGGGCTCGAGACGACGGCCGTGGCGGTCACCGGCTGCCTGCACCTGAAGACGGGCGCCACCGCGCTGCCGGACGGGACGATCGTCGCGGTGCGCGACTGGGTCGACGCGGACGCCTTCGCGCCGCTGCCCGTGGTGGAGGCGCCGGAGCCCGAGGGGGCGAACGTCCTCGCGCTGGGCGGCGACCGCGTCGTCGTGGCGGCGTCGGCGCCGAGGACCGCCGACCTGGTGCGCGAGCGCGGCCTCGACGTCACGACGGTCGACATCGCGCAGTTCGAGGCCGTCGAAGCCGGCCTCACCTGCCTCAGCGTTCTGCTGCCGGACTGACCCGACGACTCAGTTGTCGCAGCCGAGCCGGTCCCACAGGTAGAGCTCGAGGCACTCGGCCGCCAGCTCCAGGGACCGTTCACGGGAGAGGTGGGGCAGGACGGTCTCGAGCGTGCTCCTCGGCCACCGGCGACGTCGAACGCCTCCTCCCCGCGGAAGCCCGCCGCGATCTTCAGCGCCTCGCGGCGGTTGTCGCCGAGCGTCGGGAAGACGTTGACGAGGAAGTCGCGGTTCGGGATCGGCTGGCCGACCTCGAGCGACGCGTGCCACGCGGCGAGCATGTTGAGGTCGTGCTCGTCGAGGTCGCCGACCGCCTTGGCGTAGTGCGACGCGAGCTGCTCGTCGGGGATCTCGTCGACCCACGCGCGAACGAGCTCGCCCAGCAGCTGCCGGCGCGCTTCGCGCGCCGACGGACTCGGCGATGACTCTGATGGCGTCTTGTGGCTCGATGAAGCAGAGTGGCATTCCGGCTCCGCGCGCGACCGGAAGGACGAGACGAGGCGCACGGTACGGGCGGGATCGGACGGCAAGGGTGCGCCGGCTCAGCGCGCGGAGCGTTCCCGCACGATGCGCCCGAACGCTCCGAACAGCCGCTCCGCCTGGGCCTCCTGCCCCGGCAGGTTCCGCTGGTCCTCGGCCCGCGCCTCGGCCTCGCTGACGCCGGCCTCGGCCAGCCATCGCTCGTACGTCGCGTACCAGCCGTCGAGCGTGTCGCCGCCGGCCTCGGGGTGGAACTGCACGCCCCACGCCGCCGCGCCGTGGCGGAACGCCTCGACGCCCTCGCGCCGCGGCCGAGCACCTCGACCGCGCCCGGCGGAGGTCGAAGACGTCCTCGTTCCAGTGCAGCCCGAGCACGGGGCCGGCGAGCAGCGGGTCGCCGCATGAGCGGCTCAAGCGCGTGCCACGCGACGGTGCGCGCGGCGCGCGCCGCACCTCCGCCCCGAGCGCCCGCGCGAGCATCTGGCCGCCGAGGCAGATGCCGAGCACGGGAGGCCGGCGCCGACCGCTTCGCGCAGCAGCTCGATCTCGGGCACGAGCTCGGGGTCCGGTCCGACCGCGGACTGGTCGCCGCCGAACGTGAGGATCGCGTCGACGTCGTCGAGGCGCGGGAGCGGATCGCCGCCCGCGAGGTCGAGCACGTCGAGCTCGAGCCCCGCCGCGCGCAGCGGCGCCCTCGGCGAGCCCGAGGGACGGCTGCGGCAGGTGGTGCAGGCAGGCGAGCCGCATCACCGCGACGGGGTCGAGGCGGCGAACGCCTCCACCGCGGCCAGCCCGTCGGCGGCGAGCCTCGCGCCGCCGCCGCCACCACCTGGTCGCGCTCGGAGTGCAGCATCGGCGCGACTCCTGGTGGGACGATCCCGGCGCGATGACCGGGACCGCCGTCACCCGCGCGGCTTCATCGGCGCGGGCGTCGCGCCGCGCCCGATCTCAGGGCTCCAGGCGGCGGCCCTCCGTTCCTCGCGGCGAGCGGGCGGCGACGGGTCCGTCGGCTCGGTGACGAGCCCGAACTCCGCCATGGCGTCGGCCGTCGATTCGCGCGACCCGTCGCCCTCGCGGCGCGTCGTCGCGCCACCGGGCGAGGAGGCGCCGGCCGGCGGAGCTGAGCTCGACGGGCCGGGACCGGCCGGCGTCCGCGACCCCGTGGGATTGGAACCGTGCGCACCCTCAGCGACCCCGGCCGCCTCGGGCGCGAAGGCGGCATCGGCAGGAGCCGTGGGCCGCCGCCGCGCGCCCTCGCGATCGGCGCCCGCGCCGGGCCCGCCCGCGTCGCCCGCCGCTGCGGACGCCGCCGTCGCCGCCGCCGCCTTCGACGCGGCGAAGGCGCGGCCGGCCGACTGCGGCGGGCTCGGCGCGGACGGAGCCGCGCTCGTCGGACCCGCGACCGCAGCGGGCACCGGCCCGGCGTCGGCCCGAGCATCGCCACCGCCGAAACCACGCTCTGCGACCACGCCGCCGCCGGCCAGCGCGACGACCGAAGCCGCGACTGCCGCGGCCCGGCCGAAGGTCCTGCGCCGCCGCCCGCGTGGAGCCACGCGGAGGTCGCGGCGGCGCGGTCGTGAAGGGACGCGGCGACGCCCGCCGCCCGGTCGTGGACGGAGTCCGCGACCGACGCCCACGCCTCGGCGAGCCGTCCGCCGTACGCAGGTGCGGGCGCGCCTCGAGGAGCTGGCGCGGGGTCGCCTCGCCGTCGGCCACCGCCGACAGCACGGACGCCCACCGCTCGCACTCCTCCCCCGCCTCGATCCCCGCGTAGCGGCGCAGGAACGCCCGGCGCCCCTCGGTCAGGCAGCGGTTGACCTTCGTGTACGTCCATCCCTGCCGCTCGGCGATCTCCTCGTACGACAGGCCCTCCGCCTTCAGCCACAGCGCCGTGACCTCCTGGGGCTTCAGGCGCTGGAGGGCCTCGGCGGCGCGGCCCAGATCGTCGAGCCGCTCCGAGCGCTCCTCGACCGACGCGACGTGTCGCGCGTCGTCGAGCGCGTCGAGCGCCGCCTCGTCCTCCACGCCGACGAGCGTCGACCGCCCGCGCCGCACCGCGAGCGCCTCGTTGCGGACGACGACGTGCAGCCACCGGTGCGCACCGTCGGCTTCGAGCCGTCCCGCGTTCTTGACGAAGATCTCCAGCGCGCGCTGGTAGGCGTCCTCGGCGTCGGCGGCGCACGCCGTGTACCGCCGCGCGGTGCGCAGCAGCGAGTCGGCGTGCTGCTGGACGACGGAGACGACGAGGTCGCGGGCGGCGGCTTCCACGATCACCGTAGCCATGGACGCGCACGTTCTCGCCCCCCGGCGACGCTCGCAACTACATGGACCGACGTCGTACGCCCGGCGATCCACGAAGTCATCGCGCTGCTGCGTCTGAAATCGACCGCGAGCGCGCCCTCGCAGCGGCTGCCTGACCGCCCGCCGCTCAAGCCGCGTTCCGCCGGACGAACTCGGCGGTGGCGGGGTCCGCGGGGAGGAAGGCCTCGATCGACAGCTCGGACAGCGTCACCTCGACCGCGGTGCCGAACGTCGTGATCGTGCTGATGAAGACGAGCTCGGCGTCACCGCGGCGCAGGCGCAGCGGAACGGCGAGCTCCCCCGCGGCGAGGTCGAGCGACGGCCCGGGGTCGCCGGCGGGGTAGGCCGCCAGCTCGTGGTGCAACGCGCTCAGCGCCGGGTCGCCGCTGACGACGGCCTGCCGCCCAAGCCGGTCGAGCAGGTGCGCGCGCCACTCGGCGAGGTTGGCGATCCGCGGCGCGAGCCCCTCCGGGTGCAGCCCGAGCCGCAGCACGTTCACCGGCGGCTCGAGCAGGTGCGCCGCCGCGCCCTCGGTGAGCAGCCCGATGGAGCGGTTGGCGGCGACCATGCCCCAGTGCCGGTCGACGACGACCGCGGGGTACGGCTCGTGGCCGCGGAGCACGCTCTCCAGCGCCGCGCGAACCGGCTCCATCTCCGGCTCGTCGAGGCCGCGCTGCCCGTACGCCGGCGCGTAGCCCGCGGCGAGCAGCAGGTGGTTGCGGTCGCGCAGCGGGACGTCGAGCCGCTCCGCGAGCTGCACGACCATCTCCGCGCTCGGGCGCGCCCGCCCGGTCTCGATGAAGCTGAGATGCCGGGAGGACACGCCCGCCTCGAGCGCGAGGTCCAACTGGCTCAGGCGCCGCCGGCGGCGCCAGTCGCGCAGCAGCGGGCCCACGCCGGTTCGCTCCTGGAGCTCCATCCCGCAGGACGCTAGTCCGCGCGGCGGGCCGGAAGCTCGCCGAAGAACCCGGTGACCCGCCGCAGGCGCCCGTCCGCCGCCAGCTCGCCGACGTCGAGACCGGTCAGCGCGACCGCGCCGTCCGGCCCGACCAGCTCCCACGCGAAGCGCAGGTGCTCGTGGTGGGCGTCGACGCCGCTGGCGCGGCGGAAGCGATGGCCGGCGTAGTGCTCCTGCATCGCGGCGGCCATGTCGCTGATGCCGCCGTGCCCGTCGCCGGTCAGCGGCGGGTCGACGAGGCGCCCGTCCTCGGCCCACACCTGCGCGATCAGCTCCGCCCGGCGCGCCGCGTCGGGCTCGTTCCACGCGGCGAGGTAGCCGTCGACGATCGCGGTGATCTCTGTCGTGTCAGTGGTCATGGCGCACAGGCTTGCGCAGCACGACGCGCCGATCCATGACCTCTGAGGTAATCGTCTATAGCGTGCCGCCGATGAACATGCGGCAACTCGGACGGACGGGGCTCGAGGTCTCGGAGGTCGGCTACGGGGCCTGGGGCATCGGCGGCTCGCAGTGGATCGGGGCGCAGGACGACGAGTCGGTGCAGGCGCTCGAGCGGGCGATCGACCTCGGGCTGAACTTCGTCGACACGGCGCTCGGCTACGGGAACGGACACAGCGAGAAGATCGTCGGGCAGGTCGTGCGCGGCCGTTCGGAGCGGGTCTACGTCGCGACGAAGGTCCCTCCGAAGAACCAGCGCTGGCCCGCGCCGGAGGGGACGACGGCGAACGACGCCTTCCGCGGCAAGTGGGTGCGCAAGTGCACCGAGCGAAGCCTCTCGAACCTGGGCCTCGACGTCATCGACCTCCAGCAGCTGCACGTGTGGCGCGACGACTGGGTCGGGGAGGGCGACTGGCTCGAGGCGGTCGAGAAGCTCAAGGCCGAGGGCAAGATCCGCTTCTTCGGCGTGTCGATCAACGACCACGAGCCGGCGAACGCGCTGCGGCTGATCGAGACCGGCGTCGTCGACACGGTGCAGGTCATCTACAACGTCTTCGACCAGAGCCCGGAGGACGAGCTGTTCGGAGCGTGCCAGGAGCACGGGGTCGGCGTCCTCGCGCGCGTCCCGTTCGACGAGGGCGCGCTGACCGGCAGCATCGGGCCCGACACGACGTTCCCGGACGGCGACTTCCGCAACGGCTACTTCCGCGGCGACCGCAAGCGGGAGGTCGCGGAGCGGGTGGCCGCGATCGTCGACGACCTCGGGATCGAACCCGGCGCCATCGCCGAGGTGGCCCTGCGCTACGTGCTGAGCCACCCGGCGGTGTCGACCGTCATCCCGGGGATGCGCTCGATCCGCAACGTCGAGCGCAACTGCGCGGTCGGCGACGGCCGCGGCCTCCCGGCCGAGCAGGTCGAGGCGCTGCACCGCCACCGCTGGATCCGCAACTTCTACCGGTCTGGGACATGAGCGCCGAGTTCCTCATCACCACCCTCGTCGTCGTCGCCACGCCGGGGACCGGCGTGCTCTACACCCTCGCCGCCGGCCTCGCGCGCGGCGGCCGGGCGAGCGTCGTCGCCGCCTTCGGCTGCACGCTCGGCATCGTGCCGCACATGGTCGCGGCGATCACCGGCCTCGCCGCGCTGCTGCACACGAGCGCCGTCGCGTTCCAGACGCTCAAGTACGCGGGCGTCGCCTACCTGCTCTACATGGCGTGGAGCACGCTGCGGGAGAAGGGCGCGCTGAACGTCGACGAGGGCCAGACGCCGCGCGGCGCGCGCAGCGTGATCGTCTCCGGCGTGCTGATCAACATCCTCAACCCGAAGCTGACGATCTTCTTCTTCGCCTTCCTCCCCCAGTTCGTCAGCGCCGACGGCAGCACGCTGGTCCCGATGCTCGAGCTGAGCGCCGTCTTCATGCTCGTCACGTTCGTCGTCTTCGCCGCGTACGGGCTGTTCGCCGCCGCGGTGCGGACCCACGTCGTGTCCCGTCCGAGCGTCATGACGTGGATGCGGCGGACGTTCGCCGGCGCGTTCGTCGGCCTCGGGGCGCGGCTCGCCGCCGAGTCGCGCTAGCCAGCGTGCCGCGCGGCGCGCGCGTGAGCCGGGAAGCCCTCGTAGTCGGCGAGCGTCGCCGCCGCCGCAGCGGCCGGGCCGGCGCCGCGGTCGGACACGTACGCGTACGACGAGCGCTTCACGAAGTCGGCCACGCCCACGCACGAGTAGCTGCGCGCGAAGCCGCCCGTGGGGAGGATCGCGTTGACGCCCGCGACGTAGTTGCCGATCGCGATCGAAGCGCGGGGGCCGAGCAGCACCTCGCCCGCGTTGCGGATCCGCCCGAGGACGTCGAACGGCTCGGCGGCGAGGACGTGCAGGTGCTCGGGCGCCCACTCGTTGCAGAACGCGACCGCGTCATCGAAGTCGGCGGCGGCGACGATCCCGCCGTAGCGGCGCAACACGGTCGTGCAGAACTCGCGCCGCGGCTCGGGCAGCTCGTCGACGAGCGCCGGGAGCAGCTCCGCCACCGCGTCGGCGAGCGCCGCCGAATCGGTGACGAGCAGCGCCGCGGAGTCGGGCCCGTGCTCGGCCTCGACCAGCAGCTCGATCGCCGCCGTGCGCGGGTCGGCGTCGCCGTCGGCGAGCACGATCGACTCGCTCGGCCCCGCCGGCGCGCCGGGGTCGACGACGCCGTAGACGAGCCGCTTGGCGTACGTCACGTACTGGTTGCCGGGCCCGACGATCTTCTCGACCTTCGGCACCGACTCGGTCCCGTACGCGAGCGCCGCGATGGCCTGCGCTCCGCCGACGCGCAGCACGGTCTCCACCCCGTTCAGCCGCGCCGCATAGAGCGACGCGGCGTCGACCTCGCCGTCCGGGCCGGGCGGCGTGCAGACGACGATCTGCTCGACGCCCGCGATCGACGCCGGCACCGTGAGCATGGCCATGACCGACGGGAAGCTGCCCTTGCCGCGCGGGACGTAGAGCCCGGCGCTGGGGATCGGGAGGGAGCGCTCGCCGGTCACGACGCCGGGGTGCGTCTCGCGCATCCAGTCGGCGGGCGGGCGCTGGGCGTCGTGGTGGGCGCGAATGCCCGACACCGCCGTCTCCACCGCCGCGCGCACGTCGGCGTCGAGCTGGCCGCCGGCCGCCTCGAGCTCGCCGGCGGTGACCGCGACCTCGCCGGCCGAGAGCCGCACGCCGTCGAACCGCTCCGTGTAGCGCAAGAGCGCCGCGTCGCCCGCCTCGCGCACCGCCTCGACGACCTCCGCGACCGTCTCGGCCACTTCCGCCGACACGCCCTGCTGCACGCGCTCGCGCAGCGCGCGGCGCGCGCCGGCGTCGAGGGTCGTCAAGTCGTGGCGGCGGATCTCCATCGGCCCGGACCGTACCCGGGTCAGGCGAGCGTGGCCTTGACGCCGGCGATCAGCCCGCGCCGCGCCCGGTTCGGCCGCAGCGCCATCGCCAGCGCACCGCCGAGGCACGCGAACACGGCACGCCACGACCCGTCGAGGTCGCCGGTGCGCGGCCAGTGGACCATCACGCTCGCGTGCATCCCGCCGACGAACCCGTCGAGGAAGTCGTCGAGGTCCTCGCTGAACAGCCCGCTCGCGAGCGTCGTCCCGACGCGGAAGCGCTTGAGCTCTGCGTCGGTCCACCCGACCGGGAAGAGCTTGAGGAACTTCCTCCCCTCCCAGCTCAGCGCGAGCTTGACCGGCGGCTCGGCGGCGACGCCCCATCCCGCGCCCTCGATCCCGTGCTCGGCCATCCGCGCGAGCGCCAGCTCGCGGAAGGCGGCGCCGAGCGTCATCCCGACGTCCTCGGCGACGACGTGGCTGGAGCTCAACTTGGTCGCCTCGAACGCGAGCCGGCCCGACGCCCCGGCGCGCTCCGCCAGCAGCGCGACCAGCTCGCGCAGCCCGCCGGCGTCGACGCTCGCCGAGGTCGTCAGCTCGACGGCGAACGGCCCGGGCTCGAGCCGCAGGTCGGCCGAGCAGACGCTCTCGGCGGTCGTGCGGACGACCGCGGCCGAGGACGCCGACTTCGCCGTCACCCGCAGCCCGTAGCCGTTCGCCGCAGCGGCGCGGGCGACCTCGCCAGCCGCCGCGTGATCCATCAGCGTCGCCGACAGCTCGCGCAGCGCCAGCCCGACGCCGCGGAAGATCGCCTCCCACGTGTGGTGCGCGTCGTCGACCGAGCCGACCGCGATCGTCGCCCGCAGCCCCGCCCCGCGCGTGAGCCCGCGCAGCAGCTCCACCAGCGGCTCGCCCGACGCGAGCTGCTCGACCCGCAGCCCGAGGAACCAGGCGAGGACGGCGGGATCGCCCGTGAGCGACACCTCCCCCTCGTCGGCGCGCGCCAGCTCGATCTCCGCGCTGCCGTCGTCGATGAGCCCCATCGCCCAGGCGCGGTCCGGTCCGTCGAGCAGCGGCGCGAGCTGCTCGGCGAGCGCTCCGCCGAGCGCCTCCCAGTCGTCCGAGGGCCACGCGAGGTCGATCGCGCAGCCCGCCCGCCACGCGATGTGCTCGACCATGTGGCTGACGAACTCGTTGGGCGACCACACGCGCTTGTCGGTCACGTCGCCCGGCGCCAGCCCCACGATCGCCGCCGCGAGCTCCTCGTGGGCGACGTCGACGTCCTCGGACGCCGAGAGCGCGGCGAACGTGTCGCCGCCGGTCGCCACGCCGGCGACGAAGCAGCCGGCGAGCCGGGCGGCGCGCGCGCCGAGCAGCGAGTCCTCGACCGCCGCGCACGCCCCCGGCGCAAGGTCGAGCCGGCGTGCGCCCTCGAGGTACATGTCCGGCGCCGGCTTGCTCGGCAGCCCCTCGTCGTTGCCGACGACGTCCATCCCGAAGCGGTCGAGCCCGGTCGCGGCGAGGATCGCGGCGACGTGCTCGGACGGGTTGTTGGAGACCACGGCGACGGCCAGCGCGCCGCGGGCCTCCTCGAGGATCTCGATCACACCCGGCAGGACGTCCGGCGTGCGCTCGAGCCGCACGCGCTCGAGGTCTGAGGTCAGCGCCGCGACGAGGTCGTCGCTCGCCTCCACGCCGACGCCGGCCAGGATCGCCCGCCAGCTCTCGGGGATCGGGAGCGCGAAGCACGAGCGGAAGAGGTCGCGCGGGATCGGCGGCGCCGATGGGACGTGGCGGCGCAGGAGGTCGTCGACGACGCGCGCCTCCAGCCCGAGCGTGTCGACGAGGACGCCGTCGAGGTCGAGCAGGAGCCCGCGCGTGCCGGCGGGCAGCCGCAGTCGCTGGGCCAGGACCATGCCGGGAACCTAGCGCCGGCGCGGCTGCCAGAACGCGAGCTCACCTCCCGCCGGGGTCGCGACGACGCCCCGCCAGCCGGCCGGGCCCTCGCGCGGCTCGAGCAGGACGCTCGCGCCGAGCGCGCGTGCGCGGGCGGTCGCCGCGTCGACGTCGTCGACCTCCACGTAGGGCAGCCACACCGAGCGGCGCGCGGCGCCCGCGCCGAGGCCGCCGCCCAGCCCGCGCCCCCGCGCGCGCGCCTCGTACGCGCCGCCCGCCGGCTCGAGCCGCCGCGCCGGCCCCCCGCCCCGCGCGGCGGAGAGCGCGCGCGCCGCGCCCCGCCCGCGCCCCAGGGCGCGCGACTCGTACGCGCCGCCCGACGTCTCGAGCCGCCGCGCCGGCCACCCGCACAGCTCGGCGTAGAGCTCGCGCGCCGCGCTCAGGTCGCCGGTGTGCAGCTCGAGGTGCACGACAGGTCGGTTCTCAGGCATGCCTGTCCCGTAGACCCCCGGGCGCCGGCGGACTCATCGCATTAGGCTGTCGGCATGCCGACGCTCGAACCGCTCGAGGCCGCACGCAAGGGCGACGAGACCGCGTTCGCCCGGCTCGTCGAGCCCTACCGCGGCCCGCTCCACGCCCACTGCTACCGGATGCTCGGCTCCGCCTACGACGCCGACGACGCGCTGCAGGAGACGCTCCTGCGCGCCTGGCGCGGGCTCGGGCGCTTCCAGGGCCGCAGCTCGCTGAAGTCGTGGCTCTACACGATCGCCACCAACACGTGCCTGACCCAGATCGAGCGCCGCCCCAAGCGCGTGCTGCCCGTCGACTTCGGCCCGGCGACGGATCCCCACGACGGCCCCGGGACGCCGCAGATCGAGTCGGTGTGGGTCGAGCCCTACCCCGACGAGCAGCTGTCCGTCGAGGACGGCCCGGCGGGCCCGGAGGCGCGCTACGAGCTGCGCGAGAGCGTCGAGCTGGCGTTCATCGTCGCCCTCCAGCACCTGCCGGCGACCCAGCGCGCGGTGCTCATCCTGCGCGAGGTGCTCGGGTTCTCGGCCGCCGAGGTGGCGGAGACGCTCGAGACGACGATCGCCTCGGTCAACAGCGCGCTCCAGCGGGCGCGCAAGGCCGTCTCCGAGCGCGTCCCCGAGCAGAGCCAGCAGGCCAACCTGCGCGCGCTCGGCGACGAGGCCCTGCGCGACCTCGTGAGCACGTACGCCGACGCGTGGGAGCGCAACGACGTCGAGACCGTCGTGGCGATGCTCAGCGAGGACGCGGCGATCTCGATGCCGCCGCTGGCGAGCTGGTTCGGCCCGCGCGACGTGTTCGCCCGGTTCCTCGCGCTGTTCCCGCTGTCCGGCGCGTGGAAGTGGAAGACCCGCGTCACGACGGCCAACGGGCAGCCGGCGATCGGCTTCTACGCATGGGACGACGACGCGGGGACGCACCTGCCGTTCGCGCTCAACGTCCTGACGCTGAAGGGTGACAAGGTCAGCGACGTCGTCGCGTTCGCCGTGCGCTCGATCGAGCCCTCCGAGCGCGAGAAGTACCACCGCTGGGTCGACCAGCCGGCGGACGAGAAGCGCCTCGAGGGGACGTTCGAGCGCTTCGGGCTGCCGCCGAAGCTCGACTGAGTCCTCGGCGCACCCGCCTACACTGCGCCGCCGATGAGGAGCCTGACGATCCTGCTCGCCGCCGCCGCGGCGACCATCGCCGCCGCCGCCCCGGCGCCGGCGGCCGTGAGCGAGAGCGAGCGCTGCTTCGGCGCCGCCGCGCGCGACCCCGAGCGCCGCTGCGTCAACCGCGCGCTGCGCTTCACGGTCACCCCCACGCCGGCCGAGGCCCTGGGCGTCCTCAACTCCCCGTGCGAGCCGATCGACAAGGAGGGCGAGTCGCTCTACTCGTGCGCCTTCGGCACGCAGTGGACGGAGGCGGTCAAGACGATCGCGCTCATCGGCGACAGCCACGCCGCCCACTGGCGCGCCGCGCTCGACGTCGCGGTGCTCCGCCGCGGCTGGCACGGGCTGTCGCTCACCGAGAGCGGCTGCTCGCTGACCAAGGCGACGCCCGTGCTCAAGGGCCGCCGGCGCGACGACTGCCTCGCGTACAACCACGCGGTCGTCCGCTGGCTCGAGGAGCACCCGCAGGTCGAGATCGTCTTCACCTCTTCCCACGGCGGAAAGGTCGTCGCCGCGCGCGGCCAGAGCCAGTACGACGCGCAGGTCGACGGCTACGAGCGGGCGTTCCGGGAGCTGCCGCCCACGGTCAAGGAGATCGTCGTCATCCGCGACACGCCGTGGAGCACGCTGACGGCCCCCGAGTGCGTGGTCGAGGCGGTCGCCGACGGGCGCCGGCCCGACCTCGCCTGCGCGATCCCGCGCCGGCGCGCGCTGCGCCAGGACCTCGCCGCGGTGGCGGCGCGGCGGCTGCGCGGCACGCGGGTGCGGCTCGTCAACCTGACGCCGTTCATGTGCGACGCCACGCGCTGCTTCCCCGTCGTCGGCGGCGCGCTCGTCCACAAGGACGGCGGCCACATCACGCAGCTCTTCTCGCGGACGCTCGGGCCGTACCTGGCGCGGGCGCTCGACCGGATCCTGCCGCCGGCCCGCTGATCGGCAGTCAGCCGGTGGCTTCGAGGGGGCTACCGTGGGTTGGACGTGTGGCTGCGTACGGGTCTCGCCGCCGGCATCGGCGCCTATCTGCTGTGGGGCCTGTTCCCGCTGTACTGGCCCCTGCTCGAACCGGCGGGGCCCGTCGAGATCCTCGCCCACCGCATCGTCTGGTCGCTCGTCTTCCTCGCGGCGCTGCTGGCGCTGGGGAGCGGCTTCCGGTGGGTCCGCACCCTCGACCGGCGCCAGGTCGGCCTGCTGACGATCGCCGCGGCGCTCATCACGGTCAACTGGGGGACGTTCATCTACGCCGTCAACAACGACCACGTCGTCGAGACGTCGCTCGGCTACTTCATCACGCCGCTCGTCTCGGTCGCGCTCGGCATCACCGTGCTCGGCGAGCGGCTGAAGCGCCACCAGCAGGTGGCGGTCGCCATCGCCGCGCTGGGCGTCGCGGTGCTGGCGGTCGACTACGGCCGGCCGCCGTGGATCGCGCTGACGCTCGCGCTGTCGTTCGGGACCTACGGCCTCGTCAAGAAGCGCGCCGATGTCGACGGCGCGCAGAGCCTCGCCGTCGAGACGGCGCTGCTGGCGCCGGCCGCGCTCGCCTTCATCGTCTGGCTCCAGGCCTCCGGCGAGGGCACCTTCCTCGCGCAGGACGCCGGACACGTCGGGCTGCTCGTCCTCAGCGGCGTCATCACCGCGGTGCCGCTCATCCTGTTCGGCGTCGCCGCCATCCGCGTGACGCTCACGACGATCGGCGTCCTCCAGTACCTCGCGCCGACGCTGCACTTCCTCATCGGCGTGCTCGTCAACGACGAGCCGATGCCGCTGTCGCGCCTGGCCGGCTTCGCGCTCGTGTGGGTGGCGCTCGCCGTCTTCACCGCGGGCGCGCTGCGCACGGCGCAACTGGGCCGCGTGACCGCCGAGCCGGCGGTCGCTCCGGCGCGCTGAACGGCGCGTCCTACTCTCGGCGGGTGCCCATCGCCCGCCGAGAGGACCTGCGCAACGTCGCGATCGTCGCCCACGTCGACCACGGGAAGACGACGCTGGTCGACGCGATGCTCTGGCAGACGGGGGCGTTCCGGGCCAACGCCGACATCGCCGACCGGGTGCTCGACTCGATGGACCTCGAGCGCGAGAAGGGCATCACGATCCTCGCGAAGAACACCGCAGTCCGCTACGGCGAGACGAAGCTCAACATCGTCGACACGCCGGGCCACGCGGACTTCGGCGGCGAGGTCGAGCGCGGGCTGACGATGGTCGACGGCGTCCTGCTGCTCGTCGACGCGAGCGAGGGCCCGCTCCCCCAGACGCGCTTCGTCCTGCGCAAGGCGCTCGAGTCGCGGCTGCCGGTCATCCTCGTCATCAACAAGGTCGACCGCCCGGACGCCCGCATCGCCGAGGTCGTGGACGAGGTGTACGAGCTGTTCCTCGACCTGGGCGCCGACGAGGAGCAGATCGAGTTCCCGATCGTCTACTGCAACGCGCGCGCCGGCAAGGCGTCGCTCGAGGCCGAGGGCTGGGAGGAGAGCGAGTCGCTCGCCCCGCTGATGGACCTCCTCGTCGAGCACATCCCCGCGCCCGAGCACGACAGCGACCACCCGCTCCAGGCCCACGTCACGAACCTCGACGCGTCCCCGTACGTCGGCCGCCTCGCGCTGTGCCGCGTGCGCCACGGCGTCATGAAGCGCGGGCAGCGGATCGCGTGGTGCCGCGCAGACGGGACCGTGCAGACCGTCCAGCTCACCGAGATGTACGTCACCGAGGCGCTCGACCGCGTCCAGGCCGACGAGGTCGGGCCGGGCGAGATCATCGCCGTCGCCGGCATCGCCGACGTCACGATCGGCGAGACGCTCGCCGACCCCGACGACGCGCGTCCGCTGCCGGTCATCACCGTCGACGAGCCCTCGCTGTCGGTCACGATCGGGATCAACACGTCACCGCTGGCCGGGCGCGACGGGTCGAAGCTCACCGCGCGGCTCGTGAAGACGCGGCTCGACCAGGAGCTGATCGGCAACGTCTCGCTGCGCGTGCGCGACACCGAGCGCCCGGACGCGTGGGAGGTCCAGGGCCGCGGCGAGCTCCAGCTCGCGATCCTCGTCGAGCTGATGCGCCGCGAGGGCTTCGAGCTGACCGTCGGCCAGCCGCGTGTGGTCACCCGCGAGATCGACGGGCGCGTCAACGAGCCGGTCGAGCGGCTGACCGTCGACATCCCCGAGGAGTACGTCGGCGTCGTCACCCAGCTCCTCGCCCTGCGCAAGGGGCGGATGGAGCAGATGGTCAACCACGGCACGGGCTGGGTGCGGATGGAGTACCTGGTGCCGGCCCGCGCCCTGATCGGCTTCCGTACCGAGTTCCTCACCGAGACGCGCGGCACCGGCGTCCTGCACCACGTCTTCGACCGCTGGGAGCCGTGGGCGGGTGACATGCTGCTGCGCCCGACGGGCTCGCTCGTCTCCGACCGTCGCGGCACGACGGCGCAGTTCGCGCTGATGAACCTCCAGGAGCGCGGGTCGCTGTTCGTCGGGCCGGGCGAGGAGGTCTACGAAGGGATGATCGTCGGCGAGAACGCGCGCAACGACGACCTCGACGTCAACGCCTGCCGCGAGAAGCACCTGACCAACATCCGCTCCTCGACGGCCGACGTGCTCGTCCGGCTCGTCCCCCACCGCAACCTCTCGCTCGACCAGGCGCTCGAGTTCCTGCGCGAGGACGAGGCGGTCGAGGTCACGCCCGCCGCCGTGCGCCTGCGCAAGGCGGTGCTCGACAAGACCGAGCGCACCAAGGCCGCCCGCCGGGCGAGAGCGGCCGCCGCGCCGGTCTAGCCTCGCGGCGTGGTCATCGACTCGCCCATCGGGCGCCTGTTCGCGACGTGGGACGCGGCGGGTGCGCTGACCGGGCTGCGGTTCACCGGCGACGCCGGGCCGGACGGCGGCGGCGAGGAGCTGCGCCGCCAGCTCGGCGAGTACTTCGCGGGCGAGCGGGAGGCGTTCGACCTGCCGCTCGCCCCGGTGGGGACGCCGTGGCAGCGCGCGGTGTGGGACGCGCTCCGCGCGGTCCCCTACGGCGAAACGATCACCTACGCGGAGCTCGCGGTCCGCGCCGGGCGGCCCGGCGCCGCGCGCGCGGCCGGCGCGGCGAACGGCCGCAACCCGATCTCCGTCCTCATCCCCTGCCACCGCGTCATCGGAACGAGCGGCGCGCTCACCGGCTACGCCGGAGGCGTCGACGCCAAGGGGCGGCTGCTCGCGCACGAGCGAGCTTCGCGTAGCCGAGCGCCATCCCCAGGTTCGCGGCCCCCGCGAACCACAGGCCGGCGCGCGCGCCCGGCCGCGTGAACGCCGGCGACGCCGACCACAGCACGTCCGTCGCGATCTCGGTGCCGCGCAGCCACGCGAGCGCCCACCAGTCCTGCGCCTCCCCGCGCCGCGCGGCGACGAGGTGGGCGCCGGCGAAGGTCAGCCACACCGGGCCGAGGCGCTGGAACAGCCGCTCGCCATCGGAGCTCGGCTGCTCGTGGCCGAGCACGGCGAGCGTGCGGCGCGGGGCGAGCAGCGCGCCGCTGCCGAGCGCGAGGTCGAAGGCGATCATCGACCGGTTCTGGAGCTTCAGCCACTCCTCGAACGTCATGTCCTCAGTCCCTCCATGATTGCGCGCAGCTCGGCGAGCACCTGGCGCGTCGCCGCCGGCTGGTCGTCGGCCCGGGCGACCATCATCGCCGCCTCGCACATCGCGCCGAAGAGCAGGTCGGCCAGCGGCGCGACCGGCCGCGGCGCGAGGTGCCCTGCGGCGATCAGCGCCTCGAGCCCCTGGCGCAGCTGAACGAGCGCGTAGCGTCCCTCGACCTCGCGCATCGTCTCCCACCCCAGGACCGACGGCGCGTCGAGCAGCGTGATCCGCTGGACGCCGGGGTCGAGCGACGCCTCGAAGAACGCGCGGCTCGCCGCGAAGAACCCGTCCCACATCGCCCGCTTGCGCGCGAACGCCTCGAGCTGCACCGCGCCGAGGTGCTGCTGCTCGCGCTCGTAGACGGCGAGGAACAGGTCGCGCTTGCCGCTGAAGTGGTGGTACAGCGCGCCCTTCGTGACGCCGGCGCCGCGGACGACGTCGTCGAGCGAGGTCGCCGCGTAGCCGTCGGCGGCGAACAGCCGCCGCGCCACGACGACCAGCTCGACCGTCGTCGCCTCGGAGCGCTCCTTCTGCGTGCGGACTGCCACCCGGCGCAAGATACCTTCGCGCCTCGTGACCCGTACGACGCTGGGGCTGCTCGCCGCCGACGCGCTGATCTGGCTGGTCTCCGCCGTCCCTGTCGGGCTGGTGGGCGCCGCGGTGGCCGGCTGGACCGGCGTGGCCGTGACGCTGATCGCGTGGACGCTGAGCGCCGGCCTCGTCTTCCTGCGCCCGGTCGAGCTGCGGCTCGCGCGCGTGCTGTTCGGGGCGCGCGAACCCACTGCGCGAGAGCGGGTCCGGCTCGAGCCGGCGTGGAAGCGGGTGTGCGGCGCGGCGGGCGAGGACCTCGGCGACTACGTGCTGCGCGTCGAGGATCGCGCCGAGGTCAACGCGACGGCGGGCGGCGCGCGGATCGTCTCCGTCACCACGCTCGCGCTCTCGCTGCCCGACGACGAGCTGTCCGCGCTGCTCGCCCACGAGCTCGGCCACCACCTCGACGAGCACCCCGTGGCCGCGCTGCTCGGCTGGTGGTTCGCGCTGCCGTCGCTGGTCTTCGACCTGCTGCTGCGCGTGTTCGGGCTGTTCGGCTGGCTCTTCGCGCTCGCCCGGATCGCGCTGCTGATCCCGCTCGGGCTCGCGCGGCTCGCCGCGGCGATCCTGAGCCGCTCGGCGGAGTTCGCCGCCGACCGCCACGCGGCGCGCGTCGGGTTCGGGCCCGCGCTGGCCGGCGTGCTCGAGCGGCTCGTGGCCTCCAGCGGCCGTACTTCTCAGCCGACCCGAACGAAGAGATCACCAGAGAGCCACAGGAGAGCCCGATGAAGAAGTTCAGCTGCGGATCCGTCGTGCCCGGTTGCACGGCCACCTTCACCGCCGACACCGAGGGCGGGATCCTCGAGCAGGTCGCCGAGCACGCGTGCGCCGACCACGGGATCACGGACGTGTCGGACGAGCTCGTCGCGAGCGTCCGCGCGCACATCCGGTAGCACGCGTTGACGTCCCTCACCCCCGAGGCCGTCGCGGCCGCGTGCTCGCGGCCCGGCGTCGTGCGGCTGCACTTCCAGCCGATCGTCGATCTGGCCCGCGGCGTCGTCGCCGGGTACGAGGCGCTCGCGCGCTTTCACGGGCCGCCCGACGCCCCGCCCGACGCGTGGTTCCGAGCCGCGCACGAGGCGGGCCTGGGCGACCGGCTCGAGGCGCGCTGCCTCGCGCTCGCGCTCGACGCCCGCGCCGCGCTGCCGCCGAACGTCTTCCTGACGGTGAACCTCAGCCCGCCGGCGCTCGTCTCGCAGCCCGTCCGGGCGCTGCTGGCGCGGGCGTCCGACCTGCGTGGGCTCGTGATCGAGGTGACCGAGCAGGCGCCGGTCGACGACTACGCCCTTCTGCTCGCGGCGCTCGAGCCGCTCCGCGACGCGGGCGCGCTCGTCGCGGTCGACGACGCCGGCGCGGGCTTCGCCTCGCTCAAGCACATCACCACGCTGCGCCCGGCGTTCGTGAAGATCGACCGCGGGCTCGTGTCGGGCGTCGCGACCGACGAGACGAAGGCGGCGCTGCTCGAGACGCTGGGGATCTTCGCCTCGCGCGTCGACGCCTGGCTCGTCGCCGAGGGGATCGAGACCGAGAGCGAGCTCGAGCGTGTCATGAGCCTCGGCGTCCCGCTCGGGCAGGGCTACGGGCTCGGGCGCCCGACGCCGGGAATGGCGCCGCTCGACCGCGAGGTCGCGCTGCGCTGCGCCGCCGCCGGCGGGGTCCACCGCGATGAGCTCCTCATGCTCGTCGCGACGATCCCCGCCGTGGCGGCGGACGACGGCGACGCCGCGGCGGCCGAGGCGCTGCTGCGCACGCCCGACACCGAGTGGGTCGCCGTCGTGGACGAGTTCGAGCGGCCGATCTGGCTCGTGCGCCGCGGCGCCCGCGAGCGCGTCGCGGTCCTCGCGGTCTCCGACGACGAGGCGATCGCCGACGTCGCCCGCCGCGCCGCCGTCCGCGCGCCCGCCGACCGGTTCACGCCGATCGCGGTCTGCGACGGTCGCGGCCGGCTGCGCGGGACGGTCGCGGTCGAGCGCCTGCTGTGGGGGCTCGCCAACGCCGTCGCCGGCGAGGAGGCAAAACCGGTCCGCCGCTCGGCCTGAGGGCGCTAGCCGGATCTAGCGAAACTCGCTAGAGATTCGCCCACTATCGGTTCTGCCTCAAAGCACGAGCGGTGGGCGGTCGCACGGTGTGGAGAGTTTGTCCCGCTCCGCGTCACGAGAACTGCCACACCGGCGCCCCGCGGGCTCCTGCTTCTGCCTCAAAGCAGCAGCCAGGCCAAAGGGACGACCTTGCGTCAGGCTGCTTGCGGTCTTGCCCCCGCCGCGGCAAGCACCTGGCATTGTCCTCCTCCATGAGCAGCGCGGCGAGCGCCATCGACCAGTACCTCGCAGGTCTTCCCGAAGCCGCCCGCCCTCACGTCGTCGGCGTGCTGGACGCCGTCCGTGCAGCGATCCCTGGGGCCGAGGAGCGCTTTCGATACGGCATGCCGGCCATCATGCTCGACGACCGCTATGCGATCCACGTCGCCGGCTGGAAGCGCCACGTCGGCATCTACCCGGTTTCGGTACTGCCGGAGCCGCTCGAGACCGAAGTCGCGCCCTACCGCGCGGCCAGGGACGCGCTGAACTTCCTCTACCGGGACCCGATCCCGCTGGAACTCGTGCAGCGAGTCGCAGCAGAAATGAAGCGACAGCGCAGCACGAGCAGCTAGCGCCGCTCGCAGCGCTGATCGTCGCGATCCGCCGGCGCCCGGCGCCCGGTGGCGGGCTATCGGCGGCGGCACGCTCGACGGGTGGCTCGTGACCGACGTCGATCCCGCACCGGAGTACCTCGGCGCGCTCAGCCTGCGGCGACCACCCGCGCGTCTACACCGCCGGAGGTTCGATTGGGCTTCCATGGTTGCGTGAGCCGCAGCGCGCTGAGGATCGCGCGGGTGGCCGGCGATCGGTTGAGGGTGATGAAGTGGATGCCCGGGGCGCCGGCGGCAATCAGCTCGGAGCACTGCAGCGTCGCGTACGAGACGCCGAGGTCGGCCACGGCCTCGTCGTCGCCCCGGCGGCGATCGAGCTCACGCACGAGGCCGTCGGGAAGGTGCGCGGCGGACAGCTCGGTCATCCGCTTGATGCCGTCGCTCGAGAGGATCGGCATGACGCCGGGGACGACGGGCACGTCGATGCCAGCGGCGCGGGCGCGATCGACGAAGTCGAAGTAGAACGCGTTGTCGAAGAACATCTGCGTGATGAGGAACTGCACGCCCGCGTCGACCTTCGCCTTGAGGTGGCGCAGATCGTCCTCGGGCGAGACCGCGTGGATGTGCGTCTCCGGGAAGGCGGCGCCGCCGATCGCGAAGCCGTAGTCGGCGGCGAGCATCGCGACCAGCTCGCACGAGTACTCGAGCCCGCCCTCGGTCTTCGTCCACCGGGTCTCGCCACGCGGAGGATCCCCGCGGAGCGCGAGCACGTTCTCGATCCCCACGTCCCGCATCTCGTCGAGCGTTCGGCGCAGGTCGTCGACGGTCGCGTTGACGCAGGTGAGGTGGGCCATCGCGTCGAGGCCGAACTCGCGCTGGATCCGCTCGACGATCTCAATCGTCTTCTCGCGGGTCGAACCGCCCGCGCCGTAGGTCACGGACACGAAGCTCGGCTCGAGCGGCGCAAGCTCCGACAGAGCCCTGAGCAGGTTGATCTCTCCCTCGGGCGTCTTCGGCGGGAAGAACTCGAAGGAGAAGACCGGCTCGGTGGCGGCCGCGTACGTCTCGTCGATCCGGGTCACGGCGCGTAGCGTACGAGGCGCCGGGCGAGCATGCTGAGTGTTCCATCAGCCTCTCACTGTCGCTTTGCGCATGCAAGGCAGCAGCGAGAGTCTCGCCCGTTTCGCGAGAGCCTCCTAAGCGGCGGCCGCGGCCGGCACGACGCGGCCCGTTGCCGCCGCGCGCCGCATCCCCGCCAGCGCCACCGACCCGAGGACCGCCGGCAGCCACAGCGCGGTCGCGCGGTAGGCGAGGACGGCGGGGACCGCGACGGCGGGGGCGGCGCCGAAGGCGATCAGCGCGCCGATCGCGCCGCCGGCGGCGAGGCCGGGGAGCGGGATCGTGTTGCCGACCATGCCCGTGAAGTAGGCGAGGACGAGGACGGCGGCGGCGGGCGGGCCGCCGAGCGCCTGGAACGTCGTGGCGAGCACGGCGAGGTCGAAGCCCCACCAGGCCAGGGCGCCGAGGAGCCGCAGGTCGCCGCCGCGGGCGAAGCTCAGCGCCTCGCGCACCGCGCCGCCGAACAGGCTGCCGCGGCGGCTGAGGGCGAGCGCGGCGACGATGACCGCGATCCCGAAGGCGGCGGGGGCGAGCATGAGCGCCAGCGGGCCGTCGCCCTCCGCGAGGCCAGTGGCGAGCGCGAGGCCGGTGACGGCGAGCGCGCCCATGAACACGGTGTAGACGAGGATCAGGAAGGTCAGGAGCGTCTTGACCGCGGTCGCGGCGTCGAGGCCGCCGCCGCGAGCAGGCCGTCGAGCGCGGCGGCGCCGCGCGCGGCCGCGGCAGAGCGCAGGCGGGAGATGCGGTGGCCGCGCGCGCCGTCCACCACGCCGCTCTCGCGGGCGACACTGGGGGTCGGGGGCTGGGCGAACGTGGCCATGAATCGCATTCCTGGGTGACGGCCGCCCCCGGCACATCGGGGAAGTCCCCCTCCTTCTTCTGGGGTCCCCCGAGGGCGGGTCGGCCTCGCCGTAGGCTTCGACCCTTGGCGTGCCGGAAACTCATCGCCCTCACCGTCGCGCTCGCCATGGCGGCGGCGGCCGGCTGCGGCGGCGACGACAAGCCCCGGGCGGCGGCGCCGAGCGGCGGCCCCGACACGGTCGCGACCTCCACCCAGCCCGCCGAGGCCCCGGCCACGACGGTCCCCGCGGAGGACGACGGCGTCGACCGGCTGCGCCTGAGCCTGCCCGAGGCCCTCGGCCAGACGATCGTCGCGCGCTGGTTCGGCCCGACGCCGCCGCGGTCGCTGCTCGCGCGCATCGGCCGCGGCGAGGTCGGCGGCGTGATCCTCTTCGCCGACAACGTCGATCAGCCCGCCGCGGGCATCCGGAGGGCGGTCGCCCGCCTCCAGCGCGCCGCCCGCGCCGGCGGCCGGCCGAAGGTGCTCGTGATGGTCGACCAGGAGGGCGGCATCGTGAAGCGCCTGCCCGGCCCGCCGCGCACGAGCGCCGCCGCCATGCGGGCGCCCCGCGCCGAGGGCCGCGCGACCGGCCGGATGCTCCGCCGCCTCGGGATCACCGTCGACCTCGCGCCGGTCGCCGACGTCGCCCACCCCGGAACGTTCCTCGGCACGCGCGCGTTCGGGCGCCGACCGGCCGCTGTCGCCCGCCGCGCGTGCGCGTTCGCCGACGGCCTCGGCGCCGCCGGCGTCGCCCCCGCGCTGAAGCACTTCCCCGGCCTCGGGTACGCGCAGGTCAACACCGACGACGCGCCGGCGACGATCGACGTCCCCGCCGCCGCGCTGCGCCGCGACTACGCGCCGTACCGCCGCTGCGCGACCCGGCCGGGGACGCTGGCGATGCTGTCGAGCGCGATCTACCCGCGGCTGACGGGCGGCGAGCCCGCCGTCCTCACGCCCGCGGCCTACCGCGAGCTGCCCCGCCACGACGCGTGGCCGGTGACGATCTCCGATGCGCTGGAGACTCCGGCGCTGGCCAACGAGGCGACGCCGGCCCGCCGCGCGCTCGTCGCGGGCCTCGACCTCCTCCTCTATGCGAACACCGAGGAGGGCTCGGCCAACGCCTACCGCGTGCTGCTCCGCGACGCCCGCGCCGGCCGCATCCCGCGCCGGCGCCTCGAGCAGGCGGCCAAGCGCGTCCTTCGCCTCAAGGCGTACCTCGGCCGCTAGGTCGCAGCGGCCTCGCGGTCGCGCAGCACGCGCCGCAGGATCTTCCCCGACGCCGACTTCGGGATCTCCTCGACGACCTCGACCGCGCGGATCTGCTTGTACGTCGACACCTTGCCGGCGACGAACTCCTGGACGTCGGAGGGCGTCGTGCCGTCGTCCTTGAGGACGAGGAACGCCTTCGGGATCTCGCCGGCCTCCTCGTCGGGCACCGGGATGACCGCCGCGTCGGTGACGCCCGGGTGCTCCACGCACAGCGCCTCGAGCTCGGCGGGCGCGACCTGGAAGCCCTTGTACTTGATGAGCTCCTTGACCCGGTCGACGATGGCGAAGTAGCCGTCGCCGTCGACGACGGCGACGTCGCCGGTGTGCAGCCAGCCCTCGTCGTCGATCGTCGCGCGCGTGGCCTCCTCGTTGTTGAGGTAGCCCTGCATGACCTGGGGCCCGCGGATCCACAGCTCGCCGCGCTCGCCCTCGGCGGCGTCCTCGCCGGTCTCCGAGTCGACGATCCGGCACTCGGTGTTCGGCAGCGCCGGCCCGATCGTCCCCGGCCGGCCCGCGCCCTCCTCGTGCGGCACCGCGTGGGTCACCGGCGACGTCTCGGTCATCCCGTAGCCCTGTGAGACGCGGCAGCCGAGGCGCTCGGCGACCGCGACCTCGAGCTCGGCGCCGAGCGGCGCGGCGCCCGAGAAGACGCCGTCGAGAGACGACAGATCGAAGGAGTCGACCAGCGGGTGCTTGGCCAGCGCCAGCGCGATCGGGGGCACGACGTACGCGCGGGTCACCTGGTGCTCCTGGATGGCGCCGAGGAAGCCCTCGAGGTCGAACCGCGGCATCGTCACGATCGTCATCCCCGTGCGCAGGCCGAGGTTCATCAGCACGGTCATCCCGTAGATGTGGAAGAACGGCAGCACGGCGACGATCACGTCGTCCTGCTCGAGGTGGAAGGGCGCCGCGGCCTGCTCCATGTTCGCGACGAGGTTGCGGTGCGAGAGCATCACGCCCTTCGGCAGCCCGGTGGTGCCGCTCGAGTACGGCAGCGCGACGGTGTCGTTCGGCTCGACCGCCACCTGCCCGTCGACCGGCTCGCCGAGCAGCTCGGTGACCGGGGTCGCGCCCTCGGCGTCGCCGAGCACGAACACCTCCTCCACGCCCGTGCCCTCGGCGGCCTTCGCCGCGTTCTCGAGCGCCTGCGGATAGACGAGGAGGAACTTCGCGCCCGCGTCCTCGAGCTGGTGGCGGATCTCGTCGGCGTTGTAGACCGGATTGACCGTGGTGACCGTCCCCCCCGCGAGCGCCGTCCCGTGGAAGGCGACGGCGTACTCCGGGACGTTCGGCAGCAGGATCGCCAGCGTGTCGCCCTTCCCAAACCCGCGGGCCCGGAGGCCGCCGGCGAACGCACGGACCGCGCCTTCGAGCTGGGAGTACGTGAGCGTCCGGCCGCTGGGGCCGTCGATCAGCGCGGGCTTGTCGCCGAGCTCGCTCGCGCGCTCGAGCACGAACGGCGTGAGCGCCGTGTCGGGGATGGTCACGTCGGGGAACGGGCTCCGGATCGCCATACCTGGGACGCTACCCCGATGGACCAGATCCCCACCGACATGATCCTCTCCGAGCAGAGCGTCCGCGCGGGCCTCGCGGCGATGGAGCGCATCCACGGCCGCCACCTGGGCGACATGAGCCCGCAGGAGTCCGAGCAGGCGCGCGAGCACTGGCGCGAGCAGGTCGAGCAGGTCCTCGCCGCGGTCCGCGACGTCTACGTCGAGCCGCCCTCCGAGGACCGCGGCTACGCGGTCATCACGCTCTCCGACGCGGGCGACGACCGCATCGACGTCGGCGTCGTCTTCCAGCCGGACCTCCACGAGCTGGGCAACAACGACGTCGAGGGGACGCCCGCCCAGATCCTCGCGCTGACCGCGCTCGAGGCGATCGCCGCCGAGGGCGAGGACGCCGACGGCGGCGCGCCCGGCTAGGCCGCCGCGAGCTCGCCGATCAGCGCCGCCAGGCGCTCCGGCTGGTCCTCGGGCACGAACGAGTACGCGTCGGGCACCTCGACGAAGCGCGCACCGAGGATCTCGGCCAGCCGGCGGCCGTGCTCGAGCGGGAACACCTTGTCCTCGGTCGCCCACACGACGAGCGCCGGCTTGCCGAACGAGCCGAGCTTCGCCGCGGCCTCGCGCGTGTAGCGGCGCGAGATGCCCGTGAGCACCTTGCCCAGGTCGCGCCGCACGCCGGCGTGGTCGAAGTACGGCGCCACGTAGGCGTCGGAGACCTCGTCCTCGATCGGGTGCTTGCGCAGCCAGCCGAAGGCGAGCGGCAGCCGCCGCGCCGCGCGGATGCGCAGCGGGGTGAGCGACACCGTCAGCGCCCCCGGCACCCGGGCGGCCGCCTGGAGCGGGCGGAACAGCGGCGGCAGGAAGTTGTCGAACGCGTCGCACGGCGTGAGCACGAGCGCGCCGATCCGCTCCGGGTGGTTCGTCGCGACGAGCTGCGCGAGCGCGCCGCCGGTGTCGTTGGCGACGAGGACGACGTCGTCGAGCCCGAGCGCGTCGATGAAGTCGGCGATCATCCGCGCGAGGCCGGGCGGCGACAGGTCGGCGCCCGGCTTGAGCGGCACGCCGTGCGAGCCGAGCGGCCAGTCGGGGACGATGCGCCGCACGCCCTCGAGGTGGGGCGTGACGCGCCGCCACAGCAGCCCGTTGACGAGGATGCCGTGGACGAAGACGACCGGCCGTCCCTCGCCCTCGTCCGAATAGCGCACCGTGCCGTGCGCGAGCTCGACGGTGTTCATGCCGCGGAACATACCCGCGGTATGCCGGGGTTGTGTGCGCTAGGCCACTAGAGCTCGCGCGCGTTCGCCCACTCGCGGAGCTCCGCGCGCCCGTTGAGGACGATCGGGTCGCCGTGCGCGACGAGCAGGTGCTCGAAGTCGACGGCGCCGGCGAGCCGCTCGTAGCGGTCGTAGAGGCCGCGCTTGGTGTGCTCGGGCTCGTCCATGTACCGGTCGGGGACGAAGCCGAGACGGTCGTAGTCGATGACGCCGTCGGCCACCGCGAGCGCCTTGACCTCGGCGATCTCGAGCGCGGTCTCGTCGGGGCAGATCACGCCGACCTCGTGCGCGACGATGCCGCCGGGCAGGACGTCGCCGAAGTCGAACGGCTCGACCGGCTGGTCCGGGCCGAACTCGTGCAGCCCGGACCGGCTGGCGTGGACCGAACAGCCGAACCGCTCCACGAACGCGCCGCTCGCCCGCCAGTGGTGGCGGTTGGTGAGAATGATCGCCGCGGGCTGGAGGCCCTTCTCCTCGAACCACTCGACGCCCTCTGCGGGCATGATCGGGTCGAGCAGCACGCGCGACTCCGTCAGCACGTACGAGCTGACGTCCGCGCGGAGGTTCGGGTGTTGCGCCTTCCAGTGCAGGATGCCCGGGGCCAGCTCGCGGATCGGCTCAGGCACCGCGGCCCGCCGGTGCGAACGCTGACAAGAGGCGGCCCATGAGAGAGCCATCCTCCCGCCTGCGCCGTAGAGGAGTCAATGCCCTCCCGCGTCACCACCCCCGCCGCCCTGGAAGCGCCCGCGATCTACCCCGGGCTGGTCGAGCTGCGCGTCATCGACGCCCGGCTCACCAAGCGGCTCGCCGAGCTCGACGCGCGGGTCGACGCGGCCCTCTCCAGCCTCGGCTCCCGCGGCGAGGACGACGTCACCGCCGTCGACGTCCTCTGCGCGGCCATCGGCGAGGTCTCCGAGCTGCGCGACGCCGCCCGGCGCGACGTGTCGCGCGAGCGCGCCGCGCGCGACGCGCGCCGCTCCGGCGTGCGTCGCTGGGGCTAGGGCCCTACTCGTCGGCGACCGGCGGGAAGCGCGCGCCGAGCAGCGCGCACAGCTCGCGCGGGTCGTCGAACCACGCGTCGGCCCCCAGCGCCTCGCGGCGCTCGGTCGGAATCGCCGCCCACGCGCGCCCGCCGACGACGACGAACGGAGGATCGGCCAGCTCGCGCAGCCGGCGCAGCGTGTCCTCGGCGCCGTCCACGTTGCCGGCCACCGCGGTCGAGAGCGCGACGACGTCGGGGCGCTCGTCGTCCACGAGCGCAGCGAGGTCCGCGCCGGGCGTCGCCGCGCCGAGCGCGAGCACCTCCCAGCCCTCGCCTTCGAGGAAGTCGGCCACCATCTGCGCGCCGAGCGCGTGCAGCTCCCCCGGCGTGCAGGCGACCACGGCGAGCCGGCCGCTGCTCGGCGGGACGCGCAGGTGCGGGGCGAGCACGCCGAGCACGCCCTGGGTGACCGCGGTCGCGTAGTGCTCGTGCGCGACGGTCAGCTCGCCGGCCGCCCAGCGATCGCCGATCTCCTCGAGCACGGGCGCGAGCACCTCGACGTAGAGCTCGCGCACGGGCATGCCGTCGGACAGCGCCTCGTCGACGATCCACCGCGCGCGCGTCGCGTCGCCCGCGAGCAGCGCAGCGAGGTAGTCGTCGCGGAGGTTCGCGGTCCCGTTCATCGCCGGGTGTCTAGACGCCCAGCGCGTGCTCGACGCGGGCGAGCAGCTCGGCGTCGGGCTCGGCCCTCGAGCCCATCGTCGCCCGCGCGGCCTGCGGCTGCCCGAAGTTGAAGAGCGCGAGGTCGAAGGCGTCGAGCGGGATCTCGGCCTCCGCGGCAAGGTCGGCGACGCGCCGCTCGAGCAGGAAGCGCTCGCCGATCCCGAAGACGCGCTTGGCGGCGATCACCGCGGGGTCGGCGGACTCGCCGAGCTGGAGGTCGGGCGGTGACACGTCGACGAGGCCGAGCCGCCCGAGCGAGACCAGCAGCTCGAAGCGACCGGAGCGCGCGAAGCCGGGCAGCGACAGCCGCTCGAACACGCGCTGGAAGCGCCGCTCGGCGGTCCAGTTGTCGTCGCCGCTGAGCGCCGCGGCCTGCGAGCCGCCGTGGCGCTGCGCCCAGCCGCGGTACGCGACGAGCGTGCGGGCGGGGTCCTTGGGGTCGACCGTCGTGCGCGGGCCGAGGACGTTCGCGGCGCCGACCGGGGGCAGCTCCCCCGAGGCCCACGGCCGGCGGACCTCGCGGATCGTCGCGAAGGCGTCGTCCTCGCCGCTGAGCGGCGACAGGTGCGCGACGAGGAACGCGAGCCACAGCGACTCCTCGAGGTCGTCGGCGAGCGCCGCCTCCGCGTAGAGCCCGGGCGGATCGGCGGCGAGCTCGGCGAGACGCGCAGTCGCGAACGCCAGCTCGTCGGCGAGCCGGCGCGCGTCGCCCGACGCCTTGAGGCCGGGGACGAGCTCGCTCTCGTAGCCGTCCTCCCTCGCGCGCGCCAGCCGCTTGACGACGACGCCCGACGTGCGGCCGCCCGACGCCCCGCGGGACCGTCCGGCCGGGGCGGGCGAGCGGGTGCCCGAGCGCGCCCGCGGCGCCGCCTTCTCCTCCGGCTTGTTGCAGATCCGGCAGTTCTGTTGAAACCGGCCGTGGCGGCAGAACTCGGGCATCGGGCCCCTACTGTGGCAGCCCGTCGAGCCCGCCGAGGAAGAGACGCGTCGCGAAGTCGGCCGCCACCTGCGGATCGGCGGGGTCGCGGGCGACCATCCGCACGCCGACCTCGAACCCCACGCCGACCATCGCCGCCGCCGTGTACTCGACGTCGACCGGCGGCAGCAGCCCCGCCGCGATCGCCGCCTCGAGGTCCGTGCGCAGCTCCTCGACGCCCGCCCCGATGCCCGGCGTGTTGAACAGCGTGCGGATCGTCCCGGCGTTGCGGCGGGTCAGCTCGAACGTCATCGGGTCGTCGGCCACGGCCTGGAAGTACGCGCGGTAGCCGCCGTGCACGAACTCCTCGAGCGTGCGCGCCCCGGCGCGCCCCGCCCGCGTGCGCTCGCGCACGCGCTCGGCCGACTCCTCGAGCAGCGCGCGGAACACCGCCTCCTTGTCGGGGAAGTAGTTGTAGAACGTGCCCGCGGCGAGGTCCGTGCGCCGCACGACGTCGCGGACGGTGGCCGCGCCGAAGCCCATGTCGGCGAAGACCTCGCGGGCCGCGGTGAGGATGGCGGCGCGGTTGGCCTGCTTCGTGCGCTCGCGCTTGCCGGCCGGCGGCGCCGTGCTCACGTGGCGAGCCGCTCCGGCGGCGCGACGGCGGCGCGGCGCGCGCCTTCGCGCCGCTCCTGCGCGAGCCTGAACAGGTACTCGTCGAAGTCGACCTGGATCGTGTGGCGCTTCGAGGAGACGTAGCGCTCGCGCATCGCCCGCATGTCCCTGGCGATGTGCTCGCGCATCGCCGCCTCGGACGGGAGGCGGTACTCGCCGCGCAGGTACTCGGCGATCCACTGCCCCTGCGCCTCGGCGAGCGGCATGACCGCGCCGAGCGGCTGGAGCAGCCCGACGAACGCGAGGTTTCCGATCCCCGGCTGGAAGACCCGCCAGAACAGCTCGATGTGGTTGTCGGGAGCCGAGATGAGGTCCTCGTCGAAGAACGGGAACGTGATCTTGTAGCCGGTGCAGTAGATCACCACGTCGGCGTGGACGCGCGTGCCGTCGGCGAACTCGACCTCGTCGGCGTGCAGCCGCGCGATGTTCGGCTTCGGCGTGACGGCGCCGTGCTGGATGCGGTCGTGGATGCGGCCGGAGATCGTCGGGTGCGCCTGCCCGAACCGGTGGTCGGGCTTCGGCAGGCCGAGCTGCTCCGGGCGCCCGACCTGCATCGTCACGAGCTTCTCGAGCAGGCGCCCGCCCACGGTGAACGGCACGCGCGGGCTCGTCGCCAGCGTGTCCAGCGGCCGCCCGAACAGGTACTTGGGGATGATCCACGCGCCGCGGCGGGCCGCCAGGTACGTGTTCGCCGCGACCTCGCTCGACTCCACCGCGATGTCCATCGCGCTGTTGCCCATCCCGAGGACGACGACGTCCTCGTCCCTGAGCGCGTCGTTGTCGACGTAGGCGTGCGCGTGCATCTGCACGCCCTCGAAGATGTCCGCGCCCGGGAACGCGGGCTCCGGCCAGCGCCTGTCCCAGTGGTGGCCGTTGGCGACGAGCAGCATGTCGTAGCGCTCCGCCTCGCCGGCGTCGGTCTCGAGCTCCCACGTCCCGTCGGGGCGCCGCTCGGCGCGCTCGACGCCGGTCTCGAAGCGGATGCGGTCGCGGAGGCCGAAGTGGTCGACGTAGGCGTCGAAGTACGCGGCGATCTGGTCGTGGCGCGGGAAGTCGGGATACGACTCGGGCATCGGGAAGTCCGCGTACTGCATCCGCTCGCGCGACGTGTTGATGTGCAGGTGCCGGTACGCGGCCGACATCCCGTTCGAGTTGCCGAACACCCAGTTGCCGCCGACGCGGTCGGACTTCTCGTAGACGTCGACGGCGATGCCGCGCTCGTGGAGCGCCTTGGCGGCCGCGATGCCCGACGACCCCGCGCCGATCACCGCCGTCTTCGGCAGACCTGTCATCCCACCCCTCTCCAACAAAAGTTGACGCCTGCGTCATCTTAGCGCTCGACGGCATCGGCTTCCCCCCGTAGGCTCGCGGCCTGAGTGCTGCTGGACCTCGGATGGGATGACGACTGGGCGGCGCGGCTCCCCGCGGGGATGCGCGCCGCGCGCGTCGTCGCGGTGCACCGCGGCCGCGTGCAGGTGCTCGGCGACGACGTCGACGACCTGGTCCCGGTCGGCGGCGCGCTCCCCGAGCCGCCGGTCGTCGGCGACTGGGTCGGCCTGCTCGACGGCGCGGTGCGCGCCGTGCTGCCGCGGCGGACGTCGCTCGACCGCGAGGGGGACGCGCTCGTCGCGAACGTCGACCTCGCGCTGCTCGCCACGTCGCTCAACCGCGACCTCAACCTGCGCCGGCTCGAGCGGTTCGTCGCGCTGGCCCGGGCCGGGCGGATCGAACCGCTCGTCGTCCTCACGAAGGGCGACCTCAGCCCCGACCCGGAGGCCGAGGTCGAGCGGGTGCGCGAGCGGGTGGGCACCGACGTCATCGCGCTGAGCGCGCAGGAGGAATCGGGCCTCGACGCGCTGCGGGCGGCACTCGTGCCGCGCCGGACCGCCGTGCTCGTCGGCATGAGCGGCGTCGGCAAGTCGACGCTCGTCAACCTGCTGCTGGGCGAGGAGCGCCAGCGCACGCTGACCGTGCGCGAGCACGACGACCGCGGCCGGCACGCGACGACGCACCGCGAGCTGTTCGTGCTCGACGGCGGGGCCCTCCTGATCGACACGCCGGGCGTGCGCCGCCCCGCGCTCGCCGGCACCGAGGGGCTCGAGGAGACGTTCGCCGACATCGAGGAGCTGGCCACGCAGTGCCGCTTCGGCGACTGCAAGCACGAGGACGAGCCCGGCTGTGCGGTCCGCGGCACCGTTCCCGCCGATCGCATCGACTCGTGGCGCAAGCTTCAGCGCGAGGGGTCGGACGCGCAGACGCGCAGGGCCTGGCAGCGCGACGGCCCGCGCGAGTACCGGCGGCTGAAGCGGAGCTAGCCGCCGTTCGACGCCGGGCGGTGCGCGCGGCTCGGCTGGCCGCGCAGCGCGGTCGGCGCCGGGAGCGGCGTGCCGAGCGCGGCGGCGCCGGCGACGACCGGCAGCACGAGCCGCGACGCGTACGACCCGCCGATGCCGACGGCGTTGCGCGTGCGCCCGCGGTCGACCGACGCGAAGCGCCAGCGCGGGCGGTCGCCGCCCGGGGCCTGGACCGTGACGCGGATCCGCGAGCCGGCGCGGAACGCGTGGGCGGCGGGGAGCAGCGGGATGCGGACGATCGTGTAGCGCCCGCGCGGGACCGGCGCGGCGTGGCGCGCGAGTGCTTCGGCGCGGGGCGCAGGACGGTCGTGCGACGGCGGTCGAGCCGGCGGTGCGACGCGCGCAGCCAGCCGTTCTGCACGTACGTCTCGCGGCCGTCGGGCCGCACCTCGCTGATCGTCGCCTGGAGGTCGGTGTCGCGCGCCGAGGACCTCAGGTAGACGTCGAGGCTCGACGGCCCCGCGATGACGACGTCGCCCTCGAGCGGGGCGGTGGCGAACCCGAGCCCCCTCCCCGTCGCGACCGGCCGCCAGTCGTACGGTGGCTGCGCCTTCCCACGCGTCGTCGGCGCCCGAGCCCGGCAGCGCCTGCGCCGGCCGTGCCGCGGCGTCGGACGTGTAGGACACCTCGCCGGCGCCCGCGGGCGGGGGGCGGTCGAGCATCCCGCCCGGGCCGAGGTAGTACGTGGTCGGCGCCAGCTCGCGCAGCGGCCACGCGTCGAATTGCAGCTCCCACGGGTGGCCGAGCGCGCCCGGACCCGCGGGCCCGGCGCCGTTGTCCATCAGCAGCCGGACGCGCGGGTCGCGTTCGAACGCCGCGCGCGCGGCGGCGACGTCGCTCGTGCCGGCGAAGCGGGTCTGCTCGACCGGCGCCGCGGGGGCGCCGGCGATCGACTGGTAGAGGGCGTCGCTGAGCGAGCGCACCGCGGCCGGGAGCTCCGGCACCTCGTTTGCGACGTAGAGGTCGAGGAACTCCGCCCACCGCGTGACCACAGCGGGCCCGAGCGAGTCGACGTGCGTGCCGTTCTGGAGCGTGATCCAGACCCTGCCGTTGCCGTCCAGCCGCTCGAGGTTGTGCGCGAAGTGCCCGCCGGTCTGCTCGTCCTGGTACTGGCCGACGAAGAACGTCGGCCCCCCGGATCCGGCGCAGCCAGTTCGCGGCGGACCGGTGGTCCTGGAGCGGCGGCCTGCGGAAGGCGCTGCGCTCGGCCAGCGCGACCGCGTCGCGGGTCTGGAGGCGCAGGCGCTGGTTGGCCCGGCAGTGGCGGTCGCCGCTGCGCGTCAGCACGCGCGCGTAGGGCTGGCCGCCGGCGGGCGCGGGGCGGGCCTCGGCCATCCGCTCGGCGACCCAGCTGCGCGCGAAGCCGGAGTTGCGGATCCCGCCCGGGAAGCCGGTCGCCTCGTAGACGTCGACGCTCACCGACATCGGCGTGATCGCGGCGAGGTGCGGCGGGCGGGTGCCGGCCACGAAGAGCTGCGTGATCCCCGAGAACGAGATGCCGACCATTCCGACGCGCCCGCCCCGCACCCACGGCTGCGCGGCGACGGTCTCGATCGCGTCGTAGCCGTCGTAGGTCGTCGGCCGGCCGAAGAGGTCGAAGTCGCCGCCGGAGCACCCCGAGCCGCGCATCTGCACGCTGACCGTGGCGAAGCCCATCAGCGGCGTGACGGCCGATCCGACGAACGTGCTCGACGCGGGGGCGAGCGGGTCCGGTCTGCCCGAGGCGATCGACTCGATGAGGTCGTTCGGCGCGGCGATCTGGTAGCCGGAGTACTCGACCACGGTCGGGAACGGCCCGTCGGCCAGCGTCCTGCCGGGCGGCAGCCGGACGGTCATCGCCAGCTCGATGCCGTCGCGCACCTCCACGTAGTTGAGCCCGCGGCGCAGGCGCTTGCGGCGGTAGAACGCGGCCGGCGGGTTGTCGCCGGCGCGCAGCACCGCGAAGCGCCGCGACCAGGCGCCGCTAGCCCGGCGCACGCGATAGCCGCCGCGCGGCGTCAGGCCGCGGAAGATCCGGCTGCCGAGCCGCTAGAGCCCGAACTTGCCGCCGAGGCCGCCGCCGCCGCCGGCGAGCTTCAGCAGGTCGCTCGGGTCGAGGCCGAACTTCGACAGCAGGCCGCCGTGCTGCTCGGGGTCGACCTGGTCGGGCAGCTCCTGCTCGGCCTGGCCGACCTGGTCGTGCTGGCCGCGCTCGCGGAGGAGGTTGAGGATCATGTCCTTGGGGATCTCCATGCGCCCGGGTCTCTCCGCGCCGCGGCCGGCGCATGCGGCTCCTGGCGCCTTCCCGGCCCGGTCGCCGGGCCGGCGGCTAGGGCTCCGGCTGCTCCGGCAGGTTGGCCGCCTCGTGGCGGTCGGCGCTGCGGCGGCGCTCGGCCGCCTTCTCGTCGTCGGCCGCGCGCTGCGCCGCGCCGCGCTTGTGGGCGGCCTCGTTGCGCTTGGCGATCTCGGCCTTCTGCGCGCGCCAGGCGGCGTCGCCGCGCAGCGGGGGAGGCGTCTCGGTCATGGGGTCCCTTCGGTCGAAGTCGGGGGGGCGTTGCGGGCGGCGGCGTCCGCGAGCCGCTTGGCGGCGCCGGCGGACCGGCGCTCGAGCTCGTCGAGCCGGCGCGCCTCGCCGCCGCCGAGCAGGATCTTGCGCCGGTAGAGGGCGGCGCGGGTCTTCGTGTGCGCGGCGTCGGCGCGAAGCTCCTCGAGGGACGGCTCCCTGCCACCCGGCCCGAGGGCGGTCATGAGCCTGCGCGATCGGGACAACGGGTGTGGGTCACGACGACCCCTTCCTCTAGAACGCCCGTACCGACGAGTCTACCGTGACGACCGGCGCTCACGTCAGCAGCGAGCGGCCGATGATCTCCTTCATGATCTCGTTGGAGCCGGCGTAGATCCTGCTGACGCGGGCGTCCGCGTAGAGGCGGGCGATCGGGTACTCGAGCATGTAGCCGTAGCCGCCGAAGAGCTGGAGGCAGCGGTCGATCACCCGGCCCTGCACCTCGGTGCAGAACAGCTTGACCTCGGCGGCGCGCTCCACCGACAGGGTTCCCTCGACGAGCTGCATCGTCGCCTCGTCGACGAACGCCTGCGCGGCGTCGGTGTCGGCCTTGCACGCGGCGAGCTCGAAGCGCGTGTTCTGGAAGGTCGCGACCGGCGTGCCGAACGCCTCGCGCTCCTTGACGTACTCGATCGTCATGCGGACCGCCGCCTGCGCGGTCGCAACGCCGGCCACCGCGACGCTCAGGCGCTCCTGCGCGAGGTTGTGGACCATCTGGCCGAAGCCCTGGCCCTCGGCCCCGAGCAGGTTCTCGACCGGCACGCGCGCCTCGTTGAAGAACAGCTCGGCGGTGTCCTGCGAGTGCATGCCCACCTTCTCGAGGTTGCGCCCGCGCTCGAGCCCCGGCGTGTCGCCCTCGATGACGAGCATGCTGATGCCCTTGTGGCGCTGCGCCGGGTCGGTCTTGACCGCGGTCACGATCAGGTCGCCGTTGATGCCGTTGGTGATGAACGTCTTGGCGCCGTCGACGACGTAGTGGTCGCCGTCGCGGATCGCCTTCGTCTTGATGCCGGCGAGGTCGGACCCGGTGCCGGGCTCGGTCATCGCGATCGCCGTGATGCGCGTGCCGTCGGTGATGCCCGGCAGCCAGCGCTGCTTCTGCTCGGCGTCGCAGTACTCGAGGAAGTACGGCAGGCAGACGTCGTTGTGCAGCGTCAGCCCGACGCCGAAGCCGCCGAGGTTCAGGCGGAAGCACTCCTCGCTGAGCACGACGTTGAAGCGGAAGTCGTCGACGCCCGCGCCGCCGTACTCCTCGGGCACCTGCGTGGCGACGAAGCCGTTCGCGCCGGCGGCGGCGAACACCTCGCGCGGCACGATGCCCTCGCGCTCCCAGTCGTCGAAGTGCGGCGCGACCTCGTTGGTCAGCCAGCGCCGGACGCTCTGGCGGAAGTCCTCGTGCTCGTCCTCGAAGATCCTGCGGCGGGAGGTCGTCGTGTCGGTCGCGCTCATGAGCGGAAGGGTAGGTTCATCGGAGCGGCTGTGGGCACGCGACGCACACCGTGCTCTCCGGCGCGGCCCGCAGCCGGCGGGGATCGATCGCGCCGCCGCACGCGTCGCAGGTGCCGTACGTCCCGTCCTCGAGCTTCTCCAGCGCACGATCGACGCGCTCCAGCCGCGCTTCGAGCCGCTTCGCGACGCCGATCTGGTTGAGCCGGTCGACCGCCTCGATCGTGCCGTCGCCGACGCGCTTGCCGAAGCTGAGGCTCGAGCCGCGCTCGGGCTTCGCGGCGAAGCGCCCCACGCGCTGCTGGAGGTCGGCCTGCTCGGAGCGGAGCGTGTTCGCGGCGACGGCGAGGTCGATGTCGGCGGCCATGGTGGAGGGCCTACCCGGTGGGGCGGACCACGGGCATGCTGAACGGGCCGACGGCGCCTGCCGCCGGAGCTGGATGGCGTCTGACATCGTTGGCGTCATGGACGACGCGGTCGAGCGCTACTGCGCGGCCTCCGAGGCGGCCGCCATCGGGGAGCTGATGGCGGCGCTCTCCCCCGACGTGGAGGTCGTCTCGCCGATCTCGGGGCGGATGGTGTTCCGTGGCCACGACGACGTGCGGCTGCTGCTCGGCGCGGTGTACGGGAGCCTGAGCGACCTGCGCTGGGCCAGGACCGTGGGCGACGGCGACGTCCGCGTCGTGCTGGGGACGACGCGCATCCTCGGTGTCCGCATGACCGACGCAATGGTGTTCGAGCTGGCACCGGACGGGCGCATCCGCCGCATCAGTCCCCACCTGCGCCCGTGGCTCGCGCTGACGCTGTTCGCCGCGGTACTGGGCCCGCAGATCGCGCGGCGCCCGGCTGTGGTGCGGCGCGCGCTGACGGGCTAGCGGCGCGCGCCGACCCAGTCGTCGACGGCCTGCCACTGCGCGTAGAGCCACGCCGTCCGCTCCTCCTCGCCGACCGGCACCTCCTCACCCCGGACGCGCCAGAACCCGACGCGGATCGTCGCTCCGACGAGGCCGCCGCCCCAGATGTCGCGGAGGTACTCGAAGCCGTCGAGGCCGACGTGCGCGCAGAACACGACGTCGAGCCCGCGGCCCTCGTCGAGGAGCGCGAGCGGCCCGCCAAGGCGCGGCGGCAGGACGTGGCGCAGGCGGCCGGCCAGCGGTGCGAGGTGCGGTTGGCGCTCGGCGATGACCTCCTGTGCCTGCGCGAGCTTCTCCGGCGTGTAGCGCGTCCCCTCCGGATAGACGAGGATCGCCTCGTCGGGACCGATCGCGTGCGCCAGGCGGCGCAGCCGCTCCGTCTCGGCAGCCGTGTCGCCGGACCCCCGGCGCACGAAGTTCGTCGGCACCCAGCGCGCGCCGATGTCGAACACGGGGAGCATCTGGAGCTCGCGCTTGAGGACGAACCGCAGGCCCAGGCCGTGAGCGTGGCCGACGACGGCGTCGGGCAGCGTGTTGTCGATGATGCTCGCGTGCCGGATGAAGATCAGGGCCGGCCCGGGTCCCGCGTGCTCGAGGCCCTCGACCTCGATCGTGACGCCGAAGAGCCGCCGGATGCCGGCGAGGTGGCTGCGGCACCAGTGGATGCGCAGCTCGTAGAGCAGCCGCCGCCGCCGCTTCGACCGGCGGCCGAGCGGACCGCCCGTCGACGCGTAGATCGCCGCCAGCGCCGCAAGCCCCCGCATCTCGGCGAGGAGGAACCACCACGCGAACGCGACGAGCCGCACCGCCATCCACGGCTTGCGGCGCACGACCCACAGCACGAGGTCGACGGCGGCGGCGCCCGCGAGGACCAGCGGGAACAGCAGCGTGAGGGCGACGAAGCCGCCGGCCTCGATCGCGATCCCCTTCGCCCGGCGCGCGACGCGCTCGCCGCGGGGACCGTCGTCGGGGAAGAGCGGGCCGGCGCCGACCCTGCGCACGCGCATGCAGCGCAACGCTACGCGACGGCCGGAGACGAGAGTGCGACCGTCAGGTCGAGCCGAGGAGCTGCTCGCCGACGAAGCCGCCGAGCGCCGCGGGTCGCGCATGAAGGCCAGGAAGAGCAGCCCGTCGTCGAGACCGTAGGAGCGGCGGAGCATCGGC
This sequence comes from Solirubrobacteraceae bacterium, assembly GCA_030447275.1. Lineage (GTDB taxonomy): Bacteria > Actinomycetota > Thermoleophilia > Solirubrobacterales > Solirubrobacteraceae > CADCVT01. The sequence continues at coordinate 137,328 of JAUJPF010000004.1, read as the reverse complement.
GGGACCTGGTTCGTCCGCGGCGACGCCAGGCGGACGTGCGAGCGCTCCGGGAACGCGTCGAGCGGCGCGGGGATCGAGCTCGCGCTGACCGCCGAGCGGCGCCCCGCTGTCGCGGTGGCGGCCGACGATCCGTTCCTGCTCGGCGAGAGGCTGGGCGCCGAACGCCGCGACGCCGATCTCGATCCGGCGGACGACGAGGTACGTCCCGCCGATCATGCCGGTCCGGTCGCCGCGCTCCACCCAGACGTGGCGGCGCGCCCCGGGTCCCCGGCGGCGACGTGGAGCGCGGCGTCTCGATCCCCGGCTGGTGGCGGCGGACGGCGCATCCGTGTCGGGACGGTACGACCACCCGGGTCCGCGCTCGGCGATCGGGACCCCGGCGGGACGGTGCGGTGGGCGACGCGAGAACGCCACGCGCGAACGGTAGTACGACGCGTTCTACGCTGGGCGCGCGTGCGGATCGTGACCTGGAACGTGAACTCGCTCAAGCAGCGGCTGCCGCGGCTGCTGCCGTGGCTCGACGAGCGCCGGCCGGACGTCGTCTGCCTCCAGGAGACGAAGCTCACCGACGACGCGTTCCACGCGCTGATGCGCGACGAGCTGTCCGAGCGCGGGTACGAGGTCGCGGCCCACGGCGAGGCCGCGTGGAACGGCGTGGCGATCCCGTCGCGCGTCGGCCTCAAGGACGCGGTCGCGGGCATCGCGGGCGGGTTCGGCTTCCCGCACCCCGAGGCGCGGGCGGTGTCGGCGACGTGCGCCGGCTGTCCGTGTCGTCTGCGTCTACGTCCCGAACGGCAGGGACGCCGGGGTCCGACCACTACGACTACAAGCTGAAGTGGCTCGAGGCGCTCACCACCATGGTGGCGGACGACGCGGCGACGACCGTCGTGCTCGGGGACATGAACATCGCCCCCACCGACGACGACGCGATCCCGACGCCTACGTCGGCCAGACCCACGTCACGGCGCCGGAGCGCGACGCGCTGGCCGCGCTCGAGAGCGTCGGCCTGCGCGACGTCGCGCGAGCGCTGGCCGGACCAGCGCGTCTTCACCTACTGGGACTACCGCGCCGGATGTTCCACCAGGACTGCGGGATGCGGATCGACCTCGTGCTCGCCGGCCGACGACGTCGCGGAGCGCGTGAAGGCGGCATGGATCGACCGCCACGCCCGCAAGGGCAAGGGGCCGAGCGACCACGCCCCGGTGATCGTCGACCTCGACGAGGCGCCCGACGGCGACATCGGCCCCGTCGTTCCGCCGCCGTCCCGCCCGGCCAAGCGCGGCACGAAGAAGCTGCCGCAGGGCGCGCCCTAGCGCTTGCGGTCGGTGTCGCGCGACGGCTGGACGCGCTTGGGCTCGCCCGGCATCTTCGGGTAGTCGGGCGGATAGGGCATGTCGCCCTCGCCGTGCTCCTCGTAGAGGTCGAGCAGGGGCTGGAGCGGGTGGGCGACGTCGTCGATCGCCGCGTGCGGGTCCCCCACCTCGGCGAACCGCTTCGGCATCGTGGCCACCGAGAAGTCCTCGGCCGCACGCTGCCGAGCTCGTCCCACGCGAACGGCGCGGACACCGGCGCGCCCGGCTTGGGGCGGATGCTGTAGGCCGACGCGATCGTCCGGTCGCGCGCGTTCTGGTTGTAGTCGACGAAGATGCGCGCTCACCGCGCTCCTCCTTCCACCACTTCGTCGTGACCGCCGGGCAGCCGCCGCTCGAGCTCGCGCCCGAACCCGATCGCCGCATGGCGCATGTCGGTGAACGTCCACTTCGGCTCGATCCGCACGTAGATGTGGATCCCGCGCCCGCCTGAGGTCTTCGGGAACGCCGCGTAGTTGAGGTCCGCGAGCAGCTCGCGCGCCGTCGCGCTACGCGCGCGGCGTCGTCGAAGTCGGTGCCCGGCTGCGGATCGAGGTCCAGCCGCAGCTCGTCGGGGTGGTCGACGTCGTCGCTGCGCACCGGCCACGGGTGGAACGTGATCGTCCCCATCTGCGCGCACCACGCGACGACCGCGATCTCCGTCGGGCAGACCTCGTCCGCGGTGCGCCTGGAGGGGAACTCGATCCGCGCCGTCTCGAGGTAGTCGCGCGCCTCCTTCGGGACGCGCTTGAAAGAACGCGTCGCCGCCGCGTGGGTCGTCGCGCGTCGCCAGGACCAGCCCCTCGTGGACGCCCTTGGGCCAGCGCTCGAGCGTCGTCGGCCGCTGCCGGAGTGCGCGCATGATGCCGTCCTCGACCGCCACGTAGTACTCGACGACGTCGAGCTTCGTGAGCTCGGGCGTGCGCTCCGTCGCGGGGAAGATCACCCGGTCGGGGCGAGACGCGCAGCTCGCGGCCGCTTGGCGTCGATGAAGGTTTCCTTCGCCATGAGCCCTACTCGTACGGTGCGTACCGGCGGCAGCATGAGCTGGTTGCCGTCGGGGTCGACGAAGATCGCCATGTGGCAGACGCCCGTGTCGAAGGTGTCGCCGAAGAACTGGACGCCCTGGCCTCGAGCGCCGCGCGCGTCGCGGCGACGTCGTCGCAGCCCAGCGGCCACGGGTTGCCTTGCTGGGCGGTGAACGGCATGCCCGCTTCTCGGGCTCCCAGATCGCGAAGCACGTGTCGCCGGCCCACTGCTCCCAGTCGGCGTGCTCGTCGGGGCGCAGCCCCAGGACGTCGCGGTAGAAGGTGCGGGAGCGCTCAGGGTCCTGGGTGGGGACGCCGAGGAAGTCGAGTCGTTCGATGGCAGCCATGGGAGGAGGCTACGCGGCGGCGGGCGGTCCGAACCAGGTCGTGAGCGCGTCGCGGAGTCCGTCGTCCGTGCCGTCGCCCACCCAGGCGACGTGCCCGTCGGGGCGGATGAGGACGGCGGTGGGGGCGGGAACCGCGCCGAGCACCGGGAGCTCCCACTGGCCGTCGTTGTGTTCGGCGGTGCGCCGCGAAGCCCTGGACCTGGGCGACCTGGCACTGCGAGGAAGCGGGTCGGCGATCCCGCGCTGGTCGAGGACCTCGATGGTGCGCGAGCGCAGACCGCCGCGCGAGCCGGGGAGGTCCTGGGTGGCGCGCCGCGCGACGACCGCGCGTCGACCCCGCCAACGTCAGCTCGGCCGCCAGCACCAGGCCGGCCGGGCGCCTCCGGCGATCACCACGGCGTGCTCCGTCGAACGCATCTCGCTGCCCTCATCTCCGTCGGTTCCCGCGTGGGGCGGGCGATCATGGGGGCACCCCCGGAGCTTGCTTTCAAGCCCCTGGGCGGCATACATGGGCGTGGAGAGAGGGGGCGGCGGACGCCGTCCCGCCGGTCCGCCTTGCCGACGGCCGACCACCCGTTCACCGGCATCATGAACGCCGCGCGCAAGGTCGTCTTCTCCGGGACGCTGAGGACGGCCGAGTGGGCCAACACCACCATCGCCGCCTACGACACGGCATCGGAGATCGACAAGCTCAACGAGGCGGCGACGGCACATCGTGGTCTGTGGCGGCGCCAGCTTCTGGCGGTCGCCCGCGCAACTCGACCTGCTCGACGAGTTCCGCCTGGATCTGCACCCTACGTCGCGGGCGAGGGAACCCGGCTGTTCGACGGCGACCTCAAGAACTACCGGCTCGACCTGGTCCCAGCACCGAGTTCAGCAACGGCATCGTCGGGCCGCACTACCGCCGGCACGGCTGAACTGGCAGCCGGCGGCGGCGCCTGAGCTCGATCGAGACCACCGTCCCCTGACCGTCGACGACACGATCGGGGCGCCGCACAAGGTCGAGCGGGTCAACGACCGAGGGGCTGGTCGCGTAGCGGGCCGGTATGGCGACCTCGGTCGCCGCGATCCGCGGCCCTGGCCAGGTTCGCGAGGGTGCCCCGCCTGTCGATCGTCGCCTGCGCTGCGGTACTGGCCGCCGGCTGCGGCGGGCAGCAGGGCGGCGACACGGCCTGGGACGACGACGAGCCTGTCGGCCACGCGTCGCCCTCGACCGCCGATCGCGCCCCGGCACCGGCGTCGACGCCGACGGTGCGCGTCGGCGCCGAGGAGCTGGCGTCGTCGCCTGCCGGCCGGCGGCTGCGCGGCCTGCGGGTGGGCCTCGATCGCCAACGCCGCCTCGGTGACCAGCGACGGCCGGCCGTCCGTGCGGGCGCTGCGCGCACGGCGTCCGTGTCGTGCGTCTGTTCTCGCCCGAGCACGGCTACCGCGGCGAGGCGCCGCCAGCTGGCCCGCCAGGGCGACAGCCGCGCGTTCGGGGTGCCGGTCGTCAGCCTGTACGGCGAGCACTACGCGCCGACCGCGCGCGACCTTCGCGGCCTGGACGCGCTGGTCTACGACCTCCAGGACGTCGGCGTGCGGTTCTACACCTACGTCTCGACGGAGATCCTCGCGCTGCGCGCGGCCGCCTGGCCGGCGTGCCGTTCGTGGTCCTCGACCGCCCGAACCCGCTCGGCGGCGAGCTCGTCGCCGGGCCGGTCCGCCGCGGCCCGCCGACCTTCGTGGCCACCGCCCCGGGGCCGCTGGTGTACGGCTGACCAGCGGGGAGATGGCCCGCTACGTCAACGCGCACAGCCGCCCGCGAGCGAAGCTGACGGTGATCCGCATGCGCGGCTGGCGCCGGGACATGACCTGGACGCAGACCGGCCGTCCGTGGACGCCGCCCTCCCGGCCTGAAGACCCCACAGGCCGCGCTGACCTATCCGGGCCTTGCGCTCTTCGAGGGAACCGTCGTCTCCGTCGGCGGGGTACGAGGCGCTCGTATCGGATGCTCTGCGCGCCGTGGCTGGACCGGCGCGACCTCGCCGCGCGCGCCTCGAAGCTCGGCATCCCGGCCACGCCGGTGACCGTCGTCCCCGCCCGGTGCCGAGCGCCAGGGAACCGAAGTTCCTCGGCCGCCGTTGCCGCGGCGCGCTGCTCCACCCGCGCGGCGACCGGGCGGTCAACGGCACGAGGTCGGCCTCGGGCTGCTGCTGAAGCTCCGGCGATCGCCGCGCTTTCGTTGGCTTCAGGGTGGGGCGGTCACGGACGCCGTGGTCGGCGCGCCTGTGCTGCGCCGCCGGGTGGACGCTGGCTGGTCGCTCGAGCGGATCCTCGCCGCCGAGGCGCTGTCGATCCGGGCGTGGCGGGCGAGGCGCGCGCCGTACTTGCTGTATTGAGCGGTCAGGCCGCCGACACGTTCAGCCTCAAATCTGCACTCGCCGCTGCTCGTCGTCCGCAGCGGCAATGAGAGGGCCGGGTAGGAACCGACCATGTCACTGCAGCGCCGCCCGAACACCGGTTCTGCTGGTGGCATCAGGCGTGATGCTGTTCGACGCGACTACGAGTGGTCTGGAGGACTTCGACGAGTACGTCGAAGCGGCTTCCGGAGAATGCCTGACCTGTCGCGCTCAGGTGGCGTCACCTTCGTCCCGCCCCGGGGCGCGATGTTCGACCCCGAGGACGCCCACTGACCCTGGAGGTGCACGATGGCGAGCCGCCGGTCGAGGAGGAGGCCAAGTCGGTCGGCGACTTCGATCTGCGCGCAGGTCCGGGGGGCTGGTGATGGAAGAATCGGCGGCGGCGAGCGCCGCACGGAAGTGCCCGTCCCGGCGGGGCGCGGCGCGCCCGCCGGAGCGGCTTCGGCGAGAGGACGCTTGAACAGCAAGATGCCAGCGAGCCCGGCGTCCAGGACCCGCGACCGGCAGCGGCCCATAAGCCGTATTCGGCGCACGAGCAATCCGCGGGGACGCATGGCTCAGCCGTGCTCGCGCGCGGTCGCGGTTTGATCCTCTTGCCATCGCTCTCGGCGCTCGATGAAGAAGCGGCTCAAGACCGTGTCTCGAGCTCCGCATCGGTAGAACCACCAACCCCAAGCGGGTGGGGACCACCGTCTCGGCCAACGAGAGACGACCAGATCCTTCGGGTGGACATACAGCCAATGGCGGCAGCCTGCGAATAGAAGCCGGACCCAGATGACGCCGAGGGCGACTGTCAGCGCGACGATCACCGCGTCCGTAACCCAGCCCTCGTTGATCGCGATGGTGAACCGCGCCGCCGGCAAGATCGCCGCCACGACCGGTAGGAATAGAGCGCGTGCCGCTGCGACCGCCCGTAGCGAGGTATCCCCGCGTAGAACTCAAGCTGGCCATCGGCTCTTGACGCGCTGGACGCGCGCTTGCCGCGCGTAAGTTCGGTCCCCCACTGCGGGAACGCCGCCGCCGGCCTCGTCGGCCGCGTCCCGCATGCTCAAGTTGCCGCCGCGCCGCATCGTCCGCGATCGCAAGCGTGGTTGCAGATAGTCGTGAGGAGGTAGGGCGAGTGCCCGCAGTGAACAGCAGCGAGAGAAGAAACTGCGCCGCATCCACGCGATCAGCATCAATATCCGCACCGCGTCCGTCGCCGACGCCGACATCAGAGTGAGGTATGGCGTGGCGCCAGCAGTCAGAGCAGCCCCCGCCATCTGCGCCGTTCGAACGCCGAGGTGTACCGCAGAGCCTGCTCCTGTCGGCGAGCGAGGCCTGTCCAGGTTCTCGAAGGTCGCCCGCGAGTCGTACCGGGCCAGCTTGGCGGCTTCTTCGGCGACGGTGCCGATGATGCGCCGGTAGCCCTTGAATCCCGCATGTCGCGCGAAGCGGCAGCGATGACCCTGGGCGATCGCGCCTCCGGCCTGTAGGGAGGAAGGACCTGGATCACCAGAGACTGTGGGCAGGAAGATTTATGCCTCCCCCAGGAGCAGATGGCTGAGGATGGGTGGCCCTCACCACCTTCCAAAGAACGAGTGAGATTCCCCACATGGCCACCTGGAAAAAAATACCGCCCGGAAGGATAAAACGCCATCGAGATAAACGTAATTAACGCGACCGCGCCATTAACGTGACGATAAACGCCCACAGCAAAGACGATATGCGCAACAGGGGATCCAGATGAAAAAAGGAAAGCGAAGACCGCAAAGACTGGGCAGAAGAGACCAGGCGACCCGGCGCTCGCCGTTGCCGGTGCCGGTGAGCGCGCCGATGACCGTCGACGGCGCGCCCAGACGACCGAAGCTGGGGGCGGCGCGATCTGGAGGCTGAGCGGCTGTCGCCGCGCGGTGACCGTGCGGTTCGCCATACTGCTCGGGTTGCTCGCGACGAGGCGGTAGTTGTAGCGGTCAGCGAGGCCCTCGACGCGGAGCTCCACGCGGCGGGGTTGCCGCCCCTGCCCGCGGACCCGCTCGGCCGTGCGCGAGCCGAAGGGGCGGGGTGCCGTACTCCCAGTAGTACGTGGTGGTCGCCAGCCCGGGTCGACGGGAGCCGGCCGGACGTGACGGCGTCGACTCGACGCCTTCGTCACGCGCCGGTGCTGACCGCCGAAGCCGCCGCCCGCCGTCGCCGGCGAGGAGAGCAGCGCGACGAGCATCGCCGCCGCGCAGAACATCGACCTTGTAGTGCTTCGCATCTGCTTCCCCTGCCCGCCGCCACCAGACCAACTGCTGGGCCCGCGAAACGTAGCGCTGCGTTCGTGAGAAGAACTGCATCGAGACCTTCGGCGACGGTCTGGTGCATCCGATGCGGCTACCGCTCTTCGGTGAGGCTTGCAGGCGGCGCGGCCCTGCGGCGGGCCCGCGGGGCCGGAGTCGGCGGGCCTGACGCTGCTGGCGTGGATGAGTCTCGCGCGGCTCCAAAGTTCCGAGGTGGTAAGGTCCGACCATCCCGGCCGCCCGGCGGCCTGCGATCGCCCAGACGATGAGCGACCGCCGCGGCGGGCGTCGCCATGGCGAACACCCGGGCACCGACGTCCAGACCGGGCGTGGGCGTTGCCTCGCCGGTCCTTCTCGCCCAACCCGTCGAGCAGCGCCGGCTCCGGGGTGCAGTGGAAGCCCATCGCGAGGAGCACGAGGTCGGCCCTGATCGCGAACTGCTCCTCCAGCGGCGGCCTGAACGGGTCCTCGGGGTTGGTGCGGGTCGCGTGCAGGGCGGCGACGCGACCGCCTCGTCATCCGAGAAGTGCGTCGTCGCGACGGAGTAGTCCTGCTCGCCCTGCCGAGCGCCTGCGCCTTCCTCCATCGCGTACGACAGCCGGTACTTCTGCGGCCACAGCGGCCACGGCGTCCGATCGTCGGGGCGCCGGGCGGCTCGGGCAGCAGCTCGAGCTGCGTGATCGACAGCGCGCCGCGGTCGGCGTTGGCGACGCAGTCCGCGCCGGCGTCGCCGCCGCCGACGACGACGACGTTCGCCTCGCGGCCGAGATCGAGGGCGACGAACCGTCGGCCACCCACCGCTGTTCCGCCTCGTACAGGTAGTCCATCGCGAAGCGGACCTCCTCGAGCCTCGTGGCTCGGCACCGGCAGGTCGCGCGCACCGCGACCTGGTGCAGAGCACGACCGCGTCGAACTCCGACCGCAGCTCCTCGACCGTCACGTCCACCCCGACGTCGACGCCGCAGCGACCTCGACGCCTCGTCGCGCAGCTGCTGCACCCGCCGCCGACGACCCACTTCTCGATCTTGAAGTCGGGCACGCCGAACCGCATCGAGCCCGCTCGCGGCCTTCGTCGCGCTCAGGGAACAGCACGACCGATGCGCCCTCGCGGCGCAGCTGGGGCTGCGCGGCCGCCATCCCCGGCGGGGTGCGCCGACGACGGCAACGCCAAAGCCGCTCTCGGCCGAAGGCGGCGAGGCGACCCAGCCCTCCTCCCACGCCCGGTCGATGATCGCGTTCTCGATCTGCTTGATCGTGACCGCGTCGCCCTCGCGGATCTCGAGCACGCACGCCGGCCCGCGCACGGCGCCGGGCACAGCCGCCCGGTGAACTCGGGGAAGTTGTTGGTCGCGTGGAGCTGGCGGATCGCGTCGTGCCAGCGATCGGCGACGAGGTCGTTCCAGTCGGGGATGAGGTTGCCGCACCTGGGCAGCCGTTGTGGCAGAACGGATCCTGCACTCCATGCACCGCGCGCCCTGCGCCGAGATCTCTTCTGCGGGCCGCGACACGAGAACACGTAGTCCTTCACGCGGCCCGACGGTCGCGGTAGCGCGGCGCCGACCGCTCGATCTTCAAGAAGCCGCCGAGCTCGCCCACGGGGCTACTCGCCCTCTCGAGCCGCTGGTGCGGCGCGCCGATGACGTCGACGGTGTCGGGCTCCTCGTCGGTCGCGGTGTAGGTCACACCGCCGTTCGTGGCCGCGGCCTCCTCGGCGGCCAGCTCGGCGAGGACGCGCTTGTCGGCGGGGAAGACCTGCACGAACACGACCGCAGCGTCTCCCACTCGTCGACACCTGCTGCCCCACCGGCGACCCGGTCTGCTCGACGTCATGATCAGCGCGGACCGCATCGCGCTTGCTTCACCAGCCCTCGAGCTGGTCGAGCATCGTCGGGTTCAGGCGCGAGCGGAAGGTCCCGTCTCGTCCAACACGATGAAGCGAAGTCGCCGCCCGCGCCTGCGGCGAAGCGGCCTGTCCCGCCGAGGATCACCGCGCCCGCCGGTCATGTACTTCTGCAGCCGGTCGTCGCGACGCCCTCGACGACGGCTTGTCGCCGGAGTTCCTCACGTAGCGGCCCGCCGGCCAGCTCCGCGGTGCGACCATTTGCCGCTCGTCGCACCCCAGAGAATGACGTTGCCGATCAGACGTTCTCTCCGCCGGTACGTGGCCGAGGACGTAGGCCGTCGACGATGTCCTGCTGCTCAGGCCTCGCCGCCGGTGTAGTTGCGCTGGCGTCGCCGTGCAGCGGAACGTCACGCCGGCGGCCAGCCGCCGAACGACTGGTTGGCGGTGCCGTCGAAGTCGACGCGGATCGTGTCGTCGGGCAGCCCTCCAACTCGTGGCGCTGCGCGATGTGCGACGACAGGATCCCGCCCACGCAGCGGTTCGTATTGCGCACCGTGCGCGAGAACGCCACCGGCTCGCCGCCGTCCAACGCGGGCCGCGACGCCCTCGACGAGGTCCCAGTCGATGTTCCCGAGCACCGCGGGCGGCGGCTCGACGCGCCGCACGCGGCGCGCCGTCGGCCAGCTCGGGGAACGCGAGGATCTGCGACAGGTCGACGCCGCGCGCCTTCCAGTGGTCGATCGCCTCGTCGGGCCTGGCAGGTCGCCGCGGTCGATGAGGTCGTCGAGTCGGCGGATGCCGAGCGAGCTGGCGATCCCGCGCAGCTCCTCGGCGACGAAGAAGAAGTTGACGTGCTCGGGCTGGCCCTGGAAGCGCCGGCGCGGTGCCCGGGTCCTGCGTCGCATCCTGACCGGGCATGTTCAGGTGGCAGGCGCATCATGATGCAGCCTGTCGCGATCAGCGTGAGCGGGTCGAGAACCCGCGGCTCGTCGGCGCCGAGCGTCGCGGCGATCGCGACGTCGCGCCCGGTCTTCAGCTGCCCGTCGGTCTGGACCGTGATCTGCTTGCGCAGTCGTTGCGCAGCAGCGTCTGCTGCGTCTCGGCCAGGGCCGATCTCCCACGGCACGCCTGGAGTGGATCGACGAGAGCGGCGACGCGCCGGTCCCGCCGTCGTGGCCGGCGATCAGCACGTGGTCGGCGTTCGTTTGGCCACGCCCGCGGCCACCGTGCCGACGCCGACCTCGGCCACGAGCTTCACCGACACCGACGCGTCGGGTTCGAGCAGCGCAGGTCGATGAGCTGCTTGAGGTCCTCGATCGAGTAGATGTCGGTGCGGCGGCGGTGGAGATGAGCCCCACGCCGGCGTCGAGTGGCGGATGCGCCCGATGTAGGAGTCGACCTGTGGCCCGAGCTGGCCGCCCTCGCCGGGCTTCGCGCCCCGCGCCATCTTGATCTGGAGCTGGTCGGCGTTGTTCAGGTGGATCGTCACGCCGAAGCGCCCGCTGGCCACCTGCTTGATCGCCGAGCGGCGGTCGTCGGCGAAGCGGACCAGGTCCTTCCTCGCCCTCGCCGGTGTTCGACCGCCTGCCCAAACGGTTCATCGCCTGCGCGAGCGTCTCGTGCGCCTCGGTGGAGATCGACCCGAAGGACATCGCGCCGGTGGCGAAGCGCTTGACGATCTCCGACGCGGGTTCGACCTCTCGACGTCGATCGGCGTCGTGCCGTCGGTGCGGATCCGCATGAGCCCGCAGCGTCGAGCGCTTCGTGGCCTCGTCGTTGACGATCCGCGCGTACTCGTCGTACTTGCTGCGCGCTCCTGTTCGGCGAGCGCACCGCGTGCTGGAGCAGCGAGACCGTCTCCGGGTTCCACATGCGGCGCTCGCCGTCGCGGCGCCACGCGTAGACGCCGCCGACCGGCAGGAGATCCTCGTGGCCGGCGGTACGCCTGAGCGTGGTCGAGCGTCTCGCGCGCGAGCGACGTCGAGCCCGATGCCGATGCGCGACGCGGTGCCGGTGAAGTGCCGGTCGATCAGCCCTTCTCCAGCCCGACCTCGAAGATCTGCGCGCCGCAGTAGGACTGCGTCGTGGAGATCCCCATCTTCGCAGATCGTCCCGAGCAGCCCCTTGCCGATCGCCTTGACGATGTTGTGCTGCGCGATTTCGATCCTGCCCGCCCTCGACGCCGGGGATGCGCCTCGGCCACGAGGTCGTCGACCGAGTCGAGCAGCAGGCCGGGCTGATCGCGCTGCAGCCGTAGCCGATCAGCGTCGCGGAAGTGGTGGACCTCGCGCGGCTCGCCCGACTCGAGCACGAGCATTCGCGCGCAGGCGCGTGCCCGCGCGCACGAGGTGGTGGTGCACCGCGGCGACGGCGAGCAGCGAGGGATGCCGGCGCGGTCGCCCCCTCACGCGCCGGTCGGACAGGATGAGGATGTTCGCGCCGTACGCGATCGCCGCGTACGCCTCGTCGCAGATCTCCGCGATCCGCTTCGTCGGCCCGTCGGGGGCCCTCGGCCACCGGCCACGTGATGTCGATGCGGCGCCGCGGCGATCTCGTGGTCGACGTGGCGCAGCGTCTCGAGCTCGACGTTGCGCAGGATCGGCTGGTCCATCACGAGCTGGTGGCGTGCTCGGGCGACTCGGCGAGCAGGCCAGGCTCGGCGCCGATCCTCGTCCCGAGGCTCATCACGATCTCCTCGCGGATCGGGTCGGCGGGTTCGTGACCTGGGCGAAGAGCTGCTTGAAGTAGCTGAACAGCGCGGCTTGTGGTCCGAGAGCACCGGCAGCGCGCTGTCGTTGCCCATCGACCTGACCGGCTCCTGCCCCTGGGCGGCCATCGGCGCGACGAGCACCCGCAGGTCCTCCTGCGTGTAGCCGAACGGGGCGAGCTGACGCCGCCAGGCGTCGGCTCGACGCCCGTCAGCGTGATCTGGCTCCGGCTCGGGAGAGGTCGGAGAAGGGACGCTGTTCGGCTGGAACCACTCGCCGCAGGGCTGCTGGGTGGCGACCGCGCCCTTGACCTCCTCGTCGGCGACGATCCGCCCCTGCTCGAGGTCGACGAGGAAGAGGCCTTGCCGGGCTGGAGGCGGCCGAGGCGCTCGATCTCGTGCGGCTCGAGCAGGCCGGCTCGGAGCCGAGGACGACGGCCGTCCTTCTCGTCTGGCCCAGCGGCCGGGGCGCAGCCCGTTGCGGTCGAGCGTCGCGCCGATGAAAGCGATCCGTCGGTGAAGGCGACGCGACGCCCGCCGGGCGTCCCACGGCTCCATCAGCACGAGTGGAACGCGTAGCCCTTGAGGTCCTCGGGCAGGTCGTCGCGGTCCTGCCAGGCCTCGGGGATCATCATCATGATCGCGGCAGCGACCGCCCGGCGAGCATGAGCAGCTCGAGGACGCCACGTCAGCGGTCGCGCTGTCGGAGTTCCCGGGGCGGGACCGGCATCACCTTGCGCAGGTCGCGCTCGCCAAAGAGTTCGAGTGAGTTCTGGACTCCCGGGCCCTCATCCAGCGGACGTTGCCCATCAGCGTGTTGATCTCGCCGCCGTGGCGATCACGCGGTATGCGCGAGCGGCCAGCTCGGGAACGTGTTCGTGCTGAAGCGCGAGTGGACGAGGGCGAGCGCGCGCCTGATCGCCGGGTGCTGGAGGTCGGGGTAGAAGCGCCGCAGCTGCTCGGGGATGAGCATGTCTTCCACGACGGTCCGGCTCGAGAACGAGGCGGCGCAGAAGTCGAAGCCGGCGGCCAGCTCGACGATGCCGGATCACGTAGAGCTTGCGCTCGAACGCCATCTGCTCGCGCCCGCGCACGCCGACGGCGCCGACGAAGAGCTGGCGGACGTGCGTCGTCGCGTTGGCGGTGTCGCCGACGTGGGCCCTCGTCGATCGGGACGTCGCGTGCCAACCGAGCGCGCTGGCCTCGGGACGCGGACGTTCAGCTCGATGAGGTCCTCGAGAGGCGCCGGCGCGCCTCGTCGCGCGGGGAGGAAGAGGACGGCGACGCCGTGCACCCGGCGGGCGGCAGTCGAAGTCCACGACCTCGCGGAAGAACGCGTCGGGATCTGCATGATCCCGGCGCCGTCGCCCGTCCGGTGGTCGGCCCCCGTGGTGGCCGCGGTGCTCGAGGTTCTCCGAGCGTCGGGAGACCTTGTCCACCACCTCCCGCGTCGGCTCGTCGTCCAGGCGCGCCACGAAGGCGACGCCGCAGGCGTCGTGCTCGTAGCGAGGGTCGTAGAGGCCCAGGCCTCGCGTCTGGCTGAAAGTCATGAAAGTGCCTACAGATGGGGCGTTATGGCACCGAGGCGGAACCGCGATGGCAGAGCATGGGCCCGCCGTCACGGAAGGCGTATTTCGCACCCTCTTCGGGCAGGACGAATGGACGGGACGGTCCAGGGCAGATCAATGGCGCACGAAGCTGATCGTCACCACGACAGGAGATCGATGCCCGACCGAGGCCGACGTGATCGCCGCGCCCGACCTCGTCCTCACCCCGCCCGCCCGGCGGAGAACGTCGCTGTCGTCCGGCACGCCTTCGGCGGCTCGGCGACGCGCTGGACATCGAGGATCAGGTCCTGGCCGACGTCAAGCTCGCGGTGACCGAGGTTGCACGCAACGTCGTCGTCCACGCGTACTCGGACGGCGAGGGGCCGATGGAGGTCGCCGCCATGCGCGACGGGCGCGCCCAGCGGCCGTCCGAGACGAGGGCCGCGGGATGCCCCGCGCCCGACAGCCCCGGCCTCGGCCTCGTAGCCCGCCGCTCATCGCCACGCTCGCCGAGACGCTCGAGCCCGGCCGCAGCAGCGACGACCGCACCGAGGTGCGCATGACCTTCAGCATCCACCTGGGACTTCGACGAGGAGCTGTCGGTCGCATGAGGCCGAACCCCGAGAACCAGGCCACGATGCTCGTCCGCAACGGGCCGCTGCTCGGCCCCGTCCTGAGCCGGGTCATCGGGATGTTCGCCGCGCGCCCATTGCCCGATCGACCGGCTCGACGATGCCCTGCTCGTCGCCGACACCGTCGCCGCCCACGGCCTGGACCACGCCCGCAACGGCCTGGTCAAGGTCACGCTGGCCGCCCGCGAGGGTGTCATCGAGCTGACGGTCGGCGAGCCCGAGGCGAAGGCGATGCCGGCCGACGCCGAGCTGCCCGGCGCAACGTGCTCGAGCGGTGGCCGACGTGGTCGAGGTCCGCCAGGACGGCGACGAGGCGCTGTACATGCGCCTCGGCTTCGGCGAGTGATCACCGCCGCCGCGTGATCCGTACCAGGCGGAGTGACGATCACCGGAGTCGTTGAGCTGACGCTCCAGGTTCGCGACCTGGCTGCGCTCGAGGCGTTCTACACGGGACGTCTTCGGCCCGGTGCGTGCTCAAGCGCGAGGACGACCGCGTCTGGCTGGCGGCGGGCGAGCGCTCGCGCCTGGGGCTGTGTCGCCCGGCGGGAAGGAGTTCGGCGACGAGGGCGGCGCCTCGCACTACGCCTTCGGCGTCGCGCCGGGCACGCTCGACGCGATCGTGGCCACGCTCGCGGGAGCGCGGCGTGCCGGTCAAGGGGCCCGTCGAGCACCCCGGGCGGGGACCGCTCGACGGCCTCTCCGACCCGGAGGGGAACGGTCCGAGGCATGGGACTTTCTGACCGGCGGCGAGGGCGCAGAACAGGGGACGGGACGTCCTCGGCGAAGGAAGACTGGATTGAATCCGGCGATGCCAGCTGAGTTCGGACTGTCCGAGGACCTTCCTGAGGCGCGCGCACGTCGCCGTGCGCGGCGAGATCGACCTGTTCACCGCCCCTGAGCCGAAGAAGACGCCTTCCAGGAGGCCATCGAGAACGGCGCCACCCGCGTCGTCGTCGACCTCCTCGGAGACGACGTTCCTCGACCACCGCCTCGGCGTGCTGATCGAATACCGGCGCCTGCGGTCCCGCGACGGCTCGCTGGTCATCGTCAACACCGACGCCAACATCGCGAAGACGTTCGAGATCACCCGGCCTCGATCAGATCTTCACCATCCTCGAGTCGCGCGACGCCGCGGTCGAGGCGCTCGACGAAGCCGCCTGCTGCGGCTCGGCAGCAGCTCCTCCAGGTCCTCGATCTCGCCGACGCCGTCCGCCTGGGCGTTGTCGTCGATGAGGTCGGAGCACGGCGTGCTCGACCGCCCTGGATCGCGGCTCGTCGGCCTCGGTCACCGCGATCGTCGAGTCGATGACCACGCCGTCGACGAACTGGTCGAAGACGCGCGGGTCGATGTACGAGGCGCGGGCGACGGGCGGGCGCCGCCGATGGTAGTACGCGACCTCCTTGATCGCGCGGTGATCGCGCCGAGCGCCGTCTTCGAGCCATGGGCCAGGCTTCCCGACCGCGAGCGCGACTCGCCGCGAGCACGGTGGCGTTCCACGTGCGGAAGTCCTGGCGCTCATCGAGAGCCCGGTGACCGCTCTCGAGGTAGTCGTTGATGTCGACCGACTTGACGTCGACCCACGCCCGGCCGCGGCGAGCAGCTCCTTCCCCGCCGCGGCGCTTGCTGCTTGCCGCGCGCGACGACCTCGGCGACGTCGTGGTCGATCACGGACCGCACCTGGCGCTTGCCGTGCTTGGCCGGGCAGGTCGAACAGCAGCAGGTCGCCGTCGAGCCGGACGTGCCCTTGCGCATCGTGCCTGCAGGTCTCGCCGGGGTGACCGCGTAGTCCTCCGAGCCGATGCAAGAACCCTTGTCGAGCAGCCGGACGGCGCACGCGAGGCTCTGCTCGCGGACAGCGGGTCGGAGGCGAGGTCGCGCTGGACGGCCTCGCGCATCGCGGGCAGCGAGCGCGCGAAGCGGACCATGTCGTCGAACTTCTTCCTGGTCGCCGCTGGCGCCACTTCTGGTGGTAGAGGTACTTGCGCCCGCGGGCGTCGAGCCCGGTCGCCTGGATGTGGCCGCCGGGGTACGGGCAGATCCACACCTCCTGCCACGCCGCATGGATGACCAGCTCGCCGATGCGGCTGGAGCAGCTCGGGGTCGTCGACCTCGTCCCGGCGGCGTCGACGTACTGGAAGCCCTTGCCGCGGCGGCGGCGCAGGATGCCCGGCCCGGCGGGGGTCGGCTCGGCGAAGGCGTATGGCGGGCGGCACGCGGGTGACCTACCTGGCTCTTCGCCCGCCGCCTTGCGCTTCGTCGTCGTCGTCGGCGCTTGCGCACGGGCGCTTCGGTTCGCGGGCTGCGACTGCACGGCCTCGAGCGACGCCTTGAGCGCCGACATGAGGTCCGGCACCGGGGCGGCCCGGGCGCGTCGGGCTGCACCGCGACCTCCTTGCCGGCCGCCTTGCTCTCGACGAGCTGGAGCACCTTCTCGCGGTACTCGTCCTTGTAGCGGCCCGGGTCCCAGCGGGCGGCCAGCGACTCGACGAGCTGCTTGGCGATCGCCAGCTCGCGCTCGGCGAGCTCGACGTCGTCGTCGGGCAGGTCGTCGAGGCGGTCGGTGGGGACGATCCTCGTCGGTGAGATCAGCGTCGCCATCTGGAGCACGTCGCCCGCGGCCGCAGCGCGACGACCGCCTGCTTCTGGCGGATGACGACCGTGCCGATCGCGACCTTGCTTTGTCCACGCATCGCCTCGGAGAGGAGCTTGTACGGCTTGGCGCCGTCGGCCGCCGGGGGCGAGGTAGTACGGGTGGTCGTAGAAGATCGGGTCGATCTCCACGGAGGTCGACGAAGTCGAGGATGTCGATCGTCTTTCGTGCGGTGCGGCTCGAGCGCGCGAGCCCTCGGCCCGACGATCACGTAGGAGCCCGGGGCGATCTCGTAGCCCTTCACGAGCCGCTCGTACGGACCTCGTCGCCCGTGACAGGTTCACGCGCTTTGCCGATGCGGACGTTGCCCTCGGAGTCGAGCTGGTTGAAGCGCACCGTCTTGCGCTGGACGGCGGAGTACAGCCGGATGGGGACGTTCACGAGGCCGAACGAGATCGCGCCGGTCCAGATCGCACGCATAGGGGTAAGGCACCCTGACGACGACCGCTCGCCTCCTTGCCGCACGCGTTGTTGCGGCGCTCGTCGCAACCGCGCTCCCCCGCCGCCGCCGTGGCCGCGATCACCGACGCCACCGACGACGAGTGCGCGGTCGGCGGCGGCGTCGTGGTGATCCCGCGCTGGGGTCGCCCGTCCACACGCGCCGGTCGCGCGTGAGCTCCATCTTCGCGCGATGCCGTCGGCGAGCTGCTTGCCCACCTGGCGTTCCACGAGGTGCAGCGCGAGGTCGAGGCCCGACGTGACGCCGCCGGCCGACGACATCGCCGTCGTCGACCACGCGTCCACGACCTCCGCCCTGCTGGCCCGCAGGTCGTCGAGCGCGCCGTGGTGGGTCGTCGCGCGCCCGTCCGTCAATCCGGCAGCGGCGAGCAGCATCCCGCCGGTGCACACCGACCCGATCCGCGCGCCGCGCTCGTGCAGCTCGGCCAGCCGGGCGGGCAGCACGCCGCGGTCGGCCTCGGCTCTCGCGCCCGCCGCCGCGCGGTCGTTCCAGCCGCCACCGGGGACGATCACCAGGTCGGCGTCGCCGGAGAGCCCGCCGTCGACGGTCACGCGCAGGCCGTGCGAGGCGGTCACGACGCTCTCCGCCTCGACGCCGACCAGCTCGACGTCCAGATCCTCGACGACGCCGCCGCGTTGCGCAGGACCTCGAAGGGCCCGATCGCGTCGAGCTCGTCGAACCCGTCGTACACCACGATCTCGATCCGCATGGCCGTGATCGTCGCGCATGCGCGTGTACACGACGCCTACCGCGTACCGGCGCGCGTTTCGGGGCAGTCGGAGTGGCGACCACAGCACCGCCCTGCTCTGCCGCCCAGGGCATCCTCTCCGACGACAAGCGCGAGCAGCGCGAGCAGATCATCGAGCTCCTGACCAAGGCGTACTGGATGGAGATCGAGACGGTGATGAGCCAGCATCGCCAACTCGACGAACCCGACGGCCTCCGCGCCCAGGTCATCGAGTCGCTCCAGACCGACATCCAGGAGGAGCCTCGGCCACGCGCAGCAGTTCGCGGCGCGGATCAAGGAGCTCTACGGCGTCGTGTCCTGGCCTGCTTCGACTTCGTCGCCGAGCAGACCTTCCTCCAGCCGCCCGAGCGCCAGACCGACATCGTCCACGTCATCCGCGGCGTCATCGAGGCCGAGACCGGCGCCATCGA
This sequence comes from Solirubrobacteraceae bacterium, assembly GCA_030447275.1. Classification (GTDB taxonomy): domain Bacteria; phylum Actinomycetota; class Thermoleophilia; order Solirubrobacterales; family Solirubrobacteraceae; genus CADCVT01. The sequence goes on along the minus strand of JAUJPF010000004.1, from coordinate 118,946 downwards.
GCACTACAACCGGATCATCGAGGTCACCGAGCCGGTCGACTCCGGTGACCACGGACATGGTCGCACCGTCCTGCGCGACGAGGAAGGCCACCGCCGGCTGTTCGAGGGCTTCCTGCGCGAGAAGGCTGAGGCCGAGGGCCTGGCCCAGCGGGTCAGGGTCGCGGGGTCGGCCGGTACCTCGCCCCGGCACGGGGTCCGTCGGCACGGTCGCGCCTCGGGCACGGCGGGGGTGACCGGCTCGGCCGGCGTCCCCGGCGTGTCGGGCGAGGTCGGGACGCCCGGGCTGGCCGGAACGGCGGGCTGGGGCGGCTGCACGGGCTGCGGGACTTCGAGCGCGGTCATGCCCGCCCGGCTACCCGAGAGCGGTCTCGCCGATGCGCTTGCGCAGCTCGTCGATCGACTCGAAGATCTGCGCGGCGCCCGCCTCGCGCAGCTCGTCGGCGGAGAACCCGCCGGTCAGGACCGCGATCGTGTCGATGCCGGCCCTGCGCGCCGCCTCGACGTCCCACGGCGTGTCGCCGACCATCACCGCGTCGTCGGTGCCCGCCTTCTCGATCGCCGCCTTCATGAGGTCGGGCTCGGGGCTTGGTCTGCTCGACGTCGTCGGACATCGTCCAGTCGTTGGCCAGCTCGCGCGGGCCTCGAGGAGGTCGAGGTAGTGCTCGACGTCGCTGCCCTTCGCCGAGCTCGCGAGGATCACGGGTCTTGCCGCGCTCGCGCAGGTCGGCGCGAGCGTGCGCGCGCCTCGAACGGCTCGCACTCCTCGATCATCACCTTGAAGAGCGGGTCCTCGGCGTGTTGATCTGATCGCCGTGCTCGGCCTTCTCCTCGCCGATCAGGGTGCGGCATGAGCTGGTCGCCGCCCATCCCGATCGCGCGGTGGATCTTCCAGATCGGATGACGAACTCCGCCCTGGCGGAACGCGCGGTACCACGCGAGCGCGTGCTGGTAGTTCGTGTCGACGAGGGGTGCCGTCGACGTCGAGGATCGCTGCCTGGGCCATCACCCTCCGGTCCGCCGGGCAGGTGGCGCTCGGCGGCGAGGCCGGCGGTAGCGCGCGAGGGACTGGCGGATGAGGCGCGACACCTGCATGCGAGACGCCGATGCGCTCGCCGATCTCGGCCTGCGTCAGGTCCTCGACGAAGCGCAGCCGAGCACCTCGGCGCTCGCGCGGTGCAGATCGCGGCCATCAGCCGCTCGAGCGTCGCGCGCTGCTCGGCGAGGCCGAAGTCGTTCGCGGTGGTGCCGAGCGCGTCGGCCAGGTTGTCCCCGCCGTCTCGTCGCCGGTGCTGCGCGGGCGTCGAACGACGTCGCGCGGTAGGCGCCCGCGGCCTCGAGCGCCTCGAGCACGTCCTCCTCCCCGCGTCGACCGCCTCCGCGATCTCGATGACCGACGGCTGGCGGCGCAGGTCGCGGCTGGAAGCGTCGCGACCGCCTTGTCGACCTTGAGCGCGAGCCCCCGAGGTCGCGCGACGCGGACCGACCACGTGCGGTCGCGGAAGCGGCGCTTCAGCTCGCCGAGGATGGGGAACCGCGTAGGCTCGAGAACGCGACTCGCGCCGCGGGTCGAAGCGGTCGATCGCCTTGATGAGGCCGAGCGACGCGACCTGGACGAGGTCGTCGAGCGGCTCGTCGGCGCGCTGGTAGCGGCGCGCGAGCTGGCGGGCGAGCGGGAGGAACCGCTCGGCGAGCTGCTCGCGGGCGGACTGGTCGCCCGCCTTGAGCTTGACGAAGAGCTCGCGGTCCTCGGCCTCGCGCTCGGGGCCGCTCGCCGCTGCGGCGGAGCGACGTTGCATCAGGCTGATCGGCAGTCGTGTGGCACGCTCCCCTGCACGTTCCCTTCGCGGCCCGTCTCCAACCGCTGCGAACGCCCGTCCCCGTCGGTGCTGCTTCCGGCACCCCGCCGCGGGTAGGGCGGCTGCCATGGATCGCCCGTCCCTGAAGACGCTGCTCGTCCAGGCCGTGAAGATGTTCCGCGAGCACCACATGACCGACTGGGCGGCGGCGATGACGTACTTCCTGGTGATGTCGCTGTTCCCGGGGCTGCTCGTCGCGGTGTCCGTGCTGGGGCTCGTCGGCGACCCGACGATGGTGACCGACGCCACCCGCTACCTGGAGGACGCGGGAGCGCCCGCGAGCGTCGTCGACGCGGTGGAGGCGTCGCTCGCGACGCTGATCGAGACGTCGGGCGCGAAGGCCGGGTTCGCGCTGGTCCTCGGCCTCGCACTGGGCATCAACGGCGCGTCGGGCGCGTTCGGGGCGGCGGGCCGCGCGCTGAACGTGGTCTACGCCGTCGACGAGGACCGCAGCTTCGTGCGGCGCAAGCTCATCGACATCGCGTGGACGCTGCTCGTGATCGCGCTCGGGCTCATCGCGCTGATCTCGGTGCTGCTCGGCGGCGACGTGGCCAAGGACCTCTTCGGGACGATCGGGCTCGGCGAGACGGCGGGGACGATCTGGACATACGCGCGCTGGCTCGTCGCGCTCGCGGCGATGATGCTGACGTTCGCGATCATCTACGCGTTCGCGCCGGACCTGCCGCACCGGCGCTTTGAGTGGATCTCCCCGGGCGCGGTCCTCGGCGTGGTGATCTGGCTCGCGGCGTCCGGCGCGTTCTTCTTCTACGTGTCGAACTTCGGCAACGTCGGCGCGACCTACGGGGCGTTCGCGGGAGCGGTGATCCTGCTGCTGTGGCTGTACCTGACGAGCAACGCGTTCCTGCTCGGCGGCGAGCTGAACGGCTCGATCGAGCGCGCGCAGATCGCGGGCCGCGGCGGCCCGCCGCCTCCCTCGCCCCCGCCGTCGCCGGAGAACCCCGCTCCCGTCGGCGTCGCGCTGCCGGCGGCGCGCGACGCGGGCGAGACGGCGAGCTAGCCCGCGAGCGGAAGCTCGCGACCGGTCAGCTCCTCCGGGTGGACGCACAGGGCGCGGCGGCCCGGGCAGCCGGCGCACAGGTCCGCGTGCGGCGCGTCGCTCACCGGGAAGTCGCCGGCCAGCGCGCCGTGAGCCAGCTCGTGCAGCTCGCTCCGGAGGCGGTCGCGGTCGGCGGCGGCGAACCGTGCCACGACCGGCTCCGCCTGCCGCTCGAGGAAGGCGTAGGCGACCTCGACCTCCGCGTGGCCGCCGGCGAGGGCGGCGAGCGCGTAGGCGCGGCGCTGGACGCCGTAGTCGCGCTCGACCAGCTCCTCGAGGTCGGCGCCGGGAGCGACGCGGTCGGTCTTGTAGTCGACGACGAGCGCGGTGCCGTCGGACTCCTCGGCGAGCACGTCGACGACGCCGGTGAGCAGCGCATCCCCGAGCGGCAGCGCGAACGGGTGCTCGCGGCGGACGCGCGCGGCGGCGGCGATGCGGCTCGCGAGCGGCGTCGTCGTGAAGCCGACGACGAGGGCGGTGAGCGCCGTACGCTCGGCGGCGGTGGGCGAGACGGCGTTGCGGGCAACGGCCGCGTCGAGCAGGCGCTCGGCGTCGCGGGCCGGGTCGGCGGTGCGCAGGTCGAGCTCCTCGAGCGCCTCGTGGACGAGGGTCCCGCGCACCCGCCCCTCGAGCCCGCCGCGGCCGGCGTCCGCGCGCTTCGCCGCGAACGGCGCCTCCTCGCGCGGGAGGCCGAGCACCCTCTCGAGGTAGAAGCGGTAGCCGCAGCGCCGCCACTGCTCGAGGGCGGAGTAGGAGAGCGAGCGGACCGCGGGCGGCGGCGGCGCGGGCACGGGCAGCGGCGCCCGGGCGGGCGGAGAAGGCGCCAGGGGAAGGTCGGCCCCGGCCGGCGCGAGCGACTCGGCGCGCAGCACGCGGCCGACGGTGGCGGGAGTGCTGACGGCGCAGCGCAGGCGTCCAGCGTCCGACGCTTCGCCGCCCCACGCGACGATCCGATCCGGGTCGTCCTCGCTCGGCAGCGCCCCGAGCCCGTCGAGCAGCGCCCGCCCGAGCCACGCGAGCGGCGGCGCGCCCTGCCCGTCGCTCGGCCAGCGCTCGAGGTCGGCGCCGCCGCTGAGGATGAGCCGGCGCTCGGCGCGGGTCAGCGCGACGTAGAGGATCCGGTCCTCCTCCCGGCGCTCCTCCTCGCGGCGGCGGTCGCGCAGCTCGGTGTAGTCGAGCGCGCACTCGGAGCTGCCGTCGAGGTGGCTGAGCCGGATGCCCACGGCGCCGTCGCGGACGAGGAGGGCGGGCGCGTCGGTCGAGGTCCGCCGGCCGAGGTCGGCGACGCACACCACACCGAACTCGAGCCCCTTCGCCGCGTGGATCGTCATGAGCCGCACCGCGCGGGCGTCGCCGAGCTCGACCGGGGCGTCGGCCTCGCGAGCGTCGGCCTCGATCTCCGCGGTCGCCCGGTCGACGAGGCCGCGGACGTCGCTGCCGTTGACGCGCTCGTGCTCGGCGGCGAGCCGCAGCAGCTTGTGGACGTTCGCGAGCCGCCGCGCGCCGCCCGGCAGCCGCAGGACGTGCAGGTCGTAGTCGCTCGCCTCGATCGCCCGGCGCAGCAGCGCGTCGAGCGGGAGCCGCGCCGTGAGTGCCCGCTCGGTGGCGAAGCGGTCGCGGAAGGCGGCGAGGCGCTCGCGGTCGGCGGCGGCGAGGCGACCGGGGAGGGACGCGGCGAGGGCCGCGAGCGGGGAGTCGGCCTCCGGCGGAGCGGCCCCCTCCCCGCCCCCGAACGCCGCGTCCACCAGCCGCCACGCGCGCCCCGTGCCCCCTCCGGCCACCAGAGCGAGCGCGTCGGTCGACAGCCCGACGAGCGGCGACGCGAGGACGCCGTAGAGCGCGTGCTCGTCGCTGGGGTTCGCGAGCGCCGCGAGCCACGCGCAGAGGTCGCGGACGACCTGGCGGCCCCAGTAGCCGCGGCCTCCGGAGGCGAGCGTCTGGAGCCCGGCGTCCTCGAGCGCGCGCTCGTAGACCGGCAGGTCGCCGAGGCCGCGGACGAGGACGACGATCTCCTCCGGGGCCGCGTCGCCCGCGTCGACGAGGTCGCGCAGGCGTTGCGCGAGGAGCCGCGCCTCCGCATGGCGCCAGCGCTGGGCCCGCGGGAGCGCGCCGAGGTCGACGCCGTCCCAGCCCTGCGTGCCGGTGATCAGCAGCTCGACGCGCGGGTCGGCGGACCCCGCGGCGTCGCCCGCGACTGCACCTGGCACCAGCGGCGCGAACCCCTCCCCGAACCGCGCGCCGAACGCCGTGTTGACGACGTCGAGGATCTCGGGGTGCGAGCGGAAGTTCACGGTGAGCGCGAGCGCGCGATCGTGCTCGGACAGCAGCGCCCGCCGCTCGCGGAACACGCCGACGTCGGCGTGGCGGAACCCGTAGATCGCCTGGAGCTCGTCGCCGACGTAGAACCGCGGCGCGTCGAGCAGGTCGAACAGCTCGATCTGGCGCGGGTTGGAGTCCTGGAGCTCGTCGACCAGCACCCGCTCGAACCGCTCCGCGTACGCGTCGCGCACCGGCGCCACGTCGCGCAGCAGGTCGCGGGCGAGCAGCTCGAGGTCGTCGAAGTCGAGCGCCGACCGCGCCCGCTTGCGCCCCGCGTACGCCGCGCCGTAGCGGCGCAGCAGGTCGTCCAGCTCGGCCAGCGCCGCCGTCGCCCGGTGCCGCGCGCACGCGGAAGCGAACGCCTCGCGCGCCGCGAGGTACGCAGCGCACGCCTCGCCCTGGAGCGCGCGGGTGCTGCCCGGCTTGAACAGCGCCTTGTCGAGCGCGCCCGGCCCCGGCAGATCGCCGACGCCGAGCATGTCGCCGCAGCGCCCGAGCGCCAGCCGCGCGCGCTCGACGGTCTTGCCGTCGGCCGCCAACAGCTCAGCCTCGGCCGCGCCCGCCGCCGCCCGCAGGACCGAGGCGTCGGGAGCGGGCGCCGGCGGAACGGCGGGTAGCCGCGGCGCGGTCTCGCCCGCCGAGCGCAGCGCATCGTGCACCTCGACGACGGCCGCCCGCAGCCGGTCGGCGGTGAACCCCGCCGCGACGTCGAGCGCGGGCGAGCCCCGCTCGCTCAGCCACCCCGCGAACGCCTCCTCCCACGCCCCGTCGCGCAGCGCCCGCGCCGCCCGCTCGTCGAGCACGGCGAAGCGCGGGTCGAGCCCGGCGGACACCGCGTGCCCGCGCAGCAGCCGCGCACAGAAGCCGTGGATCGTCGAGATCCACGCGCCATCGGTGTCGCGCGCGGCCTCGCGCGCCCGCCGCGCCGCCGCCGGGTCGACCGCCGCATCGCGCTCGGCCAGCTCGAGCAGCCGGTCGCGCACGCGCTCGCGCATCTCTCCGGCGGCCTTCTCCGTGAACGTGATCGCGAGGATCCGCCCCGGCGCGACGTCCTCCTCGAGCACGTGCCGGACGAAGCGCTCGACGAGGACCGACGTCTTCCCGCTGCCGGCCGCCGCGCTGAGCAGCAGGTCGCCGTCGGTGTCGAGGACCGCCCGCGCCTGCTCGTCGGTGAAGGGCCGCCCACCGCGGCCGAGGAGGGGTGCGACGTCGATCGTCACGCCGTCGCCTCGCAGCGGCAGATCGTCGGGTGCGCGCAGCCGCCGTCCCACGCGCACGAGTCCGGCCGCGGCTCGAGCTGCCCCGCCCGCGCCTCGCGCGCCGCGTCCAGCGCCGCGGCGACCGCCTCGTCCAGCAGGTCCTCGAGCTCCTCGGCCGTCCGCCGGTCGGTGCCGACGCTGACGAGGTCGGGGTCCGCGCCCTCGAGCAGCGCGCCGCGCGGGCGCAGGTCGGGCGCGCCCAGCGGCTGGTACAGCGCGCCGACCGGCTCGAGCCCCAGCACGCGGCGCGCGGCGAGCGCGTAGACCGCGAGCTGGAACCGGTGCTCGTCCAGCCACTTCGCCGCCGGGGTCGCCGTCTTGCCCTTGTAGTCGTAGAGGACCGCCTCGCCGCCGCGGACGTCGATCCGGTCGATCGTGCCGTCGATCCTCACGCCCTCGCCGAGGTCGAGCCCGGAGAAGCGCTCCTCGAACCGCGCGGGCACGAACTCCGACCCCGACCGCGCCGCCGCCTCGACGTAGCGCAGCAGGTCGGCCTCGAGCCGGTGCTCGAGCGCGCGGCGACGGGCCGGATCGACCGACACCCGCACCTGCGACGCCAGCTCGGCCAGCGCCCCGCGGACCGCCTCGCGCGCCTCGGGCAGCCGCTCCGGGGTCAGGGCGCCGCCGTCGACGAGCCCCCGTAGCGCCCGCTCGAGCACCTTGTGGGCGAGGTTGCCGCGCACGAGCTGCTCGGGGTCGGGCTCGATCTCCTCCGGGCGCAGCAGCCGCTCGACGAACCACTTCACCGGACAGCCCGCCCACGTCTCGAGCGAGGAGGCCGACCACGAGGGCCGGTCGCGCAGTGCCGCGAGCACCTCGGGGTGGACGAGCGGCGCCGCGACCGGCTCACGGACGCGCGGGCCGTCGTGGGCCTCGCCGCGCAGCCGCTCGCGCTCGGTCGGCGCGACGCCGCCGGGCCACGCCACCGCCCCGAGGTCGCGGCGCACCCGGCGCTCGAGCGGCGCGTCGGCGAAGAGCGCGGCGACGTCGTCGACGAACGGCGAGCGCACCGCGGGATCGCCCGCGTCCGTCGCCCTGTGCCAGGAGAGGAACAGCAGCTCCTCGGGCCGCGACAGCGTCGCGTAGAAGAGGTAGCGCTCCGCGCCGATCGGATCCTCGTCGACCCGCAGCCGAAGCGCGCGGGTCGCCGCGTTGAGCCGGCGGCGCTCGTCGTCGTCGAGGAACGGCTCGGGCTGCGCCGGCGCCGGGAACGCGCCCTCGACGAGCCGGCACGCGAAGAGCGCCCGGACGCGGCGGGCGCGTAGCGAGAGCGGGTCGGCGACGGTCACCGCGCCCGGCGCGGCGCGCGCGCCCAGCGGCACCGCGACCTGCTCGAGCACCGTGGCGAGCTCCGCCGGCTCGGGGACGAGCGTCGCGTCGGCCCGCGCCAGGTCGGCGAGGTCGTCGAGGGCACGTCGCCCCGCCTTGAGCGCGGCCGCGGCGGGCAGCGCGCCGCCGCCGAGCACCGGCGCCTCCCGCCGGTGCGGCGCCGCGAAGAGGATGGCCAGCTCCGCGCCGAGGCGGTCGAGCAGGGCCGCTGGCCCGCGCGCGCTCGCCGCCGCGACGCGGTCGAGCGCCTCGAGCGGCCACTCGCGCCACAGCGCGCGCGCCTCGGCGGCGGTGCGCGCCCCAGCGCGGCGGACGTCGCCCTCGAGCCGGTCGACGAGGTGCGTCCGGTGGACGACCCCCGGCGTGCGCAACCACGCCAGCAGGTCGCCGGCGCCGCCGCCGGCGGCCGCGCGCAGCAGGCCGACGAGCCCGCGCCCGAGCGCCGTGTGCGCGAGCGTCGTGTGCTGCTCGACGGCGGCGGGGACGCCGCACGCCTCGAAGACCTGGCCGACGAGCGCGGCCGCCTCCTCGGGCCGGCGCAGGACGACCGCGATCTCGTCGGGCGCGAAGCCCTCCTCCGCGATCAGCCGCGCGATCTCGGCCGCGACCAGCTCGAGCTCCGCCCGCTCGCCGCCGCCCTCGAGGAACCGGATCGCGCCGCCCGCGTCGACGCCGGTCAGGTCGCCCGGCGTGACGCCTCGCGCGGCGACGTCGTCGAAGAGCGAGGCGCCGAAGTCGTCGGCCGGATCGGCGGCGGCGCGCACGAACCGACCGGTCGAGACCGCCGCGGGAACGCCGCCCGCCCCGTGGTCCTCGAACACCGACCGCTCGAGGTGGTGCAGCGCCTCCCGCGAGCCCTCCGCGTAGTGCTCGGCACGCGGCGGCAGCTCGTCGACGCGGTCGGCATGCGGGGCGAGGTCGGCCACGGCCTGCCCGCGCGCCGCGAACGCCCGCCGGCCCCGCTCGTGGGCCAGCGACACCGTGACCTCGGCGTCGGTGCGCGCGAGCGCCAGGATCGCGTCGCGCTGGAGCGGGCGCAGGTCGTCGAAGCCGTAGAGCAGCACGGGCGTCGCCCCCCAGCGCCCGGGCGCCTCGCGCAGCGCGTCGAGCGCCGCCGCCTGGTGGAGGCGCTCGTCGCTGCGGCCGAGCGCGCGCAGCCGCTCGCGGTAGGCCCGGTAGAGCCCCGCCAGCTCGGCGCCGTAGCGGCGCCGGCCGGGGTGCTCGCCGGCCCAGGCCCGCAGCGCGCGCGAGAAGCGGCCGGGATCGACGCGGTCCTCCTCGAGCTCGTCGAACAGCCGGCACGCCGCTGGCGCGAAGCCCGGCGTCTGCGCCGACGCGGCGAGCGCGTCGAGCCGGGTGTCGCGCGCCGCCGCCACCGCGACCCGCTCGCGCGCCAGCGGCCCGAGCGGCGCGCCGGGAACGCCCGTCCGCCGCGCGATCTCGTCCAGCAGCCGCTCGAACGTCTCGACGTGCGCGCCGAAGACGAGACCCTCCTCGGCCAGCTCGCGCCGGTAGCGCTCGACGTCCTGCGTCGTCGGGACGACGAGGATCGGCTCGCGCTCGAGCGCGGCGCGCAGCCCGTCGAGCACGAGGCGTGCCTTCTCGGCGTTGGCGGGTCCGGTGAGGAGAGTGAGCGGCATCGCGACGGGCCGCCTAGGGTCGCGCGCGGGTCGGACGAGATGACGCCGCCGGACTCGCGACGCCGGGTAGCCGTCTGACCATGACGAGCAACATCGAGCAGAGCATCGAGGTGGGCGTCGACGTGCGCACCGCCTACGACCAGTGGACCCAGTTCGAGGACTTCCCGCAGTTCATGGAGGGCGTCGAGGAGGTCCGGCAGGTCGACGACACCCACACGCACTGGCGGACCAAGGTGGCCGGGCGCGAGAAGGAGTTCGACGCGACGATCACCGAGCAGACGCCGGACCAGCGGATCGCGTGGACGGCCGACGACGGCCCCGAGCACGCCGGCGTCGTCACGTTCCACCGCATCGCCGACGACCGCACCCGCGTGATGCTCCAGATGGACTACGAGCCCGAGGGCGTCGCGGAGAAGGTCGGGGACGCGCTCGGCCTGGTCAAGCGGCGGGTGACCGGCGACCTCGAGCGGTTCAAGGCGCTCGTCGAGGAGCGCGGGTCCGGCAACCAGACGGGCGCCTGGCGCGGCGAGGTCGACCAGTCGGCGACGAGCTGAGCGCCGCGCGGGGCCCCGGCGTGCGGCTCGGGTTCGCCGTCAAGGTCCTCGGCGCGGGCGGGCTGCCATCGCACGACACGCGCCGCTGGCAGTCCGAGCCGTCGCTCGGGGTCTCGCTCGACCACCTGGCGGCGATCCTCGAGTACCTCGACGACGTCGACGTCCGCTTCTACCGGATGGCGACGTCGCTGGCGCCCTACGCGAGCCATCCGGACCTCCCGCAGTTCCGCGACGCCCCGGCGCGGTTCGCCGAGCGCCTCGAGGCGGTCGGCGAGCGCGCGCGGGCGCTGGGCGTCCGCCTGACCTCGCACCCCGGCCAGTACACGGTGCTGAACTCCGAGGTCGACGACGTCCGGCGGCTGGCCGCGGTCGAGCTGGAGGTGCAGGCCGAGCTGATGGACGGCATGGGCCTCGGGCCGGAGTCGGTCGTCGTCCTGCACGTCGGCGGCGCGAGCGGGGGGATCGACGCGGCGCTCGACCGCTTCGTCGCCGGGTTCGAGACGCTCTCCGACGCGGCGCGGGGCCGGGTCGTGATCGAGAACGACGACCGCTCGTTCGGGCTCGGCGCCGTCCTGCGGCTCGCCGAGCGGATCGGGCGCCCCGTGGTGTGGGACATCCTGCACCACCACTGCCACGACCCCGACCGCATCCCGGACCGCGAGGCGCTCGAGCGCGCGCTGGCGACGTGGCCGGCGGGCGTGACGTCGAAGATCCACTACTCGACGCCGAAGACGGCCGTCGAGGAGCGCAGGAAGCGCGTCGGGCGCCGCGTCGAGACCTCGCTCCTCCTCCCCCAGCTCCGCGCCCACGCCGACGTCATCGACCCGATCGGGTTCGAGCACTTCGTCACCGAGACGGCCGCCGGGCTCGACTTCGACGTCATGCTCGAGGCCAAGGCGAAGGACCTCGCGCTGCTGCGGCTGCGCGAGCAGCTCGCCGCGCGCGGGATCACAGTCGACGCCGCCGTCGCCGCGTAGCCTGCGCCGCATGGCCCGGCTGCTCGACGAGCTCCTCCCGCGGTACGACGTCAACGAGGTCCACGGCACGTACGTCGCGGCGCCGCCGGCCGCCGCGTGGGTCGCCGTGCAGGCGGTCACCGCGCGGGAGATCCGGCTCCTCGCGCCGCTCATGGCGATCCGGAGCGTCCCCGGCCTGCTGCGCGGCGGGCGCGGGCTCGGCCGGCGCAGCGCCGGCATCCCGATCCTCGACGCGATGCAGCAGCAGGGGTTCGCGCTGCTCGGCGAGCGGCCGGGCGAGGAGGGCGTCCTCGGGACCGCCGGGCGCTTCTGGTCGCTGGACGCCCGGAGCACGATGCGCGCGCTCGGCGGAGCGGAGGAGTTCGTCGCGTTCGCGGAGCCGGGCTACGCGAAGGCGGCGATGGACCTGCGCGTCTCGCCGGAGGGCGACGGCAGCCGGGTGACCACCGAGACGCGCATCGCGGGCACCGACACCGACGCGACGAAGCTCTTCCGCCGCTACTGGCGCGTCGTCGGCACCGGAAGCGCGCTGATCCGCGTCAGCTGGCTCAACGCGATCCGGCGGCGCGTCGAGGGCTGACGCGGCGGAGCTACACCGCGGCGGGCGCGGCCTCCGCGCCCTCGGCGCCCTCGGCGCCCGCGGCGCCCTCGGCCGCCGGCTCCTCCTCGGGCGGCTTCGCGCCCTCCTTCGCCCACGGCTCGTCGAACTCCACCCGCCACTTGCCCTCGTCGCTCTGTTGGAGCGCGAGCCGCGCGCGGAACGACTTGCCCGAGCGGCCCTTGAAGCCGGTCACGGGCTTGATCGTCCGGCCCGTCGCGATCAGCTCCTTGGCGACGGCGATCGGCAGCGTCTTGCCCGCCTTGCTCTTCCAGATGACGAACCCGCAGCCCGGGTCCTCGCGCGACCAGCACGAGTAGCCCTTGCGGTTCTCGCGGATCTCGTGGCCGCACACCGGGCACGGGCCGAGCGTGGCCCGCGGGATGCGGACGTCCTTGAGCTTGGCGTCGAGCTCGGTGACCGTCGAGCCGGCGAACGCGGCGATGTCCTTCATGAACTTCTGCCGCGAGTCGCCGCCGGTGCCGATCAGCGCGAGCCGCTTCTCCCAGTCGCCGGTCAGCTCCGGCTTGGTCAGCGGATGCTCGCCCAGGAGCCGGACGACGTTGAGCCCCTTCTCCGTGACGACGAGCGCACGGCCGTCGCGCTCGACGTAGCCCACGTCGATGAGGCGCTCGATGATCGCCGCGCGGGTCGTAGGCGTGCCGATGCCGGACTCGGTCATCGCCTCGCGCAGCTCCTCCTCCTCGACGAGCTTGCTCGCGCCCTCCATCGCGGCGAGCAGCGACGCGTCCGAGTAGCGGCGCGGCGGCTTCGTCTCGCGCTCGAGCGACTCGACGTTGCGCGTCTCGACGTCCTCGCCCCTCTCGAGCCTCGGGAGCTGCTGGTCCTTCTCGTCGTCGTCGTCCGACGCTCCATCGCCCTCGGCCAGCTCACCCCACACGCCACGCCAGCCTGGCACGAGCAGGACCTTGCCGCGCGTGCGGAAGACGTACGACGCGACCGTCGTCTCGACGCGCGTGTTCTCGAACTGCGCGTCGGGGTGGAAGATCGCGAGGAACCGGCGCGCGACGAGGTCGTAGACGCGCAGGTCGTCCGAGCTCATCTTGTCGAGCTTGTGCTCGGCGCGGGTGGGGATGATCGCGTGGTGGTCGGTGACCTTGTCGTTGTTGATCACGCGGCCGAGCGGCAGCTCGGGAAGCGACGTCACGTAGTCCGCGGCCTTCGTGTACTCGCTGTTCTGGCCGACGAACGCGGCGACCGGCTTCAGCTCCTCGGTCATGTCGCTCGAGAGGAAGCGCGAGTTCGTTCGCGGATACGTGAGCGCCTTGTGCTCCTCGTAGAGCCGCTGCGCGGCGGCGAGCGTGCGGCGCGCCGAGAACCCGAAGCGGGTGTTCGCGTCGCGCTGCAAGGAAGTCAAATCGTAGAGAAGGGGTGCCTTCTCCGTACGTTTCGTCTTCTCGAGCTTGGTGATCGAGCCCGGCTGGCCGCGGACGGCCTCGACGACCGCCGCCGCCTCGTCTGCGGTCTTGACGCGCGGGTTCGCGCCGGCGTGGAAGCGCCCCTCGTAGAGCCGCTCGCCGGAGGCCGCGAACTTCGCGTCGACGAGCCAGTACGGCTCGGGCGTGAACGCGGGATCTCCTCCTCGCGGCGGGCGAGGATGGCGAGCGTCGGCGTCTGCACGCGGCCCAGCGACACCGCGCCGTCGAACGACGACCGCAGCCGGATCGTGGCGGCGCGCGTCGCGTTCATCCCGACGATCCAGTCGGCCTCGGAGCGCGACCGCGCGGCCTCCTCGAGCGGCTTGAGGTCGGCGCCCGGGCGCAGGTTGCCGAACGCCTCCTTCATCGCGGCGTTCGTCATCGACGACAGCCACAGCCGCTGAACCGGCTGCTTGGCCCCGGCCTTCTCGAAGATGTAGGCGAAGATAAGCTCGCCCTCGCGCCCGGCGTCGGCCGCGTTGATGACCCGGTCGACGTCCTTGCGCTTGAGCAGCTTCGTCACGACCGACATCTGCTTCTTCGAGCGCTCGTCGCGCACGACGAGGTCGAAGTGGTCCGGCACGATCGGCAGATCGGCCATCCGCCACTTCTTGTACTTCGCGTCGTACGTCTCCGGCTCGGCGAGCTGCACGAGGTGGCCGACGGCCCACGTGATGACGTGCTCGGGCCCCTCGAGGTAGCCCTCGCTCTTCTCGAACGGCCCCGGCAGCACGCGCGCGAGGTCGCGCCCCACGGACGGCTTCTCGGCGATCACGAGCGTCTTCGACATAGAGGGCGGAGCCTAGCGGCGCGCCCCAACCACGACGCGGGCCTGCACGGAGTCGGCGCACTTCCGGCACGGAGCGCGCGTCGTGCGGCCTACGCCGGCCTCACCGCGCGCACGGCCCCGTCCCGACGCCCCCGCGCGCCCCCGCGAGCGCCTCGCGCACCACCCGGTTCGGCACCCCGTAGCCGCCCCGCGGCCGCGAGCCGACCGTCGCCGCGAAGACCGTCGTGAGCACCCGCCCCGACCCGTCGACCACCGGCCCGCCGGAGTTCCCCGACCGCACGAGCCCGCGCAGCAGCGTCATCGGCCGCGAGATCGGCCCGCGCCCGTAGGCGTCCTGCGAGCGGACGGTCGTCGTCGCCCCGACGCGCGCCGCCCGCACGTCGTACGGCCCGTTCTCGGGGAACCCGAGGATCGCCCCGCCGGTCCCCGCCGACGGGTCGCCGGCGAGGTCGAGCGCCGGCGCCTCGAGCCCCTCGACCCGCAGCACCGCGACGTCGTTGCGCGGGTCGAACGCGACGGCGTCGGCGTCGAGCCGCGCGCCGTCGCCCCCGACCTGCACGACCGTGTCGTCCTGCCCGGCGACCACGTGCGCGTTGGTCACCACGAGGCCGTCGCGCGCCACCCAGCCCGAGCCGGCGACGCCGAGCCCGCACGCGGTCCCGGTGACCCGCACCACCGACCGCGCCGCGCCGCGCACGTCCGCGTCGCGAGCGATGGCCCGGTCGGGCGCGGAGACGCCCGGCGCCGGCCCCTGGATCTGCGGGAACGGGTCGAACCGGGCGAGCAGGTTCAGGAGGTCGGCGGGCGGGAACGTCGCATAGAGCCGCGAGAGGATCTCCGATCGCTGCACGTCGGAGCGCAGCGACCGCGCCCCCGGCGTCTGAAGCGCCACCGCGCCGAACACCCACGCCAGCCCGAGCCCGACGATCCCGCTCAGGATCGCGCCGCCGAGGTGGTCGAGCAGCCCCACCCCGGGGAGCACGATCACCCGGCGCAGCGCCCGCCCCACCGTCTCCAGCCCGAGCGCGAGCAGTCCGCCGGCAAGGATCGCGCCGCCGAGCGCGAACACCGGTGCGTACGGTGACCGCGACCCCTCCGACAAGAGCTCCGGGCCCAGGCGGCTCCCCAGGAAGGCGCCGAGCGCGAAGCCGGCAAGCGACAGCGCGCCGACGAGGAAGCCCTGCCCGTACCCGAAGAGGGCGAGGAGGGTAACGAAGGCGACGATGATCCAGTCCACGCCTGTCACGGGCGGCCGAGGCTACCGGCAGCGCCCCGGACGTCCCCGTGACAGGCGGCGCGACCGTCTCCTCCGCCACCTCGTCCCCGTCGTGCTCCTGGGCGCCCTCGCGTTCGTCGCCGGGCTCGTGGCGGGCGGGCTGCACCGGCCTGCGGAGGAGGACGTCGCCGAGCGGTACGCCGGCGCCTACGCACGCGGCGACTACGCGGCGATGTACGAGCTCCTCACCGAGGACGCCCGCGGCCGCATCGGCGAGCAGCGGTTCGCCGCCGCCCACCGCGCGGCGCGCGCGCTCGCGACCGCCACCCGCGTGCGCGCCGGCGAGGCCCGCGGCGCGGACGACGGCGTCATCGCGGTGCCGCTGACCGTCGCCACCCGCGTCTTCGGCGCCGTCCGCGCCCCGCTCGCGGTGCCCGTCGCCGACGAGGACGGCGAGGCCCGGGTGGCCTGGGCGCGCCACCTCACGTTCCCCGGCGTCCGCAGGGGCGAAACGCTCGAGCGCACGGTCGAGCTGCCGCCGCGCGCGACCCTCCTCGCCGCCGACGGGGCCGAGCTCGCCGCCGGCCCGGACCGCGCGTCTGAGGACCCCGAGACGTCGGCGAGCATCGGCGGCGAGATGGGCGCGATCCCGGCCGAGCGCCTGGAGGAGCTGCGGGCGCTCGGCGTGCCCGACGACGCCCAGGTCGGGATCAGCGGCCTCGAGCGGGCGCTCGACGACGAGCTGCGCGGCACGCCGGGCGGACGCCTCCGCGCCGGCGGGCGGGTCCTCGCCGCGGGCACCGCGCGCCAGGCCGAGCCGGTCCGCTCCACGATCGTGCCGCGCATCCAGGCGGCGGCGTCCGCCGCGCTCGCCGGCCGCCTGGGCGGGGTCGTCGCCATGCGCGTCGGAGGCGGCGACGACGGCGACGTGGTCGCCGCGGCCGGCGTCGGGCTCTCCGGCCTCCAGCCGCCCGGCTCGACGTTCAAGATCCTCACGCTGGCCGGCGCGCTCGAGGCGGGCATCGCCAGGCCGTCGTCGCGCTACGACGTCGCCACCGCGGCCACGCTCGAGGGCGTCGAGCTCCAGAACGCCAACGGCGAGTCGTGCGGCGGCACGCTGATCGAGTCGTTCGCGCACTCGTGCAACTCCGTGTTCGGCCCGCTCGGCGCGGAGCTCGGCGCCCGCCGCCTCGTCGAGGTCGCCGAGCGCTTTGGCTTCAACCGCCCGCCGGCCATCGACGGCGCGGCGACGAGCGCGATCCCCCCGGCGGCGGAGATCGGCGACGACCTCGCCGTCGGCTCGTCGGCGATCGGGCAGGGACGGGTGCAGGCCAGCACGCTCCAGATGGCGCTCGTCGCCGCGACGATCGCCGACCGCGGACGCCTGCCGCGCCCCACGCTCCTCCGCGCCGCCACGCCCCGCTCGACCCCGGCGATCGCACAGCGCACCGCGCGCATCGTCGACCGCGCGATGCGCGCCGTCGTCAGCTACGGGACCGGCACCGCCGCCGCGATCGAGGGGACGACGGTGGCCGGCAAGACCGGGACGGCCGAGCTGCGCCAGACCCAGGGTCAGGCGGCCGAGGACGCGCCGGTGGTGGGCGACACCACCGACACCTCGGCGTGGTTCGCCGCCTACGCGCCCGCGAAGCGGCCGCGGATCGCGGTGGCCGTGCTGCTCGTCGAGGCGGGCGCGGGAGGCGCGGTCGCGGCGCCGGCGGCGCGGGAAGTGCTCGCCGAGGGCCTCAGACGTCGAGGTTGACGAGGGCCCGCTCGCCCTCGGGGCCCTCGATGATCAGCTCGAGCGGGCGGTTGTCCAGCGAGAACCGCTTGAGCTTGAAGAGCAGCAGCGCGCCGTTGGGCTGGCGCTCCCCGGCCGGGCCGTTCGGATCGGGCAGCAGCTTCCCGCCCTCGACCTCCCGCGCGGCGTAGGCGAGCGCGTTCTCCTCACCGATCTCGACCGGGACGTACTCGTTCTCCTGCGTGTCGACGATCGTGAACCGCTCCGCGGCCTCCTGCGGCTCCTCCGACTCGTTCTCGACGCGCATCCACACGCCGAACCAGACCTCGTCGTCGGCGAGGTCGAGGTCGCCCTCGGAGACGCCCTCGAAGTAGGCGCGGTCGTCGACCAGCAGCGGATTGAGCTGGCGCGAGATCTGCACCTGGTACTTCATCTCGCCGACCTCGAGGTAGATGCCCTCGGTCTCGGCCACCTGGGCGTTCTCGGTCTGGTAGCCGCCGGCCTCGACCTCCTCCTGGCCGCAGGCCGAGACACCGAGCGCGAGCACGGCGGCGAGCAGCAGGACGAGGGAGCGCGGCGAGGGCACAGCGGGCCGGAAGGCTACAACCTGAACTGCGAGGCGGGCTTCCTCGGCCCGCCGCCGGCGATCGTGGCGCGCCGCCCACGCTCGCGGCCCTCCTCGACGATCGACCGCAGCCGCTTGAGCGCCTTGCGCTGGCGACGCTTGAGCGGTCCGCGCGCGAACGCCTCGATCAGGCGGTCGGAGGGGAAGCGGGGCTGGGTCTCGGTCGTCAGCGTCACCCGCGTGCCGCCGGCGCCGCTCGGCTCGAGCGTGAGGACGGAGAGCATCCGGATCCGGTTGTACTTGCCGCCGCGGCCCTTCTGGACGATCCGGCGCGGCGCCTCCATGTCGGTGATCGTCAGCTCGGCCCAGTCGAAGCGGTTGAGCGGGGTCGGTTGGCGGAACCGCATCCCCGCGCCGAGGCCGTAGGTGTCCTCGCGGGTCATGTGGACCTCGCGCAGGTAGTGATCCGTGAACTCCCAGTGGTTCGCGATGTCAGCCAGGTACTCGTAGACCTGCTCGCGCGGGCGATCGATGACGACGGTGGAGCTGATCGGGTCCATCGGCGGCGGGGATGCTACCCCGCACCAGCTCGGGGCCTACGCAGCGAGGCGCCGGACCTTGACCGCGTGCCCGTGCTCGGGGTGGCACACGAGCTCGACCCGCGCCGGCTCGACCCGCCGCAGCGGGCGGCACAGCTCGCACACCGACGACCCGTCGTCGTAGTGGTGGATCCGCTCGCCGGTCAGCGGCGTGCGGCCGCAGTCCGAGCAGAGGTGGCGGTCGTCGGAGCGCTCGCCGAGGCCCTTGCGGAGCAGGCGCAGCTCGAGGTCGGCGGGCGTGAGCGTCGGCAGCAGACGGGGCATGGGGCCTCCCTTCGCGCGCTCAGGCGAACTTCCTTCATACGGCCCGCCGGTCGTTAGTATCGTCACGAGCGGGAGCAGTGAGAGGGTGGCGCCCACGGGCGCGCCGAGAGGAGCGAGAGGGATGGAGTCACTCACGTCCGGGACGCTGGCGGGGACCGGTTCGTTCCGTTGCGAGGAGTGCGGACACGTCGTGACGCTGGCGGTCGCCGACGAGCTGCCGACGTGCGCCGGCTGCGGCAGCTCGAGCTTCGCCCGGGCGTCGCTGTTCACGGGGGCGGCGGGCGGGAACCGCTTCTCGCGCGGCACCGCCCCCGAGAAGACGCCCGAGGAGCGCGAGGCGTGGCTCGCCGCCGCACGCGAGCGGCTCGCCGACGCCGGGCAGTACCTCGTCTTCGACCGCGACGGGAAGACCGAGTCGATCGCGATCGAGCGCGAGTGGACCCGGGTCGGACGCAGCCTGGCCGCGGACGTCCGCTTCGACGACCCGACGGTCTCGCGGCGTCACGCGCTCATCGTCCGCCAGCCCGACGGCGTGCGCGTGCTCGACGACCGGTCGCTCAACGGGGTCTTCGTCAACGGCGAGCGGGTCGAGTGGCGGGAGCTCTTGGACGGCGACGAGATCGTCGTCGGGCGCTACCGCATGGCCTTCGTCGACGTGCCCGGCGTCGCCGCCCCGGCGGGCGACACCACGCTCGAAGCCGCCGGCTGACGCGACGGGCTACCCTCCTCAGAGCTTGGCCGCGACGATCGCGATCCTCTCCCAGAAGGGCGGCACCGGGAAGACCACGTCGGTCCGGACGCTCACGGACGTCCTGCGACGGCTGGACCTCCGCGTGCTCGCGATCGACCTCGATCCCCAGGGCAACCTGTCGGACTACTTCGACGTCGATCCGGAGGCCACGCCGACCGTCGGCGACGTCCTCGCCGCGCGGACCAAGGCCCGCGAGGCGATCCACGACGACGTCATGCCCGCCAACCTCTCGCTCGCCGAGGCCGAGCTGGCGCTCGCCGGCAAGATGGGCCGCGAGCTGACCCTCAAGCGGGCGCTCAAGGACGTCAAGCGCAGCTACGACGTCATCTTCTTCGACTGCCCGCCGACGCTCGGCCTGCTGACCGTCAACGCGCTCGTCGCCGCCGACTACGCGCTGCTCTCGGCCGAGGCCCAGTACTTCGCGATGCAGGGCGTCGAGCAGGCCCTCGAGGTGGTCGAGCTGGCGCGCGAGAGCCTGAATCCGGACCTCGAGTGGCTCGGCGTCGTGTTCAACATTGCCGACATGCGGACGATTCACTCGCGTGATGCGTACAACGCGCTGCGCGAGGAGTTCAAGGACAAGGTGTTCGACACGTCGATCCGCCAGTCCATCGCCTATGCCGAGTCCGCGGAGCGTGGGGTCTCGATCCTCGACCACCGCCCCGACCTCGGCGAGGACTACATCGCTCTCGCCGACGAGCTCCTCGGCCGGCTCGGGCTCGACGACGCCCGCCGGCGTCTCGAGCCCCTCCGCGTCACGGCCTAGGCCGATGCGCGCGGTCGCGGCGCTGGCGACTGCCGCTCTCCTCGCGGGTTGCGGCGCGGGCGACCCTGCCGCGCGCGGCAACGGCGACGGCAAGGCCGTCCGCGGGGTGGCCACGCCCGCCGCGAAGGACCAGCGGCAGCGCCTGCCGTTCACCGGCGGCGGCTCGGGCGACGGCCCCGTCCGGCCCGTCGACTCCGCCGCCAAGCCCGGCGGCGACGCCTCGGCGCCGCAGGCCGCCCGGATCGTCCGCAAGACGGTGCTGCGCTCGCGCCCCGGCGGCCGCGCCGTCGTGCAGGTCCCGCGCCGCACGCCGTTCGGCAGCAAGCAGATCCTCGCGGTCGTCGACCGCCGCGACGGCTGGCTCGCCGTCCTCCACCCGTCGCTGCCGAACGGCCGCGCCGGCTGGATCCCCGCCCGCGCCGCGCGCCTGCGCACGGTCCCGATGGCGATCGAGGTCGACCTCTCCGAGAAGCTCGCCCGCGTCCGCGTGCGCGGCAAGGTCGTCGACCGCTTCCGCGTCGGCATCGGCGCGCCGGGCTCGCCGACGCCCACCGGCCGCTTCGCGATCACCGACCGCCTCCTCGCCGGCAGCGGCCTCCCCTACGGCTGCTGCATCCTCGCCCTGAGCGGCCGGCAGCCGAACCTGCCCTCGGGGTGGAACGGCGGCGACCGGCTCGCGCTGCACGGCGTCTCCGACCAGTCGCGCGTCGGCCGCGCGACGAGCGCCGGCTGCCTCCACGTCCGCGAGCGCGACCTGCGCAAGCTGATCCGCCGCGTGCGGGCCGGCACCCGCGTGACGATCAGCGCCTGAGCGCCAGCTTCGCGCCCTCCTCCAGGCCGTCCGCACCGCCCGCCGGCAGCTCGAGCACCGCGCGTGCGCGGCGCGCCGACGCGAGCCGCCGCGGCGGGAGCCCGCGGACGACCTTCACCACCCGCAGCTCGGCGTCGAGGAACACGACGTCGATCGCGAACCGCATCCCCCACGTGTGGATCGCGGCGGCCGGGACGAGGAGGAGCGGCCGGGGCTCGCGGCGGCCGATCAGGCCGCGCAGCCGGGCGAGCGGCGTGGCGGCGAGGGTGACGTGCATGGCGCTCAGAGGTCAGAGCGCCCGGACGTCCGCCCCCATCGGCTCGAACGGGGCGCGCACGACGTCGGCCCACCCGTCGGCGCGGCGGCGCGCCGCCTCGAAGACGCCGGCCGTCTGCTCGTAGTGCGACCACATCAGGACCGTGGGGCCGGCGCCGGAGATCGTCGCGCCCAGCGCGCCGAACGAGCGCGCCTCGACCAGCTCCATCGAGCGCGGATACAGGTGCGCGCGGCGCGGCTGGTGGAGCCGGTCGGCGAGCCCGCGCGCGACGAGGTCGAGGTCGGAGCGGGCGAGGCCGATCATGAGCAGCGCCGCGTGCGCGACGTTGAAGACGGCATCGCCGATCGGCACCTCGGCGGGCAGCGCCGCGCGCGGCCTCGGTCCGCACCGCCTGCGGGATGACGAGCACCCCTCGAGCTCGGGTGGCGGGTCGAAGCGCACGGGGCGCCGTCGGCGACCACGACGAACCCGCCGTGCAGCGCGGCGGCGACGTTGTCCGGGTGACCTCGAGCGCCGTCGCGTGCGCGAGGACGTCGGTGTCGAGCTCGAACAGGTGGTCGGCGGCGACGAGGCCGCCGACGATCGCCGCGGCGCTGGATCCGAGCCCGCCGCTCAGCGGTATGTTCGACGCGATGCGGAACGTGAAGTCGTCCGCCGGGTGGAGGCGCTCGAAGGCCTGGACGACGAGGTTCGTGCGGTCGCGCGGCACGTCGAGCGCCGTCTCCACCGCGAACGTCCCGGTTTCCTCGACCTCGATGCTCGAGGTGGACGGCGTGGGCCGCCGCGACCGGGTCGTATCCGGGGCCGAGGTTGGCCGACGACGCGGGCACGCGGACGTCGAGGCGGCGCTGCACGCGGCGGACCCTAACCGTCGCGCTGCTCGCGGTGCTGGCCGGCGCCGCGGCTGGGGCGGCGTCGTGGGCGCCGTGGTCGCCGCGCGGCGCCCGGCTCGCGCTCGCGGCGCGCGTCTAGCCGAGCACGGCACGCTCGACCGCGGCGATCGACGGCTCGCACGGCACGACCGCGTAGGCCTGCTCGAGCGCGGTCTGCGGGTCCTTCAGCCCGTGGCCGGTGAGCACGCACGCCACGCGCTCGGCCCCGTCGGCGCCGTACTTGAGCAGCCCCGCCACCGACGACGCGCTGGCCGGCTCGCAGAAGACGCCCTCGCGCGCGGCGAGCAGCCGGTAGGCGTCGAGGATCTCGTCGTCGCTGACCGCGCGGATCTCGCCGCGCGACTCGGTCATCGCCGCCATCGCCTCCTCCCACCGCGCCGGGTTGCCGATGCGGATCGCGCTCGCGACGGTCTCGGGGTTCTCCACCCGTCGCCCGTGGACGAGCGGCGCCGCCCCCTCGGCCTGGAAGCCGAACAGCCGCGGCGACGCGCCGGCCTCGCGGAACCCCTTCCAGTAGGCGGTGACGTTGCCGGCGTTGCCGACGGGGATGCACAGCAGGTCGAGCTGGTCGAGGTCGTCGAGCAGCTCGAACGCCGCGGTCTTCTGCCCCTCGAGCCGGAACGGGTTGACGCTGTTGACGAGCGCGATCGGGTGGCGGTCGACCAGCTCGCGGACGAGCCGCAGCGCCTCGTCGAAGTTGCCGCGCAGCGCGATCACGCGCGCGCCGTGCATCAGCGCCTGGGCCAGCTTGCCGGTGGCGATCTTGCCCTCGGGCACGATCACCGCGCCCGTCAGCCCGGCCTTCGCCGCGTACGCCGCCGCGCTCGCCGCCGTGTTGCCGGTCGACGCGCAGATCACCGCCTCGGCGCCCTCGCGCACCGCCGCCGACACCGCGCACGTCATCCCGCGGTCCTTGAACGACCCGGTCGGGTTCGCCCCCTCGATCTTCAGGTACACCTCGGCCCCGACGCGCTCGGAGACCGTCGGCGCGTGGACGAGCGGCGTCGACCCCTCGCCGAGCGTCACGACCGGGTCGTCGTCGGCGAACGGCAGCCGGTCGCGGTAGCGCTCGACGAGGCCCGGCACCTAGGTGAACTCCTCCTCGATGACCCGGATCGCGCGCGGCGCCGCCCGCACGAAGTCGAGCCGCGCGATGAGGTCGCGCGCCGCGTAGAAGCGCGACTCGAGCAGCGGGTGGACGACCATCGTCAGCCGCGCCTTCTCCCCCAGGCCCTTCTGCACGACCGACTTGATCGACGCCCCCTGCATGCCGAGGATCTGGGCGACCTGCGCGAGCACGCCGGGCCGGTCGGCGACTTCCAGGTGCAGGTAGAAGGCGGACTCCACGTCGTCGGCGATCTCCAGGCGCTGCGTCGTCTCCGGCGTCGAGGCGGGCGGGATCATCGCGCTGACCACGTCGCCGAGCACCGCGCTCGCCGTCTGCGATCCGCCGGCGCCGGGGCCGGACATGGTGATCTCGGTGATCGCCCGCGACTCGACCGTGACCGCGTTGTACGGGCCGTGCACGGACGCCAGCGGGTGCCCGGCGTAGAGGAACGCGGGGTGGACGCGCACGCTGAGGCGGCCGTCGACGCGCTCGGCGCTGCCGATGAGCTTCAGCCCGAGGCCGAGGTCGCGCGCGTACTCGAGGTCGTCCGACGTCAGGTGCTCGATCCCCTCGTACGGGACCTCCGCGAGGCTCACGGGCGTGTCGAACGCCAGCCGGGCGAGGATGGCCATCTTCGCCGCCGCGTCCTTGCCGGAGACGTCGTCGGTCGGGTCGGCCTCGGCGTAGCCGAGCCGCTGGGCGTCGGCCAGCGCGTCGGCGTACGACGCGCCGGTGCGCGCCATCTCGGTGAGGATGTAGTTCGTCGTTCCGTTGACGATGCCGTGCACGCGCTCGACCTCGGCGGCGGCGAGCGACTCCTGGAGCACGCGGATGACCGGCACCACCCCGGCGACGGCGGCCTCGAAGCGCAGCTGGACGCCGTGCTCGCGCGCCGCCGACCACAGCTCCTCCCCGTGGTGGGAGAGCAGCTGCTTGTTGGCGTGACGACGTGCTTGCCCGCGCGCATCGCGCGCAGCACGTAGTCGCGGGCGGGATCGAGCCCGCCGATCAGCTCGACGATCAGGTCGCTGCCCTCCAGAAGCTCGCCGAAGTCGCCGCGGCTGCGGGTCAGCACGCTTTCGATCTCCCGGCCGCATCCCGGTGACGTGCGCGATCTGGTCGGCGCGCCCGGCAGCAGCTCGGCGAACGCGCCGCCGACCGTCCCGTGGCCGAGCAGACCGATGCGGAACGCGCGCGCGGTCACGCCTCGTCCCGCGCCAGCAGGTCCGCGTAGGTCTCGCGGCGCACGACGACGCGGGCGTCGCCGCCGGAGCAGAAGATCACCGGGCGCGGCTGCCCGTTGTAGTTGTTGGCCATCGAGTGGCCGTAGCCGCCGGTGGCGGGCGTGACCACGACGTCACCGGGCTGCGGGTCGCGGAGGTCGGCGAGCGTGATGAGCACGTCGCCGGACTCGCAGTGCTTGCCGACGAGGTGGCGGTGCGTGCCGTGGCCGAAGCGGTCGGCGACGGCGGCCTCGTAGCGCGCGCCGTAGAGCATCGGCCGCAGGTTGTCGGACATGCCGCCGTCGACGCCGACCCACGTCGAGACGTTGCGCTTGACCGACTGGACGGTGTAGATCGTCACGCAGCCGTTGCCGACGAGCGCGCGGCCGGGCTCGTCCATGATCGTCACGTCGGCGCCGAAGTGCTCGTGCACCGCCTCGACCTTGGCGCGCGCGTAGTCGGCCACCCGCGGCGGCTCCTGCTCGCGCGTGTAGGCGACGCCGAGCCCGCCGCCGAGGTTGACCGTCGTGAAGTGCCCGAGCGACGCCATCGCCGCGACGGCCAGGCGGAAGGGCTGGAGGGCCAAGAGCTGCGAGCCGATGTGCGCGTGCAGGCCCGTCAGCTCGAGGTTGCGGGAGCGCTCGATGCGCTCGATGGCGGCGCGCGCGTCGTCGAGCCCGAAGCCGAACTTCGAGTCGGCCTGGCCGGTCGAGATCGCGGCGTGGG
This sequence comes from Solirubrobacteraceae bacterium, assembly GCA_030447275.1. Classification (GTDB taxonomy): domain Bacteria; phylum Actinomycetota; class Thermoleophilia; order Solirubrobacterales; family Solirubrobacteraceae; genus CADCVT01. The sequence continues at coordinate 94,188 of JAUJPF010000004.1, read as the reverse complement.
TGTCGCCGGCCACGTCGGGCGTGATGCGGATCTGCACCGTCTGCGTGCCCGTGGCCAGCCGCTCGAGCTTCTCGACGTCGTCGAAGTTGTCGATGACCACGTCGCCGATCCCCGCCGCGAGGGCCTCGGCGATCTCCTCGTCGCTCTTCGCGTTGCCGTGGAGGTGGATCCGCGCCGGGTCGACGCCGGCCCGCAGCGCCAGGGCCAGCTCGCCGCCGCTGGCGACGTCGCAGCCGAAGCCCTCCTCGGCGAAGAGCCGCAGCACGGCGGTGCACGGGAACGCCTTGGTGGCGAAGACGAGCTCGACGCGGTCGTGCAGCGCCGCGAAGGCCTCCTTGAACCCGCGGGCGCGTTGGCGCAGGTCGTCCTCGTCGACGATGTAGGCGGGCGTCCCGTACTCGCGCGCCAGCTCCAGGACGTCGCAGCCGCCCACGTGCAGGCGACCGCGCTCGTCCAGGTACGAGCCGATCGGGTAGACGTGCGAGAGCTGCTGGGTCGTGGTGGCCACGGCGGCGAAGAGAGTATGCCCTCAGGAACCTGGCGCACCGTCTCGCACGACCCGCCCGAGCTCGGGCGGCGCGACGGCCTGGCCTACGCGCTGTTCACCCCGCGCGAAGAGCCGGCGACCGGCGGCGTCGTGATCGTCCACGGCGCCGACTCCGTCAAGGAGAGCCACTACGACTTCGCGCGCAAGCTGCGTGCGGTGGGGATGGCGGCGGTCTGCTTCGACGTCCGCGGCCACGGCGAGAGCGAGGGAGCGCTTGGGGCCGGCGCGCTCGACGACGTCGTGACGATCGCCGGGCTGCTCCCCGAAGGACCCGTCGGACTGCGGGGCTCGTCGATGGGCGGCTGGCTCGTGCTCGCCGCCGCCGAGCGCGTCGGCGCCTCCGCGGTGGTCGCCATCTGCCCGGCGACGCCGCGCCTCCTGCTCCAGGGGCTGCGCGAGCAGCGCTTTGCGTTCCGCGCCGACGCCGACGGGCTCGCGCTCGTCCTCGCCCACGTCGATCTCGAGGTCGCGGCGCGCGGGCTCGGCGAGCGCCTGCTGCTCCTCCACGCCGAGGGCGACGAAACCGTGCCGGTCGAGCACTCCCGCGCCCTGCACGCCATCGCGCCCGGCAGCCGCTACGTCGAAGCCCCCGGCGGCCACCACCGCTCGATCCAGCACGACGAGGAGTACCAGGCGTTCGCGGTGCGGTTCCTCGACCGGGCGCTCGACCTGCGGGTAGGAGAGGCGCCATGACCGACGAGCCGAGACGACCGCAGCCCGCCGACCCCGACGGCCCCGGCCCCGAGCCGCCGCACGCGCCGCCGCCGAGCGCCCACCCCGACGAGCGCAACCCGCGCTCGCTGGAGGAGCCTCCGGTGGCCCCGCCCGGCGGGGCCGAGGACGCGCCGCCGGCCTAGGCGATTCTGAGCGAAACGGCTGGCGAAACTCTCGCTGCTGCCTTGCATGGAAAAGCGCGAGCCGCCAGAGCGCGGGTCGTCGATACTGCGACTGTGGAACCGACGCCCGAACAGATGGAGCGAGCCGTGGCTGCGCTCTTGCCCTACGTGCATGAGTGGGACCTCCCTCTCAACCCCGAGCACTTGCACGAACTGGCCGGGGCCGTCCTCACACATTTCGATAGTGGCGCGTCTGTCGAGGCGATCGATGCCGCGGAACGCGCGCGGATCGCGGAGTTCGCGCGTCAGCAGGCGGACCTGCACCGCGGATAGATCGCGGGCTGACTCAGTTCGGGGCCCATCGCGAGCGTCGCCTTTGTCTGCGCAGGGCCGACAAACTCGACGGTGGCGTTCGCGGCGGCGGCCCTTCGCTTCGGACGAAGACCGCGAGCGTTGCGCCGCGCGAATCGAAACCGCGCCGTTGCCGACTTCGGCGCCCGCTCGCGCTTGCGGCAGCAGCGAAAGCGCGGCCGAACCCTCCTGCCTCGCATGGAAGCACAAGCGCCGCGGGCGCGCCGTGGCGACGTCAACGTCGATCGGAACCCCCGGCGGCCGACGCGATCGCCGTGAAGGGCCCGCGCCCGACGTTCACGTCCCAACCCTGAGCGGGCACGCGCGTCCCCTCGTTTCTCTGAGCGCGGATCCCCGGCCGCTCCTGCTTTGAGGCAGAACCGATAGCTGTGTCTCGACGCGCTGGAACGGCAAGCTCGAGCGCTTCAACCAGACCCTCGACGACGAATGGGCGCGCTCGCGCGAATGGCCCACCAGCCACGCCCGCGACCGCGCCCTGACATCCTTTCTGCGCTACTACAACCGCCGCCGGCCACACACCTCACTCGGCGACCGGCCACCCATCAGCCGCGTTCACCACGTCTGAAGGCAGGAAAGCTAGCCCGCGCCGAAGCGCTCGCGCCAGCCGGCGACGTCGGCGTCGTCGATCTTCCCGAAGAGGACCGGCGGCACGGTGAACGGCGCGCCGGCAGGCAGCGCCGCCGGGTCGAACTCGGCCGGCCACGAGGGCTCCGGGTCGAGGCCGAGCGCCTCGAGCAGCGCCCGCGAGGTGAACGGGAGGATCGGCTCTGCCAGCCGCGCGAACAGCGCGATCAGGTTGATCGCGGTGCGCAGCGTCACCGCGGTCGCGTCGGCGTCGACCTTGATCGACGCCCACGGCGCCTTGCGGTCGAAGTACGTGTTGCCCAGCGTCCAGATGCCGCGCAGCGCCTGGGTCGCCTTGCGGAACTCCATCCCGCCCAGCAGCGCGGTATAGCTCGCGATCGCCTCGTCGAGCGCCGCCTTCAGCTCGCGCTCCGAATCGCCGTCCTCCCCGCCTGCGGGCACCGCGTCGCCGAAGCGCTTGGCGGTGAAGCTCAGCGAGCGGTTGACGAAGTTGCCGAGCGTGTCGGCGAGGTCCTTGTTGACCGCCACCTGGAACGTCTCCCAGGAGAAGCTCGCGTCGTCGGACTCCGGCGCGTTGGCCATCAGGTAGTAGCGCCACAGGTCGGCGGGCAGCAGCTCGAGCGCGTCGTCCATGAAGACGCCGACGCCCTGCGTCGTCGAGAACTTCCCGCCGTAGTAGGTCAGCCAGTTGAACGACTTGACGTAGTCGACGAGGTGCCACGGCTCGCGCGAGCCGATCAGCGTGCACGGGAAGCCGATCGTGTGGAACGGGACGTTGTCCTTGGCCATGAACTGCACGTAGCGGACGTCGTCGGCCTCGTACCACCACGACCGCCACGCGTCGCCCTCGCCGCGGGCGTCGGCCCACTCCTTCGTCGCCGCGATGTACTCGATCGGGGCGTCGAACCAGACGTAGTAGACCTTCCCCTCGAACCCCGGCCGGTCGACGGGCACGCCCCAGGCCAGATCGCGGGTGATGCCGCGGTCCTCGAGCCCCTCGTCGAGCCACTTCAGGCCGATCGAGCGCGACAGCACGGGCCAGTCGTCCTTGACCGACAACCAGCTGCGCAGCTCGTTCGTCAATCGGGACTGGAGGAGGAAGAGGTGGCGGCTCTCGCGGACCTCGAGGTCGGTGCTGCCGCTGATCGCCGACCGCGGCTCGATGAGCTCGGTCGGGTCGAGCAGGTTCGTGCAGTTCTCGCACTGGTCGCCGCGGGCCCGCGGGTACGCGCAGATCGGACACGTCCCGATGATGTAGCGGTCGGGCAGGAAGCGCTCGTCGGCCAGGGAGTACATCTGCCGCGTGACCCGCTCCTCGACGAACCCCTGCTCGTCGAGCACGCGGCCGAAGTGCTGGGTCAGCTCGCGGTTCTGCGGCGACGAGCTGCGGCCGAAGACGTCGAAGCTCAGCCCGAAGCGCGCGCCGAGGTCGGTCTGCACCGCGTGCTGCTCGCGGCAGAACTCCGCGACGTCGAGGCCGGCCTCCGCGGCGGCGAGCTCCGCCGGCGTCCCGTGCTCGTCGGTCGCGCAGACGTAGAGCACCTCCTCGCCCCGCGCGCGGAGGAAGCGCGCGTACACGTCGGCCGGCAGCATCGACCCGACGAGGTTCCCGAGATGCTTGACGCCGTTGATGTACGGGAGCGCGCTGGTGATGAGGTGCCGCGGCAGGCCGGGGAGACTACGACGGGCCCCGATGAGAACCGTTCTCGCTAGCCTCGGCGGCCGATGGCGTGGCTCACCGACCCGCTCCAGGCCGAGTTCATGCAGCGGGCGCTGCTCGAGGTCGCGCTGCTCGCCGTCCCCGCCGGGCTGCTCGGCACGTGGATCGTCCTGCGCCGGCTGGCGTTCTTCACGCATGCCGCGGGGTCGGCGACGTTCCCCGGCCTCGTCGTCGCCGGGCCGTGGGGCATCCCGGCCCAGCTCGCGGCGTTCGGCGCCGGGCTCGTCTACGCGGGCGGGCTGTCGGCGCTCGTGCGCCGCGCGCGCGTCGCCCCCGACGCGGCGACCGGGCTGCTGCTCGTCGGCGCGCTCGCCGGCGGCACGATCCTGGCCAGCGACGTCTACGAGGCGGGCGCCGGCGTCGACCGGCTGCTGTTCGGGACGCTGCTCGGCCTCGACGACGCCGACCTCGCCGTCTCGGCCGTGGTGGCGGCCGTGGCGCTTGCCGCGACCGCTGTCCTCGGCCGCGCGTGGCTGGCCACCGGCTTCGACCCCGGCGGCGCCCGCCCGCTCGGCGTCCGCGCCGGCGCGGGCGACGCCGCGCTGCTGCTCGTGATCGCGCTCGCCGTCGTCGCCGTCCTCCCCGCCGTCGGAGCCCTGCTCGTCGGGACGCTCCTCGTCGTGCCCGCCGCCACCGCGCGGCTGCTCGGGCGCAGCGTGCGCGAGATCCAGCTGCTCGCCGTCGCGCTCGCGCTCGCCGAGGGCGCGGGCGGGCTGCTGCTCGCCTACCACCTCGACCTGCCGCCCGGCCCGGCGGTCGCCGTCCTGGCGGGCGGGGCGTTCGCGGTCGCCGCGGTGGCCCGCCGATGAGCGCCGTCCGCGCCGAGCACCTGGCCGCCGGCTACCGCGCCGACGAGCCCGTGCTGCGCGACGTCGAGTTCGCGGCCGAAGCCGGCCAGACCGTCGCCGTCCTCGCGCCGAACGGCGGCGGCAAGACGACGCTGTTCCGCACGCTGCTCGGCGAGCTGGCGGCCGCGCACGGGACGTTCGCGGTCGACGGCACGCTCGCCTCGGTCCCCCAGCACGACCAGGCCCGCCTCGACTTCCCGGTCTCCGCGCTCGACGTCGCGCTCATGGGCGCCTACGGGCGGACGCCGTGGTGGCGGCGGATCGCCCGCGCCGACCGCGAGGCCGCGCGCGAGGCGCTCGCGCGCGTCGGGCTCGCCGACCGGGCGCGCGACGCGTTCGGGTCGCTCTCCGGGGGCCAGCGGCGCCGCGTGGCGATCGCCCGCGCGATCGTGCAGGACGCGCGCGTGCTCCTGCTCGACGAGCCGTTCGCCGGCGTCGACCGCGCGAGCGAGGAGCGCATCCTCGCCGTCCTCGACGAGCTGGCCGGCGAAGGGCGAACGCTGCTGATCGCCTCCCACGACGTCGAGCAGTCGCGGCGCTGGGACCGCGTCCTGTGCCTCAACCGCCGGCAGATCGCGTTCGGGACGCCGGAGGACACGCTGACCGCGCCGACGCTCGCCGCGACGTACGGCGACGAGCTCGTCGTGCTTCGCGAGCCGCGCATGGGGTTGACGATCCAGCACCACGACCACTGATGACGATCCTCGACCGCGCCCTGCTCGAGGCCGTCCTGCTCGGCCTCGCCTGCGGGCCGCTCAGCGTGTGGCTGCTCGCCTACCGGCAGGCGTACGCGGCCGAGTCGCTCGCCCACGCGATGCTGCCGGGCCTCGCGCTGGCCGCCGCCGCCGGCGCGCCCCTCCTGCTCGGCGGCGCGGGCGGGGTGGTCGCCGCCGGCCTGCTCGTCGCGCTCGCTGCGCGCGACCGGCGGATCGGCGGCGACGTGGCGATCGCCGTCACCGTCACCGCGCTCTTCGGGCTCGGCGCGCTGCTCGCGCTCGACAGCGAGACGCCGCTCGCCGACCTGCTCTTCGGCGACCTGCTCGGCGTCACCGACTCAGACCTCGTGGCCGCCGCGGTCCTCGCCGGCAGCGTGGCGCTGCTGCTCGCCGCCGGCCACCGCCCGCTGACCGCGGCCGCGTTCGCGCCGCTCCCCGAAACCCGCCCCGCCCGCGTGCAGGCGGCGCTGCTCGTCCTGCTCGGCGCCGCGATCGTCGTCGCCGTCCAGGGGCTGGGGAACCTGCTCGTGCTCGCGCTGCTCGTCGCGCCGGGGGTGGCGGTGCGGCCGCTGCCAAGCCTGCGCGCCCAGCTCCTCGCGGCGGCGGCGATGGGCGCGGGGAGCGGTGCGCTCGGCGTGCTCGCCTCCGACCGGCTCGGCACCGCGGCGGGCGCGTCGGTCGCGATCGTCCTCGTCCTCGTCGCCGTCGTCGCGCTGCTGGCGAGCGGCGGCGGCGGAGACCGCGTCAGGCGGTCGCCGATCGAGGCGCTGGGCGGCCGAGCGTGATCCCGCCGCGGCGCTGCAGCAGCACGAGCGCGACGATCCCGCCCGCGACCATGGCCAGCGAGAGGAACTGCGCCTGGGTCATCCCGAGCGCCGCCGGCTCGTTGCGGCGCACGAACTCGACGAGGAAGCGCTCCGCCCCGCCGACGACGAGGTAGATCGCGAACAGCGCGCCGGGACGCACCGCGTCGCGTGCCCGCCACAGCAGCCACGCGAGCAGGCCCATCGACGCCGCCTCGTACAGCGGCGTCGGGTGGACCTCCTCGGTCGTCGGGACGACGCCGTCGGGATAGGCCATCGCCCACGGCAGGTCCGACGGCTCGCCGTAGTCGCCGTCGCCGGAGATCTGGCAGCCGATCCGCCCGACCGCGTACCCGAGCGGCAGGCCGATCCCCGCGATGTCGAGCAGCCGCGCGGTGAAGACGCCGCGCCACTTCGCCCACGCGATGACGACGATCGCGCCGCCGATGAGGCCGCCGTACCACGTCAGCCCGGAGCCGCCGAGCAGGCCGGAGAGCGTGAACTCCCCGTTGTCGACCGCCCAGTAGAGCTTCGCGCCGACCAGCCCGCCGCCCAGCGCGGCGAAGACCAGCTCGTACGCCAGGTCGGGCGAGCGGTCGAGCTCGCGGAAGCGCCGCGCGGCCATCGCGCCCCAGGCGACGAAGTTCAGCGCGAAGAAGATGCCGAAGGTCTTCAGCTCGAGGCCGAAGACGTCGATCTCGGGGAGCACCCACCCGAGGCTACAGGTAGCCCATCGGGTCGACCGGCGACCCGTTGCTGCGCGTCTCGAAGTGGAGGTGCGCGCCGAAGGAGTGGCCGGTGTTGCCCACGTAGCCGATGACCTGGCCCTTGCCGACGCTGGCGCCCATCGACGTGCCGTAGCGCGACTGGTGGGCGTAGCAGGTGCTGAGCGCGCCGCCGTGCTGGACGCACGTGTAGTTCCCGTAGCCGCCGGTCCAGCCGAGCAGCACGACGCGGCCGGAGTCCGCTGCGCGGATCGGCGTGCCCTCCGCCGCGGCGATGTCGATGCCCGCGTGCAGCCGGCCCCAACGCATGCCGAACGGCGACGTGAACGCCCCGTTGACCGGCCAGATCAGCGCGCCGGAGCCCTGCCGGACCGGGCCCGCCGGCACGCCCGAGAGCTGCGCCTGGATCTTGGCCTGCTCGGCCTCCATCGCCTCGAGGTCCTCCTCGATCTCGTGGCGCTGCTCGCGGACCGCGCCGAGCGCGTTCTGCTTGCCCTGGCGCACGCCGATCAGCTCGGTCTTGACCTGCGCCACCTCGTTGCGGCGCTGAAGCACGATCGCCGTGACCCGCTGCTGACGGCGCTCGAGGCGGTCGAGCTTCGCCTCGGTGCGCTCCGACTCCGACTTCGCGGAGCGGACGCCAAGGACGATCTCGCGGTCGTTCTCGGCGATGCGCTGGATGAACTCGCCGCGCTCCAGCAGGTCGACGAACCCGTCGGAGTTCAGGACGACGCTGAGGGCGTCCGGCTTGTCGGCCTTGTAGATCTCGACGAGCCGCCGCGCGAGTTGCGTGCGGGATTGCTGAAGGCGCTCGCGCAGGCGCGTCAGCCGAGCCCGTTCGTCGCGCAGCCGGTCCTGGAGGCTGACGAGCTCGGCGGTCTTGGCGTCGAGGTCGGCCTGGATCCGCGACTGGCGCGCCTCGAGCCCGTCGATCTTGCGCGAGTAGGCAGCGATGTCGGTCGACAGGACGCGCTCGGTGCCCTTCTTGCGCTCGACCTGGTCGCGGGCGCGGTCGATCTTGGCCTGGAGCTTCTGCCCGCTCGAGGGCAGGGGCAGCAGCGCCCACAGGACGGCGGGCGCGAGCACGCAGGCGATCAGGACGCGGAGGCGCACGAGGCGGCGGCGATGCTACGACGCCACATTCGCTTCTCCTGCAAAAACGGGTGCACGCCGTCTCGTAGAATGGAGGGCACGATGAACCGCTCCTCCGCCCTCAAGGCACCCGCCGGGCTTCAGGCCCGGATGCTCCTCACCATCTTCCTGCTCGGCGTCGTCTACGTCGTGCTCATGGCCGCGCTGTTCAGCGCCGGCGCCAGCGGCATCACGATCGCCGTCATCGCCGGCGCGCTGTTCGTCTTCCAGCTCCTCGCGGCCGAGAAGCTCGGCCTGCGCGCGATGGGCGCCGAAGAGGTCTCCCCGAAGGAGGCGCCGGAGCTGCACGCCATGGTCGAGCGGCTGTGCGTCCAGGCCGACCTGCCCAAGCCGAAGGTCGCGATCATGCGCACCTCGATGCCCAACGCGTTCGCGATGGGCCGCTCGAAGAAGGCCGCCACCGTCTGCGTGACGACCGGGATCATGGAGATCCTCTCCCCCGCCGAGCTCGAGGGCGTCCTCGCGCACGAGCTCGCGCACATCCGCCACCGCGACGTCGTGATCATGACGATCGTCAGCTTCTTCGCCTCGATCGCCTCGATGATCCTGCAGTTCGGGTTCTTCTTCGGCGGGGGCGACGACGACGAGAACCCGGGCTTCCTCGCCCTCGTCCTCGTGTCGCTGGCCGTCTACGTCGTCTCGTTCTTCCTCATGTCCGCGCTGTCGCGCTACCGCGAGTTCGCGGCCGACCGCGGCGCGGCCGAGATCACGCGCCGCCCGAGCGCGCTCAGCTCGGCGCTCATGAAGATCAGCGGCACGATGCAGCGCATCCCCGAGCAGGACCTGCGCTCGCACTCCGAGCTCGCGGCGTTCTACATCGCGCGGCCGTCGACCAAGTCGCTGTTCAACCTGTTCTCGACGCACCCGGCGATGGACAGGCGCATCGCGGCGCTCGAGCAGATCGAGGCGCAGCTCCAGGGGACGGCCGCCAAGCCGCTCGCGGCCTAGCCGGTGGGCTTCCTCGACTCGCTCCTCGGCCGCTCGCGCACGCCGGGGCCGGCCAAGAAGGACCGGCTGTTCGCCATGTCGACGGCGCACGTGACGCTCGAGACCGCGCACGGGATGACGAGCGGCGGCAAGGCCGGCATCGTGTTCCAGGCCGAGGCGACGAGCGACTTCTCGCGGATCGTCGCCGACGCCGAGGAGCTGCTCCACGCCACCGGCGAGGAGACCGGCACCACGGTCGAGACGACCGACGACAAGTACGGCTACCGCTGGGTGGTGCTGAGCGACCCCGATGTCGAGGATCTCGTCGTCGGCATCAGCACGATCAAGGACTCGCTCGACGTCGGCGGCTACGGCGCGCGCATCCTCGCGGCGGTGTTCCGCTTCACGCGCGAGGGCGGCCGCGACGCGTTCTTCATCTACAACGTCAAGCGGGGCTCCTGGTACCCGTTCGTGCCCGGCGAGGGCGACAAGGTGCGCGACAACGAGGCGGAGCTGCGGCTCAAGGCGCAGCTCGCCGGCGAGCTGCCGATGGAGCCCGAGCTCGAGCGCTGGTTCCCGCTCTGGGGCGTGCCGCTCTAGCTCGAGCGCCGCACGCGAACGAGGGGCAGCGCGTCCAGTCGTCGCGCGTGTAGAGCGCGTCGCGCTGCGTCAGCTCGCGCCGGCCGGGGCGGCGTGACGCCGGGCGCAGCCCGTAGGCCGTGCGCGAGCTGCACGCGTGCGCGCCGGCTCAGGTCTCGGACCGGCGCTCGCGGTAGCTGCGCACCTTCGCGCGGTTGCCGCAGGTCGCCATGTTGCACCAGACGGCCGAGCGGTTGCGCGAGCGGTCGTAGAACGCCCAGCGGCAGTCGTCGGCCGGGCACGACTTCAGCCGCTGCCAGGTTCCCTCGGCCTGCGCCCCGGCGACGATCGCCAGCAACCGGCCGAGTGCGCCGTCGACGCCGCCGCGCGACGGCTCGGGGCGCGCGGTCGCGTCCGCGCCGAAGCGCAGCTCGAGCCGCGCGCGGCGGGCGGCCTCCTCGAGCGTGGCCGTCGCCGCCGGGTCGGTCTCGTACCCGCCGTGGTTTCCGAGCAGCACCTCGCGCAGCGCCTCGCGCAGCTCGCCGGCGCGGCGGCCCTCGGCGCGGGACGCGCTCTCGCCCGCCGCGAGGAGCCCGCGCTCGCGCAGCCACGCCGTGAGCGCGTCCGGCGTCGCGACGGCGTCGACGCCGTCCTCGATGTCGAGGGTGTTGACGAACGCGCGGACGACCTCGAGGTCGCCGGGCGCGGGCTGGCGATGGCTCGGGACCTCCTCACTCACGAAACGACGACCCATGACGTTCTGTGATCGCAGCCATCACGCACAACACTAGCATTCCCGGTTGACTGGTTACGTAACTGGCTATACAATGACACTAGTTACGACAGCAGGAAGGAGCCTCCAGTGTTCTCCCACGCCCACCTCGCCACCCTCACCATCCGTCGCGCCTACGACGCCGACCAGCGCTCCGTCGCCGACCTCGCCGGGCTCGACAGCGCCCCGCCGCTCGCCGGCGACGTCCTCCTGGCGGAGAGCGAGGGCGGCCCGGTCGCCGCGATCGAGGTCGACAGCGGCCGCGTCGTCGCCGACCCGTTCCGCCGCACCGCCGAGGAGGCCGATCTGCTGCGCGCCCGCGCCCGGCAGCTCCGCGTCGCCGGGGCCGCCCGGTGAGCGTTCGCGTCACCCACGTCGACGAGGTCCCCGCCGCCGCCGCGCCCGTCGAGGGCCTGACCTGGCTCCCGATCCGTCACACCCTCGACATCAGGTCGTTCGGGACGAACGCGTACAGCGCAGCAGAGGCTGGGGACCTCGTCGTCGAGCCGCACGACGAGGACGAGTTCGAGGAGCTCTACGTCGTCCTCAGCGGCGCCGCGCGCTTCGAGGTCGACGGCGAGAGCGTCGAGGCGCCCACCGGGGCGCTCGTCTTCGTCACGCCCCCGTCGCGGCGCGTGGCGCACGCGACCGCGCCGGGCACGACGGTGCTCGCCGTGGGCGCCGTGCCCGGGAAGCCGTTCGTCGTGAGCGGCTGGGAGGAGCGGTGGCTAGCCGGCGCCCGGGATCAGTGAGTCCGGGATCGCGCCCTCGCCGGTGAACTCCTGCTTGGCCTCGTCGAGGTCGGTGTCCTCGGGGGGCAGGATCACGTCGGAGTGCACGAGCGCCTCGTCGCCCAGCTGGCGGCCCTTCGCGCGCACCATCTCGATGAGCTGGGCGAACAGCTCGCGGAAGCGGGCCTCGTCGCCGGCCTCCACGGCCTCGACGCACTGGTTGTCGAGGTCGTTGACCGCCTCGTAGTCGGCCTGGTCGAGCTCGAACTGGCCCTCGGTGGCGATGCGGACGATCACTGGCCGCTCCCCTGCCCGAGCTCGCCGGCGGGCTTCTCGTCGCCGGACCCTGGGCCGAGCTCGGCCCGCATCTTCGTCAGCTCGTCGTCGACGGAGGACGCCGACGTCAGCTCCTTGAGCTGACGGTCGATGTCGTCGCTGCCCTCGCCGAGCTGCGTGATGTCGTCGAACGTGCCGGCTGCCTCGAGCTCCTCGACCGCGGACGCGCGGGCGCGCATCGACTCGGTCTTGTCGACGGCGCGCTGCATCGCGAGGCCGACGTCGGCCATCTGCTCGCCGACGCCCGTCGCCGCCTCGGAGATCTGCACCTGGGCCTCGGCGGCGGAGTACTGCGCCTTGATGACCTCCTTCTTGGTGCGGAAGGCCTCGATCTTCGTGCGCAGCTTCTGCTCGTTCTCGACGAGGCGCTGCTGCTGGTCCTCGAGCTCTGAGACCTGCTGGTCGAGCGACTGGAGCTCAGTCTGCGCGAGCTGCTTGCGCTCGAGAGCGGCCCGCGCGAGGTCCTCCTTGCCCGCCGCGAGCGCCTGACGCGCCTGCGTGTCGAGCTTGACCACCTGCCCCTCGAGCTTGCCGGACTGCATCTGGAGCCGCTTCTTCGACGTGACGACGTCGGCGATCCCCTTCTTGACGTTCTGGAGCAGCTCGAGCTGCTTCTCGTACGAGTAGTCCAGGGTCTCCTGCGGATCCTCGGCCCTGTCGAGCATCCTGGAGATCTTGGACTTGACGACTGTGTTGAAACGGCCACCGAGTCCGGGCATGCGGGCAACGTACCATGCGGTCGGTGCCGTCCCGGACGCCCGCTGACTCGCAGTCCGTGCTCGTCCGGTGGATGGGCGTGACCGACGCCAACAGCGCCGGCTACGTCCACGGCGGCGCGGTCATGCGCTACTGCGACGAGGCGGCCGGCCTCGCGGCCACGCGCCACTCGGGGCGGCGCGTCGTCACCGCGGCGATGGACCGGATGACGTTCAACGAGCCCGTGCACGTGGGCGAGGTCGTGACCTTCCAGGCGCGGGTCAACGCCGCGTGGCGCACCTCGGTCGAGGTCGGGGTGCGGGTCGAGGCCGAAGACCCGCGGTCTCAGACCAGGCGTCACACCAACACGGCCTACGTGACGATGGTCGCGCTGGACGACGACGGCCGCCCGTCGCCGGTCCCGGCGCTCGAGTGCACGGACGACACCGAGCGCCGGCGCGAGCGCGAGGCGCAGCTACGGCGGGCCAACAGGCTCGCCGAGCGCGAGGAGATCGTGCGCCAGCGGAGCGCGTGAGGCGACGAGATGAGCCTCCCTCCAATCCCTCCCCACAAGGCCGAGCTCGACTACCTCGTCGACCAGGAGAAGGAGGAGCGCGTGGAGCGCCGGGGCCTGGAGCAGCGCGCCCTGATCCGGCCGCCGCGGGGGGCGCTGGAGCCGACAGCGCCGCCGACACGATGCGCCACGACTCGGAGGTGTCCGCGGCGCTCACCGTCTCCAGCGTCAGGAACCGGTCGTAGCCCGCCGCGTGGAGAGCGGCGAGGAAGCCGGATGTGTCGAGCTCGGCCGTGCCCAGCCGCAGGTGGCCCTTGCCGCCGGCGTGCGCGTCGTGGAGGTGGACGTTGGCGATGCGGTCGCCATGGGCCGCGACGAAGGCGGCCGGATCGTCGCCGTTCTGGATCGCGTGCCCCGTGTCGAGGGTGACGCACAGCTCCGGGAGGAGCTCCATCAGCCGCGCGAGATGCCCCGTGCGAGCGATCGACTCTCTCGTCGCCCCGCCCCGGCCGGCCATGTTCTCGACCGCGAGGACCGGATCGCGGTAGTGCGTCAGCCGGTCGAGTCGGTGGACGAGCCGGTCGAGCACCGCGTCGTGATCCTCGTCGCGCTGCACGATGCCGGTGTGGATCGTCACCACCTCGCATCCGAGGTACGAGGCGACCTCGACGGCCCGCAGCGTCCGGTCCAGCGAGATGCGCGCGAGGTCGTCCCAGCTGCTGGCGAGGGACATGCCGATGAACGGGCCGTGCATGATCGTCCGCCGGCCGCTGATCACGCCTTCGAGCGCCGCGAGCTCGCTGCGTGACGGTATGAACTCCAGCCAGAGCTCGAGATGGTCGAGATCGTCCAGCCGGTCGAGGTCACGGAGCTGCCGTCGCCATCCCTCCCGGTCGAAGGCGATCAGGTTCAAGAAGGCTCCGCGCTGCATGGTCTGCTCCTTACCCAGCGTCGACGCGCGCACGGACGCGGCGTGAAGTGTGCGGCTCGCGTGTGCGACGAGATGCGCTGATCCTCGTACGGACGGAGCCGACGCTCCTCCTCCAGTCGCTCGGCGACCTTCCACCTGAACGCGAAGAGCGGCAACGTGAGGCGGTGCCGTCGCAGGTCCCAGCGGAGGTCGAACTGCGGAAGGATGAGGTTCTGGTGCAGCCCGGGCCGAAACCGCTCGTGGGCGACCTGGGCGACGTAGCTCTCGGCCAGCCAGCCCGCTCGACGCGCTCGCACCGGCGCTCGACGGGATGCTCGGTGCCGGCGAACGTCCGCTGGCGGTCCTGCCTCGTCGGCTCGGTGTCGCGGAGGTCCCAGACGCGGCGGTCGAGCCCGTCGCGGAGCACGGGGTGGTCGCCCAGCGTGATCCAGTGGAACTGCCGAAGCGTGAGGATGTGCGTCGAGAGCGTGTAGCCGCCCGCGATGTCCCGCGGGGCGAGCAGCGGGTCGCGCGCATCGCGCCACATGCCGAGCTTGTGACTGAAGATCGGGGCATCGGGCGACCCCGGCGCGGCCTCCTCGGGCCACGCCATCCCCTCGCTGCGGTCGATCGCCCGCTCCGCGTCCGCCACGGCGCGGACGGTCTGAAGCTCGCGGTAGACGTCGGCGGGCGCGACGCCCGGCGCCAGGACGAGGAGAAGATCGAGGTCCGACGCGTGATCGTCGCGCGCTCCGACCGTGTTGCGGAACCGGCCGTAGCTCGCCGACCCGCCGAGGTCAGCGCGGCCGTTGAGCTGGTCACGGATGCGCGCGAGGTCGCGGTGGCGCCGCGCCGTCTCGACCGCGGCTTCGAACGGGAGCGGCAGGCGGCGACCGTCCGCCGTCCGGTAGCGATCGTGCTTGAACCGGTCGTCGTGGTACAGGTCGCGGAACACGGCATCGAGGTCGTCGCCGGCGCGCCCGTCGGCCGACGCCATCACGGCGAGCAGATGCTCGACGTACTCGTCCTCGGCCTCGTCGTAGGACGCGAACACGTGTCCCATTGCGCGTGCGAGCTTGCCGGTCACCCACTCTGGGAGGTAGGCGCGATCGCCCGCCTCGAGGATCGCCACGCATTGCTCCCACAGCCCCGCGACCCGACGCCAGTCGGCCTTGCCCGACGCCTTGGTCTCGAGGTCGCGAAGCACGCCGTACAGCATGGTCGGGCAACCCGACGGACCGGGCAACCCCATGACGTTCGTCACGAAGACGCGCGTCCCGCTGCGCAGGCGCGACGCAGAGCCGCGGCCTCGCGCGCGCCGCGGCTAGAGCCCGGCGGGGTGACGCGCAGTGAAACGGCGCGTCGAGCGCAGCGCCGGGCGCCAGCGCGGGCCCTTGCGGCCGCCCGGGTCGCCGGCGGCGCTCGTGTCGAGCCGCAGCCCGGCGATCACCACGAAGGCGTGGCCGGGGTTCGTGTAGACGGTGATCCACTCGCCGGCGCCGGCCTTGCCCCAACGCATGAAGCTCGAGGAGTCGAGCGGCGCCTTGAGCAGCCGCGCGCCGATGAGCGCGTACGAGATCGTGCCGGAGCAGTCGTAGCCGCTGTCCTCGACCTTCGCGTGGCCGCCGCCGTACCGGTACGGCTTCCCGATGATCTTGTTGGCGGCGTTGATCGCCGCGAGGACCTGCGGCGGCGCGCCGGTCGGCGCGGCGGCCAGGCCGTTCGGGAGGATCGTCGCCTTCGGGCCCTCGACGAGGCGCAGGCGCTGGCGCTTGGCCTCACGGGCCTCGCGCTCCTTGGCGCTCTCGTAGCTCGCGCCGCCCGTGGTCTGGGCCGCGGCGGACGGGGCGCCTACGAGCGCCACGGCAAGCATCACGATGAACGCGACTAGGGGAGAGCCCCGCACGGCAACAGCTCCTCTTTCGAAGGCCTGCGGGGTTAGCTGACGGGCTAGCGCTAAAAGAGCTGCGCTTCACACGGATGACCGTGCGATTAGCCCCAACTACGTGGGTCCCCCGCTCCATGGCCTGGTGACCATGGATTCGGCATGTGGCGGGGACTGTAGCGCCTTGAAACAGATCATGCGGCGCGCCGGACGCGTGTCCGGACGAGGCTCAAGGCCGCAACCGCGATGCCGATGACGGCCGCCCACCCGGCGATCCGGAGGCCGACGGGGTGGGGCGGCGCGCCGCTGGCGCACGCGCGGGCGCGCGCGTGGAACGCGGCCGGGTCGCGCCACGCGCCTTCGTTCTGGAACGCCGGTCCGCGCGGGCTCGGCTGCTCGCCGGGGATCCAAGACGCCTCCGCCCTCCCCCACCGCCCGGGCCAGCGCGCCCAGGCGCCGAACGGCTCGACGCGGGGGCGGACCGCGCGGCCGCGCCCGTCCGCGAAGTCGTCGGGGTCCGGCCACGGGCGGCCGTGCTCGCCGGCCGTGGGGAACGACGCGTGCGAGCCGTGCGCGACGTGGACGACGCCGCGCCACGGGCACGCCTCCGCCCACGAGTGCTGGGCGAACGTCGCGTCGCCCGGACGGCCGTCGGCGCCGAGCGCCACCTGCACCATCTCCCAGTCGCCCTCGTGGCGGCCGGTGCGCACGATCCCGCGGTCCTGCGTGTTGGTCGCGTAGAGGAACCAGTACTGGAGCCACGTCCGCCCGTCGCTGCCGCGCACGCGCCGGCCGTAGGTCGCGTCGGGCAGCGGATCGACCCGCGGACGCAGCGCGATCCGCTCCCCCGCGACGCGCGCGGTCAGCGCCTCGACGGCGGTCGCCCGGTCGCGCTCGGCGCTGTCGTACCGCACGAGCGGCACGTGCTGCTCGAGGACAGGCGGCAGATCGGCGATGGCCGGACGGTACTCTGCCGCGCGTGCTTGGAGGCCACCCCCGAAGCCGGGCCGCGCTCGCGCTGTTCGCCGCGCTGCTCGTCGGCGGCGGCGGCGGCGGGGGCGGCGACGGTGGCGGCGACGCGCCGGCCAAGCGCCCGCAGGTCGGCGTCAAGGGCGACGAGAAGGAGGCCGCGCGTGACCTCGGCTTCCCGGCGTTCGCCACGAAGAACACGACGCGGGTCGGCGGCGCCGACGCGGTGGCGACGGCTGCGGGCGTCGCCCGCGCGGTGTATCCCGGCACGGAGCCGGCGACGCGCCCGAAGGCGGTCGCGATCGTCGACGCGAAGGACTGGCGCGGCGGGCTCGCGGCGGCGGCGCTCTACGCGTCGCCGATCGGCGCGCCCGTGCTGCTCAGCGACGGCGACGAGCTGCCCGACGCCAGCGAGAGCGCCCTCGACGCCCTGGCGCCGAGCGGCTCGAAGGAGGCCGGCGACGCCCAGGTCATCCGCATCGGCGACGGCGTCGCGGAGCCGAGCGGCCTCAAGGCGACGGACGTGGCCGGCAAGGACGCGGCCGAGGTCGCCGCCCAGGTCGACGGCGTGCTCAGCGAGGCGCGCGGGCGCTCCAGCGACCACGTGATGGTCGTCGGCAGCGAGAACCCGGAGTTCGCGGCGCCCGCCGCGGGCTGGGCGGCGAAGTCCGGCGACCCGATCCTCTTCGTCGACCGCGACGCGATCCCCGCGGCGACGAAGGCGGCGCTCGAGCGCCACCAGCAGCCGAAGATCTACGTCGTCGGGCCCGAGAGCACGGTGTCGCCGAAGGTCGAGCGCGAGCTGCGCCGGTACGGCACCGTCGCCCGGATCACGCGGATCGAGGACCCGGTCGCCCACGCCATCGCCTTCGCGCGGTTCGGCGACGGCGAGTTCGGCTGGGACATCACCGACCCCGGCCACGGCATGGTGTTCGTCAACCGCCGGCGTCCGCTCGACGCGGTCGCCGCGGCCCCGCTGTCGGGCAGCGGCACCTACGGGGCCGTCCTGCTCCACAGCGGCAGCGAGCGGCTCGACACGCTCGTCGACGGCTACCTCCAGGACATCCGGCCCGGCTACCGCAAGGATCCGGTGCGCGGGGTCTACAATCACGGCTGGATCATCGGCGACGAGAAGGCGATGCCGATCGCCACGCAGTCGCGGATCGACTCCCTCCTCGAGATCGCCCTCGTCGACCCCAAAGCCACGACCGCGCCCTCCTCATGAGCGAAGCCGAACATCCGGAGCGGCGCGCCCGCGAGGTCACCGTCGACGACGTCCGGCAGCTCAAGGGCGTGTCGACGCCGCACTTCGCGCTCCAGATCCGCAACCGGATCGCCAAGCTGATCCGCGAGCTCCCGCCGGAGCATCCGGCGCGCGTCGAGGGCGAGCGCGAGATCCGGCGGCTCACCGAGCTGGGCTACACCGGCGAGGTCCGCGGGACGCCGCACGAGGACGGCATCCCGCCGCTTCCGTCGGTCGGCGCAGACGCCGACACGCACCGCGAGACGCCCGCCGGGCACTAGACCGGCGGCGCGGGCCTACTCGCCGTCGGTGCGGGTGGTCCGGGTCTCCGGGTCGCTGCCCGCCGGGGCGGGTGTGGTGTCGGGGTTCGCCGACGGGGTCGCCGTGTTCACGGGCGCGTCCTGGGTGCGGGCGGGCGAGTCGCCCCCGTCGTCGTCGCCGCAGCCGGCGGCGGCGAGCGCGGCGCCGGCGAGCGAAGCTGCGAGGAGTGAGCGATAGCGGGCCATGCAGGCGGACATGTCCAGCGGCGGCGCGCCGGAAACGCCATTAGTCTCCCGCCCCGATGCGGATCGGGCTCTTCCTCGCCTACTGGCCGTGGTTCTCGCCCGAGCAGCAGGTGGCGCTCTCGGTGCTCGCCGACGAGCTGGGCCTCGACTCGGTGTGGATCAGCGAGGCGTGGGGACAGGACGCGGTGTCGGTGCTCGGCGTGCTCGCCGCGCGGACCGAGCGCGTCGGGCTCGGATCGGCGGTCATGCAGATCCCCGCGCGCAAGCCGACGGCGACGGCGATGGCCGCCGCGACCCTCGACGTGCTCAGCGAGGGGCGGTTCCGGCTCGGGCTCGGGCTGAGCGGGCCGCAGGTGTCAGAGGGCTGGTACGGCGAGCCGTTCGTGCGCAACCTCGGTCGGGTCCGCGAGTACGTCGACGTCGTGCGGCGCGCGCTGGCGCGCGAGCCGGTGGCGCTGCCGCTGCCGGTCGGCGAGCCGGGGATGGGGCTCGGCAAGCCGCTGCGGCTGCTGGTCGAGCCGGTCCAGGAGCGGATCCCCGTCTACCTCGGAGCGGTCGGCCCGCGCGCGGTCGTCCAGACCGGCGAGATCGCCGACGGCTGGCTGCCCGCGTTCCTCGATCCCGAGAACCCCGACGTGCTGATGGGACCGCTCCGCGAGGGGCTGGCGAAGGCGGGGCGCGATGCGTCGGCGGTCGACGTCGCCGCCGCGGTACCGGTGGCTGTGGCCGACGATCTCGACAGCGCCCGCGACGCGTGCCGCCCGTGGCTGGCGTTCTACCTCGGGGCGATGGGTGCGCGCGAGAAGAACTTCTACGTCGACCTCGCCGACCGCTACGGCCACGGTGACGTCGCGCGCGACGTGCAGGCGCGGATGCTCGACGGCGACCGCGCGGGGGCGGCGGCGGCGCTGCCGCCCGAGCTGATCGACGCCACCGCGCTCGTGTGCACACGGCGGCCCTCGACGAGCGGCTCGCCGCCTATGAGCGCGCGGGCGTCACGACGCTCCTGGCGGTCCCGTCCGGGGACCGCGAGGCGACGGTCCGCGCGCTGGCCGCCATGCGGCGTCGCTGCCTGACCGCCGCGGCTCGCGGCGCGGACCTCACGAGCAGCGCCTCGCGGCGCGCGGACGTCGTGGGCGCCAAATGGGCCGCCCGACCCCGGCGGGTTCCCGCCGCGCCGGGGGACGGGCAGCGGCGGCCAACAATAGACCCTCAGCGCTGAGGGTTGCAACTTTGTGTTGGTGAGGTCTGGTACCCCCGGTGAAGCGCCGTCACCGGCCCCTCAGAAGGGCAGCGCCTCGTCCTGCGGCGGGGCGGACGCGGCGAGCGCGGCATCGTCGGAGCCGGCGCCGGCCGGCGCCGCGGCGCGCTGCGCGCGGATCTCCGCGGCGGGGGGCTCGGCGCCGGGCGGCACGACGCGGAACGCGCGCATCCCGTCGCCGCGCTCGATCGCCTCGACCCGCTCCTTCTGCTGCGAGAGGTAGTCGCCGAGCGCCTGCTCGAGCCCCTTCCCCTCGGCGAAGAGGTCGCACATCTCGTGGACCGGGACCTCGTCGGAGCCGAGACGCTCCGCGATGTCCTGGAGCCGGCGGTATCCGGCCTCGAAGGTGATGTTCGTCGAGTCGCTCACTGAGGCCCTTCCTCGTTGCTGGGGATGCTGGGAGCGCTGGTCGGCGTCGCCGCGGTGGCGAGCGGCGCCGCCGCGGTGCCGGCCGGCGTCGCGTGGACGGTCTCGGCGGTCGCCTCCACGCGACCGTCGGCGAAGTGCAGGTGCAGCGGCGCGCCCAGGGCCACGTCGCCGGCGCGGCGCAGCGGTGCGCCGCCGGGGACCACGGCGAGGAGCCAGCCAGCCGGCGCGCAGGTCGCGGGCGGCGACCAGCTCGGCGGCGTGGCGAGCCTCGCGCCCCGCGTCGCGCAGGCGGCGGTGGGCCCCCGCCGCGGCCTCGCGGCCCAGGCGTGCCAGGGCGCGGCCGTAGTCGCGGTCGTGGTCGGCGAGCTGGCGCCGCGTGCCCATGCCGACGAGCCGCGCCTGCTCGCCCACCGCGCCGGCGCGGGCGGCGAGCGCCGCCGGGATCGCGTCGAAGCGCCGGGCCGCGTCGCCGATCAGCGTGGCGCGGCCGGCGAAGAACGCCGCGGCGCGGGCGTCGAGCTCGAGCCCGACGATCCGTACCGCCTCCGCCCCCGGGACCCGGCGGACGACGTCGCCGAGCCGCGCGCGGGCCTCGGCCACCCCCCGCTCACGCTCGGCCAGCGCGCCGCGCTGCGCGAGGGTCGCGTCGAGCCCGCGCCTCCTGACGTCGCCGAGCAGCCCGTCGAGCCGCGCCCCGGCGCGCAGCCGCGTGCCGCAGGCGCAGACGCGCTCGGCGCCGCGCGCCACGCGCACCGGGACGTCGCCGACGCACCGCGCGGCCAGCGCGACGCCCTGGCGCAGCTCGGCCGCGGACGGCACCGCCATCTCCGCCGAGCGCGACGGGGTGTACGCCGCCCACGCGACGTGGTTGCAGACCGGGACGTTGTCGGTGTGGCCGATCGCCGTGATCACCGGCTTCGCGCACGCGAACAGCGCGCGGCACAGCCGCTCGTCGTCGAACGCGACGAGGTCCTGCACGGAGCCGCCGCCGCGGGCGACGACGATGACGTCGACCAGCGGGTGCTCCTGCATCCGCGCGAGCGCGTCGTCGAGGTCGCGCGGCGCGGCCGCGCCCTGGACGAGCGACGAGCACGTGACGACATGGACGGGCGGGAAGCGGTCGACGAGCGCGCGCACGACGTCCGACATCCCGTCGGACGCCCGCCCGGCGATGACGCCGACCGCGCGCGGGAACGCCGGCAGCGGCTTGCGCCGCGCCTGGTCGGTGAGCCCCTCGGCGGCGAGGCGCTCGAGCAGCTCCGCGCGCCGGCGCAGCAGCTCACCCTCACCGGCGAGCCGGACGCCGGTGACGATGACGCTGACGCGGCCGGTCGCGGCCCAGAAGTCCGGCCGCTCGATGCGCACCTGGACGAGGTCGCCGTGGCGCGGCTCGTGCTCGAGCCGGCGCAGGTCGCGCGCGAAGACCTTGCACGACAGCACGGCCTCGCCGTCGGAGATGTCGAAGACGAGCATCCCCCCGCCGCCGACCCGCTTGGGCTTCTGCACCTCCCCCTCGACAATGCCGCCGCCGACCTGCCGCAGCGCACGGCCGATCCGCGCCGCGTACTCGCTGACGCCAGCGACTTCGACCTGCTGCTCCACGGAGGACATGGGCCGGGGGAAACTAGGCCCGCGGCCGGACGGAATCGCCCCCGGCCATCGGGACCGCCAGATCCGGACCGCTCGGCCGTTCCAGGAGGTCACCGCCGAAGGAGATCTTCACATGCGTGAGTCATCGCCGCCCTGCTGCCCGTCATCGCCGTCGCCGTCGCCGGTTACGCCACCGTGCAGGCCAGCCACGGCTCCGAGGAGCACTCGGAGAACATGACGCGAATCGCGAACTACAGCGACGGGGGCAAGTACCGGGTGGGCACGGACATGGCGTTCTGGGGCGACCTCGCGCTGCTCGGCACGCTCGACCAGGGCACGGGGCCGAACGCGTCGCCGCCGGGCGGCTTCCGCATGATGGACGTCTCCGACGCGAGCGCTCCCCGCGAGGTCGGGCGCTTCACGTGCTGGGGCGACCAGAGCGACGTCTCGGTCTGGGAGGACCTCGTCGTCCTGTCGGTCGACAAGCCGACGAGCGAGGATTGCAGCGCGCAGTCGGGATCGTGGGAGGGGATCCGGATCATCGACATCTCGGATCGGTCGAAGCCGAGGATCGTCAAGTCGCTCGCGACCGACTGCGGGTCGCACACGAACACGATCTATCCGGACCTCGCGAACCGGCGCCTCATCGTCTACGTGCTGAGCTATCCGCTCGCCGGGCGCTACAACCCGGCCGGCGCGACGGCGTCGTGCAACGCCCAGCGACACCGCAAGATCAGCGTGGTCTCCGTGCCGCTCGACGATCCCGCGGGCGCGGGGCTGATCGGGACGCCGAACGTCGGCGAGACCATCGGCTGCCACGACGTGACCGTGTTCCTTCCGCGCAACGTCGCCGGCGCGGCATGCCTGACCGAGTCGCAGATGTGGGACCTCTCGGACCCGACGCAGCCGAAGGTCGTCGCACGCATCCGCAACCCGCAGATCAACATCCACCACTCGACGATCTTCTCGAACGACGGCCGGACGCTGGTGGTCGGGGACGAGCTCGGCGGCGCCGCCGCCTCCCCCGGCTGCTTCGGTGGCGACGCCAACGAGCTGGGCGGCCTGTTCTTCTACGACGTCGCCGACGCGGCCGCGCCGCGGCTTCGCGGGACCTACAAGCTGCCCCGAACCAAGGTCTCCGAGTTCTGCACCGCGCACCTGTTCAACGTCGTGCCGATGCGGTCGGACAGCGACATCCTCGTCTCGTCGTGGTACACGGGCGCGACGTCGGTCCTCGACTTCACCGACCCGTCGAAGCCGGCCGAGCTGGCGCACTACATCCCGTCCGATCCCGTGAGCCCGGACGAGCAGGAAACCGAGGCCGCCGCGTGGGCGTCGTACTGGTACAACGGCCACGTCTTCGCCAACAACTTCGACGAGGACGTCAACTCGGTGTCGACCGGGAGCCGCGGCCTCGACGTCTTCCGCATCGACCACGCGTTCACGCGCGAGGCGGTCCGGCTCGACCGGCTGAACCCGCAGCTCCAGGAGGCATTGCCGGGAGCGCCGCAGCAGCCCGGAGCCGCCGGCGGTGTTCAGCTTCCGGCCGCGGGATCGCCGCCCCGGGGCGCACCGGGCTCGTCGCGCCGCGCGCGCCTGCGTCTGGTGCGCAACCGCCTGCGCGTCGGCCGGCTGCGCATCGAGCTGAGGGGCACGCCGCTGAAGCGGGTCCGCGCCGTCGCCTTCCGGGTCAACGGGCGCCTCGTCCGCATCGACCGCAAGCGCCCGTTCCGCGTCACGCTCCGGCTGCGCGCCCCCACGCGCCGGGTGCTGCGGATCAAGGCGCGCGTGAGGCTGGCGGACGGCTCGACGCGGACGCTGCGCCGCACCCTGACGCCGCGACAGGTGCGCGGCGGCTACTAGGAGCCGGCGGCGCCGGCCGCCTCCACGAGCGGCCCGCTCCGCGGCTTGACCTGCTGCGAGAGGACGATGTACGAGGTCGAGCGCCGGATCGCGGCGGTGGCGAGGATCCGGTTGACGATCTCCTGGAGGTGCTCGGTGTCGCGGGCGACGAGCCGGCACAGCAGGTCCTGGGGGCCGCTGATCGCGTCGGCCTCGACGACCTCGGGGACCGCTTCGAGCACGCTCGTCGCCTCCGCGAGCCGACCCTGCGCGAGCTCGAGCAGGACGAACGCCTGGATCCCGTAGCCCATCGCCGCCGGGTCGACCTCGGGCCCGTAGCCGGTAATCACCCCGCGCGACTCCAGCTTCGCCAGCCGGGCCTGCACGGTCCCGCGCGCGACCCCGAGCCGCCGCGAGATCTCCAGCAGGCCCACCCGCGGGTTCTCGCGCAGCGCGGCGATGAGGCGAGCATCGAGTTCATCGATGGTCATGTTGACCAGTGATCCTGTCACAACACTGTCGCGAAGTGCGCACAATGTGCGACGAGACAGATCAGAGTTGCTGACTGCCGTCCGAGCGGGTACCACAATGGCCCGAGGAGGCACGCATGTTCGAAGAGGGTCAGCTCTACTCACCGGTCACGACAGACGACGATGGCGAGGTCAAGGTCCACCTCGCGCCCGACCATCCCGGCTTTGCCGACGAGCGCTACCGGCGGCGTCGCAACGACATCGCCCGGCTCGCGCTCGAGTGGAAGCCCGGGCAGCGCGCTCCCGACGTCGGCTACTCCGAGGAGGAGCACGGCGTCTGGCGCACGGTGTGCCGCGAGCTGCGGCCCAAGCACGAGCGGCTCGCGATCCGCGAGTACGCCGAGGCGCTCGACCGGCTGAACCTGCCGACGGAGTACGTCCCGAGCCTCGACGAGGTCAGCGAGAACCTCGAGCCGCTCACGGGGTTCCGCTACGTCCCCGCCCCCGGCCTCGTCCCGCTGCGCGAGTTCTACGGCTCGCTGCGCGACCGCACCTTCCACTCGACGCAGTACGTGCGCCATCCGGCCCAGCCGCTCTACACGCCCGAGCCGGACATCGTGCACGAGGTCATCGGCCACGGCCACCTGCTCGCCACCGACACGTTCAGCGAGCTGCACCGCCTCACCGGCGAGGCCACGCACCGCCTCGCCGACGAGGACAACCTGCGCTTCCTCTCCAAGGTCTTCTGGTTCACCGTCGAGTTCGGGATCGTCCACGAGGAGGGCGAGATCCGCGCGTACGGCGCGGGGATCCTGTCGAGCTACGGCGAGATCGACGAGTTCCGCGACATGGAGCACCGCCCGCTCAACCTCGCGGAGATGGGAACGGCGGACTACGACATCACGCACTACCAGCCCGTCCTCTACCTGGCCGAGTCGATGGACGAGGTCCGCGAGGTGGTCGGCGGCTTCTTCGCCACCTGCACCGACGAATCGATCGAGGAGATGCGCCGTGAGCACGTTCTCGCCTGACACGAGCACCATCACGCCCCCGCAGCGCGCGGACGACGAGATGCCGCTCCACGGCATCGACCACGTCGAGCTGTGGGTGGGCAACGCGGCCCAGGCGGCGTACTACTTCACGCACGCGTTCGGCTTCACCGAGGTGGCGTACTCCGGCCTCGAGACCGGCGTGCGCGACCAGGTCAGCCGCGTGCTGCGCCAAGGCCGCGTCCGGCTCGTGCTGACGGGCACGCTGAGCAGCGAGACGGCGATCGCCGAGCACCAGCGCAAGCACGGCGACGGCGTGAAGGTCATCGCGCTCGGCGTCCCCGACGTCGACCGCGCCTACGAGGTCGCGACGTCGCGCGGCGCGAAGGGGCTGCGCGAGCCGTGGGAGCTGAGCGACGACAACGGCATCGTCCGCATGGCGGACATCGCCACGTACGGCGACACGGTGCACCGCTTCGTCGACCGCTCGCGGTACGAGGGCACGTTCCTGCCGGGCTTCGCCGAGGTCGAGCACGACGGCGAGGGCGAGATGCTCGTCGCCATCGACCACATCGTCGGCAACGTCGAGCTCGGCGCGATGCAGGACTGGGTCTCCTATTACGAGCGCGTCTTCGGGATGACCGAGATGATCCACTTCTCGGACGAGGCGATCAGCACGGAGTACAGCGCGCTGATGTCGAAGGTCGTCACGAACGGCAGCGGCCGCGTGAAGTTCCCGATCAACGAGCCGGCCGAGGGCAAGCGCAAGTCGCAGATCGACGAGTACCTCGAGTTCTACGAGGGCGCCGGCGCGCAGCACATCGCTCTGGCCACGCGGGACATCGTCGGCGTCGTCGCCGAGCTCTCCAAGCGCGGCGTGAAGTTCCTGAAGACGCCGGAGTCCTACTACGACGAGGTCCCCGGCCGCGTCGGCGAGATCGAGGAGGACCTCGAGGACCTCCGCAAGCTCGGCATCCTCGTCGACTCCGACGACGAGGGCTACCTGCTCCAGATCTTCACGAAGCCGCTCGGCGACCGCCCGACGATCTTCTTCGAGATCATCGAGCGCCACGGCGCCCGCGGCTTCGGGGAGGGCAACTTCAAGGCGCTCTTCGAGGCGATCGAGCGCGAGCAGGCCGCGAGGGGGAACCTCTGATGCGCTACGTCCGGATGGGCGACATGCCGCCCAAGCGGCACACGCAGGTCCGCGGCGAGGACGGCCGCCTGCTGACCGAGGAGGTCATGGGCTACGAGGGCTTCAGCGGCAACGAGTCGATCCTGCTCCACCTCGAGTCGCCGTGCCGGCTCTCAGAGGTCGGGGAGTTCACGCCGCTTACGCTCGAGGAGTGGGTGCCGGAGACGCACGTCCACCGACTCACGCACACGCAGGGCGTCGAGCCCGAGGGCGACCCCGTGTCCGGCCGCAAGGTCCTCATGTTCAACGGCGACGTCGAGATGGGGATCTGCAAGCCGACCGAGGAGCTCGACGCGTTCTACCGCTGCGGCGAGGGCGACGAGGTCTTCTTCATCCAGCAGGGCTCGGGCGTCGTCGAGACGACGTTCGGCACGGTCCCGTACGGCAGGCACGACTACGTCGTCATCCCGCGCGGCACGACCTACCGCTTCCGGATGCACGACGGCCCGCAGGAGTGGCTGACGTTCTTCACGCCCGGCGAGATCGAGACGCCGAACCGCTACCGCAACCGGTACGGCCAGCTGCTCGAGCACGCGCCGTTCAGCCAGCGCGACTTCCACCCGCCGGCCGAGCTCGTCACCTACGACGACCGCGGCGAGCACGAGGTCATCGTGCGCGTGCGCGGCGGGCTCCAGCGCTACGTCCTCGACTACCACCCGCTCGACGTCGTCGGCTGGGACGGCTACGTCTACCCGTACACGTTCAACATCCACGACTTCGAGCCCAAGGCGGGCCGGCTGCACCAGCCGCCGCCGGCGCACCAGACGTTCCAGGGCCAGAACTTCGTGATCTGCTCGTTCTGCCCGCGGCTGCTCGACTGGGACCCGCTCGCCGTGCCGCTCCCCTACCACCACTCGAACCTCCAGTCCGAGGAGGTCATGTTCTACGCCGACGGCGACTACGCCGCGCGCAAGGGCGTCGACATCGGTTCGATCACGCTGCACCCGAGCGGGCTGCCGCACGGCCCGCAGCCGGGCGCGGTCGAGAAGTCGCTGGGGATGAAGGAGACGAACGAGCTCGCGGTGATGTGCGACACGTTCCGGCCGCTCAAGCTGACGACGCTCGCGCGCGACCTCGACGACCCGAGCTACGCGTACAGCTGGAACCCCGAGCGCGTCGAGGCCCCTGTCTGAGGCGGGTGGAGGGGGCGGCGCCGCGGAGGGCGCCGCGTTCGCCTGGGGCGTCGTCCGGCCGCCGGGCGAGGCCCCGCAGCCGGCCGCGAGGGTCGGCGACGACGCCGTCCTGCTGCGTGCCATCGCCCCGCCCGGGCGGCTCGCCGACGCGGTCGCCGAAACCCGCCTGAACGCGCTGATCGAGCTCGGCGCGCGGTCGTGGCGCGAGCTGCGGGGGCGGGCGCTCGAGGCGCCCGCGAGCGCCCGCGTCCCGTGCGCGCGCGTCGAGAGCCTGATGCCGGTGCGGGTCACCGACTACGTCGACTTCTACGCCTCGCTCGAGCACGCGACGAACGTCGGGCGCATGTTCCGCCCCGAGGGCGACCCGCTGCCGCCGAGCTGGCGCCACCTGCCGATCGGCTACCACGGCCGCGCGTCGACCGTCGTCGTCAGCGCGACCGCGGTACGCCGCCCGCACGGCCAGGTGCCGCGGGCGGGCGGGGCGGGAGGGATCGATGATCCCACCGAGCTGCGGCCCACAGCGGCCCTCGACTTCGAGTGCGAGCTGGGCTTCGTGTGCGGGCCGTCGACGCGGCCCGGCGAGCGCATCGCCGTCGACGACGCGGCGGCGCGGATCTTCGGCTTCGTCCTGCTCAACGACTGGAGCGCGCGCGACATCCAGGCCTTCGAGTACGTCCCCCTCGGGCCGTTCCTCGGCAAGTCGTTCGCGACCTCGATCTCGCCGTGGATCGTCCCCGCCGACGAGCTTGCCCGCGTCCCGCCGCGCGACCAAGACCCGGAGCCGCTCGACTACCTGCGCGCCCGCGACCCGTGGGCGCTCGACCTCGACCTCGAGGTCACCATCGCCGGGGAGACGGTGACGAGGACCAACGCGCGCTCGCTCTACTGGACGCCCGCGCAGATGCTCGCGCACGCGACCGTCAACGGCGCGGCGCTCACCGCGGGCGACCTGTTCGGCACGGGCACGATCTCCGGCGCCGACGAGGGCACCCTCGGATGCATGCTCGAGCGGTTCCGCGGTGAGCGCTGGCTGAACGACGGCGACGAGGTCGTGATCAGCTCGCCGCCGCTGGGCGAAGTGCGCGGGCGGGTCGAGCCGGCAGGCTGAGCGTCCGCCGGGGACGCACGCGCCGGATCTGCCGCACACGCGGGCGCAGAATCTCCAGCGACGTCCGCAGTGCGCTTCTTTTTTACAAACCTGAATACTGCACTACGTCCCAGCACATTCTGGTAGTTTCCACCGCGCCGTGTCATCCTGGCACGGCGAGCCAGGGGGGAATCATGTCGTTCTTCAGCTCGCTCGCGCGGAGGCGTACCGCCGTCGCGCTGACTGCTCTTTGCTGCGCGGTGCTGCCGGCGGCCGCCAGCGCGAACGAGGTCGTCCCGCCGCCAGCGGTCAACCAAGCTCAGTTCGACGCCACGATGACCGCATACGGCGTGAATACCGCAGGGCTTGGCGGCTGCGCCCTCAATCCATGGGCCGCGGGTTGTCCGGAAGTGGCAACCGTCGTCTCGACGCTCACCGAAGTCGCGTGTGCATCGGATGGCGCTAACGCGGCGGTTGAGATGGGCGGCACGTGCGATGACGCGAACTCGCTCGTCATGTTCCCGTACGCCGGCGGATACCCCGATCCGTACGCAGCGTCGGCCCGAAATCACGGCTCCGGCTCCGCGTGTGGTGTCCGAGCGGACGGGCCGCAGCGCCTGTACTACACCGACACGCTCAACTGGTACATGCGAGGGCGCGCCATCAACCATTGCCTCTCCGGGCAAGGTGTCTCGCGGATGGAGGCATATGCCACCCTCCAGCGCGAGCGACTGGACGGACGTGAGGGTTGGACGAACCTCGACTCCAAAGCGGCGCCGGTGTTCTACGGCGCCGGCACGCAATACACGCCGTACGCCACGTGGGATTGCAATCACCATCGGGCGCTGCTGTACCGCGTGGAAGCCGTCGGCTACAGCGTCGTACGAGGTGTCGGCTACTTCGGCGTCAATCGCCGGGCCGACTATCGGCACTGCAGCGAATAGCATCGCGACGGGACTGCTGGGTTTCGCCCTCAACCGGGGCGAAACCCAGGTCGCCGTGCAAGCTCTGTTCGCGATGACATGACTGGTTTCGGACCTCAACGTCCCGTCGGGCGCCTCGAAACCGTCGCCGGCCCAGTCACGTTGGACCGCGTCGCTGCGGCTCTGCAACGGGATGAGGCCGGCGCCGCGTGGGCGACCATCGAGAGCCGCCCATGGCGCGCCTGTCTAGGCGAGTCGCTGCTCACGACCTTCCGGCTGCGGCGGCAGTTCTGGCTGCTCGCCGGGACGTACTTCGACCTACCGCGGGGCGTGAAGATCAGCGAGCTGGCGGTGCCCCATGGAGCGGTCCGTATGGCCAGCGACCGCGACGGGTGGATCGCGCTGGTCCGAGCGTCGCCGACGACACGGCTCAGTGCAACTTGGACCGGCGTTCGGGGTGAGCCCTGGGACCACAAACTGCTGCCGGCGCTCGGCGAAGTTGCGAGCGACCCCAGCGTAACGCCGTACGGACCACGCGCGGAATGAACCTGCGGCCGACACCAAGATGGCAACCGGGAAGAAGCACACTCCGGAGCAGGTCGTGCTCACGGTCAAGCGGCACGGCCAGCTCAGGGTGAACCCCTACCCCGCTCCCTGAACCTTGCGTTTGCCGCCTCCGGGGATCGGCGACCCCGAGACCATGGCGCCCCAGCACAAGGACACCCTGTCCGTCCTCGACACGTCGTTCCTCAACCTCGAAACCGGGACGACGCACATGCACGTCGGCGGCGTCTCGATCTTCGACGGCTCGCCGCCGGACTGCGACGAGCTGTACGCCCACGTCGAGTCGCGGCTCCACCTGGTCCCGCGCTACCGCCAGAAGCTCGCGGAGCCGGGCTTCCAGCTCGGCCGGCCGATGTGGATCGACGACCCGTGCTTCGCGCTCGACTACCACGTCCGTCACACCGCGCTGCCGAGGCCCGGTGGCCGCGACAAGCTCCAGCAGCTTACGTCGCGCGTGTTCAGCCAGCAGCTCGACCGCTCCAAGCCGCTGTGGGAGATGTGGTTCGTCGAGGGGCTCGAGGACGAACGCTGGGCCGTCATCTCGAAGGCGCACCACGCGCTCATCGACGGGATGTCGGGCGTCGACCTGCTCGGCCTGCTCTTCGACGCGGCGCCCGAGCCCCGCGAGGTCGAGCCGCCGGAGCGCCCGTGGCAGCCGCGCCCCGCGCCGGGCCGCACCGAGCTCGTGGCCGAGGCGGGCGTCGACGTCGCCACCCGCCCGCTGCGCCTCGCCGCGCGGGCGCTCGGCGCCGTCCGCAGCCCTAGCCGCACCGCCGCCCAGGTCGCCGAGGGAGCCAAGGGCATCCGCGACCTGCTGATCGGGCCGCTGCTCAGCCCCGCGCCGAACGTGCCGCTCAACCAGTCGATCGGGCCGCACCGGCGCGTCGAGTGGACGACGTTCGCGCTCGCCGACTTCAAGGCCGTCAAGAACGCGCTCGGCGGGACGGTCAACGACGTCGTGCTCGCCGTCGTCGCGGGCGCGCTGCGCGACTGGCTGCGCGACCACGGAACGCGCACCGAGGGCCTCGAGCTGCGCGCGATGGTGCCGGTGTCGGTGCGCGGCGAGGGCGAGAAGAACCAGTTCGGCAACCGCGTCGCCGCGATGCGCGCGCCGCTGCCCGTCTACGTCGCCGACGCGGTCGAGCGGCTGCGCGCGGTCACCGGCGCGATGCAGGACCTCAAGGCGTCCAAGCAGGCGGTCGGCGCCGAGGTGCTCGCCGACCTCCAGGAGTTCGCGCCCCCGACGCTGCTCGCGCTCGGCTCGCGGATCAACTTCTCGACGCGGCTGTTCAACACCGTCGTCACGAACATCCCGGGCCCGCAGTTCCCGATCTACATGCTCGGGCGCGAGATGACCGAGATGGTGCCGCTCGGGTTCCTGGCCGCGAACCACACGATCTTCTTCGCGATCATGTCCTACAACGGCAAGCTCGCGGTCGGCCTGCTCGGCGATCGCGACTCGATGTCCGACCTCGACGCGATGACCGCCGGCCTGCGCGAGTCGCTCGCCGAGCTGAAGCGGGCGGCCGGGGTCGAGGACCCCAAGCCGCCCACCGACCGCGCCGCCGCTCGCCGCGCGCGGACGCGGCAGCGGGCGGCGGCGGTCACGACCACCAACGGTCGCGGCGCCCGCTAGGCCGCTACGCCGCCGGCCGCACCGTCCCCGCCGGCTCGCGCTCGGCGAGCACGCGCAGGTTCTTCGCGGCGCGGCCGAGCAGCGCGAGGACCAGGACGGCGGCGGCCACGAGGCCGACCCCGTCGAGGATCGTCAGGTCGACGCCGGCGATCCGGGCGCCGAGCCCGGCGCCGAGGGCGAGCGTGGTGTTCAGCGCGACGAGGACGAGCCGCATCTCGGTCGGGCCGACGCGGCCGTAGCCGAGGTCGAAGCGCCCGAACGCGGACGTCTCGAGGTACGTGTTGATCGACAGCAGCAGGTAGGCGACGGCGATCGCGAGCCCCGTCGCGAGGAGCATGTGCGGCGACAGCCCGAGGCCGATGCAGATCGCCGCGGTGGCGAACGCGTCGACGAGGTGGTCGAGGTAGTAGCCGTACGTCGGGCGCTCCGTCCGCCGGAAGCGCGCGAGCGTCCCGTCGAGCGAGTCCCCGAGCCAGTGGACGACGAGCAGCGCGCTCGCTGCCCACAGCATCGCCGGGTGGTCGTTCGACAGCAGATAGGCGGCGGCGATCCCGAGCGCCGCGAGCACGCCCAGCGCCGTCAGGTGGTCGGGCAGGACTCGCGCCGGCAGCCGCGCCGCGAGCCAGGTCAGCGCCCGCTCCTCGGGCACGGCGAGCAGGAAGGTCTTCTGGCGGGGTGCCTCGGCGCTGCGCTCCATCTCTCTCGTCTCCTTGTTGACCATCGGTATATAAGAGGGTAGCGTCATGCTGACCAGTGGTCAAGAGAGGCGCGGCGCATTCTCGCGTAGGGTCCGCGCATGAGCGACTGGGACCGCGTCCGCCAGCTCAAGCTGCGGATCGAGGACTACGCGCTGGAGCGCCTCGAGCAGGACGTCTCGAGCGACTTCACCCGCGTGACGACCGTCATCCGCCTGCGCGGCGGCGGCGAGGAGGGGATCGGCGAGGACGTCGTCTACGACGCCGTCGATCACGACGCCGCGCTCGGCGCCGGCCCGAACCTCCCCCTCGCCGGCAGCTGGACGCTCGAGGGCCTGTCGAACCGCCTCGCCGAGCTCGACCTCTTCCCCGGGAAGGCGCCCGAGATGGCGGTCAGCCCGCTCTACCGCCGCTACGCCTACGAGTCCGCCGCGCTCGACCTCGCGCTGCGCCAGGCCGGGACGTCGCTGCACGAGCTGGTCGGGCGCGAGCCGCGGCCGGTGACCTTCGTCGTGTCGCTGCGGCTCGGCGAGCCCCCGACGCTCGACCCGGTCACGAGCCGGCTCGAGCGCTATCCCGGCCTGCGCTTCAAGCTCGACCCCACCGTGTCGTGGACCGGCGAGACCGTCGCCGGCCTCGCCGCTACCGGAGCCGTCGACTCTGTCGACTTCAAGGGCCACTACAAGGGCACGGTCGTCGACAACCCGCCGGACGTCGCGCTCTACCGCCGCGTCGTCGACGCGTTCCCCGACGCCTGGATCGAGGACCCCCACCTCGACGCCGGCGTGCAGGCCTTCCTCGAGCCGCACCGCGACCGGATCACGTGGGACGCCCCGATCCACGGCATCGCCGACATCGAGGCGCTCCCGTTCGCGCCGCGGATGGTCAACGTCAAGCCCTCGCGCGTCGGCTCGCTGCGCGAGCTGTTCGCCACCTGCGAGTACTGCGACGGCCGCGGGATCGGGATGTACGGGGGCGGCCAGTTCGAGCTGGGACCGGGCCGCGGGCAGATCCAGCTGCTCGCCTCGCTCTACCACCCGGACACGCCGAACGACGTCTCGCCCGCCGGCTTCCACGTTCCGCACCCGCCGGCGGGGCTGCCCGAGAGCCCGCTGCCCGCGCAGGCCCACGACCGGGGCTTCCGCTGGGGCTGAGCCTCGACGCGCTGTGGGAGGACGCGGTGCTGCCGGGCGCGCCCGACGCCGCGTGGCTCGTCGAGCTCGGCGCCGAGCCCGTCGCGAGCCGCGACCCCGACCGGCGCTTCTCCTCGGCGAGCATGATCAAGACGTTCGCCGCGCTGGCCCTCGCCGACCTGCGGAGCGACTGGGGCGACTCCGTCACCGTCGCGCCCGAGCACCGCGCGTACGGGGACGGGATCCTGCGCCACGCCGTGCTGCCGCTCTCGCTGCCGCTGCGCGAGGTGGTGACGCTCGCGCTCGCGCTGTCGGACAACACGGCGGCGAACACGCTCGTCGCCGCCGCGGGCGGGCTCGACGCGGTGAACGCCCGGCTCGGAGCGCGCGGCTTCGGGGCGCGCATGCTCCGCGGCCTGTCGGGCGGCGGCGACGCGGCGGAGTCGGGCATCGGGACGTGCACGCCGCGCGAGCACGCCCGCGCCGTCGCCGCGCTCGCGGTACAGGCGCCGGCCGCCTACGCGGCGCTCCACGCCCAGCAGGACCGGCGCTCGCTCGCCCGGGGGCTCGTCGACGACGTGCCGTTCGCGCACAAGACCGGGACGGTGGACGACGTCCGCCACGACGGCGGGATCCTCGAGCGCGGCGCGAGCCGCCTCGCCGTCACGTGCTTCACGGCGGGCGGGCCTCACGCGGAGTGGGTCGACCACCCGGCGTGCGTGGCGATGGGCGAGGCGATGGTGCGGACGTGCCGCGCGCTGGGCTGGGACGACGTCGTCGCGGCCGGCTAGCGCAGGCGGCGGCGCACGACGCGCGCGTTGCCCGCCGCGTCGCGCGCGGTGACGAGCAGCGTCACGCGGCGCCCACGCGGGGCGCGGGCGAACCGGCGCCGCGCGGCGGTCGTCAGCCGGAACGCGACGGTCCGGGCGCCGGCCTTCGGGGCGCGCGCGGTCACCTGCCGGATGACCGTGGCGCCGACGCGCAGCTCGGCGATGAGCGTGCTCGCCTCGTCGACCGTCGTGCGCAGGGCCACCGGGCGGCCGGCGCGCAGGCGGCGCAGCGCGCGGCGGGGAAGGCGCGCGAGCGTCAGCCGCGGGGCGACGAGGTCGTCGGCGATCACCGGCGGGCGGTCGGGCGGGGGCTCCGTGACGCTCGGCTGCACGGTGAGCGGGCTCTCGACCTCGACCGGGGGCGGCGGCGGGCGCTCGGTGCGCAGCACCCGCGCGGTGAACGGCTGCCCGTCGCGCGCGAACGACCACTCGTACGACCGGGCCACCTTCGGCGGGTCGTTCAGCGTGACGTCGGCGTTGACGAGGACCGCGGTGACGCGGGAGAAGCGCGACGCGTCGCCGAGCCCGACGCGCGCCTCGCCGCCCTGCGGCAGCCGCTGGACCTGCACCTCGACGCGGCCCTCCACCGGGTCGCCGACGCGCCCGACGAGCGCGACCGCGGCGCGCGTCCCCTCCGGCGCCCGGGCGCGCAGCTCGAGCGCCTCCGCGTCCCCGACGGGGACGTCGTAGAGCGCGAACGTCGTGTGGTCGAGCGCGACCGTCGCCGGGTCGGCGCCGCCGGCCAGCGTCGCCACCCGCTCGACCTCGGCGCTGCCGGCGTCACCTCCGAACCCGCTCCCCGCCAGGCGCCACTCGGCATGGCCGACCGCGAAGTCGACGAACTCGTCGAAGAACGTGCTTCCCCCAGCGAGCTCGTCGTCGATCAGGCTCGGGACGAACGACGTGGGCGACGCCTCGGCTGCACGCTCCCACACCTCGCGGATCATCCGCGGCCCGTGCCGGTACTCGAGCCAGCGCTGCCAGATCACAGAGACGTAGGCCTTCGGCGGCGGGGAGTGGCGCTCGGGATCGCGGATGCCGATCATCGGCAGCTCGGTCGCCGCGCCCCAGGCGGCCGGGTAGCCGGAGAAGAGCGCGAACGAGCCGTCGGACTGCGCCGCCGACCACTCGGCCGTCGACTCGCCCTGCCACGACTCGAACCACCCGTCGTACGCGAACTCGATCAGGTGCTGGAGCTCGTGCGGGACGAGCTTGCGCTGGAGGAAGCCCCAGCTCCCGGCGGCGAGGTAGTCGTCGTCGATGATGATGTGGCCGTGGTAGCGGGGCCGCCGGTCGGGGCTCTGCGGCCAGTCGACCGGCGCGACCCCCGCGGCCCGGTCGTGGAGATCCTTGACATAGAGGTCGACGACGTCGGTGCCGCCGCCGAGGGCACCGTCGCCCAGCGGGGGGCGCCAGCCGAGGCCGCCGGGCTCCGGCGCCACCATCCGCCGGAAGCCGCGCTCGAGCCCGTCGAGCGCGTACTCGATCGAGTCCGGCGCGCCGTCGGCGTCGCTGTCGACGAGGCTCGCGGGCGCGTCGCCGGTCGTCTGCACCCAGTGCACGCAGGCCCGCGGGGAGCACAGCGGCGATGCCGGCGCCTCGTCAACCGTCCAGTTCGGCTGCCCGTAGACGCCCGTCCCGTCGTCGTCCGGGCGCGCGGCCGAGGCCACGGGGGTCGCCGTGAGGAGGAGGAGGGCCGCCCCGAGGAGGCTGCGGCGGAGGGGCACCACATTCTGGTGGTACCCCTCCACGGGGGGTGATGACGCGCCCGGTGCGACCACGCGCGCAAGCGAGCGCCTCGCGAACTGCCGTCCGGCAGATGCTCAGCTGGCCGATGTCTTTGGGCGGCGGCCGCCGGCTTGCGTCCGACGCCAACGCTTCACCGCCTCATCCCACGTGAGATCACGGAATCCCGCCAGTCGTCTCGTAGCTTCATCCCACGGAAACGCCCTCTCGGTGCGGTAGTCCCGTGCGTCCTTGGGGCCGTCGCACGTGGCCGCGCCCGCGGGCTCGTCCGCGTGATTCGGGTCCTGCGCCCACTGCAACAGGCCGTCGGCGTCGTACGCCATGCGGGTGACCCTCGCCCACATCTCGAGGACGGTGTCGGCTTGCCGCCTATGCGGGTCGTCGCGCGCTCCTCTCAGCCGGCCGCGACGGCAGCGCGGTGGAGCGCCTCATCGACGAGTGCCTCGTCAACCTCTGGCCGGCCGCACACCACTGGCGGGTTCCGGTCGATGATCGGCACCAGGACGAGACGTCCGGTTGACGGACCCGACGACCGCTCGCACTCGATCTTGGCGGGGCCGCCCGTGAAGCGCAGCGTGACCACCTCGCGTTCGGGAATGGCTGGCCGTCAATCAGCGCGTAGACGATCCCCACGACGTTGCCGCTCGCAACGACCTCCAGCGATTCGGGCTCGACGACGATGTTGAAGCATTCCCAAACCCACATCTCGATCGCCGTCCCATCGACGGCGTTCGTCGGTCCGGATGTCACTCGTCGTCGACGTAGTCCTCGAACTCCCAGGCGGCGAGCCGGGAGAACCGCGCCGTGAAGTCGTCCCAGCTGCGCGATGCGGTCTGCACCTCGACGATCTTCCCCTCCAGCGCTTGCGTGACGCTGTCCCAGTCGAACCGCTCGACGATCACCAGGTGACGCTTCCAGATCACGGGCGTCACCCCGAGCTGACGCGCCAGCGCCTTCGGGGTGCACACCCAGAAGTAGAACGTGTCAGCCGCGGGGCTGCCTACGGGGCCGACATCGACGCCGACCTGGATCCAGCAGTCCTCCGGATCGTCGGGCCGATCTCACGCTGGGAGAGCGGGGCTCGGTCCGAGCGGCGGGCCCGGTACTGGGTGCTCCACCGCCGCGACCTGGAGAACCTCAACCGCGCTCCGCGGCGGTTCTGACAAGCGCGACGAACAAGTCGCTCGGCGCGTCCTCGCCCGCCACGATGCGATGACCATGAATCCCGACCAGGCGCTCCGGATCGACGTTGTACTTGCGATTCTCGACCTTCGTGAAGCCCATCAGCACCGGCCGCTGATACGACACGTCGCGCCGGCCGTCGGTGAAGAGGCGCCACTCGACGGTGGGAGCACGGTCGATGATCGCGTCTCCGAGGAACAGGCCGATGTCGAGGCCGACGGCATACCAGCGGTCCTCCAAGCGCCCGTCGCCGCCGCGCACATTCGCCCGGTACCAGTCGTTCAAGCGCTGAAGACCGGCGTCTTCGATGTCAACCTCGACGCCGTTGCGTGCGAGCAGTGCGGTCAGCTGCGCTCGGCGCTGACCTCGGGCGTCCATCAACGCCTGGAAGTACCGCTCGGCTACCGACCGCTCGACCTCGGCAAGCGGCCGGCCGACCGCAGATTCGAAAGGGCGCCAATCACCCCAGTCCACGCTCATGGATCGTAGGTGATCCGGATCCCGGCCTGCCGCAGCCGCCGTTCGAGTGGCGCGCTCGGCCCGATGCGGCCCGTGGTCGGGCTTGTCGCGAACCGCCACTCGAGCGACTGGACGGGGTTCGTCGCTGACGAGGACCTCCGTGCCGGCGGCGCCGCTGCGCACGTCGAACCGCCCGCCCGCCGCCTCCACCCGGTGCGCCGAGGAGGCAAGGCCGATGTGGCCGGCCCGGACCGAAGCGACGCGGCGCGCGTCGTCGAAGCCGCAGCCGTCATCACGCACGCGCAGCTCGAGCGTGCTTCCGCGTCTGGCGATGCCGATAGAGACGCGCGTGCCGTGCGCATGGCGCGCGGCGTTGAGGAGCAGCTCGCGCGCTACGGCGAAGAGCAGATGGTCACGAAACCCGACGGCCGTCGGGTCCACCTCGATCTCGCACGGGATGCCGGGCGGCGCCGCCCGCGCGGCCTCGCTGCGCAGCGCGACCTCGAGGCCGGCGAACTCGAGCACGTGCGAGTGCAGGCCCTGCATGCTCCCGCGCAGCTCGGCGAGCGCCTCGCCGATGGCCGCCTCGGCCGCCTCGACGCCGCGGGGTGTGACGCCTGCGCCGGCGTCCGCCAGCAGCGCCCGCGCGAGCATGAGGTGCTGGACCGGCCCGTCGTGGATCGCGCCGGCGAGCCGGCGCCGCTCCGCCTCCGCGTTCAGGATCAGCTCGTCGGCCAGCTCCCCCCGCTGCGCCGCGAGGTCTTCGCTCCGTCCGGCGCGGCGGTGCATGGCGTGCCACGCCAGCCCGCAGCCCGCGAGGAGGCACGCGAGGACGAGGATCTCCAGCGCGGAGATCACCGCAGCAGGCCGCGCCGCAACGCCTGGCTCACCGCCGCGGGGCCGGTGGCGACGCCGAGCTTGTCGTAGACGTGCTGGAGGTGGCTCTTGACCGTGGTCGCGCTGATCGACAGCTCGCGACCGATCTGGGCGGCGCCGAGCCCGTCCGCGAGCAGCCGCAGCACGCCGACCTCGCGCTCGGTCAGCTGTCGCGCCTGGCTGCCCTCGCCGCGGCACTGCGCGGCGAGGGCGGCCTGGATCTCCGACCCGAGGACCGTCTCGCCCCGGGCCACCGCCACGGCGGCGTGCGCGATGTCGCGGGCGGGCGCCGACTTCGAGAGGTAGCCGGTGGCGCCCGCGCCCAGGACGCTCCGGACGATCTGCCCGTCGACGTGCCCGGAGACGACGAGCACGGCGGTCGCGATCCCGGCGGCAGCGGCCTGCTCGATCACCTCCCTGCCGTGCAGGCGCGGCAGGCCCAGGTCGAGGATGGCGACGTCCGGGCGCTGGCGCGACATCGCCTCCAGCGCGCTCGGGCCGTCGTCGCAGACCCCGACGAGGCACATCCGGTCGTCCTCGCGGACCATCGCCGCGATCCCTTCTCGGAAGACCGGGTGGTCGTCGGCGACGAGCGTGTGCACCTCCCGCTGCACGCTTCCTCTTCTAACCAGTCCTAGAGCAATTTGCAAGCCCTGAGGCAAACGTCGTCAGCGCGATCGCGCCTGAAACGCGGAAGGGCGCCACGCGGGCGCCCTTCCGGTCACCGGTGTCGCTCCGTCAGGGTCGCGTCAGACCCGCTGGATGATCGTCCCGGTGCCGAGGCCGCCGCCGCAGCACATCGTCACGAGGCCGGTCTCCTTGTCCGAGCGCTCGAGCTCGTGCAGGAGCGTCGTGAGCAGCCGCGCGCCGGTCGAGCCGAGCGGGTGGCCGAGGGCCATCGCGCCGCCGTTGACGTTGACGCGGTCCATGTCGGGGTCGAGCTCGCGGCGCCACGCGGCGACGACCGGGGCGAACGCCTCGTTGATCTCGATGAGGTCGAAGTCGGCCATCGTCATCCCGTTGCGCTCGAGCAGCTTGCGCGTCGCCGGGATCGGGCCCTCGAGCATCTTCACCGGGTCGCAGCCCACGGTCGTCTGGTCCATGATCCGGGCGCGCGGGGTGAGGCCGAGCTGGTCGGCCTTCTCGCGCGACATGAGCAGGATCGCCGCCGCGCCGTCGGAGATCTGCGACGAGTTGCCCGCGGTGATCTTCCCGTCGGGCTTGAACGCCGGCTTCAGCCCCGACAGCTTCTCGAGGCTCGTGTCCGGGCGGATGCCCTGGTCGCTGACGTACGTGTCGCCGTTGACCTGGAACGGGACGGTCTCGCGCTCGAAGCGGCCCTCCTCGGTGGCCCGGTGGGCGAGCTGGTGCGAGCGGACGGCCAGCTCGTCGAGCTCGGACCGCGGGATCTCCCACTGGTCGGCGATCATCTCCGCGCCGAGGCCCTGGCCGACGACGTTGTGCTTCTCCATCAGCTTCGGCGTGAACGCGGCGCCGTACTTCTGCTGCGTCTCCATGCCGGCGGAGAACGGGAGGTGACCCATGTGCTCGACGCCGGACCCGATGACGACGTCGTGGACGCCCGCGGCGATCAGCGCAGCACCGAAGTTGACGGCCTGCTGAGCCGAGCCGCACTGGCGGTCGACGGTCGTGGCCGCGGCCTCGATCGGCAGGCCCTCCTGGAGCCACGCGTTGCGGGCGACGTTGAACGCCTGCTCGCCGAGCTGCTGCACGCAGCCCGCGATGACGTCCTCGACCTCGTTCGCGTCGACGCCGGAGCGCTCGAGCACCTCCGTGTAGCACTTGCCCAACAGATCGTTCGGGTGGGTGCCCTTGTAGTAGCCCTTCTCCGGATGCCCGCGCCCGATCGGCGTGCGGACGGCCTCGACGATGACGACCTCTCGACCCTGCTGGCTCATGCGGTTCCTCTCGATGTCTGACGCCTGCGTCATGAAATGTAGTCTCCGCCGCCGTGACGGAGCGGCTCGGCATTGTGGGAGGCGGCGCGATCGCCTGCGGGATCGCCCGGGTCGCCGCCGAGCACGGCGACGTCGTGATGTGGGCCCGCTCGGAGGAGTCGGCGGAGCGCGCCGCCGAGAAGGCGCCCGACGACGTCACGGTCACGACCGACCTGGAGGCCCTCGCCGACTCCGACGTCGTCGTCGAGGCTATCGCCGAGGACCTCGACGCCAAGGCGACGCTCTACGCGCAGCTGCCGCGGCTCGACGGCGCGATCCTGTGCACGACCACCTCGTCGCTGAGCGTCAACGCGCTGGCCGCGGCCAGCGGGCGCGCCGACCGCTTCGTCGGGCTGCACGTCTTCAACCCGGTCCACAGGATGGCGCTGGTCGAGCTCGCGTTCCCCGACGAGGCGACCGAGCACACCCGGTCCCGGGCGCGCGCGCTGTGCGAGCACCTCGGCAAGACCGCGGTCGAGGTGCCCGACGTTCCCGGGTTCGTCGTCAACCGGCTTCTGTTCCCCTACCTCTTCAGCGCCGTGCGGCTGCTCGAGGAGACGGACCTCGAGCCCGAGGCGGTCGACACGTGCATGAGGCTCGGCGCCGGCCACCCGATGGGCCCGCTGGAGCTCCTCGACCTCGTGGGGCTCGACGTCTCGATCGCCATCGGCGAGACGATCGGCGCCGAGATCCCCGCGCGCGTGCGCGAGCTGGCCGCCGGCGGCGCGCTCGGTCGCAAGAGCGGCCGTGGGTTCTATTCCTACTCCCCATAGGGCTCTTTAGCCGCTGGTCAGGTAGTCAGGCAAAATCGACGGAGCGGCCGGAGAATCCTTCCCAACCGCACATCCTCACAGAAGCAGACGTCCACCTGCTCTTTTGTGGCGCCTGGCGGCCGCGAGGCCGTGGCGCTATGTGCCCCGCCGTCCCACCGGCGGGGTGCAAAGGCTCGAACGGAGGCTCACGCCGAAACTTGCGCCTATTGGGATTCGACTGCGCGACGGTCGCGGATGCGGACCGCCTCGACGCGGTTCTGGCGCACCGACTCGACCCGGATCGAGTAGCCGTCGGCCTGCACCGTGTCGCCGCGGCGGGGCAGCCGGCCCAGCTCGGCGAACACGAATCCGCCGACCGAGTTGTAGGCGTCGGTGTCGACCGGCAGCGTGAGCCCGTGGTCCTGGAGGTCGGTGACGGCGACGTGCCCGCGGACGTACCAGTCGCCGTTGGCCAGGCGCCGGATCTCGCCGCCGGCGGGGTCGGTCTCGTCGTCGATCTCGCCGACGACCTCCTCGACGATGTCCTCGACGGTGACGATCCCTGCGACGCGGCCGTACTCGTCGACGACCACCGCAATCGACGAGCGGGTGCGCTGGAGGTCGGCGAGGAGGTCGTCGAGGGGCTTGGTCTCCGGCACGATCGGCGCGTCGCGCACGCCGTTCTCGAACGGCGCGTCGCCGCCCTCGGTCATGAGCAGCCGCGCGAGCGTGTTGGCGTGGACGATCCCGCGCACGCGGTCCTTGTTGTCGTCCTCGGTGACGAGCAGGCGCGTGTGGCCGGAGGAGATGCACCGCCGCAGCGCGGTCTCGACGTCCTCGGAGACGTCGACGGTCACCACCGCCGGTATCGGCGTCATCACGTTGCGCGCCTCCTGCTCGTGCAGGTGGAAGACGCCCGAGAGCATGCCCGCCTCGCCCGGGTCGAGGCTGCCGCCGGCGCGGGCCTGGGCGATCATCGCCCGCAGCTCCTTCGGCGTCGACCCCTCGTCCATCCCGGTGTCGGCGTCGATGCGGAAGAACCGGTGGAGCACCCAGTTCGAGACGCCGTTGAGCAGCGAGATGAACGGGCGCATCGCGCGGTCGAAGAGGAAGAGCGGGCGCGCCACGCGGACGGCGATCTGCTCGGGGCGGACGATCGCGTAGATCTTGGGGATCTGCTCGCCGGCGGTGATGTGGAGCGACGTCGTGATGACGTAGGCGAGCGCCAGCGAGATCCCGAGCGCGGCGCCGTGCGAGACGACGTCGCCGAACAGCGGCTCGACGAGCTCGGCGATCGCGGGCTCACCGAGGAAGCCGATGCCCAGCGAGGCGAGGGTGATCCCTAGCTGGCACGCCGAGAGGTACTGGCTGAGGTCGTCGGTGAGGCGGACGGCCATCGCCGCGCCGCGCTTGCCCTCCTTCGCCAGCTCCTGGAGCGCCGACTTGCGGGTCTTCACGAGCGCGAACTCGGCCGCCACGAAGAACCCGTTGGCGAACACGAGGACGACGACCGCGATCAGGAAGAACGCGGTCAAGCGGCGTCAGTGCGGCCGCGGCGGTGTTCGCCGCGACTTCGAGGGAGATCGTCGTTCATCGACAGGCTCGCCGCAGAGGGTAGCGGCGGCGGGTCAGGCCAGCCCGTCGATGCGCCCGGCGAGCGAGTGGTCGGCGTCGGTGACCCGTCCCTCCGAGTGCGTGGACAGCGTCAGCCGGACCTGGTTCCAGCCGTGGATGAGGATGTCGGGGTGGTGGTTGACCTCCTCGGCCTCCTCCGCGACGCGGTTCACGAACGCCAGCGCGTCGGCGAAGTTCCCGAACTCGAAGTCGCGCACGAGGGCGGTGCCCTCTTCGCGCCAGTCGCTCATATCCTCTCCTCCACGATGCGGATCGTCTCCCTCGTGCCGCACGCGACCGAGCTGCTCTTCGCGCTCGGGCTCGGCGACCAGGTCGTCGGCGTCACCCACGAGTGCGACCATCCGGCCGCGGCTCGCGAGCGCCGTCACGTCACGCGCGACAGGCTACCCGCGGGGCTGTCCTCCGCGGAGATCGACGCCGCGGTGCGCGAGTTCACGCAGGGGGGCGAGGCGATCTACGCGCTCGACGAGCAGGTGCTGGCCGAGCTCGAGCCCGACCTGATCGTCACGCAGTCGCTGTGCCCGGTCTGCGCGGTCTCCTACGACGACGTGCGCACGATCGCCGAGCGGCTCGACCCCGCGCCGAACCTCGTCGCGCTCGACCCGAAGACGTACGGCGAGACGCTCGCCGACGTGCGGACGATCGCGCAGGCGACCGGCACGAAGGCCGAGGCCGTCGGCCTCATCGCGCGGACGTCGCGGCGCGTCGACGCCGTGCGGATCGCGCTCGAGGACGTCGAGCGCCGCCCGCGCGTCGCCGCGCTCGAGTGGTTCGACCCGGTGTTCGCGGCCGGGCACTGGACGCCGCAGCTCGTCGAGATGGCCGGCGGCGACGACGTGCTCGGCTTCGCCGGCGAGCACTCCGAGCAGACGACGTGGGAGCTGGTGAAGG
Organism: Solirubrobacteraceae bacterium; assembly: GCA_030447275.1. Taxonomy (GTDB): domain Bacteria; phylum Actinomycetota; class Thermoleophilia; order Solirubrobacterales; family Solirubrobacteraceae; genus CADCVT01. Next base: position 50,600 of record JAUJPF010000004.1, on the reverse strand, counting down.
CCGCGGCGCCCGACATCGTCGTCGCGATGCCGTGCGGCTACGACGCCGAGCGCGCGCGCGAGGAGGCCGAGCGCTACGCCGACCGGCTGCGCGACGTGGGCGCCGGCCAGGTCGTCGCCGTCGACGCGTCGGCCACGTTCTCGCGCCCCGGGCCGCGGCTGGTCGACGGGCTCGAGACGCTGGCGCACGTGCTGCACCCCGACCGCGTGCCCGAGCCCGCGGGCCCGGCGCTCGTCGTCGACGTCTGATCCGCGCGATACAGGCCCGGCGTGCCGGACGCGATCACCGCGCCGGCGAACGCGACCGCCGCGATCGCGGCGCACGCCGCCAGCCCGAGCGCGGCCGAGCGGCGACGATCCGCCGCGAGGATGGCCAGCGCCGCCACCCCGCCCCCGACCAGCCCGCCGAGATGCGCGCCGATCGAGATGTTCGGATAGAAGAACGTGAAGAGCAGGTTGATGACGAGCAGCCCGAAGATCGGCGACTGCGTGATCGGGATGCCGCGGTCGCGGTACAGGATCACCAGCGCCCCCATGAGCCCATAGACCGCACCGGACGCGCCGACCGCCGCGCTCCCGGGCTCGAGCAGCATCACGCCGAGCGAGCCGGTGAGCAGCGACGCGACGTACAGCGCCGCGAACTTCACGTGCCCGAACGTCGGCTCGATCGCCTGACCGAGGAACCAGAGCACGACCATGTTGAGCAGGAGGTGGATCGGGTTGGCGTGGAGGAAGCCGCTGGTGACGAGCCGCCACCACTCGCCGTCGTTGACCCACGGCCCGAACAGCAGCCCCTCGATGTAGACGCGCCCGTCCTCGACGCGCGCGCCGCCCTCGGTCGTCACCTGCGCGAAGAACGCCGCGACGTTCATGGCGATGAGCGCGTAGGTGACGCGCGGCTCGGCGTTCATCGTCGCGGCGGTGCGGACCTTCGTCTTCTGGCGCGCGCAGTCCGGGCAGCGCATGCCGACGGGGGTCGGCGTCATGCAGTCGGTGCAGATCGGGTTGCCGCACGACGAGCACGAGACGCCGGTCTCGCGGGAGGGGTGCCGGTAGCAGGTCGCCACGGAGGCGAAGCTAGCAGCGGTCTACAAGCGGACTTCGAGATACGGCGCCGTCGACGGCACCGAGCTGCCGCCGCGCGGCTCGGCGGTGACGAGCACCTGATCGACGCTTCGCGTGTCGCCGGGGACGTCGACCGACGCCCGGCCGTACTTGTCGACGGTGAAGAGCGCGTCAGTGGGCTTGGGGTCATGGCCGAAGCGCTGGGTCCACACCTGGTAGACGCGGCCCTCGGGCGGCTCGTCCATCCCCCGCACCTTGAGCGTCCCGTGGCCGTCGACGACGCGCATGGCGACGCGCTCGCAGCCGCGGTTGCACTGGCCGGCGATCGTCGTCGGGGGCGCGTCGTCGCCGTCGATCACGGCGACGCCGATGCCGACGCCGCCGAGGACGAGCGCGCAGGCGGCGGCCAGCGCCGGCAGCGGCCGGAACGAGAGCAGCGGGCGGCGCTCGCGCTGCGGACGGGACGCGCGCTCGCGCTCACGGGCCTCGGACTCGACGACGCGCATGACGCGCTTGCGCAGCGCCGGCGGCGGCGCGAGCTGGTCGGCCGCGGACGGCAGCGCGGCCACGACCGGGCGCAGCGCCGCGAGGTCGGTGCGGCAGAGGTCGCACGTGTCGAGGTGGGCCTCGAAGCGGCGGGTCTCGTCGCCGCTGAGCGCGCCGAGCGCGTACGCGGCGACCTCGAAGCGGCGGGTCTCGTCGCCGCTGAGCGCGCCGAGCGCGTACGCGGCGACGTCGGTCCCGCAGGGGGCCGAGTGCGCGTCCGTCATGACCACGCCTCCGCGACGCCCTCGCCGAGCAGGCCGCGCAGCTTCTCGAGGCCCAGCCGCATCCTGCCCTTGACGGTACCCAGCGGGGTGTCGAGCATCTCCGCGATCTCCGTGTGGGTGAAGCCCCCGAAGTAGGCCAGCTCGATGACCTTGAGCTGGTCGGCGGGAAGCGCGCCGAGGGCGGTCCGGACGTCGCCCGCCTCCGAGCGCCGGCCGGCCTCGGCGTCCGTCCGGTCGGGCGCCGCGAAGCGCTCCTCCAGCCCCTCGTCGCTGGCGCGACGCGAGTCGTGGACGGTCGCGCGGCGCAGCCCGTCGATGGCGCGGTTGTGGACGATGCCGAGGATGAACGTCCGCACGCTGCCGCGGCCCGCGTCGTAACGGTGGGCGGCGCGCCAGAGCGAGAGCAGCGCCTCCTGGACGACGTCCTCGGCGGCCCCGCGCCTGCCGACCATCCGGTAGGCGAGCGAGAACGCTGCGGTGCTGTGGCGGTCGTAGATGACGCTGAACGCGGCGGAGTCGCCCTCGCTGATGCGCGCCATGAGGTCCTCGTCGGCCATCGCGGAGAGCGCGGCGCCGGGGGCCTTGGTCTTGGCGGGTCGTCGGAAGGGTGCCATCCACCAAGTCCTACGGGATCGCCGGGAGCCTGGATCAGCGGCGGAGCGCCCGGCGCACCGGGTTCCGTTGCTTGGCCTTCTGCCGCGCGCGCAACAGGACGAGGCCGGTGGCCGCGCCGGCGCCGGCGACGACCACGCCGCCCGCGTAGGCCATCCGTGCCCAGTTGCGCGGATCGGCGATCGCTTCGAGCTCCCACGCCTCCAGCTCGTCGACCGCGGCGCCGGTCATCCGCTCGAGGCGCGACTCGAGCCGCTCGGCCAGGTCGGTCGGCGGCTCGATCGGGGTCAATGCACGGCGCAGGAGCGTCTCGAAGTCTGCTGCGTCGGTCACGTCTGCGCCTCCTCGTTCACGATCTCCTCCAGCTGCTTGATCGCCCGATGGATCAACACCTTGGTGGCCCCGTCGGAGCGGCCGAGCGCGCGTGCGATCTCGCGGTTGTCCATGCCGAGCGCGAAGCGCATGATCAGCGCCTCGCGGCGGTCCCCGGGCAGATCCTGGACACCGGCGAGGATACGCTTGAGCTCGTCGCGACCCTCGACGAGGTCCTCGGTCGTGTGGAGCGCGCTGAGGACGGTGGTGTCGTCGATGTTGGTCTGCGGCTTGCGCGACCGGTCGCGGAAGTGGTTGGCCGCGAGGTTGTGGGCGATCCGGATGACCCACGGGCGCAGCGGGCGCCCCTTCGACTCGCGCTGGGCGCGCTCGAAGTGGCGGTAGGCCTGGATGAAGGTCTGGGTGGTGAGGTCCTCGGCGTCGTGGTGGTTGCCCACGCGGTAGTAGGCGTAGGAGTACACGTCGCGGAGGTGAGCCCGGTAGAGCTCGGAGAACTCGCGGTCGAGCTCGTGCTTGGGTCTCGTGGCGGCCACGCCATCGCGATCCTACGCCGCGACGGGCCTCGCGGCGGCGGCCTCGGCGGCGGCGTCCGGCTGCGCGTCGTGGCGGGTCGCCGCTCGCAGCGCCCGTTCGAGCGTCTTGGCGAACGCGCGATCCTCGGAGGACACGGTCCCGTCGTTGGCGATCGTCGCGACCGTCCTCGAGCGCCGGGCGAAGCGCGGCACGCCGCCGGGCCCCGCGAAGACGACGACGTCGGCGTCGCCGACGCGACCAGCCGGGTCGATCCCGGCCTCTCGGAGCCCGGCCGCGAGCGCGGGGGCGTGCCCGACGATCGCCGCGGTGCGGATCGGCGCGGCGCCGCCCAGCCACTCCCACTGGAGCGCGACGCACGGCCAGATGCGGTCGGTCACCGCCTGCGCGAGGTTCGGGCTCGGCCGGTCGACGCGCGGGTAGGTCAGCGGCCGGCCGGCGCGGACCGTCACCTTCCGCGGCCGGATGCGCCAGCCGCGGCGGACGTCCTCGGTGCCCATCACCGCGACCGGGACGATCGGCGCGCCGGTCTCGAGCGCGAGGCGGCCGACCCCGCGCTTCGGGGCGCCGAGCGCGCCCGGGCGGATGCGGGTCCCCTCGGGGAACATCACGAGCGCATCGCCGCGCTCGAGGATCGTGCGCGCGGTCTCGAGCATCTCCGAGTCCGACGCCCCGCGGTCGACCGGGAACGCGCCGAGCGCGTTGAGGACCCACGCCACGAGGCGGTTGGCGAACAGCTCCTTCTTCGCGACGTAGTAGACGGGGCGCCGCGCCATCGTCGCGATGACGAACGGGTCGAGGAACGAGCGGTGGTTCGCGGCGAGCAGCAGCGGGCCGCTGCGGGGGATGTGCTCGCGGCCGAGGCGACCGAGCCGGAGGTAGACGCGGAAGAACGGCTGGAGCACCGCGCGGACGACCCAGTAGACGACCGGGTTGAGGCCTCGCGTGCGGGCGCGGTCGTGGAGGGCGGCGGCGTCGGTCACGGTGGCGATACACCGCGGGCGCGTCCGCCGTTACAGTGGGCCACCACGCATGGCGATCGACCGCGCAAAGACCGTCCGAGGCGCCCTGGCGGGGGCCGTCGCGGCGGGCGTGTGGGCGGCGCAGCAGCCTGTCGACAAGCGGGTGTTCGGCGTCGAGTACGACGACACCGAGCTGCTCGGCAAGCTCGTGACGCGCAGCCCGGCGTGGCGCCCGGTCGGCGTCGCGCTGCACCTCTCAAACGGCGCCGCGTTCGGCGCGCTCTACGCGGTGGCTAGCCCGTGGCTCCAGCTCCCGTCGTGGGCTCGCGGCCCGGTCGCGGCGATGGCCGAGCACGCGTCGACGTGGCCGCTCACGCTGCTCGTCGGGCGCTTCCACCCCGCCGGCGACGACTTCCCGCCGCTGTTCGCGAACCCGCGCGCGATCGCCCAGGCGACCTGGCGCCACATGGTCTTCGGCGTCGTCCTCGGCGAGCTCGAGCGGCGCCTCAACGCGCCCGAGGACACCGAGATCCCGTCCTACGAGCACGTCGCGTCCACCAACGGGCACGGCGACCTCGAGGCGGCGCTGTCGGGCGCGGAGGGGTAGCGGGCGGGCCTACACTCCGGCGGTCGGCCGGAGTAGCTCAGTTGGTCAGAGCGGCGCTCTTGTAAAGCGCAGGCCAGGGGTTCGAATCCCCTCTCCGGCTCTGCCGCCACGGCGAGCATGGACGTCGCCGGGCCGGCCTCAAGGTCGGCCGCGAAGCATCCGACTTCAGGGGCGCCGCCATGCGCCGTTCGCTCGTCTCCTTCGTCCTCGTCGCCGTCGCCGCCGCCGTCGTCGCCGCTCCAGCGAGCGCCGGCATCTTCCTGCCCGAGCGCGGCGGGGTGCTGCACGGCGTCGCCGGTGGCTCGTTCGAGACGTTCGCGCGCGAGACCGGGCGGCGGCCCGACGTCTTCCAGCTCTTCGTCGAGTGGGGGAACGCCGACTGGGCGTTCAAGCGCGCGGACGCCGCGGGCGCCCGGGTGATGCTCCACCTCTCGACGCACGGCGGGCCGGGGACGCGCGAGCAGGTCTCTCCCGCGCAGATCGCGGCGGGGCGCGGCGACGCGTTCCTCGTCCGGTTCGGCGGGCGGATCGCCGAGCGCGGCAAGCCGCTCTACCTGCGCGTCATGGCCGAGATGAACGGGCCGTGGAACCAGTACTGCGCGTTCGATGAGAACGGGCGGGCGCGGCCCGGGCACTCGACGCGGTCGTTCCGCAGCGCGTGGCGGCGGATCGCGCTGATCCTGCGCGGCGGCGACCGCGCGCGCGTCGACGCGAAGCTGCGCGCGCTGAGGATGGCGCCCGTGCAGGCGGGCAGCGGCCCGCTGGCCGAGGCGCCCGTCGCGCTCATGTGGGTCCCTCACAACGCGGTCGCGCTCGACATCGCCGCCAACCAGCCGCGCAGGTACTGGCCGGGCGGGCGGTACGTGGACTGGGTGGGCACCGACTTCTACGGGCAGAACCCGAACTGGGGCGCGCTCGAGCGCATCTACACGCAGTTCCGCGGCAAGCCGTTCGTGTTCGGCGAGTGGGCGCTGTGGGGACGCGACGACCCGTCGTTCGTCAAGCGCGTCTTCGCCTTCGCCCGGACCCACCCGCGCGTGCGGATGCTCATCTACAACCAGGGCTCGCGCGACGACGGGCCGTTCCGCCTGAAGCGTTACCCGCGGGGACGCCGGGCGCTGCGCGCCGCGCTCAGCCGGTGAACGCGTCGCGGTGGTCGGCCGCGAACTGCCGGAACGAGGTGGGCGGGCGCCCGAGCAGCGCCTCGACGTCGGCGGTGACGGCCGACGCCGCGCCCGTGCGATAGACGTCGCGCCACAGCTCGACGAGCCCCTCGACGTTCCACTCGGGCACGCCCGCCGTGCGCAGCGCGGCCGCGACCTGCTCGTCGCTCAGCCGCACGTGCTCGACGGGACGGCGGAGCACGTCGCTGAGCGCCGTCGCGAGGTCGGCGTCCGACAGCGCCTCCGGCCCGGTCAGCGTGTACGTGCAGTTCTCGTGGCCCTCCTCCGACAGCGCGCGGGCGGCGACCGCCGCGACGTCGCGCGCGTCGACGTGGGCGACGCGCGCGTCCTCGAGCGACGACAGGTACTGGCCGTCGACGATCGTCGGCGCCGCCGCCAGCACGTTCTGCATCATCGCGTTGGACAGCAGGACCGTCCAGCGCAGCGACGAGCCCTGGAGCGCCTCGGTCGCCGCCGCGTGCTGGCGCGCGAAGCGCAGCGGCGAGGACTGCGACTGCCCGAGCTCCCCCAGCTTCACGACGTGGTAGACGCCGGCCTGCTCCGCCGCCGAGACGGCGTTCTGCTCCTGCTCGGCCTGCCGCTCGCCGGGCTGCGAGACGAGGTACATGCGCTCGACCCCGCGCAGCGCGCCCATCAGCGACAGCGGGTCGTCGAGGTCGCCGACCGCCGCCTCGGCGCCGAGCGCGCGCAGCTCCTCGGCCCGCTCCTCGGACCGCGTGAGCCCCCGCACCGGAGCGCCGCGCTCCAGCAGCTCGCGCACGGCCGCGCCGCCCGTCGTTCCCGTCGCGCCGATGACGAGGATCACGACGCGGACCCTAGTCGCCGTCGACGAACACGTCGACCCGCGTGCCGCCCTGCATGATCGACAGCCCGGAGTCCTCGCGCCCCGCGACCCAGCCGCCCTCGAGGAACGTCGCGCGGAAGAGCGAGATGTAGGGCTCGTCGTCGGGCTCGACGCGGACGCGCAGGACGCCGGCCTTCGGCTCCTCGACCACGAGCGGGCCGGCGAAGGGCGTCAGCGAGATCCCCGGCAGCAAGAACGGCACGATCACGACGCCCCGCCCTCGCCAGCTGCGCAGGACCTCCGCGGCGTCGTCCCAGGTCACGCCCGTCCGCGCGCCGCCGCCGCGTACGCCCCGCCCCGGATCCGGTTCACGGCCCCCGTGGGCGCGATCCCGCCGCCCGTGTGGTCCGAGTTGAACGCGAGGGCGGCCTCCTCGTCGTCGGAGAGCCGCGCTCCCACCTCGAGCCACGCGATCGTCCGCCACGGGGCGAGCGGGGGTGCCGCGAGGAGGGCGAAGGCGAGCCTGTCGCCGGCCGCGGCGGCGGCCAGCTCGTCGAGGTCGCCCTCGACGGCCGGCACCGGCCCGTGCGGCGTGGCGCCGAAGACCACGGTGGCGTCGCCGGCCCGGAACGGCAGGACCGAGGAGTAGAAGCGCTCGAGGTGCGAGCGGCCGGGGACGAACACGTGGCGCGCCACCGGCCACCGGCCCGTGGCGGTGAGCAGGATGTCGTGGTCGCGGCCCGCGCCGTAGGCGTCGGGGACCTTGACCGCCATCGAGAGGATCTCCGGCAGCGGCTCGGGCAGCCCGAACCCGCGGCTGAACCGCACCCGCGCGTCCCACACCGCGGGCTTCCCGAACAGCCGCGTGCCCGGGAGGGCCGCGTCCTCGACGGTGAGCGTCGCGGCGAACCCGATGCCCGCGGGGTGCAGCGGCCGGGCGCCGAGCAGCCGGGCGAGCGACCCGAACAGGGCGCCGGCGCCCGCTCGCGCGGGGCTGAGGACGGAGGGCATGCCTGGAGGGCTACCCGGTGAGCGCGCCGGGCGTTACTCGCTGAGGGCCCAGTCGCCGCTGCGGCGCTCCATCCGCAGCGGCCGGCCGTCGGCGTCGAAGATCGCCTCGTCCTCCTCGATCCCCGGCCGGTCGACGACCTGGATCAGCGTGAGGCGCTCGGGCGGGGCGCCGTGGCGCGACGCGTAGGCGTCGCGGGCCGCCTGCTCGAGCACCGCGCGCTCCCAGCCCTTGTCCTGCGCGTGCGCGGCGGCGAGGTGGCGGTCCGCCTCCCGCGCGCGGGCGTGCAGCGCCGCCCGCTCGGCCTCCCGGCGCCGCGCGTTGGCGACGTAGCCGCCGGCGAACAGCAGCAGGATGAGCACGGCGATGACGATGAGGACGATGGCGACGGCCGACATGCGCCCGAGGCTACTAGTGGACGATCGCGCGGCCCTTGAGGTGCACGCCCACCTTGCGCTTGACCCGCTGGAGCGCGTTGTCGACGGTCTTCGTGTCGCAGCCGATGCGGCCGCCGATCTCCTCGTACGAGCGCCCGTCGAGGTAGAGGGCGAGCACGCGCGACTCGAGCTCCGACAGCGCCGTCGACAGGCAGGCGACCAGCGCCCGCAGCTCCTCGGACGAGATCACCTGGTTGACCGGGTCGTGGACCGTCGGGCCCGGGATGACCTCGTCGAGCGTCGGCTCGCCCTCCGGGGCGCTGGCCGGCGTCGCCGAGAACGAGACGTACTGGTTGAGCGGCGTGTGCTTGTTGCGCGTCGCGGTCTTCACCGCGGTGATGATCTGGCGCGTGATGCACAGCTCCGCGAAGTTGCGGAAGCTCGACTCGCGGTCCCAGCGGTAGTCGCGCACCGCCTTGTAGAGGCCGACGAGCCCCTCCTGGATGAGGTCGTCGCCGTCGCCGCCCGCGAGGAAGTACGAGGACGCCTTCAGGCGGACGAAGCCGTAGTACCGGCGAACGAGCCGTTCGTAGGCGTCGGCGTTGCCCTGCTTCGCCATCGCGATGAGAAATCCATCGTCGACCTGAAGCTGAGATTGAGACTGGCTGGAGAGTCGGGCCATGAGCTTCCTTCTCCACCGTTTTTGCAGGCACGATGGATCGTTTGCTCAGTGGCGCGCTCCTCCCCTGGCGCCGCTGACGGTCGGGCACACTGGGCCGTCGGTCCATGGAGCTGAACCTCGACTACAGCGTTATTCGCGGCGATGTATACCCACTCTTCCGTACACCTGTCAAGCGAAACCCCTGCAACGGGAGATTTCGTACAAGAGGATGGCGGACGCGGCGGACACATTGAGCGACTCGACACGACCGCGCACCGGAATCGACACCAGCGCGTCGCAGGTCGAGGCAACGCGAGGCCTGAGCCCCTTCCCCTCTGCGCCGAGCACGAGGACGACGCCGCCGCCGTAGTCCGGCTGGTCGTAGCGGGCGGGCCCGGACGCGTCGGCGCCGTAGCACCAGCACCCCGCGGCCTTCGCGTCGCCGAGAAAGTCGGCGAGGTTGCGCACGCGCGCGATCGCCAGGTGCTCGACGGCGCCGGCGGAGGCCTTCGCCGCCGCCGGCGTGACCTCGGCGGAGCGGCGCTCGGGGAGGATCAGCCCGTGGGCGCCCGCGCACTCGGCGGTGCGGGCGATCGCGCCGAGGTTCTGCGGGTCCTGGACCTCGTCGAGGGCGACGAGCAGCGGGGCCTCGACGGCCAGCAGCTCTCCCGCGGAGACGTAGGGGTAGCCGTCGGCCTCGGCGCAGACGCCCTGGTGCGCCTCGGACCCGGCTCGGGCGGCGACCTCCTCGGCCCCCACCACCCGCACCTCCACGCGCGCGCCCGCGAGCCAGTCCTCCCGCGCGGCGCCCTGCGTGGCCCAGACGCGCCGGACGCGCCGCCGCCCCCCGCGCAGGGCCTCGCGGACGGGGTTGCGGCCGTAGAGGAGGTCGGAGCGGCCGCCCTCGGGCGCGGGGCGGCCCCGTTTTCCCCGCTCTTTCCGCATCGCGCCGGACCCTAGACGAAGGTCCGAACGCCTCCGCGGCCGTGATCGCCGCCCGACGGGGTACTGTGGCGCGCGGTGCCTGGGTCAGCGCCTGCCGCCACCCCGCTCCTCCGTGTCGAGGAGGCCTTCCGCACGCTCCCGGAGCGGTATCTCGGGGCAGCCGAGGGCTTCGACGCGACCTACCAGATCCGCCTCGGCGACATCGGTCACACGTGGGAGGTCCACTGCACCACGCACGGCGCACGCGTGCGCAAGGGCGCGACCCGCCGCGACCCCGACGTGGTCATCGGCACCGACTCCGAGACCTGGCTGCGCCTGCGCCAGGGCGAGCTGTCCGGGATCGAGGCCTTCGGTGAGCGCCGTCTGTACGCGCGCGGCAACCTCGACCTCGCCGTCGGGTTCGAGGGCATGTTCCGCCTGCCCGACGACCGCCCGCCGCTGCTGCGGATGCACGACGTCCGCACCAAGGGCGCCAAGATCTCCACCCTGACGATGGGCAACGGCCCCGACGTCGTGATGATCCATGGCCTCGGCGGCGCGAAGAGCTCCTTCTTCGACAACGCCGCGGCCCTCAGCGACCGCTACCGCGTCCACGCCGTCGACCTGCCCGGCTTCGGCTCGTCGTGCAAGCCTGCGACGGCCCCCTACACCGCCCGCTACTTCGCCGACCGCATCGTCGAGGTCATGGACGCGCTCGACGTCGACCGCGCCCACCTCGTGGGCAACTCGATGGGCGGCCGCGTCGCCATCGAGGTCGGCCTGCGCCACCCCAACCGGGTCGGCGGCCTCGCGCTGCTCTGTCCCGCCGTCGCCTTCGTCAAGCGCGAGTACCACCCGATCGTGCGGATGCTGCGCCCCGAGTTCGGCCTCCTTCCCCACAAGCTCACGCGCGGGATGGTGGAGTCGACGTTCTGGTCGCTGTTCTGCGACCCGGACTCGATCGACCCGAGCATGGCCGACATCGTCGTCGAGGAGTTCCAGCGGATCTACGGCACGCCCGGCGGGCGCTTCGCGTTCCTCGCCGCCGCCCGCAACATCTACCTCGACAAGCCGTTCGGGCGCGGCGGCTTCTACCCGCGGCTGAGCGAGCTGTCGGCGCCGAGCCTCTTCGTCTGGGGCACCCACGACAACCTGATCCCCGCCGGCTTCAAGCGCCACGTCGAGCGCTGGCTGCCGCGCGCCGACCAGATCGTGCTCGAGCGCTGCGGCCACGTCCCGCAGGTCGAGCGCCCCGAGCAGGTCAACGGCCTGCTCGACCGGTTCTTCGGCCGCGTCGACGCGCTGGGCCACGCGCCCGCCGCGCCGAAGCGGGTCGGCCTCGCCGCGTAGCGGGTACGGTCCGCTCGCATGGCCGGCACCTCGACCACTGGCGCGTCGCGCAACGGGCACTCGGGCGACGGCGAGCGCGTCCGCGGCGCGCTGGGCGCCGACGCCGAGGCCGAGGAGCGCGGCGGCGGTCCGAGCCTGCCGGAGCGGTTCCTGCGCGCGATCGGCGGCCAGGTCGCCAGGCGGATCCCCGAGGCGAACCTCGACGACCGCGACCCGGACTACATCCGCGAGACGCTGCCCGGCCTGTGGCTGCTCTCCAGCCTGTACTTCCGCGGGGAGGTGCGCGGCCTCGGGAACATCCCGGAGAAGGGGCCGGTCCTGCTCGTCGGCAACCACTCCGGCGGCAACCTGACCGTCGACACCGGCGTGTTCATGCTCGCCTACTCCGCCTACTTCGGCGTCGAGCGCGAGCTCTACACGCTGGCCCACAACCTCGTGGTGTCGTTTCCCGGCCTCGGCTTCCTGAAGAGGTGGGGCGTCGTCGCGGCGTCGCGCGAGAACGCGCGCAAGACGCTCGAGGAGGGCAACGCGCTGCTCGTCTACCCGGGCGGCGACTACGAGGTCCACCGTCCGGTGTGGGAGCGCAACGTCGTCGACTTCGACGGCCGCAAGGGCTGGATCCGCACCGCGCTCGAGCACGACGTGCCGATCGTCCCCGTCGTCGCGATCGGCGGGCAGGAGACGTCGCTCTTCCTGTCCCGCGGAGAGACTCTCGCCAAGCTGCTCATGCTCGACCGCGCCTTCCGCCTGAAGGTGCTGCCGATCTCGATCGCCCCGCCGTGGGGGATCAACGTCGGCGACTTCCTCGGGCACATCCCGCTGCCGGCGAAGATCACCGTCGAGGCGCTGCCGCCGATCCACGTGCGCGAGGCGTTCGGCGACGACCCGGACCTCGACGAGGTCTACGACCACGTCACCCGGCTCATGCAGGAGACGCTCGACGCGCTGGCCGCCGAGCGCCGGTTCCCCGTGATCGGATGAGGGTCGGCGCGAGCATCCAGGTCTCGGCGCCGGCCGACGCCGTGTGGGCGTTCATCGCCGACCCGGCGCGCTACCTGCACTTCATGGCGGGCATCACCCGCTGGGAGGTCGAGTCCGAGGAGCCGACGGGCTGCGGCGCGCGGTACCGGATGCTCATGCGCGTGCGCTCGGCCGAGATCGGCGGGCTCGTCGAGGTCGTCGAGTGGGACGCGCCGAGCGACATGGCGTGGACGTCGGTCACCGGCATCGACCAGCGCGGGCGCTGGCGGCTGCGCGAGCGGCGCTTCGGCCGCACCGACGTCGAGTTCCGGCTGAGCTACGGCGTCGCCGGCTCGGGTCTGCTCGGCTGGGCCGCCGAGCGCGTCGCCGCGCCGACGGTGACCGCCAACCTGCGCCGCACGCTCCAGCAGCTCAAGCGCCAGGTCGAGCACGAGCAGCTGCGCGCAGCGGCCGCTGCGCGCCGCGAGGCCAAGCAGCGCGCCGCGGCCGGCGGCGACTAGCTCACCCCACAGCATGCGAGAAACGGCTGACAGTCAACGGTTTCTCGCATTGTGTGGTGCGAGGTGCGGTGGCGGGGGCGGCGGGTGCTTCAGCCGCCACGTGAACGCGGGGCGGCTGACCGCCACCCGGCGGCCGGCGGCGTCGAGCAGCACCACGCGCGCGCGGCGGCGAATCCGCCGCTCCAGGGTGAGCGTCGTCGCTCCGCGCGGGTCGAGGGTCGCGACCGTCGAGCGCCGCCAGGCGAACCGCTCGCGCGCGACCACAGGAGGAACGTTCGAGTGTCGGGTCCCCAACTAGCATTCGGGCCTGATGGCGACGGCACTCCGGATCCTGGTGGTCGACGACGAGGCGGACCTGCGCGAGATGCTGAAGCGCTCGTTCACGCGCGAGGGCCACGACGTCGTCGCGGTCGCCGACGGCAACGAGGCGCTCGAGCAGGCCTCCCGGGACGGCTTCGACGTCGTGCTGCTCGACGTGGCGCTGGGGCCGGGGCCGTCGGGCTACGACGTCGCCCGCGCGCTGCGCTCCCAGCGCAACGTCGTCCCGATCATCATGCTCACCGCCCTCGACACCGAGGCCGACGCGGTCCAGGGGCTCGAGGCCGGCGCCGACGACTACGTCACCAAGCCCTTCGGGCTGGCCGAGCTGCGCAGCCGCGTCCGCGCCGTGCTGCGGCGCGCCGGCTGGCCGCGTGCTCGACGACGGCTCGGCGGTGACCGTCGGCCCGGTGACGCTCGACCGCCGCCGCCGCGCGGTGAGCGTCCGCGGCGAGCCGGCGCGCCTCACATTCTCCGAGTTCGAGCTGCTCGCCTGCCTGCTCTCCTCCCCCGGCCGGCTGTTCAACCGCCAGGAGCTGCTGCGCGCGATCTGGGGCGACAGCGCCTACCGCGACCCGCGCGCGATCGACGTCCACATCCGCCACCTGCGCGAGAAGCTCGAGGAGCGCCCGGAGGCGCCGCAGCTCATCGTGACCGTGCGCGGCGCCGGCTACCGCTTCCAGGCGGCCTGAGAGCATGCGCCGGCCGCAGGACTGCGCCCGCGCCTGCTCGCCGCGCTGGTGCTCACGAGCGCGGTGACGCTGGTCGCGGCCGCGGTGACACTGCTCGGGCCGCTGCAGGCGCGCCTGCGCGACGAGAGCGCGCGGAGCCTCCAGGCCGCGGTGCTCGCGGCGCGCCCGACGATCGCCCGGACCTTCGGGCGCTTCGACTACCGCGAGGCCGCGCGCGTCGCGCGGCGGACGAACTCGCGCGTCGTCCTCTACGGCACGGCGCCGTACGCGCCGGGCGAGCCCCGGTACGACACCGGCTCGGGCCCCATGGATGCGCCGCGCGGCGTGTTCACGACGCTGATCGAGGAGCGCACGCAGCGGACCACGACGTCGGACGCGGTGCTCGTCGTCGCGCCGCTGCACGACAGGCCCGGCGGCCGGCTGCTCGGCGTGCTCGTGGCCAGCAAGCCGCTCACCGACGTCGGCGAGACCGTCGACCAGGTCCGCGCGGCGTTCCTCACTGCGGCGCTCGTCGGCCTCATCGTCGCGCTCGTGCTCGGTGGCGGCCTCGCCTCGGCGCTCCTGCGGCGGCTCGAGCGCCTGCGCCAGTCGGCGCTCGAGGTCCCGAGCGGCGGCGTCGCCGGGCGCCGCCGCGCGACGACGCCCGCGACGAGGTCGGCGACCTGGCGCGCGCGCTCGCCGCGATGCAGGAGTCGCTCGTGCGCCAGGAGAACGCCCGCCGCGCCTTCGTCGCCACCGCGTCGCACGAGCTGCGCACTCCGCTCACGCTGCTCCAGGGGATGCTCGAGCTGCTCGACGACGACCTGCGCGAGGGGCGCGTCGACCTCGACGACGCGCACGAGCAGGTCGCGGGCGCCCAGCGCCAGCTGCGCCGGCTCGAGCACCTGGCCTCCGACCTGCTCGACCTCTCGCGGCTCGACTCGAGCGCCGCTGCGCTCCGAGCCCGTCGAGCTCGGCGAGCTCACGCGGGCGGTCGCCGCCGAGTTCGACCTGCGCGCGACCGACCGCGGGATGAGCATCGACGTCGTGCAGCCGATCGCGCCGTGCTGGGCGAAGGGCGATCCGGGCGCCGTCGCGCGCATCGTCCGGATCCTGCTCGACAACGCGCTGCGGTTCACGCCGCCCGGCGAGGCCGTCCGCGTCGCCGCCGCCTACCACGGCGAGCGCGCGACGGTGGAGGTCGCCGACGCCGGTCCGGGCGTGCCGCCCGCCGAGCGCGGGCTCATCTTCGAGCGCTTCCGCGCGGCAGCGCGACCGGCGGCGAGGAGGGTTCGGCCTCGGCCCAGCCATCGGCCGCGCGCTGGCGCGGCGGCTCGGCGGCGACCTGACGCTCGCCGACGACGCCGCGCCGGGCGCCCGCCTCGTGCTCAGCCTGCCGATCGAGCTGCCGGCCGGCGGGGCCGGCGGAGCCGGCCGAACGCGTCGGGAGCGCCTAGGCGGCCTCCGACATCTCCTTCAGCTCGGCCTCGAGCGCCGTCGTCGGGACCTTCTTGTACGGCTGCTGCGCGTCCGCGTCGGTCTCCTCCTCGTGGTACGCGCTCTCCACGTTGACCGCCCAGATGTCGTGGTCGGTGCCCGCGACGAGGTTGTCCACCGCGCGCATGGCGCTGAGCATGGAGTGATCCGAGTTGTTGTAGCGGTGCAGGCCGTTGCGCCCGACCTGGACGAGCCCCTCGATCGGGTCGAGCCAGTCGCGGATCTTCTCCACGCGCTCGGCGTACTCCGCGTCGTACATCGGGTACGCGAGCGGGACGCGGACGACGTGGCCGCGGCGGACCTTCTCCGGCGTGGCGAGCCCCAGCTCGGCGAGCTCGCGCGTGGCGAGCGCGACCAGCTCGTCGTCGGACATCGTCCACAGGTCGTCGCCGCGGAAGCAGAAGTACTCGAGGCCGACGCACGCGGTGTCCGGGTCGGGGACCATCCACGGGCTCCACGAGCGGTAGTTCTGGATGCGCCCGACGCGCACGCCCTCCTCGTGGATGTAGATCCAGTTGTCGGGGAAGAGGTCCTCGCCGTCGAGGACGAGCGCGACGGTCAGGAAGTCGCGGTAGCGCAGGCCCTGGCCGGCGTCGCGGACCTCGGCGGGCGCCTCCGGCGAAGCGATCTTGACCGTGTCGCGCAGCGGCAGCGACGATACGACGGCCTGCGGCTCGATGGCCTCGCCGCCGCATGTGGATCGCCTTGACCCTCTGCCCGTCGAGCTCGATCCGCTCGACCGGCGTGCGCAAGTTGGACCTCGCCGCCCATCTCCTCGATGCGCGTCGTCATCTGCTCCCACATCTGGCCGGGGCCGTAGCGCGGGTACTGGAAGGCGTCGATCAGCGACTTGATCTTGTTGCCCTTGTTGCCGAAGAACGCGGCCTTCGCGGCGCTGAAGAACGACAGGCCCTTGATGCGCTGGGCCGCCCACTCGGCGCGGATCTCGGTGGTCGGCACGCCCCACACCTTCTCGGTGTAGGACTTGAAGAAGTGGTTGTAGAGCCGCTTGCCGAAGCGGTTGGAAACCCACTGCTCGAAGTTGTCCTCCGGGCCCTTGGGCTTCACCTGCGCCCACAGGTACGACATGCCGGACAGAAGAGCTCGACCGGGCCGAGCTTCTTGATGACGTCGGTGCCCTTGAGCGGGTAGTCGAGGTACTTGCCGTTCCAGAAGATGCGCGACATCCGCGGACGCATCAGGAACTCGTCGCCCATGATCTCGAGCCAGAGGTCGTTGACCTCGGTGGCCTTGGTGAAGAAGCGGTGGCCGCCGAGGTCGAAGCGGTAGCCGTCGGCGTCGACGACGGTCTTGGCCAGGCCGCCGACCTGCTCGTCGGCCTCGAAGACGATCACGCGCCGGCCCGCCTTGGCCAGGAGGTAGCCCGCGGTCAGCCCTGCCGGGCCGCCGCCGATGACGACGTACGGCTTGCGGTCCCGCGCGTCGCCTGCGGGGGCGGGGGCGTCTCCGGGCAGGGCGGGGAACTCAGCAGTCGTGGCCATGCCTCCACCCTTGCCCATCGGGCGGGATTTTCCAGGGTCCGCTAACGGTTCCTAACGTTGGCTAACCGCCCGGGGGATCGCGCCCCTACCGGATCCGGCGGTAGACGACGGCACGCACGCCCCTGGGCAGCCGGTCGTAGCCGAAGACCGGCACGACGGCCTCGCGGCGCACGCGCGGGTCGGCCTCGAGCCGGCGCTCCCACTGCACCGAGCGCTTGCGCACGAGCGACGTCCACGGCGCACCCCACTGCGCGGTGCGCAGGATGGGCTGGACGAGCACGAGCTCCTCCCCCTTGGCCAGCGTGTCGACCGCGGCGCGGGCGGTCGGGCCGGGCTTCGCCGCGCGCAGGCGGTCGGTGGCGTCGCGCCAGTCGAAGACGCGTGGGTCTTCGACCGGGCCGAGCGACGTCCCGTAGCGCACGCCTTCGGGCAGGTAGTACGCGAGCAGCGGCAGCTGCTCGGGGTGGGTGGAGACGACCAGGTCGCCCGCCGTGACGAGCGTCTGGATCGATGCGGCGACCGATCGCGCGTTGCTCTTGGACTCGAGCTCGCCGCTCCGCGGGTCCAGCCAGAAGACGGCCACGAGGACGAAGCACGCGAGCCCGAGCCGGCCGCCGTGGCTGAGCCCGACCGCGGCGAGCAGCAGGAGCGGCCCGGCGAACACGACGAAGTAGCGGTTCGCGAACGCCGGCGAGACCTGGGACGCCAGCCACGCGAGCAGGACCGCCGTGGCGGCGACGATCGCGAGCGCCGCCGTGCGCCGTGCCCTGGGCGACGCGTCGCGGATGACCGCGGCGAGCCCGTTGCCGGCGACGAGCATGATCGCGATCGCCGTCGTCGCCCCGCCGAGGACGAAGCCGAGCCCAGACAGCAGCTCCCCGACGGTCGGCGCCTCGGCCCACGGCGCGCCCGTATGGCGTGCCTGGGAGATCAGCGTCGGCACCCACGGCAGGTACGACAGCGCCGCCGCGCCGTAGCCGACGAGGGCGTCGCGCACCAGCGGGCGGCGGTCGGCTGCGGGCGCCTCGCGCACGAGCCACACGAGCGCGGCGAGTGTTCCGGCCGCGAGGAAGAAGGCCCAGTTGTGCGTGTAGAGCAGCAGGGTCAGCAGGACCGCGAACGGGGCGAGGAAGCGCCGGTCGCGTTCGGCGAACACGTGCAGGAAGCAGCCGGCCATGAGCAGGCCGAGCAGCGCGGCGAGCGCGTACATCCGCGTCTCCTGCGCGTAGTAGGTGAGGAACGGGTTGAGGCCTGCGAGCGCGGCGGCCGCCCAGCCGGTGCGCGGCCCCCACAGGCTTCGCCCCACCCAGAGCGCGGCAGGGACGCAGAGCACGGCGAAGGCGACCGACAGCGTGTGCGTCGCCGTCTCGGTGTTGCCGAACAGCTGCATCCAGACGTGGAGCAGCAGGTAGTAGAGCGGCGGCGAGCCGTCCTGCTCGAGCACGCCCGGGATCTCGAGGAAGCCGTAGGACGCGATGCCGACGCTCAGCCCCTCGTCGATCCAGAACGCCGCGTCGAGCGAGCGGGTGCGCAGGACGAGGGAGACGAGCATGAGCGCGCCGACGCCGGCGGCGGCGACCGCGGCGCTCGCCGGGCGGCTCGCCGTGCGGGCGGGCAGCGCCGACAGGCGCTCGCGCAGGCTGGGGTGCGGAGTCTGGGCGACGGAGCTCATCGGCTGCCCCCAGGTTGACAGTCCGCGGTCACGATCCACGTGCCTTCCCGTGCGAGCTCGGTGCGGCCGCGCTTGGCCCACGCCGGCGCGCGTCCGCGTGCGCTCTGGACGTGCTTGACGTGGAAGACGACGGCCGGGCGCTCCTCGTCGGGGTCGAGGTCGACCTGCTGGGCGTGGACGTCGAGGTGCCACGCGACCTGCGGGACGAGGAACGGGTTCGTGTACGCGCGGCCGCACCCGCGCAGCCGCGCGGCGCCGCCCGCCTTCTCGACCACGCGACCGAGCCCGTCGGCCAGCTCGGCCTGGTACTCGACGCCGCGCAGCTGGTCGGGCACGTCGTCGGCGTCCTGGGCGGCGAAGGCGACGATCGCGGCGACCGCGGCGACGGCGAGCACGGCCGTGCCACGCGGGCGCCCGCGCCACACCGCGCCGACCGCCCACACGAGGCCCGCCGCGCCGAGCACGATCAGCAGCGCGGCCGGCGGCATGAGGTAGCGCGAGTTGCCCGAGAAGCCGTTGCTCGTCATGAGCGCGACGAGCACGATCCACGTGGCGGCGATGGCGGCGAGCCCGGCGGCGAGCGCACCGCGGCCTCTCGGCGCCCGGCGCGCCGCGACGAGGACGAGCACGGCGACGACGCCCGCCACCGCCGCCCACGGGATCATCCCGATCGCGTTGTCGACGACCTCGAGCGCAGGGTTGTCGGCGAAGGCCGGGCTGTCGGGGTTCGGCTGCTGGGCGCGGTCGGACGCGCGCAGCGCGTTCCCCGACCCCCACAGCTCGGGGCCGAGCCACACCACCGGCAGGCTGAGGAGGCCGGCGGCGACCCACGGCAGCCGGCGGCGCTCGTCGTAGAGCAGCCACAGCGCGTAGAGCCCGACGAACGGCCAGGCCTCGGGCCGCAGCATCCCGACCGAGAGCGCGAGGACGAACGCCCACCCGCGTCGGCGGTCGAGGTGCGCGAGGATCGTCGCGAAGAGCAGCGCGATCAGCAGCCCCTCGGAGTTGCCGAGCGCGCCGTTGCGCACGGACCAAGGCGCGAGCGCGAGCCCGGCGGCGACGGCGGCGCCGGCGACCGGGCCCGCGAGGCGGTGCGCGAGCAGGAACGCCAGCGGTACACCGGCGATCGCCCCGGCCCGCGCCACGAGCAGCCACAGGTCCGGCGCGGCGTCGCCGGCCAGCGCGAAGACGGTGGTGAACAGCACCGGCAGCGGCTTCCACGACGGCCCGTCGACGGTGTCGAGGTCGAGCTCGGTGATCTCGCGGCCCCAGACGATCCACGCCCACGGGTCGTACGTCGGCGCGGAGGGGAGGAGGAGGCTGAGCGCGGCCAGCACGACGCTCCCGGCGACGATCGCGACGGGTACTGGGACGCGGCGGGCCACTCCCCGCCGCAGCGCGTCGGTGCGGGGCTCGATCAGCATGCGAGGCGGCACGCGCCGAGGCGCGGCCGGGTAGAGGGTACCCTCGGTCCGCGGGATGACCGTCGTTCGCGCCCGCGCGGTGACCAAGACCTTCGGCACCGGCCGCGCCGCGCGGACGGTGCTGCGGGGCGCCGATCTCGACGTCGCCGCGGGCGAGCTGGTCGCCGTCGTCGGCCGCTCGGGGAGCGGCAAGTCGACGCTGCTGCACGTGCTGGCCGGGCTCGATCGCGCCGACTCCGGGACGATCGAGATCGCCGGCGGCCGGGTCGACGGCGTGCGCGACGCCAAGCTGACCGCCCTGCGCGCGCGGGCCATCGGCTTCGTCTTCCAGTTCTTCCACCTCGTGCCCGAGCTGACCGGGGAGGAGAACGTGCTGCTGCCGACGCGCGTCGGCAGCCCGCTCACCGCGCGCGGCTCGGCCAACGGCTCGCTGCGCCGCGCGCACGAGCTGATCGACCGCCTCGACCTGCGCGACGTCGCGCGCTCGCTGCCGCACGAGCTGAGCGGCGGCGAGCAGCAGCGATTCGCGATCGCGCGGGCGCTCGTCAACGACCCGCCGGTCGTGCTGGCCGACGAGCCGATCGGCAACCTCGACCCGGTCAGCGGCGCGGTCGTCCTCTCGCTGCTGCGGGGCGTCGCGGACGAGGGCCGCGCCGTCGCCATGGTCACCCACCAGCCCGAGGCGGCGGCGATCGCCGATCGCGTCGTGCGGCTGGAGGACGGCCGGCTCGTCGGATGAGGCGCGGCCGGACGCTGCTCGCGGCGGCGATCGTCTTCGCCGCCGCCCTCGTCGCGGGGACCGCGCTGACCGCGGCGGTGTCGCTGTCGGGCGGCTTCGAGCGGGCCGCCGACCGGGCCGACCTCCCCGACCTGATCGTGCGGTTCGACGCGACGGCGCGCGGCGACGTCGAGCGGCGGCTCGCCGCGCTGCCCAACGTCGAGACGACGCGCTACCGGACGGAGTTCAACGGCGTCTGGCTGCAAGGCGGCGGCGGGCGGGCGACGAACGGCGCCGTCCATGCCGTCGAGCCGGGGCGGCGCGGCTACGCGATCGCGCGCGGGCGCGACCTGCGCGGCTCGGGCGAAACCGTGGTGGAGGCGGGCGTGGCGCGGGAGTGGGGCCTCGAGCCGGGTGACACGCTGAGCATCGCGGGCGGGCGGCTGCGGATCGTCGGCGTGTCGATCTCTCCCGACAACGTCGCGTACCCGCTCGCCAAGGCGCCGCGGGTCTACGTCGATCGGCGCGACCTGGGGCGGATCGGCGACGACGTCAACCTCGCCCTCGCGTGGCTGCGCGACCCCGCGCGGGCCGACGTGACGCTGGCGCAGGCGCGCGCCGTGTCGTTCGGCCTCGACGACCTGCGCTTCATCACCCGCGACGGCGTGCGCGTGCTGATCGGGCAGGCGGCGGGGATCGTCATCGCGCTGCTCGTCGCGTTCTCGCTCGTGGCGGTGACGACCGCGGGGATCATGCTCGGGGCGTCCGCGCGCTCGGAGGTCGCGCGCCGGCTGCCGTCGATCGGCGTCCAGCGGGCGGTCGGGTTCTCGCGCGCGTCGGTGGTGCGCGAACAGGCCGCGCGGGGGGCGCTGCTCGCCGCGCCGGCGGCCGCCGTCGGGCTGGCGGCCGGCGCGCTGGCGATGCGCGGCGCGGCCGAGCGGCTGCTCGCCGCGCTCAACGAGATCGGCCCCGGAGCAGGCCTGCTGTGGTGGCTGGCCGGCGCGTGGCTGGCGATCGTCGCGCTCGTCGCCGCCGCGTCGGCGTGGCCGGCGTGGAGCGCGACGCGCGAGCCGATCGCCGCGCTCCTGCGCGGCGGCGAGCTGGCGGTGGGGAAGCGGCCGCGGCGGTGGCTCCGGCCGCGCCCCACCTCCCCCAGCCCACCACACAATGCGGGAAACCGTCGACTGTCAACGGTTTCTCGCATCGTGTCGGCCTTGGGCGGGGGTGGCGGCGGCCTCGGGGCCCTCGGCGCGCGGCTCGCCTCGGCGCGCCGCGTCCGCTGGGCGGCCACGGTCGCCGTGCTCGGCGCGGCGAGCGCGACGCTCGTCCTGCTGCTGGCGCTGGCGTCGCTGCTCGTCTCGCTGCGCGACGACCCCGGCACCGTCGGCAAGACGTACGCGCTCACGGCGAACCTCCCGCCGTCCGCGGTGGCGGAGGTCGAGCGGATCCCCGGCGTCGCCAAGGCCGCGGAGCGAACGGCCGTCGAGGCGTCGGCCGCGTTCTCGCTCGGCCAGCCGCTGCGGCTCGTCGGCTTCGCGCGCGGGGCGGAGGACTTCGAGGCGCCGCCGCTGGCGGAGGGGCGGCGCCGGCGGGCGGCCGACGAGGCCGAGGTCGGCGTCGGGCTCGCCGACGCGCTCGGGCTGCGGCCCGGGTCGCGGCTCGCGGTGGCGCTGCCCGGCGGGCGCGAGGGCCGCTTCCGCGTAGCCGGCGTCGTCCGCGCGCTCGAGAACGACGGGCGGATCGCCTACGTGCGCGAAGATCGCCTCGACGCGCTCGGCGCGTCCGGCAACACGGTCGTCGCGGTGCGCCTCGAGCGCGGAGCCGACCGCGCGGCCGTCGGCCGCGGGCTCGGGGCACTCGGCGCGCGCCCGAGCGAGGCGGCGGCGGCCACGACCCGCAACCGGGGCTTCCTCGGCGTGCTCGCTACGGTGCTGCGGATCGTCGCCGTGACCGTCGCGCTCGTCTGCCTCGTCGTGCTCGCGCAGGCGCTCGTGCTCACCGCGCGCGAGCGCCGGCCGACGCTCGCGCTGCTGCGCACGGTCGGCGCCGGCCGCGCGTCGATCGCGCGCGTGCTCGCCGGCGCGTGCGCAGCCGTCCTCGTCCCGGCCGCGCTGCTCGGCGTCGCCGTCGAGGTCCTCGTGCTCGGCCCCGCCGTCGCCTCGCTCGCCGCCGGCTACGCGGGCCTCTCGCTCGCGCCGACCGCGGGCCATCTCGCGCTCGCGGCCGGAGCGCTCGCCGCGCTCGGGGCGGCCGCGGTCGCGGTGGTCGCGCGGCGCGTCGAGCGCGAGGCCGTCGTCGCCGGGCTGCGGGAGGAGGCGTGAAGAGGCGCGCGCGGCGCGGAGCCGCCACGCCGCGCGGAGCTGCCACCCTCACCCTCCTCGCGACGCTCGCCGCGGCGTGCGGCATCGAGGAGCGCGCGCCGCAGGTCCCCGGTTCGACTCTGCGCGCGACGGTGGTCGACCCCGACGGCGACGGGACGCTCGAGCGCGGCCCGGCCGAGCGGCTCGTCGACCGGACCGACCTCGCGCCGCGCGGGCGCGGCGCCACCCGCGAGGTCGCGCGCCTCGGCCAGCTCACCGACAGCCACGTCCGCGACGAGGAGTCGCCGGCGCGCGTCCCGTTCCTCGACCGCCTCGGGCCGCCGGTCACGTCGACGTTCCGCCCCCAGGAGGCGGTCAGCCCGCAGGTGCTCACCGCCGCCGTCCGCTCGCTCAACGCCGAGCGCCCGCAGGCCGTCCTCGTCACCGGCGACCTGCTCGACAACGCGCAGCGCAACGAGCTCGACCAGCTGCTCGCCGTCCTCGCCGGCGGGCCCGTAGACCCCAACAGCGGCGGCGGCGGGTACCGCGGCGTGCAGGCGGCGAGCAACCCCGACGGCTCGTTCTACCGGCCGTCGGTCGACGCGCCGCGCCACCGCGGCGTCCTCAACCGCGCGCAGGAGCAGTTCTTCTCGCCCGGTCTGCGCGCGCCGTGGTATGCGGCGCTCGGCAACCACGACCTGCTGGTGCAGGGTGAGCTGGCGCCGTCGCCGCGCACCGACGCGATCGCGACGGGCGACGAGGCGCTGTTCACGTTCGCGCCCGAGCTGCGCGGGACGCTCGACGACCTCCCGCGCAGCGACGAGGCGACGCCCGACCTGCGCGACGTCCCGCCCGAGGAGATCGAGCGGCTGCTCGAGCGCGGCGTCCCCGGCCGCGAGACGCGCGTCGCCCCCGACGCCGCGCGCCGCTCGGTCTCCGCGCGCGAGCTCGTACGCCGGCTGCGCGCCGCGGGCACGCCGGCCCCGCCCGGCGACCGGCTCGACTACGTCGCCGATCTCGGCCCGCGGCTGCGCGTCGTCGTGCTCGACACCGTCAACCGCGAGGGCGGCGCCGAGGGCGTGCTGCTGCCCGCGCAGGTGCGCTTCCTCGCCCGCGCGCTGCGCCGCGCGGGCACGCAGTCGGTGGTCGTCGTCGACCACCACGGGCTCGACCGCACCCGCGGCGGCGACGCCGCGCTGCGGCTGCTCGACGCCGACCGGCGCGTCGTCGCCGAGCTGTCGGGCGACACGCACCGCCACGCGATCCGCCCGCGCCGCACCCGCGCCGGGGGCTTCTGGCAGATCACCACCGCGTCGCTCGCCGACTGGCCGCAGCAGGGCCGGATGGTTCGCCTCGTCGAGGGGCCGGACGGCAGCCGCGCGCTCGAGACGTGGACCGTCGACCACGCCGGCGGCCTCGACGGGCAGGACCTCGCGGGCTTCGGCCGCCGGATGGCGTTCCTCGACGCGCAGGGCGGACGCCCCCAACGCTTCGCCGGCGCCCGCCGCGACCGCAACGCGCGGCTGTGGCTGCCGCCGCGGCGGCCGTAGCCAGCCGCGACCCGCGCGCCGGGCGGCGGTCAGTCGGGCGCGCGCAGCGTCGCCACCGCGAGGGCGACGACGCCCTCCTCGCGGCCGACGAAGCCGAGCCGCTCCCCGGTGGTCGCCTTGACGTTCACGCGGTCGGGCTCGACGCCGAGCGCACCGGCCAGCCCGTCGCGGATCGCCGCCTTGTGCGGCGCGAGCTTCGGCCGCTCGAGCAGGACGCTGACGTCGACGTGCAGGACTTCCCGGTAGCCGAGCAGCGCCACCACGTCGCGCAGCAGCGCAAGCGAGTCCGCCCCGCGGAACGCCTCGTCGGTGTCGGGGAAGTGCTCGCCGATGTCGCCCAGGCCCGCGGCGCCGAGCAGGGCGTCGATCACCGCGTGGGTCAGCACGTCGGCGTCGGAGTGGCCGTCGAGGCCGCGGTCGTGCTCGATCCGCACCCCGCCGAGGACGAGCGCGCGCCCCTCGGCCAACCGGTGGACGTCCCAGCCGATCCCCGTGGTGACGCTCACCCCGGCTCCCCCAGCGGCTCGAGGCGCCGCTGGCGGCGGTCGAAGACGGCGATCTCGCCGACCCCGAGGTCGCGCAGCAGCGCGACGGCCTGCCCGTACTCGTGGCCGAGCAGCTCCGGCTCGTGCGCGTCGCTCGACAGCGCGATCGGGTTGCCGGCGTCGAGGACCATCTCGAGGAACGCGCGGTCCGGGTAGATCTCGCCGACCGGCTTGCGCAGCCCGGCCGTCGACACCTCGACGGCGATCCCCGACTCGGCGATCGCCTCCATCGCCCGCTCGTAGAAGAAGCGCGGGTCGCGATCGGGCCGCGGGCGCTCGCCGCCCCAGAACTTCACGAGGTCGGGGTGGGCGAGGATGTCGAAGAGCCCGCTCGCCGCGGCCTCGCCCAGCAGCTCGAAGTACTCGTCCCACACCCGCGCCGGCTCGTGGCCGCGCTTCTGCCAGACGTCGTAGTCGGGGTGGTCGACGGCGACGTCGCGCAGGAAGTGGACCGACCCGACGACGTAGTCCCAGTCGCGCCCCTCCAGCAGGTTCGCCATCCGGTCCTCGCGCCCCGCGACGAAGTCGGCCTCGAGGCCCAGCCGCAGGTCGGTTTCCTCGCGGACGAACCCGCAGTACGCGTCGAGGTCGTCGCGCGCGCTGTCGCGCCACAGCGGGTGGTCCCAGACCTCGAGGGCCTGGGCGAAGCGGTAGACGTGCTCCGCGACGCCCAGCTCCTCGATCCCACGGTCCTGCGCCGCGGCGCGGTAGCGCTCGGCGTTGCCGGCGGTGAAGTACCGCTCGGCGGTGGTGTCGGGCGCGTCCGGGCGCAGGTGGACGTGGTAGTCGGTCAGCACGCGGCCGATGAAGCTAGCGACGTTCGCCCAGCAGCAGCTCGGCGACCCGCAGGTCGACGGGCGTCGTGACCTTGAGGTTCTCGCGCGGCGCCTCGACCACGCGCACCGTGCCGCCGGCGGCCTCGACGAGCGAGGCGTCGTCGGTGGCCGCCGCGAGGACGTCGTCGGGCTGGGCGAGCGCCGCCTCCAGCGCCGCGCGGCGGAAGACCTGAGGCGTCTGCACCGCCCACAGGCGCGAGCGGTCGAGCGTGCGCGCGACGACGCGATCCGGCCCCGCCTCCTTCGTCGTGTCGGTGACGCGCGCCGCGGCGATCGCCGCGTCGGCGCCCTCGACGGCCGCGAGGCAGCGCTCGGCCAGGTCGGGCGTCAGCAGCGGCCGCGCGGCGTCGTGGACGAGCACCGGGTCGCCGTCGCCGGCCGCCGCCAGCGCGTTGCGGACCGAGTGCGAGCGCTGCGCCCCGCCGCGCACGCCGACGGTTCCCGCCGGCGCCTCGACGCCCTCGGGCAGCGCGACGACCACGCGCTCGATCGCCGGCACCGCGCGCAGCGCCTCGAGCGACCACTCGAGCATCGGCCGCCCCGCGACGACGACGAGCGCCTTGGGTCCCTCCGACCCAAGGCGCTCGCCCGATCCTGCAGCGACGAGGAGGGCGACAGCCACGGCCCCGCCCGTCGTCGGCCTACTTCGCCGCCACGCCGACCTTCTCGCCGGCGCTCTCGGCCAGCAGCTCGTCGAGGTACAGCTCGGCCTCCTCCTCGTCCTTCTCGAGCGCGTACATCAGCTCGGAGGCGAGGATCTTCTTCGCGCGGGTGAACATCTGCTTCTCACCCGTCGAGAGGCCCTTCTCGTGCTCGCGGAGCGCCAGGTTCCGCACGACCTCGGCCAGCTCCAGGATGTCGCCGGTCTTGATCTTGTCGCGGTTGTGCTTGAACCGGCGGTTCCAGTTCTTCGGCATCTCCGAGACGTCGTCCTGGAGAACGGCGAGGACCTTCTTGATCGCCTCCTCGTCGATGATCCGGCGCAGACCGGCCTTGCCGGCGTTCTCGCATGGGACCATGACGGTCATGTCGTTGTGCAGGATCTTGATCGTGAGGTACTGCCGCTCCTCGCCGAGGACCTTCTTGGCCTCCTTCTTCACGACCCGGCCCGCACCGTGATGCGGGTAGACGACGGAGTCGCCGATCTGGAAGTCGATGCACTCCGGCTCCGGAAGGAGGTCCTCGTCGAGGATGTCGATGTCAACAGCTGCGTCGGGAATGGTTGGTCCTCCTGGTCATCGGCGCGCCGTGCTCCCGGCGCGCCGTCTTCTCACGTTTGCAGGTAGCGGTCCACGAGGTTGATCTCCTGGAGCCGGCGCAGGCCCTCGCGGATGTCCTTCGCCCGGATCTCGCCCACGCCCTCGATCGTCTCGAGCTCGGAGTCGGTCGCTCCGAGGATGCCGTCGAGGCCGCCGAACTCGCGCACGATCTGGCCGGTGACGAGCTTCGGCAGGCGGGGATCCGCCCGAGGATCCGGTAGCCGCGCGGCGACACCGGATAGTCGAGCGTGTTGAGCTTGCGGTCGAACCCGAGGACCTCGGCGAGGCGGCCGAAGTCGAGCAGGTCCTGGTGCGGCAGGCGGCCGAGCAGGTCGAGCGCGCCCGCGAAGGCGTCGTCGGAGGCGTCGACGATGTAGTCGCGCACGAGCGCCTGCTTGTCGCCGGCGACGCCGACCATCGTCTCCTCGAGCTGCATCTCGATGAGCCGGCCCTCGGTGCCGAGCTCGACGATGTAGCGCTCGATCTCGACGGCCATGCGGGTGACCATCTCGGAGCGCTGGAGCACGGTGAGGACGTCGTGCAGCGTCGCACCGCCCTCGAACTCGAGCGCCGTGAGGCGGGTCGAGACCTGGTCGAGCCGCGTGCGGTACTTGTCGAGCGTCGCCAGCGCCTGGTTCGCCTTGGCGAGCACGACCGGGATGTCCTCGAGGATGTACTTCGCGCCGTCGACGTAGAGCGAGACGACCTCGCGGCGCTGGGAGATCGCGATCACCAGCGCGTCGGTCTGCTTGGAGACGCGCTCGGCGGTGCGGTGGCGGGTGCCGGTCTCGAGGCTGAGGATCGTCGGGTCCGGCATGAGCTGGACGTTGGCCCAGGAGATCTTCGTCGCGTTCGCGTTGAGCGCGATCGCACCGTCCATCTTCGCCACCTGGTAGAGCAGCGCGGGCGTGTAGTCGATGTCCAGCTTGATGCCGCCGGAGA
Organism: Solirubrobacteraceae bacterium; assembly: GCA_030447275.1. Taxonomy (GTDB): domain Bacteria; phylum Actinomycetota; class Thermoleophilia; order Solirubrobacterales; family Solirubrobacteraceae; genus CADCVT01. Next base: position 22,717 of record JAUJPF010000004.1, on the reverse strand, counting down.
AGAGGAACGAGAGGTCGTCGGGCTCGCCGGTGACGATCAGTCCGCCGGTCTTCGCGTGGACGATGTTGTCGATCCCCTCGCGCAGCGCGGTGCCCGGCGCGACCATCTCCAACGCCTTCACCAGCCGGGGCTCCTGGCGTGTCTCGAGCTCGATGAGCTCTTCCGTCCTGGGAGCCATAGACCCGCCATTCTAGCGTCTGAGCGGCGGGAATTCCTCTTTCCGGCGGCGCGCGCGCGCTAGAAGTCTCCGCCGCCGAACCCCCCGCCGCCGAAGTCGCCACCCCGAAGTCGCCGAACCCGCCGCCCCCGCCGAAGTCGCCGCCGCCGAACCCGCCGCCCCCGAAGTCCGCCCCCGACGCGTCGCCCGCGCCGAAGCCGCCGAACGCGCCGCCCAGCATCGAGCCGAAGAGCATGCCGGGCAGGAACCCGCTGAACCCGCCGTAGAAGCCGCCGGCGTACGGGCCGTACCAGCCCGGCGCGTCGTAGTAGGGGACGCGGCGGCCGCCGGTCATGATCTCGCGCGTCATCGGCTCCTCACCCGATTCGAGCCGGACGGCGTCCGCTTCGCAGACCGGGACCTGGCGGGACGCGCCGTAGCCGTCGGGCGCCCACTCGACGTCGCGGGTCGACGGCCCGTGGCGCGGGTCGAAGAAGCACGGCGGACGGCGCTCGGGCGGCGGTTGCCCCTGGAGGCGTGCCTTGGCCGACGCCATCGCCCAGCGGCCCTCCTCGAGCGCCTCGGCGATCGGACCGAAGTCCTCCGGCCCGCGCGCCTGGTCGAGGGCACGCTCGGCCTTGTCGTAGCCCTCGACGGCCCGGCCGTAGTCCGCCTTGGCCGTCGGGTCGACGCCGGGCATCTCGACGTCGAGGTCGAGCGCGCGGATGTCCTCGCCGAGGGCGGCGAGGTCCTCGCGGACGGTCTCGCGCAGCTCGCCGACGTGCTCCTCCTCCTCCCGCTTCCGACGCCGCCCGCGGCTGACCGCGAAGAGCATCGCGCCGCCGCCGAGCAGCGCGAGCAGCCCGAGCCCGCCGAACCCGCCGGTCCCCGGCCCCTCGGACGGCGTCTCCCCGCCGTTGGCGCGAGCGTCGCCCACGCGCTGGACGAACTCACGCAGGATCCCGTAGGAGCCCTCGTCCCCGCGGGTCTCGATCGCGTCGTTCGCGATCCGCGGCGCCTCGCCGCGGTCGAGCAGGGTGCTGCCCGCCCTGAAGCTGTTGCCGGCGATGAGCGCGTACGTGCCGGGGCGTCCGACACCCCTCGCGACCGCGTCGAACGCGGCGTCCGCGCTGCCGCCGTACTCGTCCTCGATGGCGTCCGGCATGACCGCGATGTACATCGGGTCCGCGCGCTCGGTCTCGATCAGCCGCCCGAGCTGCTGCTCCTCGGCCGGCGTCAGCGCCTCCTCGGCGTCCTGGTCGACGTAGACCGGGCTCGTCCGCAGGCCGGACACGGCCTCCATGGTGAGCGATCGCTCGGCGCCGGCGACCTGGGCCGAGGCGGGCGCGGCGACGGACAACATCACGGCGAGCGAGAGCAGAACGAGGCGGGCCACGCCGACAAGATGCCCGGCAGCGGCGCGGCGCAACCGAGCTGGCGCGTGAGCTGGCGCGGCTTGCCGGCCGGGGAGCGGCGCTGAGAAGATCCTGACCGCAGTACCGTTGCTCACGTGAGATGGACCGCGCTTCTCGTGGTTGCCGCAGCGCTTGCGGTGCCGCCTGCCGCCTACGCCGGCTCGTGGTCGGACATCCGGACGGCTTCGTCGAGCGCATCGCAGCCGAGCGTCGCCCTGGGCGGGCGGGACGACGTCATGGTCGCCTGGCCCGGCTTCGGCCCGGGTATCGGCTGGACGGCGCGCGACCATCGCTCCCCGGCGTTTCAGCCGCTGACGCCGATCTCGTCACAACGCCAACACACGCGGCGGATGCTCACGGGTACCGGTGGGGACGTCGCGGTCGTGTACACGACGTTCGAAGGCGACTTCTTTCGCCCTCTCGTGTCGGTGCGTCCACCGGGCGGGACGTTCTCGCCACCCGAGCCGCCTCCGGAGGGCTCCTGGTCGGAGTTCGCCCTCGGACCGGACGGTGAGGTCGTGGCCCTCGGCTTCGCGCAGGAGTCCGACGCGGATGGGAACCGGTCGGCGGTGCTCTCGATCAAGCCGCGTGGCGGGACGTACGGAACGCCCGAGCGCCTGCCCAGCGGGGTCTTCCCCGAGACAGTGGCGATCGACGGCGGGGGGCGGGTGACGGTGGCGTGGGTCGCGCGACGCCCCGGGATCGAGCGCCAGCCGCCCAGGCTCATGGCGACGTCGCGCGTGCGCGGCGGCGCGTTCTCGCCGCCCCGCGAGCTGGCCACCCTCGAGGGCGGGACCGACATCGTGCTGGCCGCCGCGCCGGGCGGCGACCTCGCCGCCGTGGTCGGCCCCTTCGGCAACCCCAGTTCCGACGAGCTCCAGGGACTGCTGGTGGTCGAGCGGCCGGACGGCACGCGCCAGGAGTTGCTGCTGCCCGGGATGATGCGCCTCGATCGGATCGCGGTCGACGCCACGGGTCGCTTCGCGATGTCGTGGGCCTTCCCCGGCCCGATCCAGGTCGCGGTCGCCGAGCCCGGGCGACCACCGGCGCTCGCGCCGCTCCCACCCGTCTCAGGCGTCGCCAGCAGCGTCGCGATCGACGGGCTCGGCCGTCCGGTCGTCGTCGGCTCCGGCGGGCCGGGCGTTCGCACCACCACCCTGTCCGAGGGCGGGACATGGTGCGCGCCGGACGTGGTCTCGCTCGACGAGCCGACGTCGCTGCCGAGCCTGGCGGTCGGACAAGATCGCGGCATCGTTGCGTGGGCCGTCCGCGGGACCGCGGAGGTGCGCGCGGCGCGGTACGAAGGGGTCCCCGGCTGCGGCGGGCGCTCCGCGTTCGCCGAGGTGGCCCGCGACGCGAGCACCGCGGCGTCCGGCCGTTCGGCGGCAGTGCGCACCCGCTGCGCGCGTGTCGCAACGTGCCGCGGCAGGCTCGACCTCCGCGCGCGCGGCGCGCTGATCGGCCGCGCCGCCGTCCGCATCGCCCCGGCCCGTCGCGCAACGGTCCGGGTGAAGCTGACCGGCTCCGGCCGCCGATGGCTCGCGCAATCCGGGGGCGACCTGCGCGCGACCGCGTCGCTGAAGCTGCGGGGCGCGGGGCGCTACAGCCGCGCGGTCCACGTTCGCGGCGGCTAGATGTCGTGCCCAGGGAGGCCTACGCGGCGCGGGGCCGGCGCTCGCCGCCGCCGAACGCCGCCTTCAGCGCCTCGCGCAGCGTCCGGGCCTCGAGGCCGCCGCTGCCCGGCGGCGCTACCACGGTCCGCAGCCCGAACTTCGCCGCCTCCTCGATCCGCCGCTCCGGATGCCCGACGGAGCGGAGCTCGCCGGTGAGGCCGACCTCGCCGAACGCGGCGAGCGGCCGGTCGGGCTGCTCGAGCGCGACGCCGCGCGCCGCTCCGGCGACGGCGAGCGCGACCGCGAGGTCGGCGCCCGGCTCGTCGATGCGGACGCCGCCGACGACGTTGACGAACACATCGGCCGTCCCCACTCCCACGCCCGCGTGGCGGCCGAGGACGGCGAGGACGAGCGCGAGGCGGTTGCGGTCGAGGCCGTTGACGACCCTGCGCGGCGGGACGAGCTCGGACGGGGAGACGAGGGCCTGGACCTCGACGAGCAGCGGCCGCGAGCCCTCCATCGCCGCGAGGACGACCGAGCCCGGCGCGCGGGTCGCCTCGCCGACGAAGCGGGCGCTGGCGTCGAGGACCTCGACGAGGCCGCCGGAGCGCATCTCGAAGACGCCGGCCTCCGACGTCGAGCCGAAGCGGTTCTTGAGCGCGCGGAGCGTCCGGTACGTGCGCTCGCGCTCGCCCTCGAACTGGAGCACGCAGTCGACGAGGTGCTCGAGGACGCGCGGGCCGGCGAGCGAGCCCTCCTTCGTCACGTGCCCGACGAGGACCACCGCGATCGCGTGGGCCTTCGCGACGCGCATGATCCGCGATGCGACCTCGCGCACCTGCCCGACCGAGCCCGGGGCGCCGGTCAGCTCGGCGGCGTGCAGCGTCTGCACCGAGTCGATGACGCAGACCTCCGGGCGCTCGGCCTCGAGCGTCGCGATCACGGTGTCGACATCGGTCTCCGCGACGACGGGCACCGCCAGCGCGCCCGCGCCGAGCCGCTCGGCCCGCAGCTTGATCTGCGCCGCTGACTCCTCGCCCGAGACGTACAGCGTCCGCCGTCCGGCGCCCGCGAGGTTGCCGAGCGCCATGTTCGTGAGCGTCGACTTGCCGATCCCCGGCGAGCCGCCGAGCAGGACGAGCGAGCCCGGGACGATGCCGCCGCCGAGGACGCGGTCGAGCTCGCCGATCCCCGTCGACAGGCGCGGCACCGGTGCGGTGTCGACCTCCGAGAGCGGGCGCGGCCGGGCGGCCCGCGCCACCCCCGCGCGCCCCGAGGACCCAGACGCCGCCGCCGGGCGCGCCTCCTCTACGAGGGTGTTCCACGCGTCGCACCCCGGGCACTTGCCCTGCCAGCGGGGGGTCGAGTGCCCGCACGCCGAGCAGACGTGGATCGTGGTCGGTCGCGCCATGAACGGGCGACCCTACGGCCCGCACCCGACGGTTCCGCCCCGACGTGGCAGACTCGGCGCAGAGCGGAGAGAGGAGCGAAGCATGGCGACGCGGAACGGCAGCGCGGTCTGGCGCGGGGACCTGGAGGGCGGCGAGGGACGCATCACCGTCGGCAACGGCGCCCATGAGGGCCCGTACTCGTTCAAGAGCCGCTTCGAGGACGGCGAGGGCACGAACCCCGAGGAGCTGATCGCCGCCGCCGAGGCGGGCTGCTTCACGATGGCGCTCAGCCTCATCCTCGGCACCGAGGGCCACGCGCCCGAGGAGCTTCACACCGACGCCCGCGCCGTGCTGCGCAACGTCGACGGCAAGCCGACGATCACCGGGATGAACATCAAGACGCGCGGCCGCGTCCCGGGCCTCGACCAGGACGGCTTCCAGAAGGCCGCCGAGCAGGCCAAGAAGGAGTGCGTGATCAGCCGCGCCCTCGCCGGCGTCGACGACTTCCAGCTCGAGGCGACGCTCGAGAGCTAGACCACGGCATCCGAGCGTCGAGTTCGTCGTCGTATAGGAGACGAAGTCGACGCTCGGCGGGGCTCGCGACGCTCGAGAGCTAGAGCGCGTCGAGCGCGCCGAGGACGTCGGCGACGAGGTCGTCGGCGTCCTCGATCCCCGCCGAGAGCCGGATGAAGCCCTCGGCGACCGGCTCGATCCCCCAGCGCGCACGGCGCTCGGCGCTCGAGTGCAGCCCGCCGAACGACGTCGCCTCGGCGACGAGCGAGCAGCCGGCGAGGAACCGGTCGGCGTCGCCGGCGCTCTCCAGCGTGAACGACACGACGGGCCCGAACAGGCCGCCCATCTGCCGCGCCGCCGCCGCGTGGCCCGGATGCGCCGGGAGGCCGGGGTAGAGGACGGGGAGGCCGCGCGCCTCGACCGCCCGCGCGACGGCGAGCGCGTTCGCGCACTGGCGCTCGAGCCGCACGCCGAGCGTCGCCAGCGAGCGGTGCGCGAGCCACGCCTCGAACGGGCCGGGGATCGCGCCGGTCGCGTCGCGCCACGAGCGGATCGCGGCGGCGTGCTCCTCGGAGCGGCACGCGACGTGGCCGAGCACGAGGTCGGAGTGCCCGGTCATCGCCTTCGAGTCCGAGACGACGGAGACGTCGGCGCCGAGCGACAGCGCCTGCTGGGAGAGCGGCGTGGCGAGCGTCCCGTCGACGACGAGCAGCGCGCCGAGCGCGTGGACCTCGCGCGCGAACGCCTCGATGTCGATGACGGTCAAGGACGGGTTCGTCGGCGTCTCGATCCACACGACGCGCGCTCCGGCGGCCGCCGCCCCGAGCAGCGCCGCCGGGTCGCTCGGGGCGAAGCGCGCGTCAGCACCGGTCAGCGAAGCCGCCTTGGCGACCACGCCGTAGGTGTCGTTCGGCAGCACGACCGGCCCGCCGAACGCCTGGAGCACCGCCGTCGACGCGGCCATCCCCGAGGCGAAGCCGAGCGCCGGCCCGCCCTCGAGCGCGGCGAGCGCCTCCTGCCAGCGCGTCCACGTCGGGTTCTCGTAGCGCCCGTACCCGCGCGGCGACGCGTCGCCGCTCAGGTGGTAGGGCGCGGCGAACGTCGGCCCGGGCAGGAACGGCTCGCCGTCCTGCGGCGCCGGCAGTCCGGCGTGGACCGCCCGCGTGCTACGCCCGCTCACAGCTCGCGAACCCCGAGGTCTTGTGCGTCGCGTCGCAGAAGGGCTTCGTCTGCGAGTGCCCGCAGCGGCACAGCGCCACCGGCCGCGAGCCGTCGAGCTCCCACGCCTTGCCATCGGCGTCGACGATCCGGACGGGGCCCGTGACCTTGTACGGCCCGTCGTCGCGCACCTTGATCTCGACCGGCGGGTTCTCCTCCACAGCAGCCAACGTACAAGGGAGGAACCCCATGAGGTCGAGGACGCCTCCGCCCTCGCTCGTGATCTCGATCATCGCGCCGCTCGTCGCTCAAGCGCGCCGCCGGCAAGCTCGTCGCGACGAACCGCACCGGATCCGACCGCGGGAAGATCCCCAGCAAGTTCGTCGCGGGCGTCGTACGCGGGCAGAGCCAGCAGTTCGGCGGGGCTCATCGAGGTCGCCGACAACGCCAACGCGTCGTGCGCCAGGACGGCCGCGGCACCGGTGCCGCGGCCTGCCTGGTCTACGGGTTCGGGATCGTGGTCTAGGCCCTACTCGGCCGGCGGCGCGTCCGGCGTCTCCGGCTCGCGGGCGGGCGCGTCGTCGGCGCCCTCCTCGGCCGGGACGTCGGCGCCGTCGCCGCCGCCGCCCACCGCAGCCGGGACCTTCTTCGGCTGGATGATCGACAGCTTCACCGGGTCGCCGCCGTCGTTCGGGCCGCCCTCGATGTCGTCGGCCTTGTCGACCATGACCGTGGCGCCCGACTCGAGCTGCGCCCGCAGCACGAAGTCGGCGAGCGGGTCCTCGATGTAGCGCTGGATCGCGCGGCGCAGCGGCCGGGCGCCCATCGCCGGGTCCCAGCCCTTGTCGACGAGCAGGTCCCGCGCGTCCTCGGTGAGCTCGAGCTGGAGCTCGCGCTCGGCCATCGACTCGCGGATCCGCAGCAGCAGGAGGTCGATGATCTGCTTGATCTCGTCCTTCTGGAGCTTGTGGAAGACGATGACGTCGTCGATGCGGTTGAGGAACTCGGGCCGGAAGACCTTCTTCAGCTCGCCCATGATCCGGCCCTTCATGTCCTCGTAGGACACGCCGGTCTCGTCCTCGGACACGTTGAAGCCGAGCGGGGTGTTCCGCGCGATCTCCGACGCTCCGATGTTCGAGGTCATGATCACGATGCAGTGACGGAAGTCGACCGTGCGGCCCTGCGCGTCGGTCAGCCGCCCGTCCTCCAGGATCTGGAGGAGGATGTTGAAGACGTCCGGGTGGGCCTTCTCGATCTCGTCGAGCAGCAGGACGGAGTACGGCTTGCGGCGCACGGCCTCGGTGAGCTGGCCGCCCTCGTCGTAGCCGATGTAGCCGGGGGCGAGCCGACGAGCCGGGACACGGCGTGCTTCTCCATGTACTCCGACATGTCGATGCGGACCATCGAGTCCTCGTCGCCGAACAGGAACTCGGCGAGGGTGCGGGCCAGCTCGGTCTTGCCGACCCCGGACGGCCCGAGGAACACGAACGAGCCGGTCGGCCGCTTCGGGTCCTTGAGGCCCGCGCGCGAGCGCCGGATCGCCTTCGAGATGACCTCGACGGCGGCGTGCTGCCCGATGACGCGCTTGTGCAGCTCGTCCTCCATGCGCATGAGCTTCTGCGTCTCGGCCTCGGTGAGCTTGAACACGGGGATGCCGGTCCACATCGAGACGATGTCGGCGATCTCCTCCTCGGCGATCGACGGCCGCTCGCCGCCCTCGCCGCTCTCCCAGCGCTGCTCGAGCTCGCGCTTCTTGTTCGTCAGCCGGCGCTCGGTGTCGCGCAGCGACGCCGCCTTCTCGAACTCCTGCGCCTCGATCGCGGCTTCCTTGGCGCGCCGCGTCGTCTCGATCTCCTCCTCGAGCTCCCGGTACACGGGCGGGGACGTCATTGACTTGATGCGCATGCGCGACGCGGCCTCGTCGATGAGGTCGATGGCCTTGTCGGGCAAGAACCGGTCGGAGATGTAGCGGTCCGCCAGCTCGGCCGCCGCCTCGAGCGCCTCGTCGGTGATGTTGACCTTGTGGTGCGCCTCGTAGCGGTCGCGCAGCCCCTTGAGGATCTGCACGGTCTCGTCCGTCGACGGCTGGTCGACGCGGATCTGCTGAAAGCGGCGCTCCAGGGCGGAGTCGCGCTCGAGGTACTTGCGGTACTCGTCGAGCGTCGTCGCGCCGATCGTCTGGAGCTCGCCGCGCGCCAGCGCCGGCTTGAGGATCGACGCGGCGTCGATCGCGCCCTCGGCGGCGCCCGCCCCGACGAGGTTGTGCAGCTCGTCGATGAACAGGATGATGTCGCCGCGCTGGGTGATCTCCTTCATCACCTTCTTCAGCCGCTCCTCGAACTCGCCCCGGTACTTCGAGCCGGCGACGAGGGCCGCGAGGTCCAGCGTGTAGATCTGCTTGCCCTTCAGGAGCTCGGGCACGTCGGCGTTGGTGATCCGCTGCGCGAGCCCCTCGACGACGGCGGTCTTGCCGACGCCGGGCTCGCCGATGAGCACCGGGTTGTTCTTCGTGCGCCGCGAGAGGATCTGCATGATCCGCTCGATCTCGGTCTCGCGACCGACGACGGGGTCGAGCTTGCCGTCGGAGGCGAGCTTGGTCAGGTTGCGGCCGAACTGGTCGAGCAGCTTCGAGGACTTCTTGCCCTCGCCGGTCGCGCTTGCTGCCCTGGGGGCCCCTGCTGGCCACCGCCCGAGCGGCGCCCGCCGGGGCCGGAGAGCATCCGGATGACCTCGTTGCGGATCTTCTCGGAGTCCGCGTCGAAGTCGAGCAGGATGCGCGCCGCCACGCCCTCGTTCTCGCGCACGAGGCCGAGGAGGATGTGCTCGGTGCCGATGTAGTTGTGGCCGAGGCTCAGCGCCTCGCGCAGCGCGAGCTCGAGGACCTTCTTCGCTCGCGGGGTGAACGGGATCTGTCCGCTGGTGACCTCCTCACCGGAGCCGACGATGCGCACGACCTGCGCACGCACCCGCTCGACGGTGATGTCCAGCGACTCGAGGACGCGGGCGGCAAGGCCCTCCTCCTCGCGCAGCAGCCCGAGCAGGATGTGCTCGGTGCCGATGTAGTTGTGCTTGAGCGTGCGCGCCTCTTCCTGCGCGAGAACGACGACCTGCCTGGCGCGCTCCGTGAATCGCTCGAACATGGTGCTACTGGGTCCTTCCTGGGTGGGGAAGCGAAGTCGGCTCGAAGGGACGGGGATGGGCCCGGGTGTCGTCCATGTATTCGGCCGGAGGCCGCCTCAGGATGAGCGCTCGGGGTCGGATCGCGGGCAAGGCACCAGTCTACAACGCGCCCTTCCCCCGCTTCGGGGTCTCGAAGCGCTCCCACGCCCACGTCGTCAGCTCGTGCCTGGTGGAAAGCTGGAGCTTGCGCAGAACCGAGGAGACATGGGCTTCTACGGTCTTCACGGAGATGCCCAGGCGCTGCGCGATCTCCTTGTAGAGGTACCCCCGCGCGATGTGCTGGATGACCTCGTGCTCGCGCGGGGTCAGCGTGTCGACGTCGGGCTCGATTGGCGCGTTGAAGGCATCGAGGACGAAGCCGGCGAGGCGCGGGGAGAACACGGCGTCGCCCCCGTCGACCCGCTCGATCGCGTCGACGAGCTCGTCGCCGGTGATGGTCTTCGTGACGTAGCCGCGCGCGCCGGCGCGGATCACCGCGATCACGTCCTTCGGGTCGTCGGAGACGCTCAGCGCGAGGAACCGCGGCGCGGACGGGCCGGATCCGCTCCGGCGGATCACCTCCACCCCTCCGCCGTCGGGCATGTGGACGTCGAGCAGGACCACGTCGGGTTCCTTCGACGCGATCAGCTCCACCGCCTGCTCGACGGTGCCGGCGTCGCCGACGACGTCGACGCGCCCGTCGAGCTCCGCCCGCACGCCGGAGCGGAACAGCGCGTGGTCGTCGACGATGAGGACGCTCACAACCACAGCTCGACCTCCGTGCCTCCGCCCGGCGCCGCACCGATGCGCGCGCCGCCGCCGTTGCGCTCCATGCGGCCGACGATCGACTCCCTCACCCCGCGGCGATCCTCGGCGATGGCATCGAGCTCGAAGCCGGGTCCGCGGTCGCGAACGAACACCCGCGCGCCCTCCTCGCCCGCTTCGACGAACACCGAGACCGGGCCGCCCCCTCCGTGCCTGGCGGCGTTCGTGATCGCCTCGCGCGCGGCGGCAACGAGTGGTTCGGCGGCTGGGCGGTCGCCCGACGCGACGACGTCGACCGCCACGCCGTGGGCCTGCTCGACGTCGCCGGCGACCGCCTCGAGGGCGGGCACGAGCGTCCCGGTCGCCGTGGCCGTTCGCCCGCTGAGCCACGCGCGCAGCTCGCGCTCCTGACGGCGGGCGAGCGCCGCGACCTGCGCCGGGTCGTCGGCGCGCTTCTGCACGAGCGCCAGCGTCTGGAGCACCGAGTCGTGCAGGTGCGCCGAGACCTCCGCGCGCTCGCGCTGCTGCACGCGCTCGCGGGCGAGGCGGATGAGGAAGGGCGCGAAGATCACGCCGAGGACGACCGCGACGACGATCGCGCCGACGGCGACGTCGCGCGCCGCGCCGAGCGCCCCGGTGACTTCGAGGAAGACGAGCGCGGCGGCGACGACGAGCGCGACGCCGACGCCGGTGCGGCTGACGTCGGGCAGTGAGATCGGCCGCGGCTCGAGCGCCCGCGGCTCGGCGGGCGCCGCCCGCGTCTGCGACTGGCGCCACAGCAGCGCGCCGCCGGCCGCGACGAGGACGAGCGGCCACGCCACGGCGTCGGAGAGCCACAGCCCGGCGCTGCGCATCGCGAGCAGCGCGCTCAGGACGAGCAGCCCGGCCCCGAGGCCGACCTCGACCGCCGCGCGCCCGGTGCGCAGGCGCATGACCGGGCCGCCCGAGCCGTCGGTCGGCACGACCAGCCACACGAGCGCGTAGGCGACGACGCCGAGGCCGGTCGTCGCCGCGGCGATGAACACGACACGGACGAGGAGCGGGTCGACCCGCAGGCGCTCGGCGATCCCCGCGCACACGCCCGCGGCGACCCGGCCCTCGGCCGGACGTCGCAGCGGCGGGCGCGCACCGACGGTCGCCATGGGGCGACTCTAGTCGCGCCGGCTGAGGCCGCTCGCGAGCAGCGTCGCCCCGAGCACCGCGAGCACGAGCGGGCCGAAGGCCGCGAACGTCACGTCGATCTCGCCGGCGCCGTCGGCGAGGGCCAGCGCGCCGAGCACGACGAGGCTGAGGCCGGCGGCCAGCGAAGGCGCGTCGGGGCGGCGCGCCATCAGGCGGCCCCGCAGGCGAGGTTGCCGGCCCGACCGTCGTCGTCGTCGTCCTTCCAGTCGCGTGCCCCGCGGCGGTGCCCGTCGGCCTCGTCGTGGACGACCTCGACCGCGCCGAGCCCGACGACGGCGTCGAGCACGAGCCGCGGCGTCCCGGCGGGCGCGGAGTTGAGGTCCTCGAGGTCGACGTCGACTCCGCCGCTCTCGCGGTCGAAGATGGCGACGCCGCCCATCCCGAGCTCGGCCGTCGTCGACACGCAGACGTCCTCCGGCACGACCACGACGGCCTCGCCCATCCCGACGTCGAGGTGCACGCGCCGCTCGCCCGCGGGGAGCTCGACGTTGCGCAGGTCGAGCGTCAGCGAGCCCGCGCCCAGCTCGTAGCTCTCGCGGACGTCGGCCGCCGCGCTCGGGCGATAGCGCTTCTCGCCCACGCCGCCGTCGAGGTCGATGCCGGCCGTCGCGACGAACGCGGTGGGGACCGCGACCGCGAGCGCGGGCAGGATCAGCCAGCGCGCGGGGCGGGCGAACGCCGACGCGACGAGCGCCAGCCCCGCGGCCACGACGCCGGCCGCGATGACCTCGTCGCCGCCCGCCGCCGCGGCCCAGAAGCTCCCCACGCTGAGCGCGAAGAGGAGGATGAGCAGGCCGACGCCGACGAGCGTGTGGCGCGCGAGGTCACGACCCCCGCCCTGCGGCCGGCGGCCGGTGACGAGCCACGCGACGAAGAGCGCCGCCAGCGCCAGCAGCGCGAACGGCACCAGCAGCGCGCCGACGCCGAGCGCGATCGGGCCGCCGATCGCGACGAGCAGGACGATGCCGATCGCCGTGAGCGCGCGGTTGCGCGCCGGGCGCGGCGCGACGGCGGGAACGGAGGCGTCCTCGGGCTCCTCCGGCATGAGCAGCAGCGCGGCGAGGTAGACGACCGCGGTCGCGCCCCAGATGACGACGCCGGCCACGAAGCCGATGCGCACGAGCGTGGGGTCGAGGTTGAAGTGGCGGGCGATGCCGCCGCACACGCCGCCGAACAGCCGGTCGGAGCGTGAGCGGAGCATGCGGCGGGTCGGGTTCTCGGGGCCTGTCGATTCCATGCCGCGAGCATGCCGACGCGGCACGCCCGCGCCAATGCGGAATGACCCCTAGGGGGTGGAGCCCCGTCCTACCTGATGGTGCGGCTGACCCGCGAAGCGCGGACGAAGATCGCGCTGCGCTTCGTGTTCGTCCGCGACGGCGAGAACCGGACCTGGTACGAGCCGGGGCGCACCGGGCGGAACGGGAACCCGCGCGACAGCCGGGTCTTCAGGTCGCCGCACGGCCCGCGCAGCACGCCGAGGCGACGCGTGTGCACGCGGCGCCCGTTGCGCATCCAGTGCGCGTAGAGCGGCTTGCCGACCGCGTTGGTGTAGCCGACGGGGTTGAGCCGCACCGCGCGCTTCGGATGGATGCGCGCGCCGCGCGTGCGCACGCCGACCGCCCAGCGGCTGAAGATGAACGTGGTGGTCGCCCCGACCTCGGGGTCGTTCTCGGGGCGCCCCGCGCGCAGGCGGGTCAGGTCGACGAGGCGCAGGACCATGTCGAAGCGCGACTGCGTCGCGCCGAACCAGCCGGTCTCGTCCTCGACGCCGTACAGGCCCTTGACGACGCCGTCGGGCCCGACGACCGGGTCCTCGCTGCTCTCCAGCACCTCGCCGTCCGTCTTCTCGAGCGAGAGCCGGGCGTTGCCGCCCGGCGAGTAGCCGGTGCCCTCGACGTTGATGCTGTCACCCTCGGCGTAGCAGCGCTGGCCGCCCGCGTTGACGCTGACCGCGGCGCCGGCGGCCGGCGCGGCGGCGAGGGCCGCCAGCGCGATCGTCGCTGCCGCCGCGCTACGCAACTTCGATCTTCTGGATCGTGAGCTCGCGCGCCTTGCCGTTGGGCAGTTGCACCGTGACCTTGTCCTTCGCCTTGTGGCCGATGAGAGCGCGCCCGACGGGCGACTCGTTCGACAGCTTCTTCTCCGCGGGGTTGGCCTCGGCCGACCCGACGATCGTGTACGTCTCGCTCTTACCCGATCCGCCGTCCTTGACCTTCACCTGCGAGCCGACCTGGACGACGTCGGTCGACAGCTCGCTCGAGTCCACGACGATGGCCGAGCGCAGCTTCTCCTCGACCGACGCGATGCGGGCCTCGAGCATCGCCTGCTCGTTCTTCGCGTCGTCGTACTCGGAGTTCTCCGAGATGTCCCCGTACTCGCGCGCGTCCTTGATGCGCTCGGCGACCTCACGCCGCTTGGTGGTCGTGAGCTCCTCGAGCTCCGCGTTCAGCATCTCGAGGCCTTCGGGGTGAGGATGACGTCCTTCGGCATGCAGATCGGTCCCGTCCGGGGGCGAAAGGCGCGTAAGGCTAGCAGCGCGGTTCGCGCCTCCTCGACGGTCGTCGTACGTTGCAGCGCGTCCTGGAGCGACCGGCCGCCGCCGAGCCGCTCGAGGTACCACGGGTAGAACTTCCGCAGGTAGCGGCCGGCCCGCTCGGGGCCCAGGTGCTCGACCGCCCGGTCCATCACCCAGTGCAGCTCGGCGAGGACCTCGCCGGGGTCGGCTCGCCGTCGCGCGTGCCCAGCATCCGGGCGAACAGCCACGGGTTGCCGAGCGCGCCGCGGGCCAGCATCACGGCCTCGGCGCCGGTGAAGCGGAACGCGTCGGCGATCCACGCCGGCTCGTTCATGCCGCCCGAGAGGATGACCGGGACGGGGAGCGACGCGACCAGCGCCCGGGCCAGCTCGAGGTCCGGCTCGCCCCTGTGGTGCACCTGCGCGGAGCGCGGGTGGAACGAGATCCCGGCGACGCCGGCCTCGGCGACGAGGCGGTGCGCGAGCTCGTAGCCCTCGGCCTCGCCCTTGCGCTGGCCGGAGCGCAGCTTGACGGTGACCGGCAGCCCCGACCCCTCGCGGGCGGCGGCGGCGACCGCCACCGCCGTGTCGGCGTCCTTGAGCAGCGCCGCGCCGGCGCCGGTCTTCATCACCTTGGGCACCGGGCAGCCCATGTTCAGGTCGATGACGTCGACGTCCGTGTGCTCGGCGACGTACGCGGCGGCCGAGCGCATGACATCGGGGTCCTGCCCGAAGAGCTGGAGCGCGACCGGCTTCTCCTCCGGCACCGTCCGCAGCATCTCGGTGACGGTCTTGTGGTTGCCGTGGTGGATGCCGAAGCTCGACACCATCTCCGAGACGACGAGGCCCGCGCCGTAGCGCTTGGCCTGGAGTCGCACGAACCAGTTGCCGATCCCCGCCAGCGGCGCGAGCACGACGCGGTTCGGGATCTCGATCCCGCCCAGCGTCCAGGGGTCGGTGAGCGCGCGCTCGGCCACGCCGCGAGGGTAGTGCGCCGGCTACGCGTTGCGCTCGTGGATGAGCCGCAGGCCCGTGAGCGTCAGCAGGTCGTCGACCGCGTCGATCGTCTCGCAGAACGGGACGATGTGCTCGGCCAGGCCGCCGGTGGCGATCACGTCGCACTCCTCGCCCAGCTCGTCGCGCTTCAGGCGCCGGACGATCGCGTCGACCGCGCCCGCGTAGCCGTAGATCACGCCGCTGCG
Organism: Solirubrobacteraceae bacterium; assembly: GCA_030447275.1. Classification (GTDB taxonomy): domain Bacteria; phylum Actinomycetota; class Thermoleophilia; order Solirubrobacterales; family Solirubrobacteraceae; genus CADCVT01. Next base: position 7,648 of record JAUJPF010000004.1, on the reverse strand, counting down.
GATCGCGTCGATGGTCGTCTTGCCGATGACGCCGCGCGGCGGCGCGAGGTCGATCTTCGGCAGCTTCGCCCCGCGCTCGGTCAGCGCCTCGAGGCTGATCTCGACGCCGGGCACGAGGACGCCGCCGAGGTACTCGCCCGCGCCGGAGATCACGTCGAAGTTCACCGCGGTGCCGAAGTCGACGCAGATCGCGGGGCCGCCGTAGCGCTCGCGGATCGCCACCGAGTTCACCAGTCGGTCTGCACCGATCTCCCGCGGGTTGTCGTACCGGATCGCCAACCCCGTCTTCAGCCCCTGGCCGACGGCGAGCATCTCGTGGCCGAGGTAGCGCCCGGCGACCGCCCGCCACTCCGGCTCGAGCTGGGGGACGGTCGACGAGATGATCGAGGAGTCGATGTCGCCGAAGCCGAGCCCGCGCAGGCCGAGCAGGTTGCGAAGCGCGGCGCCCAGCTCGTCGGTCGTCGAGGTGCGCACCGTCGCGAAGCGCCAGTGCTCGACCAGCTCGGTGCCGACGAAGGTCCCGAAGTGGGTCTGGGTGTTGCCGGCGTCGACGACGAGGAGCACGGCGCGCGATGATCCCAGACGCCCCGAGGCGCGCTGCGGGCCTAGCGGTAGAGCGCCGCGCGGCGCAGGACCAGGCGGACGTATGAGTCCGCGTGGTTGTAGGCGAAGAGCGCGGCGGTAGGAGCGCGGGGCGCCCGAGGCGCGCAGGTAGCGGGCGGTGGAGTACAGCGCGTCGACCGAGTCGTAGGGCGAGGCGAGGCCGTCGCCGTCGGCGTCCATCCCCCACGCGCGCCACGTCGCCGGCATGAACTGCGTCCAGCCGATCGCGCCGGCCGAGGACGGGCCCATGTTGCAGCCGTGGCCCGACTCGACCTCGCTGATCGCCGCGATGATCGACGGGCGCAGGCCGAACGCGCGGCCGGCGGCGACGAACTGCGGCGCGAGCGCGCGGAGGGTCGAGCACGGCGCGACCGGCCGCAGCCCCGACTTCCACATGGGGATGCCGCCGAAGCCCTGGTTGGTGCGCGCCGCGAGCGCGTCGAGGCGCTGCGGGCGCGCGGCGTCGGCCGGCGCGGGGAGCGCGGCGAGCAGGACGACGGCGGCGAGCAGGCGGCGGCGCACGACACCACCTGGGTTCGGCGGGCGCTACGGGACCTTGAGCGGATCGCCGTGCCGGCGGACGCCCTCGTCGAGCGGCAGGCGGGCCAGCGCGTCGGCCAGGGAGCGCCCGTCCGGTAACCGCCTTTCGAAGTCCAGCTCGAGCAGCGGGACCAGCACGAACCGCCGGGCGAGCACCTGCTCGTGCGGGAGCGTGAGCCGCTCCGACGCATGCTCGACGTCGCCGAGCAGCAGCACGTCGACGTCGATCGGCCGCGGGCCGTGGCGCACGCCGCCCGCCTCGCGCCCCAGCTCGCGCTCGACCGCCTTGCACGCGTCGAGCAGCGCCTCGGGCCCGTGATCGTCCTCGCGCGCACGCACGCGTTGAGGAACGACGGCTGGTCGAGGACCTCGCCGACCGGGTCGGTGTCGTACGTCGACGAGGACGCGAGCACCGCGACCCCGTGGCGCGGCAGCGCGTCGACGGCGGCCTGCAGGTTCGCCCGCCGGTCGCCGACGTTCGAGCCGAGCCCTAGGTGGGCGACGCGGTGAGGAACACCCACTCCTCGGGCGGCAGGCCGAGCGCGGCGATGACGTTCAGCAGCATCCCCTGGCCGACGAACTGGACGCGCTCGTCGCGGGTCAGGCCGCCCAGCCGCTCGACCTCCTCCCCAGCTCCTCAAAGCCGGCGGGCGAGCGCGCGCGTCCTCGTCGTCGGCCGCGGCGTAGGTCTGGTGCTGGAAGAGCACCAGCTCGCGGTTGCCGAGCAGCTCGACGTACGCGCGGCCCATCGCGCGCGCGGCGTCGGGTGGTCGGGACGCTCCTCGGCGACCGCGGCGCGGAACGTCTCGATCGTGAGGTCGAAGCAGCGGTCGACGCACGCGAGGAACAGCTCCTTCTTCGTCCCGTACAGGCGGAAGACGTACGGCTGCGAGATGCCGGCACGCTCGGCGATGACCTCGGTCGACGTGCCGTGGTAGCCGGTGGTCGCGAACTCGGAGATCGCGACGGCGAGGATCTCCTCGCGGCGCTCGGCCGCGCTGAGCCGGCGGCGCGTCTCGCCGGCCACGGCTACCGCTCGCGCCAGACGGTGACCGAGACCTCCTCGACCGGCAGCGGGATCGGCGGCTCGGGCTTCGTCGCCTTGACGAAGCACCGCGTCGACGCCGAAGTCCTCGAGCAGCCGGTCGGCGATCGCCGTCGAGAGGCGCTCGAGCGTGGTAGGTCCGCTGCTGGGCGACGAGGGCGACGACGTTGCAGACCTCGGCGTAGTCGACGGTGTCCTCGACCATGTCGGTGAGCGTCGCGTCGGGCTCGCCGACCTCGAGCGTCAGGTCGATCAGGAGCCGCTGACCGACCTCGCGCTCGGCCTCGGTGACGCCGAGCCGGGTGTACAGCGACAGCCCGGCGATCTCGATCGTGACGACGGTCTGGTACGGCGAGTCGTCCGGGTCTAGATCGTCGTCGTCGGAGAGGTCGTCGCGCCCGAGGTCGTCGTCGGCTCCCATCGGCGCAACGTAGCAGCCGCCACCAGCAGCGCATCGCGCGTCGCGGCGACGTCGTGGACGCGGAAGATGCGGGCCCCGCGCTCGAAGGCGATGACGTTCGCGGCGACGGTCGCGGCGGCCCGCTCGCCGACCTCGCGCCCGGTGAGCCGGCCGAGGAACGACTTGCGGCTCGCGCCGACGACGACCGGCCTGCCGAGAGCCGCGATCTCGTCCAGGCGGCGCAGCAGCTCGAGGTTGTGCTCGAGCGTCTTGCCGAACCCGATGCCGGGGTCGAGGTGGACGCGCTCCTCGGCGATCCCCTGCGCGACGGCGAAGGCGAGGCGCTCCTCGAGGTGCGCCTTCACGTCGGCGACGACGTCGTCGTAGCGCGGCGCGTCCTGCATCGTCCGCGGCTCGCCGCGCATGTGCATGAGGCAGCAGTCGGCGCCCGCGGCGGCGACGACGCCGAGCTCAGGGTCGAAGCGCAGCGCGCTGACGTCGTTGACGTAGGTCGCCCCGGCGGCCAGCGCCGCGCGTGCGACGCTCGCCTTCGTCGTGTCGACCGACACCCGCGCGCCCGCGGCCGCGAGCGCGGCGACGACCGGCTCGACGCGGGCGCGCTCCTCCTCGGCGCCGACCGGCTCGGCGCCCGGTCGCGTCGACTCGCCGCCGACGTCGAGGATGTCCGCGCCCTCCTCGCGCAGCGCGAGGCCGTGCGCGACCGCGGCCTCGGCGTGGAGGTAGCGCCCGCCGTCCGAGAACGAGTCGGGCGTGACGTTGACGACGCCCATGACGGAGAACGGCTGCACGCGAGCGAGGCTAGCCGCCGCCGCGCGCGGCAAGGGCGCCTTCGCGCGGCAGGCGGCGAGGGAGGGAGTGTGTGTTCGCGGCCCCCGCCGGGGGTGTGGGCGACATGTCCGAGGCAACCCTGTCCTCCCTCGACGAGCAGTCAGCCGCGGCCTGGCGACGAAGCGGGGCGAGCGGCGCGCGGCCGAGCCCTAAGCCAGCCGGGCTCCGGGCGGGTCGACCGCGCGCGACTCCGCGCCGGCCAGACCGGGCCGCGGGAGCGGCCGCGGGGCATGGCGGCGCGCTCGGCGCCGGCGGGCAGCTCGGGCGCGGTGGTGCCGGTGGTGGGCGGCTCCTCCTCGGGGCCGAACACGTCCTCCTCGGACTTGCCCTCGAGCAGCGCCTCGAACTGCGACTTCTCGATCGTCTCGCGCTTGACGAGGATCTCCGAGATCGTCGTCGAGGTCCTCGCGGTGCTGGGTGAGGATGTCGCGCGCCTGCTGGTGCGCGGACTCGATGATGCGGCGGATCTCGTCGTCGATCTCGCGCGCGATCTCGTCCGAGTAGTCGGGCTCGGAGGAGAACTCGCGACCGAGGAACGGCTGCCCGTGGTCGTGGCCGAACACGCGCGGGCCGAGGCGGTCGCTCATGCCGAAGCGCATGACCATCTGCTTGGCCGTCGCGGTGACCTTCTCGATGTCGTTCGACGCGCCGGTGGTGATCTCGCCGAAGACGATCTCCTCGGCGGCGCGGCCGCCGAGCGTCATCGCCATCGTGTCGTTGAGCTCCGCGCGCGTGGTGAGGAACTTGTCCTCCTGCGGCATCGAGATCGTGTAGCCGAGCGCCTGGCCGCGGCCGACGACCGAGATCTTGTGGACCAGGTCGGCGTGCTCGAGGAAGTGGCCGACGAGCGCGTGGCCCATCTCGTGGTACGCCGTGATCAGGCGCTCCTTCTCGCCCATCACCCGGGTCTTCTTCTCCGGGCCGGCGACGACGCGCATGATCCCCTCTTCGAGCTCGATCTGGCCGATCTCGCGCTTGCCGTTGCGCGCGGCGAGCAGCGCGGCCTCGTTGACGAGGTTCGCGAGGTCGGCGCCGGTGAAGCCCGGCGTCTGGCCGGCGAGGTCGTCGACGTGGATGTCCTTGGCCAGCGGCTTGCCGCGGTGTGGACCTCGAGGATCTTCGCCCTGCCCTTGCGGTCGGGGCGGTCGACGACGATCTGGCGGTCGAAGCGGCCGGGGCGCAGCAGCGCGGGGTCGAGGATGTCCGGCCGGTTGGTGGCGGCGATGAGGATGATGTTGTCCTTCATCTCGAAGCCGTCCATCTCGACGAGCAGCTGGTTGAGCGTCTGCTCGCGCTCGTCGTGGCCGCCGCCCATGCCGGCGCCGCGGTGGCGCCCGACGGCGTCGATCTCGTCCATGAAGATGATGCACGGCGAGTTCTGCTTGGCCTGCTCGAAGAGGTCGCGCACGCGGGAGGCGCCGACGCCGACGAACATCTCGACGAAGTCCGAGCCGGAGATCGAGAAGAACGGCACGCCGGCCTCGCCCGCGACGGCGCGCGCGAGCAGCGTCTTGCCGGTGCCCGGCGGGCCGAAGAGCAGCACGCCCTTCGGGATCCGCGCGCCGAGCGCCTGGAACTTCTTCGGGTTCTCGAGGAACTCCTTGATCTCGTGGAGCTCCTCGACCGCCTCGTCGGCGCCCGCCACGTCGCGGAAGGTGATCTTCGGCGAGTCGACGCTCATGCGCTTGGCGCGCGACTTGCCGAACGACATGACCTTCGAGCCGCCGCCCTGGACCTGGTTCATCAGGAAGATCCAGAACCCGATGAAGATCAGGAACGGCAGGACGTAGGTCAGCAGCGAGAGCCAGCCGTTGGACTTGCGGCCCTCGACGTCGAACTCCTGGATCTTCCCGCTCTCCTCGGCCGCGAGGAGGGTCTCGGTCATCTCCTCGCCGTAGTCGTCGGCGAAGCCGACCTCGTACTTCGTGCCGTCCTTGAGGTGGACCTCGGCGGTGTTGTCCTTCTGGCGCAGCTCGACGGTCTTGACCTCGGAGGACTCGACCTGCTGGAGGAAGGTCGGGAAGTCGGGCTTCTTCGGCTCGTCGTTCGGGCTGATGAGCCGCTGCGCGAAGAAGGCCAACACCACCACGATCAGGATCGGGAAGGCGGCGCTCTTGAAAAACCGGCTCATAGCAGAACGAAGCAGTCTACTCGTTGGTCAGGGCCGCCACGAAGGGCAGGTTCCGGTGGCGTTCGGCGTGGTCGAGGCCATATCCGATGACGAACCGGTTCGGGATCTCGAACCCGATGTACTTGGCGTCGATCTGGGCCTTCCGGCGCTCCGGCTTGGTGAGCAGCGCGCATACCTCGAGGCTGGCCGGCCGGCGGGCCGCCAGGTTGCGCAACAGGTACTTGAGGGTCAGGCCGGAGTCCACGATGTCCTCCACGATCAACACGTCGCGACCCTCGATCGGAGCGTCGAGGTCCTTGAGGATCCGCACGACGCCCGACGAGTCGGTCGAGTCGCCGTACGAGGCGACGGCCATGAAGTCGACCTCGCAGGGGATCTGGAGCTGGCGCATGAGGTCGGACAGGAAGAACACCGCCCCCTTCAGGACGCAGACCAGCAGGAGCTGCCTGCCCTCGTAGTCGGCGGAGATCTCGGCCCCCAGCGCGCGAACCCTGCGCTGGAGCTCGTCGGCCTGGACGAGGATCTCGCCGATCTCGGCGTCTCGCATGGCGAACCTCTACCCGCTTCGGGCCGGCAGCGGCGGGGTGGGCGCGATCCGCAGCACGCCGTCCTCGACGACGGCGCGCGCCCCGTCGCCGAGGTCGAGTGCGCCGTCGTCGAGCGCGAGGACGTCGTCGAGGCGGTTGGCGGCGCGGGGGCACAGGCCGCCGGCGGCGTCCTCGGCCAGCCGCCGCACGATGAGGCGCGCGAGCGCCCGCGGGAGCGCGGCGAGGTGGTCCAGCGCGATCCGGTCGCGCCCGGCGAGCGCCGTCTCGACGACGCCGTCGAGCACCTCGGCCTCCTCGCGCAGCAGCTCGGCCGTGCGGACGGCGTTGGCCTCGGCCGCGGGATGCACCCGGCGCAGCTCGGCGACGAGCCCGCTGCGTACCCGCGTGCGCGCGAACCGCGGGTCGTCGTTCGAGGCGTCGTCGCGCCACTCGAGCCCCCGCTCGCGGCAGTGGGCCGCGGTTTCCTCGCGCGTGCGCGCGAGCAGCGGGCGCACCACGCGCCCCTCGCGCGGCGCCATCCCGAGCAGCGCCCGCCGCCCCGGCGACGCCGCGAGCCGGTAGAGGATCGTCTCCGCCTGGTCGGTCGCGGTGTGGCCGGTGGCGATCAGGCCGTCGAGGCGATGCGCCGCCGCGTAGCGCACCTCGCGCCCCCAGGCCTGGAGGTTCCCGCGCCCGTCCCACCGCGGCCGCTCGACCGCCAGCGCGACCCCGAGGCGGTCGCACAACCGGGCGCAGTGGCGCTCGTCCTCGCCCGCCTCGTCGCGCAGGCCATGGTTCACGTGCAGCGCGGTGACGCGCGCGCCGACCGCGACCGCGCAGTCGAGCAGGCAGACGCTGTCGCGGCCGCCGGAGAGCAGCACGACGAGCGGCTCGCCCGGCGGGACGAGGTCCGGATCGAGCGCGATCACGCGTCCGCCATCCGGGCGACGAAGAGCTCGGTCGGTTGCGAGAACCCCTTCAGCTTGACCTCGCCGATCGCCTCGAACGCGAGGTTCGCGCCGGCGGCGTCGGCGACCGGGCGGGTGGCGAGCACCTCGCCGCCCGCCGCGCGCGCGACCACGCGCGCCGAGAGGTTGACCTCGCGGCCGTAGTAGTCGCCGTCGCGGTAGACGACCTCGCCGAAGTGCAGCCCGATCCGCGGCAGCGGGCGCTCGTCCTGCACGAGCTCCTGAAAGCCGACGGCCCAGTCGGCGAGGCCCGCGGCGTCGGAGGCGACGACCATCACCTCGTCGCCGATCGTCTTCACGATCCGCGCGTCGTCGGGCAGCGTGTTCTCGACCGACTCGACGAAGCGGTCGACGGCGTCGACCGCCATCTCGTCGCCCAGCTCCTCGGTCAGGCGCGTGTAGCCGGCGAGGTCGGCGAAGGCGATGCACACGCGCAGCCGGCCGAGGTCGAGCCCGCCGCCGAAGTCGGCCTCCATGTGCCCGACGACGTCCTGCTCGACGAAGTGCGAGAGGAACCGCTGGTGCATCGCGTCCATGATCGGCGAGGCGAGCGGCAGCAGCTCGCGCGCCAGGCCCTCCATCTCC
>JAUJPF010000047.1 GCA_030447275.1 Solirubrobacteraceae bacterium | reverse complement strand
ACGGCCTGGCGCTGCATGTTGGAGCCCATGAGCGCGCGGTTGGCGTCGTCGTGCTCGAGGAAGGGGATCATCGCCGTCGCCACCGACCAGATCTGCTCGGGCGAGACGTCCATGAGGTCGACCTCGGCCGCCGTGCGCTGCAGGTAGGAGCCCGCCTGTGTGCGGCACAGGATGTCGTCGGAGAGGATCCGCCCCGACTCGGGGTCGACCGGCGTGTTGGCCTGGGCCACCATCCGCTCTTCCTCCTGGGTGGCGTCCAGGTGCACGATCTCGTCGGTCACCACGCCGTCCTTGACCACGCGGTAGGGCGTCGTGACGAAGCCGTGCTCGGAGACCTGCGCGAAGGACGACAGCGAGCCGATCAGGCCGATGTTCGGGCCCTCCGGCGTCTCGATGGGGCACATGCGCCCGTAGTGGGTGGGGTGCACGTCGCGCACCTCGATGGGCGCGCGCTCACGGGTCAGCCCGCCTGCGCCCAGCGCGCTGAGGCGCCGGCGGTGGGTCAGCCCGGCCAGCGAGTTGGTCTGGTCCATGAACTGGCTGAGCTGGGAGGAGCCGAAGAACTCCTTCAGCGCCGCCACCACCGGGCGGATGTTCACGATGGTCTGCGGGGTGATGGTGTCGGCGTCCTCGGTGGTCAGCCGCTCGCGGACCACGCGCTCCATGCGATACAGGCCGATCCGAAAGGCCTCCTGGATCAGCTCGCCCACCGTGCGCAGCCGGCGGTTGCCGAAGTGCTCGTACTCGTCGAGGTGGTCGGCGATCGGCTCGCGCGGCATGGAGACCGCCTCGGCCGCGAAGTCCTTGATCTCGACCTCGCCGTCCTCGGGGATGCCCAGCAGCCGGGGCAGGCCGACGAGCTCCTTGACCAGGGCCAGGATGTCGTCGTGGGTCAGGGTGCGGGTCTCGAGGTCGATCTCGAGGCCCAGGCGCGCGTTGAGCTTGTAGCGCCCCACCCGCGTGAGGTCGTAGCGCTTGGGGTCGAAGAACAGCTGGTCGAGCAGCGCCTTGGCGTTGTCGACGCTGGGCGGCTCGCCGGGACGCTGCTTCTTGAACAACTCGATCAGCGCGCCGTCCTCGGTCTTGGTGACCTCGGCGTCGGCGTCGATCGTGTTGCGGATGTACAGCGAGTCGTCGAAGAGGTTGAGGATCTCCTCGTCGCTGGCGTAGCCCATCGCGCGCAGCAGCACGGTGACCGGCAGCTTGCGCTTGCGGTCGATGCGCACGTAGACGCGGCCCTTCTTGTCGATCTCCAGCTCCAGCCACGAGCCGCGCGCGGGCATAAGGTTGGCCGTGAAGACCTGCTTCTCGCGGTCCTTGGCCTCCATCAGGTAGGCGCCCGGGGAGCGCACGAGCTGGGTGACGACCACACGTTCGGTGCCGTTGATGACGAAGGTGCCCCGCTCGGTCATCCACGGGAAGTCGCCCATGAAGACCTGCTGCTCGCGGATCTCGCCGGTCTCGCGGTTGACGAAGGCCACGGTGAGGCTCAGCGGCCGCGCGTAGGTGAGGTCCTTCTCGCGGCACTCCTCGAGCGTCGCCGTGGGCTCGTCGAAGTGCAGCTCGCCGAAGTCGACGGCGAGGTTCCCCGTGTAGTCCTCGATCGGGGAGATGTCGTCGATCGTCTCGCGCAGGCCACCCTTCTCGGGTTCGGTCAGCCAGGCGAACGAGCGGCGCTGGATGGCGATGAGGTTGGGCACCTCGATCGGGCGCTCGAGGCGCGCGAAGGAGCGGCGCGTGCGGGGAGTTTCGGCGCGAGGCAAGGAGCGACTCCTCAGGAGGGTCGGGAGGGCGAGCGACACGCTGTCTCAGGGCGGCGACCCGGAAACGGCGCGGACCGCTCAAGATAGCACAGCGAGGTGGTACCCCCGCAGGGGTGGCCGACGCTCACGGACCCCGCCCGCGGCGGCCGCGTATGTGGCGCGGCGCCGAGCAGTGGGCGGCTTCGACTATCGGTCGGCGCCAGCAGTGTAGGGAGTGCCCGCGCAGGGTGCAAACCGGCTCGTGGTCCCGTACTTGTGGGACGTACTTGCGGGAGGGACCACTAGGCTCGCGACGTGGAGATGCGCTTCGACCACGCCGCCCAGCAGGTGCCCGACATCGGCGAGGCCATCGCGTGGTGGCGGCACACCGTTCCGGGCACGCGCGTGCTCCACCAGGACGTCATGCAGTTCGACCACGTGGCCCAGCAGGTCGTGCTGGCCGGCCGCCGCCGCCACTGGCGAGTGGTGGTCCTCGACGGTCTCGCGGCCGGCGCGCGCGCATCCCCACCGCGACGCACGACCTTCTACGTCGAGACGTGGGGCAGACGGTGGAGATCATCGCCGCCCGGAGGGCCGTGTGTCGCTATCGCGACCTGGGGCCCAGCACCCGAACCGTTCCGCGTTCAAGGTGATCGATTCGAATTGCGTGAGGGCCAGCGGGGTGGGCGGCTGGCGTCGTTGCACGAGGTCGACGTCGACCTTGAGGCCCCGCCCGCCTGCGACACGCTCCTCATCGGGCTCTATGTCCTGGCTGATGACCTTCGCACCCCGCCGTGGGCGGTCGCATCACCGACGCTGAACTGCTCTGTCGCGTCGCCAGATGCTCGTTGGACGCCCCGGCGACCGGCGGTTTTTGGCCATCGCGCGCTTCCGCGGGCACTGGTTCGCAGCCGCCTACAACAAGCGCGTCCGCGCCCTGGCCCCCAGATCGTGCGCCTGCTCAACCTCCGCCGGCGGCCCTCGTTTTGCGACGAGCTGAGGCTGCGTCCGGCATGAGGGCGTCGAGCGGACGCGCGAGACCGGCCGCCGCCGCGCCCATGATGCCGCACGTCGCACCCCGTCATTTCGGGGACGCCGCTGGTCTGCGCGCCCGACGGGGCCTGCCCCTCGAACTGGCAGAACGCCAAGCAAAGCCTGCAAGGTCGCCGCGGACTCCTCGAACGCCTGCCCGTGGCCGCACGCACCATCCTGGCCGACAAGGGCTTCGCGGGCCGCGACTTCGAAGCCATGGTCGAGCAGATGGGCGCGGACGGCCCCGACCGCAAGGACGAACTCGTCGCCACGAGCAGCCTTGGCGCGGCCCGCCAGTGAGAATCGATCATCGACACCCTCGTGGCCGCGCGGCGCCACGGCGCACGCACCATGCCCGGCCTCGTCGCCGGCCGCATCCTCGCTCTGGCCGCCGCCATCCGCCGACCAACTCGCCGGCAGCTGGGACCGCAGCCCGCCTACGCCGCCCATCGATATGGAATCGATCATCCGGCGGCGGCGGGAGCCTGAGGGCTACTTCAGCTCGACGGAGGCGCCGGCCTCCTCGAGGTCGCCCTTGAGCTTGTCGGCCTCGTCGCGCTCGAGGCCCTCCTTGACGGGCTTGGGGGCCTCGTCGACGAGCGCCTTGGCCTCCTTGAGGCCCAGGCCGGTCGCCGCGCGGACGACCTTGATGACCTGGATCTTCTTCTCGCCGGCGCCCGTGATCACGACGTCGAACGTGGTCTGCTCCTCGGCGGGTGCGCCGCCGTCGCCGCGGCACGCCGCCGGCGCGGCAGGGCCGCAGCGGCGACGGCCGTCGCGGACACGCCGAACTCCTCCTCGAGCGCCTTGATGCGCTCGGAGAGCTCGAGGACCGAGATGGACTTGAGCTCGTCGATCCAATCCTGGGTGCTGGAAGCCATGGTGATTCTCCTCCTCGGTGCTCTCATCGTCGGCTGGTTACTGCGCGTCGGGATCGGGGTCCGGGTCGGGCCCGGGGTCCGGCGTCGCGACCTCGGCGTCCTGGTCGCCGGCGTCCTGTCGGTCGCCGGGCGGCCTCCGTCGGGGCGTCTCGGCCACCGGCGCGGCTCGACGCCTCTGCGGCGCCGCCGATCAGGCCCTGGTCGGCGATCGCGCCCAGCTGGATGGCCATGCCGCCGATGAGCCCGTTGAGCGCGCGCACCAGGCCGGTGAGCGGCGAGGCGACGACCCCGACGAGCTGCCCGTACAAGCACGTCGCGGGAGGGCAGGCGGGCGATGTCGCTGATCTGCTCGGCGTCCAGCGCCTCGCCGTTGATGAGGCCGCCCTTGAAGGGCAGCGTGCCGGTCGTCCGGCGCGCGTAGTCGGTGAGCGCCTTGGCCGCCGCGGCCGCGTCGCCGCGGACGAACGCGAGCGCCGTCGGGCCCTCGAGCAACGGCTTGAGCCTCTGCGCGCCGGCCTGGTCGGCGGCGCGCTCCGTCAGCGTGTTCTTGACCACGCGGAACGACGCGTCGGTGTCGCGCAGCCGCGCGCGCAGCTCGGCGGCCTGGGGCACGGAGATCCCGCGGTAGTCGACCGCGTAGACCGCCTTCGACGCGGTGATCTGGCCGGCGATCTCCTCGATGACGCGGCCTTCTGCTCTCGGTTCATCTGCTCCCTCCTATTCCGGACTTCTCGCCGCCGCTCGTGGGCGGCGGCGCGTCTTCCCAGGTCTTCCGGTCTCTGGAGGGAAGGGACGCTCGCGCGCCTATGCGGCGGGCGCCGCCTCCTCGACGATGTCCTTGGTGCGCGTCGGATCGACCTTGATGCCGGGGCCCATCGTCGACGACATGACGATCGTGCGCAGGTAGCGACCCTTGGCGGCCGACGGCTTCGCGCGGATGAGCTCGTCGATCATCGCCTGGTAGTTCTCGATCAGCTTGCCTCGGAACGAGGTCTTGCCGACCACCATGTGGACGATCGCGGTGCGGTCGGTGCGGTACTCGATCTTGCCGGCCTTGGACTCCTCGACCGCCTTGCCGACGTCCATCGTCACGGTGCCGACCTTCGGGTTGGGCATCTTGCCCTGCGGGCCGAGGATGCGGCCGAGGCGGCCGACGACGGGCATCATGTCCGGCGTCGCGATGGCGACGTCGAAGTCGGTGAAGCCCTCCTGGACGCGCTTGGCGAGATCCTCGTCGCCGACGATGTCGGCGCCGGCCTCCTCGGCCTCGCGCGCCTTGTCGCCGCGCGCGAACACCGCGATGGAGACGTCCTTGCCCAGGCCGTTGGGCAGCGCGATGGTGCCGCGCAGCTGCTCGTCGGCGTGGCGCACGTTGAGGCCCGTGCGGACGTGGACCTCGACCGACTCGTCGAACTTCGCGGCGGGCAACGCCTTGACCAGGCGGACGGCCTGCGCGGGCGTGTACTCGCGCGTGCGGTCGACGCGGGCCAGGCCTCGCGTAGGCGCGACCGTGCTTCGCCATCACGCCTCCACCTCCACGCCCATGGACCGCGCGGTGCCGGCGATGATCTTCTGCGCCTGGTCGACGTCGTGCGCGTTGAGGTCGGCGCAGCTTCTTCTCGGCGATCGCGCGCAGCTGCTCCTCGGTGATCGTGCCGACCTTGGTGCGGTGGGGCTCGCCCGACCCCTTCTCGATCCCGATCGCCTGCTTGATGAGCACGGCGGCCGGCGGGGTCTTGGTGACGAAGGTGAACGAGCGGTCCTCGTAGACCGTGATGACCACGGGGATCACCGTGCCGGCGTCGCCCTGGGTCTGCGCGTTGAACGCCTTGCAGAACTCCATGATGTTGATGCCGTGCTGGCCGAGCGCGGGACCGACCGGCGGCGCCGGGGTGGCCTGGCCGCCCGCGGCCTGCAGCTTGATGGTGGTGAGGACTTTCTTGGCCATGACCTCCGGCCTAGACCTTCTTGACCTGGTCGAAGCCGACCTCGACCGGGGTCTCGCGACCGAAGATTGACACAAGCACCTTGAGCTTCGACTGCGTCCTCGTTGATCTCGGAGATCTCGCCCGAGAAGTCCGACAGCGGGCCGAGATGACCTTGACCGACTCGCCGATGGAGAACTGCGCGCGGCTTGCGCTCGCGCACGGCGACCTCGCGCTGCAGCAGGCGGTCGACCTCCATCTGGGTCAGCGGGATCGGCTCGTTGGAGGCGCCGACGAAGCCCGTCACGCCCGGCGTGCCCTTGACCAGGCCCCACGAGTCCTCGTTGAGATCCATGTTGACCAGCACGTAGCCGGGCATCGTGCGCTTCTCGACGGAGACCTTCTGGTTGTCCTTCATCTCCGGACGGTCTCCGTGGGCACGACGACCTGGCGCACGGCGCGCTTCTGGTTGAGCGAGACGTCGCGGTGCTCGAGGTTCTGCTTGACCTTGTTCTCGTGCCCTGAGTAGGTGTTGATGACGTACCAGCGGAACATTCGGTGTCCTAGAGGATCGCGTTGACGAGTGGCTTCCAGATGGCGTCCATCAGCCCGAGATAGCCGCCCGCGATGACGACGAAGCCGAGGACCACGGCGGTCGCCTGGCCGACCTGGCGGCGGTCGGGCCACTGCACGCGGCGCAGCTCGTCGATGCAGTGGCCGAGGAAGGCGACGACGCGGCTGCGGTCCTTGCCGGCGCGGGCCGCGGCGCGCTCCTCCTCGACGGCGGGGTCGACCTCGCCGCGGCGGGCGACCAGGGCGTCGCCCTCGACCTCGTCGGGGGCCGGGAGGTAGTCGATGTCGCCCTCGACCTCGTCGGGGATGTCACCCGAGGCGCCGCGGCCGGAGCCGGCCTCGGCGATGCGGGCCTGGTCGACCTCGGCGGAGACGTTCTTGAGCGGGTCGGGCGCGGGCGTGCCCTCCCCCAGGCCGGCGCGGTCGATCGTGGCGTCGTCGAGGCCGACCTCGCGGGACAAGTCGCCGCTGCCGACGCCGCCGGTGCCGGCGTCATCGCCGCCGAGGCCGGCGTTGCCGGCCTCCTCGTCGGGACGGGAGGAGCGGCGCCTGCCGCGCTTTCGATCACGAGCCACGTCGAATGCTCCCTAGCGGGTCTCGCGGTGCCCGGTGTGGCGGCGGCACCACTTGCAGTACTTGCGCAGCCCGATGCGATCCGGGTTGTTGCGCTTGGACTTGTTCGTCTGGTAGTTCCGGCGCTTGCAGTCCTCGCAGGCGAGGGTCACTGCGATCCGGACGTCTCCGCGGGCCATGGCAGGCGCGAGCTCCGTGTGTTCCGTCGTGGCAAAGGAAAACCCCGCAGCGGCGCGAGGTCGACGAGTCAGGATAGCGCGCCCGGATCGGCCCTGCAGCCGCCGCTAACGTGCTCCGCACCCGTGCCCGCGACCGCCTCCCGCCGCCTCGACCTCGCCGTCGCGGCAGAGCGCCCGCGCTACCGGTTCGCCGCCGTCTTCGCGGCCACGCTGACCGCCTTCCTCTCCATCGGCGCGGTGGTCACCGTGCTGCCGCGCTACGTCACGGGGCCGATCGGGGGCAGCGACCTCGCCGTCGGGATCGTGGTCGGGGCCTTCGCCTTCTCGGCGGTGGTCTCCCGGCCGCTCGCCGGGCGGCTGGCCGACGCCCGCGGCCGGCGCCGCGTGCTCGTGTGGGGCGCGGCGCTGATGGCCCTCGCGGGCGTGCTGTACCTCCCCGACCTCGGGGTCCCGGGGCTCGTGCTCGCGCGCGTGCTGCTCGGCTTCGGCGAGGGGATGGTCTTCACCGCCGGCGCGACGTGGACGGTCGACCTCGCCCCGCCCGGCCGCCGAGGGCAGGCGATCGGGCTGTTCGGCCTCTCGATCTGGAGCGGGCTGTCGATCGGACCGCCGATCGGCGAGGCGCTGCTGGCGGTCGGCTCCTACACGACGGTGTGGGCGTTCGCGATCGCCGTCCCGGTGCTCGGCGCGCTGATCGCCTCGCGGATCCCCGACCACCACGTCGCGCTCCCGCGCGCCGAGCGCCCGCCCGAGCCGCTCGTGCCGCGGGCGGCACGCGCGCCCGGGCTCGCCCTCGCGCTGTGCAACATCGGCTACGCGGCGCTCGCCGGCTTCGTGGTGCTCCACCTCGAGCGCACCGGCGCCGGGAGCGGGCCGCTCGTGTTCACCGCCTTCGCGGTCGCCGTGGTGCTCACCCGCCTGCTCGCCGGCTCGCTGCCGGACCGCCTCGGCCCGCGCCGCTGCGCGATCGCGGCGGCCGCGGCGGAGGGGGCCGGGCTGGCGATCGTGGCGGTGTCGGGCTCGGCGCTGGTCGCGGGCGCCGGCGCGGTGCTGATGGGGATCGGGTTCTCGACGATCTACCCGGCGCTCGCGCTGCTGGTGGTCGAGGGGACCGACGAGGCGCGCACGGGGACGGCGCTCGGCGCCTTCACCGCGTTCTTCGACGTGGGCGTCGGCCTCGGCGCCCCGCTCGTGGGCGCGATCGCCGGGCTGGCGGGCTATCCCGCCGGCTTCTGGGTCGCCTCGGGGTGCGCCGCGGCGGCCGCCGCCACGGTGATCGCCACCGCCGGGCGAGCGCCCTAGCATCCGCGGCGTGGACCCCGGCCCCGGCTTCGACATCGACGTGCGCGCCGACGGGGTGGCGACGATCGTCGCCGCCGCCGGGGAGGCCGACATGGAGAGCTCGCCGGCGCTGCGCGACGCCCTCGCCGGCGCCGCCGAGACCGGCTCGGGCGACGTGGTCGTCGACCTCGGCGGCGTGACGTTCCTGGACTCCACGGCGCTCGCGACGCTGCTCAACGCGCGGCGGCGGCTGCGCCGGGACGGGCGCCGGCTCGCCGTCGCGAGCGCCCAGCCCGCGGTGGCGGAGGTCTTCCGCCTGGCCCGGCTCGACGGCGACTTCGGGCTCTACCCGAGCGTCGCCGAGGCCCTCGAGCGCCGCTGACGGCGGTCGCGCAGCGCCATCGCCGCCACGCCGCCGCCCACGGCGAGCACCGGCCCGAAGAACGGCAGCGCGACGACCCAGTGGCCCGCGTGGGCGAGGATCACGCCGGCGCCCCTTCGAGCGCGCGCGCGGGATCGGGGGCGCGCGGCGCGGACGGCGGCGGTGCGTCCCCGGGGCGGTCGGGAGCGCGCGCCGCCAGGCGCGCGAGCCCCCAACCGAGCGCGGCGAGCAGCCCGAGCGCGATGGCGAGCACGGTGAGGTAGCCCACGGTGGTGAGCGCCCCGGGCACGCCCGGCTTCGCCTCGCGCTGGAGGACGCGCTTGTCGGCCTGGAACGGGCGCTCGACCGCCGCCCGCGCGGGGACGCCCTCGGCGGGGATCGCCGGGTCGGCCGGCATGTAGATCGGCGACGCCATCAGCGCGCGGCCGCGGTGCAGGCGGACCATCGCCTTCCAGTCGCCGGCGGCCGGGATCGGGCGGGTCGTCTCGTAGCGGCCCGGGCCCGTGCGGCGGAGGCGGTCGACCACCAGCCCGCCGCCCTGCCAGGCGGTGACGGTCAGCCACTCGGCGTCTTCGGCGGCCCCCGCGGGGGTCACCTGGACGCGCGCAGTCGCCTCGCCGGGGCCGGCGGGCGTCAGGGCCACCTGCGCCCGCACGCCCTCCAGCGGCGCGGTGCTCAGCCCGTAGCCGACGATCGCCACCACCGCGAGGGCGGCGGCCGGCACCGCGAGGCGCCCGCCCCCGCCCCACACCGACCGCTCCCCGCGCAGGGCGGTGGCGGTGAACGCGCCGAGCAGGCCGGCGGCGACGCCGATCAGCGGCGTGAGCAGCAGCGCCTCGGGCAGCAGGGCGGTGTTCCACGGGAGCGGCATCCACAGGTGCGACCAGCCCCACTCGGCGGCGAGGCCGACCGTGCCGATCAGCGCGCCGGCGGCGGCGCCGAACGCGTACGGGCGCTCGATCGTCGTCTTGCGCCAGGCGAGCAGCTCGACGACGAGCGCCTCGGCGAGGTAGAGCGGCAGGTGCGGGGTCGTCTCCCCCAGCACCGGCCCGACGATCAGCGCGATCAGCCCGCGCAGGATCAGGAAGAACACGACGGCGCCCAGCGCGGTCCCCCGGCCGCCCCACATGCGCGCGACAACGAGCGTGAAGGCGGCCGCGAGGGCGATCAGCAGCGGCTGGAAGAGCAGCCGGAACTGCGGCACGCCGAAGTCGAACTCCGCCTGGAAGGTCGACATGCCGATCAGCAGTCCGCCGCAGACCGACGCCAGGCGGAGGGTGCCCTCCAGGCGGCGGAGGCCGGTCGGCCTGGCCGCGCGCATCTCCGGCGTCCGCGAGCGCCGGCCCTCGACCTGCAGGACCGCCAGCCCGATCAGCGTCATCGCGGCGCCGCCGATCAGCATCAGGTGGGTCGGGCCCCACAGCGTCACGTCCTGGCCGAAGAGCCGGTGCCAGACGTCGTCGAGCGGGAAGCCGATGAGCGAGAAAGCCCCGCAGGCGGCGACGAGCACGCCGCCGAGCGGCGCGTGCCAGTCGCGGGTGATGCGGATCGCGGTCGGCGACGGCGGGCCGTCCTGCTCGCGCGGGAGCACCATGGCGAGGAACCCGGCGGAGAAGACGCCGAACAGTCCGAAGAGGATCAGGTAGTGGGCGGGGTTGGCCAGCGGGCCCGCGTCGCGGCCGACGTCGATGTGCAGCGAGATGTCCCAGTACATCCCCAGCAGCGCGACCTGGAGCGAGACGGCGGCGAGGAGGGCGGGGAGGATCGTCCATCCCGGCATCCCGGCCCGGCGGCCGAGCGCGGCGGCGGGGCGGGCGAGGAGCTCCGTGCGACCCGCGCGGTGGGCGAGGCCCAGCCCGATCAGGAGCGAGGTGAGCAGCGTGGCGCCGAGCGTGGCGACGAGGATCTCGGAGAGGGCCGCGCCGCCCGCCGGCTCTCCCGCGGCGAAAGTAGACATGAGACGATGTTACATCGTTCCGTGTCGAATTCGCAAGGGCTACGGTCTGTGCGACGTGTCACAGGCCGCCGCCGCACTGACCATCGAGCAGCTCGCCGCCGAGACCGGCATGAGCGTTCCGCAACATCCGCGCGCACCAGTCGCGCGGGCTGCTCCCGCCGCCCGAGGTCCGCGGCCGCACGGGCTACTACGGCCCGGCCCACGCCGAGCGGCTGCGGCTCATCCAGGAGATGCAGGCCGACGGCTTCAACCTCCAGGCCATCCAGCGCCTCGTCGCCGAGGGCACGCACGGGCGAGGAGCTGCTCGGATTCAAGCGCGCGGTGATGGCGCCGTTCGAGAGCGAGCCGGCCGAGATCCGCGACGAGTCCGAGCTCGCGGCGCTGCTCGGCGAGGACGCGATCTCGAGCGGCCTGCGCGAGAAGGCGGTCGACCTCGGCTCATCCGCCCCTTGGGCGACGGGCGTGTCGAGGTGCCGAGCCCGCGCCTGCTGCGCGCCGGGGCGGAGGTGGTCGCCATGGGCGTCCCGATCGAGGCGGCGCTCAAGCTCGTCGAGGATCTCGGCAAGCCGGCCCGCTCGGCCGCGCGGCGCTTCGTCCGGCTCTACCTCGAGGAGGTCTGGGCGCCCTTCGAGCGGGCGGGATACCCCGACGAGGGCTGGCCGGCGGTGCGCGAGGGCGTCGAGCGGCTGCGCCCGCTGGCCGCCGAGGCGCTGCTCGCGGTCTTCGAGCCGACGATGACCCAGGCCGTCGAGCAGGCGTTCGGCCGCGAGGCGGAGAAGTTGCGCAAGCGCAGCACGAAGGACGCGGTTCCTGACCCGCTGACGCTACGTTGACCATCGCCTTGGAAGCCGGGACCGAACCCAACGCCCGTCGCCCTCGCGCCAGGCCGCTCCCACCGGAGCAGCGCCGGCCATCGCTGCTCGACGCCGCGCTGGCGCTCTACCTCGAGCAGGGCTTCGAGCGCACCTCGATGGACGCGATCGCCGCCGCCGCCGGCGTGACCAAGCCGGTCCTCTATGACTGCTTCCCGTCCAAGCGCGAGCTCTTCCGGGCCCTCGAGGACCGCGAGGAGCGCCGGCTGCTGAGCGCGCTCGACGCCGCCCTGCCGGCCCATGTCGACCTGACCGACCCCGAGCGCGTGCTCGCTGACGGCTTCACGGCGTACTTCTCTGCGGTCGAGGCCGCGCCCGACGCCTACCGCCTCATCCTCCTGTGGGAGCAGGGGACCGCGCCCGGCACCGCGCGACGCAGCAACCGGATGCGGGCCACGCAGGCGGAGCGCATCGCCATGGTGATCCGCGCGTGGCTCGCCCGCCAGGGCGTCACCGACCTCGAGCCCACCGCTCGGCTGCTCGGCCACGCCATGGTCGGCATGGGCGAGTCCCTCGGGCGGCTGATGATCGCCGAGCCGGGCCAGTGGGATCCGGAGGAGCTCGGCGCGAGGGTCGGTGCGCTGCTGCTCCGCGGCGCACCGGGCCTGCAACCACCCGAGTGACGCTGCGCGCGGCGTGATCCACCCAGCGGGCGCGCGGGTGGTCGAGCTCGAGCCGGGCTAGGAGCCGGCTGGAGCGACGGCGGCGGCGCTCGCGACGTCCGCGGCGAAGGCGTCGACGTCCTCGGCCGTGGTGTCCCAGGCGCACATCCACCGCACCTCGCCCGTCGCCTCGTTCCAGACGTAGAACGGCCAGCGCTCCTGGAGGCGGGCCGTCACCTCCGGGGCCAGGACGGCGAAGATGGCGTTCGCCTCGACGGGCCGGGTGAGCGCCACGCCCGGCGAGGCCGCCGACCGCGCCGGCGAGCCGCGCGGCCATCGCGTTGGCGTGGCCGGCGGTCCGCGCCCACAGGCGGTCCTCGAGCAGGGCGACGAGCTGCGCGGAGGCGAAGCGCTGCTTGGAGGCGAGCTGCATCTTCTGCTTGCGCAGGTAGCGGAAGCCGTCGTCGAGCCCCTCGCGCAGGAAGACCACCGCCTCCGCGCCGAGCAGCCCGGCCTTCGTCCCGCCCAGCGAGAGCAGGTCGACCCCGCGTCCGTCGTGAACGCCCGCGGCTCGAGCCCCAGCGCGGCCGCCGCGTTGAACAGCCGAGCGCCGTCGAGGTGGACGAGCAGGCCGTGGGCGTGGGCGACCTCGGCGATCGCCCGGATCTGCTCGACGGGATAGACCGTCCCCAGCTCGGTCGACTGGGTGACGGAGACCACGCGCGCCTGGACGGCGTGCTCGTCGCCGACGCGCACGATCGCCCGCTCGACGAGCTCGGGGTCAGCCGCGCGTCGGGCGCGTCGAGGGCGAGCAGCTTGATCCCGGCGACGCTCCGGGCGCCCCGCACTCGTCGACGTTGAGGTGCGCGTCCGTGGTGCAGATCGCCGCCTCCCACGGCCGGCACGCGGCGTGGAGCGAGAGGACGTTGGCCGCGGTGCCGTTGAAGACGGGATAGGCGATCGCCGCCGGCCCGAACTGCTCGCGCACCACCTCCTGCATCCGCTCCGTCCAGGGGTCGTTGCCGTAGGAGCCGGCGTGGCCGTCGTTGGCGGCGGCGATCGCGGCGAGCGCCTCGGGGTGCGCCCCGGCGTGGTTGTCGGAGGCGAAGCCGCGCGCGGCGGTGGCGGTGTGGCTCATGGGTGCAGGACGAGTCGGCGGCCGTTCATCTTCTCCGCCGCATCAGAGCAGAGATAGGCGAGCGCCGCCGCGATGTCGGCGGCGTCGGTGAAGGTCGCGAACGCCTTGTCGGGCTCGGCTCGCGCATCTCGGGCGTGACGAGCGCGTTGATCGCCACGACGTTGGCGGTGGCGGGCGGCGGCGCGCCCTCGGCCGCGAAGGAGTGCGCGAGGGCGAACGTCCACGCCTCGGCGGCCGCCTTGGCCGCGGCGTAGGCGGCGTTCGTGTGCGTCGGCGCCTGCGCGGCCTTCGCCGAGATGATCGCGAAGCGCCCGCTCGCCGAGGCGATCAGGTGCCGGCGGAACGCCCGCGCTCGTGTGCTGGACCGTGCGCACGAGCAGGTCGAGAGCACCGCCCAGTCCTCGAGCGGCGCCTCGTCGATCGGCTGGCCGCCGCGCCAGCCGCCGACGAGGTGCAGGAGCCCGTCGACGCGGCCGAAGCGCGCGGCGAGGCCGTCGGCCCAGGCGCGCGCCGCGGCCTCGTCGAGGAGGTCGACGACGGACGTGGTGCTCGCCCGGCACGGCCAGGTCCTGAGCGACCTCGGCGAGCCGTTCGCGGCCGCCGAGCGCGAGCGTCGCGCCCTGCGCGGCGAAGTGGCGCGCGACGTGCGGGCCGAGGCCGCCCACCGCGCCCGCGATGGCGACGACGATCACGCCATCTCCCAGCTCACGCCGCGACCGACGCGCCATCGCGCCGCGGACGAGCTCGAGCTTCGTGCGCGCAGCGACGATGGCCGTTCATCGTGCCCGCCGCGTCGGAGAGGATCCAGGCGAGCGCGCCGGCCATGTGGCCGGCGTCGGTGAACGTCCGGTACGCCTTGTCGGGGTTCTGCTCGCGCATCTCGTCGGTGACGATCGCGTTCACGACGAGGATGTTGGCAGTCCCGCGCGTCTCGGCGAGATCGTCGGCGTAGGCCAGCGTCCACGCCTCGGCGGCGGCCTTCGCGGCGGCGTAGGCGGCGTTGGTGCTCGTCGGCGCCTGCGCCTGGCTCGATGAGACGATCACGAAGCGGCCGCGCTCGCCGGCCGCCTTGAGCGCCGGGGCGAACGCGCGCGTCGTGTGCTGGACCGTCCGGACGAGCAGGTCGTGCAGCAGCGCCCAGTCGTCGAGCGGCGCCTCGGTGAGCGGCTTGCCGCCGCGCCAGCCGCCGACGAGGTGCAGGACGCCCGTCACGCCGTCGAGCGACTCCGCCCAGGCGCGGGTGGCGGGCTCGTCGAGGAGGTCGACGACGTGGTGCTCGCCCGGCAGCGGCTTCAGCCGGTCGGCGTTCGCGTCGGCGATCGCGAGGTCGTGGCCGGCCGCGGTCAGCGCGCGCGCGACGTACGGCCCCAGCGACCCACCGGCTCCGGCGACGACGATCACGCCATCAGCCTTTCACGCCGCGACGACTTCGGGCGCGTCGAGCTTCCCCTTGAGCTGGAGGTAGAACATCGAGAGGGGGAACTCGTCGTCCCGCACGAGGTCGATCAGCGCGCGGGAATCGGACTCGTCCTCGAACGCGCGGCGCCCGGCGGCCCACCGCGACGAGGTGGCGGGCGGGACGTACGTGGCGACGAGGTCGTGCGCCGCGATCCAGTGCGCGACCTTGGAGCGGTCGATCCCGGTGCGGTACAGCTCCTCGATCGCCGCGCGCAGCGCCTGGACGCCGTCGGCCACGCGGCCCCACTCGATCGTCAGGCGGTTGTCGGTCCAGTGCACGAGGCCGTGCTTGTGCAGGTAGGCGAAGAGGAGCTGGCCGCCGAGCCCGTCGTAGTTGCGCACGCGCGTGCCGGTGATCGGGAAGCGGAACAGGCGGTCGAAGAGGATCGCGTACTGCACGTGGCGCGCGAACGCGAAGCCCTCGCTCTCCAGCCGGACCGCCTCGCCGAACGCGGTCAGGTCGCAGCGCAGCTCCTCCAGCGAGTACATCCAGTACGGGCTGCGCTGGCGGATCATGAACGGGTCGAACGGCAGGTCGCCGTGGCTGTGGGCGCGGTCGTGGACGAGGTCCCACAGCATGAACGCGTCGAGCGAGAGCTGCTCGGAGCGCAGCAGCGCCGCGGCGTCGGGCGGCAGGTTGAGCTTGAGCAGGTCGCCGGCGCGGCCGACGCGGTCGCGGAACCGCCGCGACTCCCTGTCGCAGAAGATCCCACCGAACTCGTTGACCGGGCGGGCCGGGTGGGGACGGCTGCTCACCGTCTCCGGGAACAGGACGGCGCACTCGCTGTCGTAGCCCGCGGTGTGGTCGACGAACATGACCGGCACGAACTTCGGGTTGTCGTAGCGCGTGCGCTCGAGGTCGGCGAGCCACTGCGGCCACGGGACGCGCACGATCAGCGCCTCGAAGCGCGTGTCGCGCGAGGCGTTCTGGAGGTACATCGGGAAGACGACGAGGTGCTCGATGCCGTCGGCGCGCTGGCACTCGGGCCGGAAGGCGGCGAGCGACGCGGTGAAGTCGGGCTTCGCGAAGCCCTCGTCGCGCCAGCGCAACAGATCGGTGGCGACGGCGTCGAGGTAGTCGGCCTGGTGGGCGAAGTGGGGCTTCAGGGCGCCGACCGCGTCGAGCAGCGCGGCGACCTGCGGCGTGCAGTCGCCCTCGACCGAGCCGTCCGGTCGCTGCTCGAGCCGCACCGCGTCGGTCGCCTCCTTGAGCGCGGCCCACGCCGGGTCGGCCGCGGCCGGCGAGGGCGCCGGGCCGTCGCGGTCGGTGAACGCGCCGCCGGCCACCCAGTAGGCGAGGTTGACCCACAGCGCGCGGTGGTCGAGCTCGTCGAGGCAGTCGTCGCCGAAGAGGTCGGAGTCGCCGAGGACGACGACGCGGCCGGCGCCGTGCTCCGTCGCCACGGCGAGCGGCGCGCCCGGAGCCGACGCGGCCGCGGCGGCGCGGGCGAGGACGCGCCCGCCGGCGACCGTCGTCGCGCGGTAGAAGCAGGCGGACTCGACGCGCGCGAGGACGTCGACGCCGCCCGCCTGCTCGCCCAGCTCCGCCAGCACCCAGCTCGGCGCCTTGTGATGGCGCTCGTAGTCGCTGACGACGGTGTTGCCGATCTCGACGCCGAAGCGCGCCGCGAGCTCGGTCACGTTGTTGCCGTACTTCGCCTGCTCCTCCTCGGCGAGGACCAGCAGGCCGCCCCCGTCCGCCACGAACGCCTCGATCGCGTCGAGCTCGGAGGGCGCGAGGCGCGGCGACCCGCCGGGGACCGTGCGCTCCCACTCAGGCTCGGACGGGTGGGCGATGACGAGGACGTCGGCGTCGGCGAGCGCGGCCGCGTCGAGCGGGCCAGCGGCGTGCGCGGAGACCGTGAAGTCGCGCTCGCGCAGCGCGTCGGCGGCGCGCGCGTAGGACGAGTCGGCGGGGTGCGACGGCTGGATCGCGGCGGCCACCTCGGGGCGGATCGTCCACGCCTCGGAGTGGGCTTCGTCGAAGAGGACACGCGCGGCCTTGGGCATGCCGTTGAGGGTACGCCCGCACGCGGCGGACGTGGTTGCGCATCGGTGCAACAATGTGCCGCTGTGGACGCGGTCGATCACAAGATCGTTGCGCTGCTGGTCGAGAACGCGCGCAGAAGCTACGACGACATCGGCCAGCAGGTCGCGCTGAGCGCGCCCGCGGTCAAGCGCCGCGTCGACCGGCTGCGCGCCAGCGGCGCCGTCCGCGGCTTCACCGCGGTCGTCGACCACGCCGCGCTCGGCGCGCACACCGAGGCGCTGGTCGAGCTGTTCTACGCGCCCGGCACGCTGCTCGACAGCGTCGCCGACACGCTGCGCGGCCACCCGGAGGTCGTCGAGGCCTGGAGCGTCACCGGCGAGGCCGACGCCATCGCCCGCGTGCGCACGCAGGACAACACCGACCTCGAGCGGCTGATCATGGAGCTCCAGCGCGACGGGCTCGTCGTGCGGACGCGCTCTCAGGTCATCCTCAGCGCCCTCGTCGATCGCTGACCGACGGCGCTCGTACCCTTCGCCGCCGATGGTCGAGTACAGCGTCCGCCGCTCGCAGCGCGCCCGCCGCGTCCGCGTCTCCGTCGACCCGCAGAATGGCGTCGAGGTCGTCCTCCCGCAGCGCGCCCCGGAGCGCGCCGCGGCGGAGGCGATCCGCGAGCTGTGGCCGTGGATCGAGCGCCGCCTGGAGGAGGTCGACCGGGCGCGTGCGGCCGTCGCGGCGCGCGGCGCGACCGTCCCGTACCTCGACGCGACGCTCGCGCTGCGGCCCGAGCGCGGGCGCACGCGCGTCCACCGCCGCGGCGACGTGCTGCTCGTCCCCCACGGCGACCCCCGCCCGGCGCTCGAGCGCTGGTACCGGCGCAACGCGCGCGCGGAGATCGCGCCCCGCCTCGACCGCGCCGTCGAGGCGCTCGGCACGAGCTACAGCGCGCTGACCGTCCGCAACCAGCGCACGCGCTGGGGCTCGTGCTCGTCCACCGGCGCCATGAGCTTCAACTGGCGGCTGCTGCTCGCCCCCGAGGACGTCCTCGAGTACGTCGTCTGGCACGAGGCGTGCCACCTGCTCGTCCTCGACCACTCGCCCCGCTTCTGGTCGCTGCTCGGCCGCCACCTGCCCGACTACGCCGAGCCCCGGCGCTGGCTGCGCCGCCACGGTCAGACGCTCGTGCTGTGAGCGAGCCGCGGATCGCGGTCGTCGGCCACGTCGAGTGGGTCGACTTCGCGGTCGTCGCGCGCCTGCCGCTTCCCGGCGAGATCCTCGAGGTCGGCGCGCGCTGCGGCGCACGATGCCTCACCGGCCGCGGCCCGTACGGGGCCGAGCTGCCGCGCGGCGGCTGACTCAGCGGCCGACGACGTCAACGTCGGTCAGACGCCCGACACCGAGGGGCGGCCGACGTTGACCGCGCATAGCGACGTCAACGTCGGTCCAAGCTCCCGAAGTGGGCCGCGACCTACGTTCACGTCGCGCAACGCCGCGCCCGAGATGCGGGGCCGGGGCGCAGGAACAGCCCGTCTGCCGTCGGTGAGTCGTCGGACAAGGCGACGTGCCAAGACCACGGTGCCGCACGGAGCGCCTCAGCGAGTCGCCACAGCCCGCCGCAGGGCGTCGATCGCCGACTCGTCGTCCTCGCGCTCGACGACCTGCTTGCGGACCCAGCCGGTGTACGCCTCGGCCGAGCCGTCGCCGCGGACGTCGACGCCGCCCCGGAGCCCGCCCGGGCCCCGCAGCTCGAGCCGCCCCGCGACCTGCTTGACCGGCTCGTACTCGCGGCCGAGCGCGTTGCGTGCGCCGCGGCGCGCGACGCTCGGCACCCGCTCGGTGAGCGCGCCGAGCGCCTCCTCCAGCGTCGCGAAGCGCGCCTTCTCGACCCGGGGGCCGAGGCGCAGCACGAGCTTGTACGGACGGCGCGCCATGCGGCGCGCCATGGTGTCAGGCCGCGGCGATCTCGGCCGTCAGCACGCGCGTCCCGCCCTCCATCCGGCCCTCCAGGCGATCGGAGATCGCGTGGAACAGCCGGTGCGCGGCGACGTTGTCGCCCAGCAGCGTCGCGGTGAACCGCCGCACGTCGCGCTCGCGCGCCTCGTCGGCGATCCGGCGCCCGAGCTCGCGGCCGAGGCCCTGCCCCTGGAAGCGGTCGCCGACGACGATCGCCACCTCCGCCGTGTCCGGGAGGTCGCGCAGGCGCACGAAGCGGGCGACGCCGACGATCGCGTTCGGGTCGTCGGCCAGCGTCGCGAGGATCGCGACGTGGTCGAACCCGTCGAGCTCGGTCAGGTAGCGCAGCTCCGACGCGTTGAAGTGCGGCTTGGGGGCGAGGAAGCGCTTGTGCCGCGACTCCGGCGACAGCCTCCCCAGGGCCGTCTCCAGGTTCTCCTTGTCGTCCGGCCGTATCTGCCGGAACTCGATCTCAGTGCCGTCCGTGAGCGTGTGCATCGGGGTCTCATCATGAGACGGTGACGCGCCCTCGTCTGTGAACTAGCTCCGCTGATCGAGCGCGACGTAGTCGCGCGTGCGCTCGCCCGTGTAGATCTGGCGCGGCCGCGCGATCTTCTGCTCCTTGTCGCCGATCAGCTCGATCCACTGCGCGATCCAGCCGCTGTCCGGGTCCTTGATCTGGTTCGCGTCGGGATAGAAGGTCGAGAGCGCGCCGACCGCGCCGACGAGCATCCCCATCGGGTGTGCGTCGTAGCGGAAGCCCTCGATGAACTTCTTCACGTTCTCGTGCACGAACGTGTGGATCGTGATCTCCTCGATCCACGTGTCGAGCTCGGACTTCGTCGGCAGCTCGCCGTTGACGAGCAGGTAGGCGACCTCGAGGTAGCACGACTGCTCGGCGAGCTGCTCGATCGGATAGCCGCGGTACTCGAGGATGCCCTTGTCGCCGTCGATGAAGGTGATCGCGCTGCGCGTCGACGCGGTGTTCGTGTAGGCCGGGTCGTAGGTCATGAGGCCGAAGTCGTCCTCGTCGACCTTCATCTGGCGGAAGTCCATGGCGCGGACCGTGCCGTCGGTGATCTCGACCTCGTAGGTCTTGCCGGTGCGGTTGTCGGTGACGGTCAGCGAGTCGTTGCGGCCGTTCGGCTGCGCGCCGTCGCCGTCGGTCTGCTGGGGCTGCGTCTCGGCGCTCATGGCGACCTCTCTACCCGACTATGTCGAAATGACGACCATCGCGGCCATCGTCAGCACGCCGAGCACGAGGCCCAGCACCGTGATGCCGCGGGTGGCGGCTTCGGACAACGAAGGCGAGCGGATCCCCAGTGTCGCGGTGACCACCGCGAACAGCGCGAGGATGATCCCCATGACGATGAACAGCGTCTCCGAATGCCCGTGGTTCTCGGCTTCGCTCGCCGCGGCGAGCAGCGTGGCTGCGTCCATGGGCGTAACGCTACCGCGAAGGTCGGGGCGCGGGGTCGCGCACCGGGCCCGGCGTGCGCGTGCGCGGCGGCGCCGGCAGGACGGGGTCGCCGTGCGGGCCGCGCCTGCGCGGCGGCGGCGGGCGTCGCGGGCCCTCGGGCCGGGGCCCGACTCCGCCGTCGCCACCGTCGCCGGGAACGGGCTCGGGCTGCGCGCGGATCGCCCACCACACGATGGCCAGCAGCATCGCGAGCGGGATCTTCAGCGCCACCATCACCCACACGAAGCCCCAGGCCTCTCCGTCCACACGGGAGAGGCTACCCGCCGCGGTCAGACCCGCAACTGGATGGGCGCGTCTTCGAAGTGCGTGATGCGCGCCAGGTCGGCCACGCGCGCCGTGACCTCGTCCGCCGTCAGGCGCTGCACGCGCTCGGTGCCGAACTCCTCGACGTTGTACGACGCCAGCGCCGTGCCGTACGCCATCGCGCGGCGCAGGTGCGCGTCGTCGAGCTGGTCCTGCGCCGCGAGGTAGCCGACGAAGCCGCCGGCGAACGAGTCGCCCGCGCCCGTGGGATCGACGACGGTCTCGACCGGGAAGGCGGGCAGGGCGAAGAAGGAACCGTCCCGTGTGACCATCGCGGCGCCGTACTCGCCCTGCTTGGCCACGACGATCCGCGGGCCCATCTCCATCACCGCGCGCGCCGCGTTGAGCAGGTTGGGCTCGCCGGTGAGCTGCTTGAGCTCGGCGTCGTTGAGCAGCAGCGCGTCGACGGTCTCGATCGTGCGGACGAGCGAGTCGCGCGCGATGTCGATCCACAGGTTCATCGAGTCCATCGCGACGAACCGGGCGCGCTCGCACTGCTCGCGGACCTGGCGCTGGACGTCCGGCTGGATGTTGGCCAGGAAGAGGACGTCGGCGTCGCGCGAGGCCTGCGACAGCTTCGGCTCGAACGTCTCGAACACGTTGAGCTGCGTGTCGTGGGTGGTGCGCGTGTTGAGGTCGAAGTGGTACTCGCCGTGCCAGAAGAACGTCTTGCCGCCCTCGACGTGCTCGACGTCGTCGGTGTTCGTGCCGCGGGTGCGGAGGATCTCGTACTCGGCGTCGCCGAAGTCGTCGCCGACGGGGCCGACGGCGCGGACGTCGGCGAAGAACGAGGCGGCGAGCGCGAAGTGAGTGGCGGCGCCGCCGAGCATCCGCTCGCGCTCCCCGAACGGGGTCTTGACGCGATCGAAGGCGATGGATCCGACGACGGTGACGGTCATGGGCGGCGGAGGAGGCTAGCGTCCGGGCCGCGATGAGAGCGATCCAGATCGAGGAGTTCGGCGGGCCGGAGGTCCTGCGGCTCGCCGACGTGCCGCGGCCGGACCCGGCCGACGGCGAGGTTCTCGTGCGGGTCACGCGCGCCGGGCTGAACTTCGCCGACACGCACACGCGCGAGAACGCGTACATCGCCAAGCACGACCTGCCGTTCATCCCGGGCACCGAGGTCGCGGGGGTGCGCGAGGACACCGGGGAGCGCGTCGTCGCGCGCCTGCCCGGCAGGGGCGGCTACGCCGAGTACGCGGTGGCGCCGGAGTCCGCGGTCGTCGCCCTCCCCGACGACCTCGCCGACGAGGTCGCGCTCGCGCTGCTCATCCAGGGCACGACCGCGTGGCACCTGTACCGCACGGCCGCGCGGTTGCGTGCGGGGGAGTCGGTCGTCGTCCAGTCGGCGGCCGGCGGCACGGGGTCGCTCTGCGTGCAGCTCGGCAGGACGTTCGGCGCCGGTCGCGTCATCGCCACGGCGGGCAGCGAGGAGCGGCGCTCGCTCGCGCTGGAGCTCGGCGCCGACGCGGCGATCGACTCCGCGCCGGAAGGGATGGCCGACCGGCTGCTCGAGGCCAACGGCGGCCGGCCCGTCGACGTCGTGCTCGAGATGGCGGGCGGGCCGGTGTTCGACGAGTCGCGCAAGGCGCTCGCGCCCTTCGGCCGGCTCGTCGTCTACGGCATCTCCTCGCGTGAGCAGAACGAGGTGCGGACGGGGTCGCTGCTGAAGCGCAGCCAGGCGGTCGTCGGGTTCTGGATGAACCACCTGTCCGACGCGATGTTCGGCGAGGCGTTGGGGGACGTGTTCGCGCGGGCGGCTCGGGGGGAGCTGCGGGTGCTGGAGGGCCCGGTCTACGGCCTCTCCGAGGCGCGCCGTGCGCAGGAGGACCTCGCCGGCCGCCGCACGAGCGGGAAGGTGACCTTGGACGTCTCTCGGTGAGGGTGGCGCTCCGCGCGGCTCGCGCTTCGGCGCGGCCTCCTGTTGTGGGGGCTGCCTGAGCGCGGGGAGGTGGCACGCGGACGGGGCGCAGCGACGATTCCTCCGCCCCAGAACGGCGTCCGGCTCGCTGCGCTCACGGGTCCGTCCGAGGACCGCGAGGCGGAGGGTACGAAGGTGACCCACGTTCAGTTCCTAAGCTGGTCGGGTGACCACCTTTGCCGACCTCGGTCTGTCCCCGCAGACGCTCGAGGCTCTCCACGACGTCGGGTACGAGCAGCCCAGCCCCATTCAGGAGCAGGCGATCCCCCCGATGCTCGAGGGCCGGGACGTCATCGGGCAGGCCCAGACCGGGTCCGGGAAGACCGCCGCCTTCGGCCTGCCGATCATCGAGTACGTCGATCCGGAGCTGAACGAGGTGCAGGCCCTCGTGCTCACCCCGACGCGCGAGCTGTGCATCCAGGTGACGCAGGCGCTGCGCGCGTACGCCCAGCGCAAGGGCGTCGACGTCGTCGCCACGTTCGGCGGCGCGCCGATCCGCACCCAGCAGGCGCAGCTGCGCGACGGCGGGCACATCGTCGTGGGCACCGTCGGCCGCGTGATGGACCTCATGGGCCGCGCGTCGCTCATGCTCACCTCCTGCCGCTTCGTCGTCCTCGACGAGGCCGACGAGATGCTCGACCTCGGCTTCCTCGAGGACGTCGAGAAGATCCTCGCCGCGACGCCCAACAGCCGCCAGACCGCGCTCTTCAGCGCGACGATGCCGCCGCCGATCCGCGACCTCGCCGACCGCTACCTCTACGACCCCGAGCACATCAAGGTCAAGGCGGCGACGCTGACCGTCGACTCGGTCGAGCAGTTCCAGCTCGAGGTCAAGCCCGCCGACAAGGCCGACCGGCTCGTCGAGGTCCTCAAGGCCGAGCGCCCCGACCAGGCGATCGTCTTCGTGCGCACGAAGATCCGCACCGACCAGCTCTACCGCAAGCTGCGCGACCGCGGGCTGAACGTCAAGGCGCTGCACGGCGACATGTCGCAGGGCTCGCGCGACGGCGTGATGCTGTCGTTCAAGGGCGGCCGCGTGCCGATCCTCGTCGCCACTGACGTCGCGGCCCGCGGCCTCGACATCTCGACGGTCACTCACGTCGTCAACTTCGACGTCCCGGCGTCGCCCGACGTCTACGTGCACCGCATCGGCCGCACCGGCCGGGTCGGGCGCTCGGGCCGCGCGATCACCTTCGTCGAGTCGCGCCAGAAGCGCGAGCTCGAGGCGATCGAGAGCCACATCGGCACGTCGATCTCGCAGTGGACGGAGGGGGCGCACGTCAAGCCGGCCAAGATCGAGGAGAAGCCCCGCCGCCACACGAAGCCCCACCAGGGACAGGACGGCCGCGACCGGTTCGTCACGCTCATCGCCGCGGGCGGGCGCGCGGACGGGTTCGAGGTCGCCGACCTGGTCCACGCGGTGACCGCCGACACCGGACTCGACGGCGAGGCCGTGCGCGACGTCCGGGTCCTCGAGCGGTTCTCGCTGCTCAACGTCCCGGAGGCCGACGCCGACCGGATCGTGAGCGAGTTGCGCGGTAGGCGTTTGGAAGTCGAGCCCGCGCGCAACTGGCCTGTCGACTTCGCGTTCTTCGAAAGAGACCATGGCCGGACTACTCGACAAGATCAGGAACACCGACTCGACCGACACCGCGGCCCCCGCCGCTCCCGCGGCGCCGGACGTCGTCGTCCCCGACGACGCCTCGCGCCTGTGCGCGAACTGCGCCGCGCTGCTCGCCGAGGGCCAGGACTGGTGCCTGGAGTGCGGCACCTCGCAGCCCGGCTCGATCGGCTCGCGCCCCGGCCGGCGCGCCGTGCTGACCGTGCTCGCCGTCGTCGCGCTGCTCGCCGTCGGCGGCGCGGCGCGGCCGCCTACGCCGCGCTGTCGAGCGACCCCGAGCCGCGGACCGTCGCCCAGGCGCCGCCGCCCGCGGCGCCGCCCGCCCCCGCGCCCGCGCCCGCGCCGGTCGACACCCCCCGGCGCCCGCCGACGAGACGCCTTCGGTCGCCACGCCCACCGACGACGGCGCCGACGACCCCGCGCCCGCGACGGGCGGCGGCGGCTCGTCCACGAGCGACGACGCGACGGCGGACGCCGGCGCCGGCACCGGCACCGGCACCGGCGCCGGGACCGGCAGCTCCGGCGGCAGCACCGACACCGAGGACGAGGCGACGGAGAAGAAGAAGAAGCCGGTCAGCCCCGTCATCGCGCTCGCTCCCGACGCCGCCTCCACGTTCGACCCGGACGCCCGCGGCACCGAGCTGACCGGCGACCCGGCCGACGCGATCGACGGTCGCTCGAAGACCGCATGGGAGGCCCCGGTCGGCGACGACGGCAAGGTCGGCCTCGGGCTCCTGCTCTCGCTCGACCAGGCGAAGCTCGTCGAGAAGGTCCGCCTCCGGACCGAGACCCCGGGCTTCAGCGTCGAGCTCTACGGCAGCACCCTCGGCACCGCTCCCGAGAAGGCGCCCGGCGCGACCAAGTACTGGAAGAAGCTCGACACCACGCGCGACTTCGGCCTCAACGAGACGCTGAACGCCGGCGGCACCTACCGCCACGTCCTGCTGTGGTTCACCGATCAGCCCGCGACCGAGAAGGTCCTCATCTCCGAAGTCACGCTGCTCAAGAAGTAATGCCGACGCTCGCCACCATGCGCACCACCGAGGGCGCGATCCAGCTCGAGCTGTTCGACGAGGACGCGCCGCAGACGGTCGCGAACTTCAAGAAGCTCTCGGGCGAGGGCTTCTACGACGGGATCATCTTCCACCGGATCATCAAGGACTTCATGATCCAGGGCGGCGATCCGACCGGCACCGGCCGGGGCGACGCGGGCTACAAGTTCGACGACGAGATCAACCACCACAAGATCGTCCGGGGCGCGCTGGCCATGGCCAATGCGGGCCCGAACACCAACGGCTCGCAGTTCTTCATCGTCACCACCCCCGAGGCCCCGTGGCTCGACGGCAAGCACACCGTCTTCGGCCGGGTCGTCGAGGGCATGGACGTCGTCGACCGCATCGAGTCGGCGGAGACGGGGCCCGGCGACAAGCCGGTCGAAGACGTCAAGATCGAGGGCGTCGAGCTCCAGATCTAGGCCCCTCGGATACTGTTGGCCGCTCGGCCAGCAGCATTCGTACGAGGGGAGCAGCACCATGGCAGGCGTCGAGGAGCGCGTCGCGTCCGAGCACAGCGGCAACGGCGTGCCGACGGGCACCGGCGAGATCGTCGTCGAGAACCCGGCGACCGGCGCCGAGATCGGTCGCGTCCCCGACATGCCGGCGGAGCAGGTCGCCGAGCTGGCGCGCCGCGCGCGCGCCGCGCAGCCCGGGTGGGAGGCGCTCGGCTTCGAGGGCCGGGGCCGCATCCTCCTCCGCGCGCAGAAGTGGGTGATGGACAACCGCGACCGCGTGATCGAGACGAT
The DNA here is from genome assembly GCA_030447275.1 of Solirubrobacteraceae bacterium. Lineage (GTDB taxonomy): Bacteria > Actinomycetota > Thermoleophilia > Solirubrobacterales > Solirubrobacteraceae > CADCVT01. The sequence continues at coordinate 2,350 of JAUJPF010000047.1, read as the reverse complement.
CGTCTCCGAGACCGGCAAGACGTACGAGGACGCGCTGTTCGCCGAGGTCAACTACGCCGGCTTCGCGTTCCGCTTCTGGGCCGAGAACGCGCCGGAGTACATGGCCGACGAGAAGGTCAGGACCGCGCAGCTCTTCGTCAAGGGCAAGAAGCTCCTCACCCGCTACAAGCCGCTCGGCCTCGTCGGCGTGATCGGGCCGTGGAACTACCCGCTGACCAACTCGTTCGGCGACTGCATCCCCGCGCTCGCCGCGGGCAACGCGGTGATCCTCAAGCCGTCGGAGGTCACGCCGCTCACGTCGCTGCTGATGGCGGAGGCGCTGCGCGAGTGCGGGCTGCCGCCCGACGTCTTCCAGGTCGCGACCGGCCGCGGCGAGACCGGCGCGGCGCTCATCGACGAGTCCGACATGGTGATGTTCACCGGGTCGACGGCGACGGGCAAGAAGGTCATGGCGCGCGCCGCCGACACGATCACCCCCGTGCAGCTCGAGCTGGGCGGCAAGGACCCGATGATCGTGCTCGCCGACGCCGACCTCGAACGCGCCGCCAACGCCGCCGTCTTCTACTCGATGCAGAACGGCGGGCAGACCTGCATCTCGGTCGAGCGGGTGTACGTCGAGGCGCCGGTGTACGACGAGTTCGTCGCGAAGGTGACGGAGAAGGCGCGCGAGCTGCGCACGGGCGTCCCGTCCGGACCGGGCTCGGTCGACGTCGGCGCCATCACGTTCCCCAAGCAGCTCGACATCATCTCCGACCACGTCGAGGACGCGAAGGCCAAGGGCGCTCGCGTGCTCGTCGGCGGCAACCGCAAGGAGGGCCCCGGGCAGTTCTTCGAGCCGACGGTGCTCGTCGACGTCGACCACACGATGAAGGCGATGACCGAGGAGACGTTCGGCCCGACGCTGCCGATCATGAAGGTCGCCGACGCCGAGGAGGCGATCCGGCTGGCCAACGACTCGCAGTACGGTCTCGCGGGCTCGGTGTTCACGAAGGACGTCGCCAAGGGCGAGGCGATCGCGCGCCGGGTCGAGTCGGGCGCGGTCGACGTCAACGACGTCATGGTCGGCTACTCGGCGCTCGAGCTGCCGATGGGCGGCTGGAAGGCGTCCGGGCTCGGGTCGCGCCACGGCGCGGGCGGCATTCGCAAGTACTGCGCGCAGCAGTCGCTGCTCGTGACGCGGTTCGCGCTGAAGAAGGACGTCCACATGTACCCGTACAAGTCGCGCACGACGAAGGCGCTCGCCGGCGCGCTGAAGCTGCTGTACGGCCGCGGCAAGCGGAACTAGTCCCACCACCCACCCCCAACGCCTCCTGCTCGCGATAGCCCTCGCCCTCGCGGCGTCGGCCTGCTGGGGCGTCGCGGACTTCGCCGGCGGCCTGACCAGCCGCCGGCTCCCCACCCTCGTGGTGCTGCTCGGCCAGCAGCTCGCGGGCGGGCTGATCGTCGCCGCCGTGATCGTCGCGACGGCCGAGGCGCTGCCCGGCGGCCGGTCGGTCGGGCTGTCGCTGCTCGCGGGGCTGACCGGTGCGGTGGCGCTCGGCGCGTTCTACCGCGCGCTCGCCGTCGGCACGATGAGCATCGTCGCGCCGATCTCGGCGAGCGGCGTGACGCTGCCGGTCGTGGTGGGGATCGCCGGCGGCGACCGGCCGAGCGCGGCGCAGGCCGCCGGGCTCGTGGTGACGATCGTGGGCGTCATGCTCGCCTCGCGCGAGGTCCACGACGACGCAGGCGGCGCGAGCGCGTCGCGCCAGAGCATCGTGCTCGCGCTGCTCGCCGCCGTGATGTTCGGCGTCTTCTTCATCCTCACCGACACGGTGGCCGACGACAGCATCCTGTGGCTGCTGCTGCTCGGCCGCACGGCGTCGGTCGCGGCGCTCGTGGCGATCGTCGTCGCCCGCCCGCCCGCGGTGCGCCCGAAGCGCTCGGACCTCGGCCCGCTCGCGGCGATCGGCGCGCTCGACCTCGCCGCGACCGGGCTCTACGCGGTCGCGCTGACCGAGGGCCTCTTGTCGGTCGTCGCGGTCGTCGGCGCGCTCTACCCGATCGCGACCGTGCTGCTCGCCCGCGGCGTCCTCAAGGAGCGCCTCCAGCGCGTTCAGACGATCGGGGTCGCGCTGGCGTTCCTGGGCGTCGCCGCCGTCGCCGCGGGCTAGCGGCGCGCGATCCCGTCGCGCAGCAGCGCGCCGGGGGCGTCCGCCGTGAGCCGCGCGTGGCGGTCGCCGGCGATGGCCGCGACGTCGGCGAGCTGGTACGGGCGCGCCGGCGGGTGCGCGTCCGTGGCGACCACGTCGATCGCGTCGTCGCGCATGAGGTCGCGGGCTGCGAGCCAGCGCGCCTCGCTCTCGCGGCC
>JAUJPF010000097.1 GCA_030447275.1 Solirubrobacteraceae bacterium | reverse complement strand
AGACAGCAGCCCGCTTCAGCGCCGACGACCAGCAGCTGATCGAGCTGCTCGCCGCGCACGCCGCGATCGCGATCGAGAACGCGCGCCTGTTCGACCTCAGCCGCGAGCTGAACGTGCTCGAAGAACGCAACCGCCTCGCACGCGAGCTGCACGACTCGATGAACCAGACGCTGTTCAGCCTGGTCCTGACCGCCGACGCCGCCGCGGCCGCGCTGGCCTCCGACCCGCAACGGGCGGCCAGCCAGATCGAGACCGTCAAGGAGCTTGCCAAGGCGACGATGGCCGAGCTGCGGTCGCTCGTCGAAGACCTGCGTCCGCCCGCGCTGCGCGACGACGGGCTCGTCACGGCGCTCCGCAAGCACGCCGACGTCCTGCGGCGGGCGCACCGGATTCGCGTCGACGTCGGCGTGGAGGGCGAGCGGCGACTGCCGTTGGAGCGCGAGCGGGAGGTGTTCCGTATCGTGCAGGAGGCGCTGTCCAACGCGGTGCGGCACGCCGACGCCCGGCGGCTGGAGCTGGTGCTGGCGTTCGGCGGCGACGCGCTGCTCGTCAGTGTCGGCGACGACGGCGTCGGCTTCGACCCCGCCGAGCGCGCGCTGCGGTCACGGCGGCTGGGGCTGACATCGATGCGTGAGCGCGCCCGCGCGCTCGGTGGGACCCTGCGCGTGGACTCGGCGCCGGGCGCCGGCACGACCGTCCGCCTCGAGGTGCCCGTTGCGTGACGTCATCACGGTGCTCATCGCCGACGACCATCCCGTCGTCCGGCAGGGCCTGCGCACGTTCCTCGAGTCGCGGCAGGGGATCGAGGTGATCGCCGACGCCGCCGACGGCGAGCAGGCGGTCGCGAGGGCGGCGCGGCTGCGGCCCGACGTCGTGCTCATGGACCTGGTCATGCCGCGCCTGGACGGCGTCGAGGCGATCGGGCGGATCCTGTCACACCACCCGGACGCCAAGGTGATCGTGTTGACCAGCTTCGCCGGCGGCGACAAGGTCGTCCCCGCCGTGCAGGCCGGCGCCGCCGGCTACCTGCTCAAGGACGTCGACCCGGGCGAGCTGGAGGCCGCGATCCGCGCGGTGCATCGAGGCGAATCGCTGCTGCACCCGACCGCCGCCGCGGAGCTCGTCCGACAGGTCCGCCGGCCCGGCGGCGCCCGCGGCGCTTCGCTGACGCCGCGCGAGCGGGATGTTCTCGCGTCGCTGGCCCGCGGCCGCTCGAACCGCGAGGTGGCGCGCGAGCTCGTCGTGTCGGAGAAGACCGTGAAGAGCCACGTCAGCAGCATCCTGGCCAAACTCGGTGTCGCGGACCGCACGCAGGCTGCGCTATGGGCCGTCCGCGAGGGTTTCGCGGACCAGCGACGCGCGAGCGACGGCGGTCCTGCGACGTCTCCCCGGTCCTAGGACTCCGCGGGAACTAGCCCAGTTGTGCCCGTACCTGCGCTTCGCTGACCGGGGCACAGTTTCGGTGTGCCCCGTACCTGCGCTTCGCTGACCGGGGCACTAGGACCAAAGACCGGGGCACCTTCGGTCCGACGACGGAGGCCGGCGCGAGATGCCGGCTCTACCGTCGCGTCATGTCGATCAGACCCAGGACCGCCCTCATCACCGGCGCCTCGCGCGGCCTCGGACTCGCGCTGGCCCGCGCGCTCGCCGCCGACGGCTGGAACCTCGTGCTCGACGCCCGCGGTGCCGACGCCCTGCACGCGGTCGCGAGCGAGCTTGCCGGGCCGGCGCGCGTGCGCGCGATCCCCGGAGACGTCGAGGACGAGGGCCACCGGCGCGCCCTGCTCGCGGCCGCCGACGAGCTGGGCGCGGGCTTGCAGGCGCTCGTGCTCAACGCCAGCGTGTTGGGGCCAAGCCCGCAACCCGCATTGGCCGACTATCGGCTGGATGTGCTCGAGCACGTCTACCGCGTCAACGTGCTCGCGCCGCTGCGCCTGGCTCAGCTGGCGCTGCCGTTGCTGGTCGGCGGCGGCCGCATCATCGCGATCACGTCGGACGCCGCGCACGAGGCGTACCCCGGCTGGGGCGGCTACGGCTCCTCCAAGGCGGCGCTCGAGCAGCTGACGAACATCCTCGCCGCCGAACAGCCACACCTGCGCGTCTACGCCGCCGATCCCGGCGACATGAACACGCGGATGCACGCCGAGGCCTTCC
>JAUJPF010000046.1 GCA_030447275.1 Solirubrobacteraceae bacterium | reverse complement strand
ACCGCCCGGGGCCGGTGATGAGCGTCTACCGCCTGAACGGCGGGCGCTGCAAGCGCTGAGCTAGCTCCATTCGAAGGACTTGATGACGTTGCCGAAGTAGGGGGCGTCGCCGTTCTTCGGGTAGTCCTCCGCGCGCCCCTCCTGCGCGGGGCCGGGCGCGGGGATCGCCGGCGGCGAGACGAAGTCGGGCTTGAACGCGCTCTCGTGCAGGGTCCAGTACGAGGCGACGACGAAGCCCGCCGGCATCCGGACGTGGAACTGGTGGTTGTGGCCGTCGTTTCCCTCGAAGAGCTTGAGCGTCGGGCTGTGGACGCCGTCGCCGACGCCGAACATGCACAGCGACGAGATCTTGTTCCACCACCCGGGGTCGAAGTCGAGGTTCCCCCTGGAGTCCTGGGCGGTCACCACGATGTCGTTGGCCGGCGTCGCCGCGATCTTGTTGATGAAGTACTTCAGCCACTCGAGGTGCCCGGCGCCGAGGATGTCCGGGAACGGCGGCGCCGGGCCCTCCCCCGCCAGCTCGTGGAGCACCTTGTACGCCGCTTCCAGGGGCGCCAGCACTCTCGCCTTCGCCCACTCCATCTGCGTTTGGTCCTCTCCCCGATCGACGGCCCCCTGGATTCCGAGGCCCTCGCGCACGAAGACGATCGTCGGATACTTGAAGGCGTCGTCGGCGCTCAGGTCTCCGCGCCACGCGCGATGGTCGAAGCCGGCGACGACCGTCGGGATGCGCACCGGGAGCTGCACGATCTCGAGCGTGTCGACGAGGACGGTCATCGGGGTCGGGCAGACGCCTGTGACCGTCGCCTCGAGCGTCGCCGTCACCGACGCGCGGCCGGCCGCGTCGCCGGCTTCGAGGCTCACGACCTCGGGCTTGATGCGCAGGTCACCGACGAGCGTGCTGGTCGGGTTCGGGAAGTCGATCGCGGCCGGCACCACCGTCCCGGCGGAGGTCGGCGCGCCGGCGAGCCTCAGCGTGAACTCGACCGTGTGCGCGCCGTCCTTCAGCGCGTTCAGCAGCAGGTGGGGCAGCGATCCGGCCTCCGGGTCCGCGAGCTTCACGCTCCTCAGCTCGATCAGGTCGCCGGGTTGGACCAAGGTCGGCGCCGCGAGCCCGACGAGCGAGCCGAGCGCGCTGCGGAGCGCCCCGGGGCGACAGAGGTCGGGGATCGGCAGCCCGGGCAGCACGACCGCCGGCGACGGCAGGTCGTCGCGCCAGACGATCACCGCACCGCTCGTCCAGCCCTCGGGCACCTCGACCTCGATGCGCTCCTCGCCCCAGGCGACGATGCTCTTCGGCTGCTGCCCGGCGGCGCGCAGGGTGCGCAGCTTCTCCGTCAGGTCGCTTCCGGGGGCAAGCGAGAGGTCCGGATCGGACGGGTTGACCGCCTGCGCGATCCCCAGCCGCGCGTCGGCGAGGGCGTCGAGCAGCCGGATGTCGAGCGGGTGGAACGTCACCTTCCCGCGCTCCCGCGCGCCGATCCACTCGAGGCTGAGCTGGTCGCCGAGCTCCGCGGGCCGGTTTGCCTCGCCGAGCACCAGCCGTCCCGCTGCGCTGGCAGCCTTGACGGGCCCGACCGCGGGCGGCGGAACCGCCATGATGGTCGAGTGCGCGTCGGTCTGCGGCGACTCGCGGCCGGAGTCCGGGTCGTACACGGTGACGCGCAGGCGCATCGTGAGCTGGTTGAGGTCGAGGTCGCTCGTGCCGGACGCCATCACCTCGCGCAGCGTCGGCATCTGCACGGCCAGCCCGGTCGGCGTGCGCCTCGCGGGCGGGATGTTGTGCGGGATCAGGCGGCCGCTGCGGTCGTAGAACCGGACGACCGTGTTGGCGCCGGTGCCGACCGTCACCAGGTCGAGCCGGCGCTCGGAGACGGACGTGGGCGGCACGAAGACGATCGCCGGCATCGCCAGCACCGGGAGCGGATACGGCCCGCACACGGGCCCCCCTGTCGGCTGCACGGTCACCTGCCACGTCTCCGGCGCCGGAGTCGTCGGCAGGTCCCCCGGAACGCTGAAGGTGACGCCCAGCGCCGTCCACAGCACGCGCTCCGGAGGGATCGCGACGACGTTCGCGTCCCGCGTGAGCGTCACCGTGCCGGTCGTCGACGTCGCGCTGCCGAACGTGCCGGCGACCGGCAGCACCGTCACGGGCGCGCCGAGGTTCGCCGGCCCGCCGCCGACGGTCAGCACCTTCGCCCCCGCGGGCGCACCGCTCGCGACCGTGACGGGGAGCGGATCGAACGCGGTGCCCGCGCCGTTCGTGACGACGATCTCCCACGACTCGGCGCTGGAGCCGGCGGGGAGGTCGGCGGGGACGGGGCACGTGAGCGCGAGCGGCGACCAGATGACGCCCGCGAGCGGGACGGTCCGCGTCGCTGCGGGCGCCGCGCGCCGGAAGACGATCGTGCCCGGCGCCCCCAGCGCCGAGGTGACGTTGACGATGGTGACCGGGACGCCCAGCGGCGTGGGCGTCGCGGTGAGCAGGAGCTGGCCGGCGGCTGGCACGATGGCCTCCGATCGATCTGGGTTCCTTCACCCTGATCGTATGTCGGTCCGCGGGGCGCGGGCGTCAGTCTCTCCTCCCGCTGCACAGCGTCTCGCGGTGCTTGATGTTCAGTACGCGAGCCGCTCGGGGGGCGGTGAACACGTTGCCGCTGTAGTCGTCGAGCAGCCCGGTCTCCTCGATGCCGGAGCCGTCGAAGTGCGGGTAGTGGTAGATCCGCGTGAAGCGGGAGTCGAGGTTCGGCAGGCGCTGGATGAACGCCGACGTCGGGCGCGCGCGCTCGTACGTCGAGCGCCAGCGGATGACCGTACCGCCGCCGCCGGCGTCCTCGAGCGTCACCGTCGCGCGGTAGCCCTGCACCGCCATGCCCTCGAGCAGCTCGTAGCCCGTCCGCTCGTGCGGCACCCAGTCGGTCACGAGCTCGCGCAGGCGGTACGGCGCCTTGTGGAGCACGCGCCGCCGACCTCGATCTCGACCGTCTCCATGAGCCCCACTGCGACCACTTCGAGGCGTCGGCCAGCAGGGCCCACACGGCCTCCCGGGACGCGGACGTCGTCGCGGTGGCCTCGATCGTCTTCACCGTCGGCCCTCCTCGGCTCGCTTGCGCGGATGCTAACCCGGGCCGATCACCTGGCGAGCGACGCTAACGAGCCGCCATGTCGTAGAAGTCGCCGACATCGACGTCCAGCCGGCGCGGCGCGGCGCCGCCGAGCCGGTACGCGAGCAGGGTCCGCTGTCGGAACCGGTCGCCGCCGGTGACGAACACCTGGTCGCCCGCGGCCGACCACGCGACGAAGACGTAGCCGGGCGGCACCTCGGAGCCGGGGACGACCGCCGCCTCCCCGGTCGCGGGGTCGATCAGCGCGAGCTCGTGCGGCGCGTCCGGTCCGGCGCCCGCCGCGCGCGTGAACGTCACCGCGAGGCGCGAGCCGTCGGGCGAGAACGCGGCCTCGTGGATCCCCCAGCAACCCCCGGGCGCGATCGGTGCGACGCGCCGCTTCGCGCCGGTGTCGACGTCGGTGAGGACGAGGTCGCCGCACTCGTCGGGGGCGGCGGTGACGAGGAGGTCGTCGTGGGCGGGTCCCACGAACCGCCCGGGCACGCGGCGCACCTCCGAGCGCGTGACGGGATCCCAGACGACGTGCTCGTCGCCGTCGGAGTAGACGATGCCGCTGCGCACCGCCGCGAGCGGCCACAGGCCGTCCGGCGGTCGCACGGCCGGGACGGTCACGCGGCCATCGGTCGTCACCTCGCGGATCGCGCCGAGCCGCACCGTCTGCGGGCGCTCCCCGGGCTGGAGGAACGCGAGCCAGATCCGGTCGGGGTGTGCGCTGGGGACGAAGAACCAGCTGTCGTCGGCGACCGTCTCGAGCGCTGCGTCCGGCCCGTCGATGGCGTAGGTGGCGAAGCCGAACAGCACGAAGCCGTCGCCGCGACGGACGACACGGTGCGGTGGGTCGCCCGGCGTCGAGGCGCTCGATCCGGCGGCGGTGCGCCCGTTCGGTGGCCACGTCGACGACCCACAGCTCGCCGTCGTCGGCGAGGACGAGCTGCACCGGGTGCTCCCGTTCCGCGGTTGCTGTCCGTTCGGCGCGCGGCCGAGGAGGGATCAGGGCGAGCGCGAGGACGAGGACGAAGGTGAGCGCGCGCGAGGGGCACGCCCTCTACTACGCGGGGCGGGTGGGGCCGGGTCCCGGCGCCCGTGCCGCGCCTACCGGAACCGCCGCTGCACCCGCCGCGTGCACCGGCGCGTCGCGCTCCGCGTCGTGTGCCGCCGGCAGCGCCAGCGCCCGCGCCTTCTGGCGGCGCTCGATCTTCGCCCGCGCCCGCCGGTACTCCCGCGACCGCCGCTCCGCCCGCCGCTCCCGCGCGCGCCGCTGCCGGCGCTCGCGCGGCGTCTCCTCGCGCCCCTCGCGGCCAAGCGCCCGCTCGCGCTCGCTCGCGCAGCTCGCGCGCTCGCGCTCGCGACGCTCGCGCAGCACCCGCCGCGCCTCCGCGCGCGGCAGGAGGCGGTCAGCGAGCTGCGGCCCGTCTGGAAGAGGTGGCGGCCGTCGGAGATGATCGGGTCGAAGGCGCCCGGCTCGCGGCGGAAGAAGACGCGGCCCGTCGGGAGGCTGAGCCCCACCGTGACGCGCGCTTGCCGAGGTCGGCGAAGAACACCGCGCGCCCCACGATCGTCGCCGCGCCCGAGATCCGGCCCCCGGAGCGGTAGCGCCAGCGGACCCCGCCGGTGCGCGCGTTGAGCGCGTAGAAGTAGCCGTCGTACGAGCCGAAGAACACCGTCGGCCCGACCCGCGGCACGTCATGGACGGCCGCCGAGGAGTAGACGTGCTTCCCCGTCTGGCGCGCCCACGCGAGCCTGCCGCTGCGCGCCGAGAGCAGTACATCCGCCCGTCGGTGCTGCCGATGTACGCGCGCCAGAAGGCGACGGCCGCCGTCGCGTAGAAGCGGCCGGACCGCAGCGCCCGCGCCAGCCGGCAGGGCCTCACACCTTGCGCCCCCGTTCGACAGCCGCACGGCGTGGACGTGGCCGGCGTAGTCGCCGAAGTAGAGCTTGCCGTCGTCGAGCGTCGGGCTGCCCGGAGATCGCGCCGTCGGCCCGGTAGCGCCGAACGGTCCGCCCGTTGTGGGCGTTCAGGCAGTAGAGCGTCCCGTCCTCGCTGCCGAGGTAGATCCGGCCCCGGTGCAGCAGCGGCGAGGACTCGCTGCGCGACGACCCGGGTCGCGCGACCACTTCCGCCGCCCGCCACTTCAGCCACAGCGAGACGACGCGGCCGGCGCGCAGCCCGCGGCGGCGCTCGAGCAGCGCGTCACGTACAGGCTCGCGCCGCCGATCATGCGGCGACGAGGCCGACAGGTGGCCGAGGTCGCGGCGCCAGCGCTTGCGCCCGGTGTTCTTGCGCAGCGCGATCAGGACCCCGTTGTCGGCGAGCTGGTAGATCGACCCGCGGTAGATGACCGGCGGGAACTCGAGCAGCAGCCGGCGCGCGATGGCGCCAGACCTGCGTCCACGGCCCGCGGACCGGCAGCCGCCGCGACGGGCGGTAGAAGCGCCGGTGGTCCTTGGAGAAGCCGTAGAGCGGCCACTGCGAGCGGTCGGCGGGCTGCGGCTCGCTCGGCCGCTGCTCGGCCTCGTCGAACTCCACCTCGGGGTTCGAGACGTTGCCAGGGTCCACGACGGCGCTGCGGTAGACGACGAACGACGCCACCGCGGCGACGAGCAGCGCCCAGCGCCGCGAGCAGGACGCGCGCGTACGGCGGCGGCGGGGAAGCACGCGGGCCATGGTACGGGCGGCGCTGGGCGCTCAGGCCGCGGCGGGGGCGAGCTGGGCGCCGCGCCGCGCGCCCTCCGCGGCGGGCGCCGGCTCGCGGGCCGCGAGCGGGACCGCCGCCGCGACGGCGGGAGCGTCCACACGAGCGGGTCCTCGAGGAACGCGGCGTAGACCAGCGTGTGCGCGATCAGGCCGCAGAACGCCGCGGCGAGCGCGGCGCGCGCCACCGCCGGTATCCCCGGCGCCTCGCGATGCACCGCCCCCCGCAGGCGGCTGAACAGCACCGTGAACGCCGCCCACAGGAGGAAGCCGTAGGCGATCAGCCCGATCGCACCCTGCTCGGCGCCGATCGTCAGCGGCGTCGTATGGGAGATCGCGGCGATCCGCTGCGAGCGCACGCCCTCGCGCTCGCGGTAGCGCTCGCGGAAGGAGCCGACCCGAAGCCCCACAGCGGCCGGTCGCCGATCATGGCGACCGCGCCCGTCACCAGGTTCACGCGCCCGCTGGTCGAGCGGTCGAACGACTCCTCCGACCCGGTCTTGACCCCCGACGGCGTCGGCCGGCGAACGCCACGACGAGCGCCGACGCGACCGCCGCCGCGGCGACCGCCGCGAGCACCGGCTTCGCCCGCCAGCGCAGCGCGGCCAGCACCGCAAGCCCGATGAGCAGCGCCGCGAAGCTCGACTGCGACAGCGACAACACGGAAGGCCGCCCCACAGCACGGCGAGCGCCACCGCGATCCACGCTCCCTCGCGCGGGCGGCGCGTCCACAGCAGCGCGTAGGCGAGCCCGGTCATCGTCAGCGCCAGGTAGCGCCCGTAGATGTTGGGATCGAAGAAGACCGAGTTGACGCGGAAGTACGGCTTGACGTCGTTGGCCTCGAGCAGCTTCGAGTTCATGATCAGCAGCCGCCCGGTCGCGTACTCGAAGAACCCGAGGGCGGCGAAGACGAGGAGGCGAGGCCGGCCACGATGCCGAACGCGGTCAGCAGCAGCCGCGACGTCCACCGCACGTCGAGCAGCAGCCGGAAGAGCAGCGCGAACAGGACGTAGAAGAAGCAGAGGTTCTTCACCGCCTGCTCGGTGTCGGTCGAGTAGAGCGTCTGCCGGAAGCGCGTAGAGGACGAGCATCGCCGCGAGCGCGAGTCGCAGCCGCCGCGCGCGGGCTCCGGCTCCTCCGGCGCCGCGGTCGAGCAGGAACGCGAGGCAGCCCGCGGCGATGACGCCGTACAGCGGGATGAGCAGGCTCGCCGTCTCGTCGCCGACGGTGACCGGCACCCGGAAGGGAGGACGGCCACCAGCGCGAGCGGGGCGCCGCGGGCCGGCGGCCGAACAGTACGGCGAGCCCCGCGACGACCGCGGCGGCGAGCACGCCGCCCACCGCGGCCAGCAGCGGCCGCGGCGACACGGCGTCGGCGAGCTGGTCGTCGGCGAGCAGGGCAAACGCGACCCCCGCGAGCGCCAGCGCGACGAGCATCGCCACGGCGCGGCGGATCCGGGCGTCGACCACCAGCGCCACCCCGGCGGCAATCGCACCGGCCAGCGCCGCGAGGGTCTGGAGGTCGTCGGCCGCCACGGCGCCGCAACCTAGCGTGCGAAGGGGCGGCGACCGCAACTCCGGCGAACCTGGTGAGTCTCACCGTGGATGCCCCGCGCCCTGTCAGCCGCGCTGCTCGCCGTCGCGCTCCTCCCGGCGACGGCCGCCGCCGCCCCGCCGCCATAACGACGACGCCACGGCGTAGAAGCGGCATTCGAGAGCTACTCGGCGCGCAACGGGTTCCCGATCGAGCGCCAGGCGACCGCCGAGCTCGTCGAGGCGACGCGCGACGGCGCGGTCGTGCCCTGCCTCGGCCGCACCTCGATGGCGCGGACCGTGTGGTTCGTCGTGCCCCCCAGGCCGAACGCGCGCGACCTGACGTTCGAGGCGGTGGGGCGGACGACCGACATCGACCTCGCGGCGTTCGTCCACGCCGCCGCCGCACCGCCGTCGGCGCGCGCGCAACGCCTGCATGCGGCGTGGGCGTCGGCGGCGACGACGCCACCGAGGACCGCACGACCGCCCTGCGCCTTCGCGTCCCCGCCTTCCATCAGGTCCTGCTCCAGGTCGGCCGCCGCGGCACCCCGGCTCGCCCGACGACGAGCGCGCGCACATCACCGTGGAGGACATCCCGCTGCCGCCGCTCGGCTCGCCCACCGGCGACCGCGCCGGCCCGCGCGCGACCCGGATCGGCCGCAGCGGCCAGTCGACGCTGATCCTCGGTGGCGCGACGACCACGCCGGATCCCGCCGTGCCGTCCTGCCCCGCCGTCGCCGGCGTCTGGCGCCGCGTCAAGCCGCGCCGGCCGGGCGCCTGGACCGTGTCGGTCACCGGAGAGCAGGCGTCGGCGGTCAGCGTCTTCGTCGGCGCGATCCCGCGCGCGACCGCGCTCGCCGGCTGCGTCGACCGCGACGGCCCCGGCCGCTCGTGCTCCCGAACGGCTGCGCTCGCGCGCGCCGGTGTGGGTCCGCGTCGGCACCGACCCGCCCCGACCCGAGTCGCAGGCCGTCGTCGGCTTCCGGCAGCGGCTGCCCGGCGTCGCCGAGAGCGGCGGGGGCTGCCTGGCCTCCGCGAAGCCGCGGGTCTCCGGCGGCCCGGTGCGCTCCTCGCGCTCGGCCAAGCAGCTCGGATCCAGCCGCGCCTTCGAGCTGTCGCTCCGCGCCCGGCGCGGACCCGTCTGCGCGGCGGCCGTCGAGCTCGTCGGCCCCGGCGGCGTCGTCGACGCCCGCGGCGGCATAGCCGCGCTGCGCGGCGCGCCCCAGCGCGTGACGCTGCGCCGCAGCCGGCGCCTGCGCCGCGGCCTCTACCGCCTGCGCATCGACGCCGCCGCCCTCGGCGGCGTCCGCGGCGCCGTCCCGTCCACCGTCCTCTTCCGCCTCAGATGACCAGAAGGCTCCACGTCACCCGCCGCGAGCTGGTCGCGTCCGCCACGGTCGCGGGGGCGCTCGCCGCCGTGCCGCCCGCGTGGGGGCGCAGGCTGCTCAGCCGCACGCCGCGCGTCGGCCCGGGCACGTTCGACTTCGGCGTCGCCAGCGGCGAGCCGACCCCCAACGCCGTCACGTTCTGGTCGAAGCTCGAGACGCACCGCCCGCGGTCCGGCGCGCGCCTCGTCGTCGCGCGCGACGAGGGGATGCGGCGGGTCGTCGCGACGACGATCGTCCCCACCGGCTCGGGCGTCAACGGCGCGCTCAAGGCGCGGGTGGGCGGCCTGAAGCCGGGGACCGAGTACTTCTACGTCTGGGAGTCGGGGAGCGGCGTGTCCCCGATCGGGCGCACCCGCACGGCGCCCGAGCCGCGCGCCGCCGAGCCGCTGCGGGTCGCGTTCTCGTCGTGCCAGCACTGGCCGAGCGGCTTCTACGGCGCGCACCGCCACGCGGCGGCCCTCGCCGACCTCGACCTCTACCTCTTCCTCGGCGACTACGTCTACGAGCGCGCGGGCGCCGACGTCCGGCGCGACCTGATCGACGCCGTCGACCTGCGCTCCTACCGCCAGAAGTACGGCCTCTACCGCAGTGACCCGGCGCTCCAGGAGCTGCACCGCCTGCACCCGACCGCACACGTGTGGGACGACCACGAGGTCGTCAACAACTACACCGACAACAACCCGCCGCCCGCCGCCGCCCAGCGCGTGGCGGCGTACCGCGCCGCGTTCGAGTGGCTGCCGCGGATGACGTTCCCGCGCGAGCGTCACCGCATCTACAAGCGCATGTCGTTCGGCGCGCTCGCCGACGTCTTCCTGCTCGACGAGCGCCAGTACCGGACGGGGCGCAACGACGGGCTGCCGGCCACCATGCTCGGCGGCGGACAGCTCGAGTGGCTGCTGTCGGAGCTGCGCAGCTCGCGCGCGACGTGGAAGATCATCGCCAACCAGGTCGTGATGGCCGCGAGCCAGGAGGGCGAGGAGCGCTCGAGCGGCGACAGCTGGGACGGCTACCCGGCCGAGCGCAGCCGGCTCCTCTCGACGATCGAGCGCGCCGGCGTCGACAACGTCGTCGTCCTCACCGGCGACGCGCACGTCTTCATGGCCAGCCTGCTCGCCAACGACTTCGCGGGAGTCGCCGCCGACCCCAACCGCAAGCCGGCGGCCGTCGAGTACGTCGGCGGCTCGGTGACCTCGCGCGGGCCGGACTTCCCCGAGGCGGAGATCCGCGCCCGCGCGCCGTGGGTCCAGCAGTACGAGGGCGGCCGCAACGGCTACGCCCAGTTCGACCTGCGGCCCGACCAGCTCGACATGGTCTACCTCGACGTGCGCGTGTTCAGCGACGACCCCGCCGCCGCGGTCTTCGAGCGCTTCGTGCAGCCGGCGGGGACGAACCGGCCGCAGCGCACCTCCGGGCCCGCCGCCCGGCGCCGCGTCTAGAGTCACCCGCCATGCTGCGCCGCGCGCTGCCCGCGGCCGCGTCGATCGTGGGCGTCGCCGCGGTCCTGCGCGCGGTCTTCGGCCCCTGGTACCTCAACTACGACGCGCGCTACGCGATCCTGTGGGCGCGCGACGCGTGGGGCGGCCACCTGCCGGAGTACGAGGCCGGGTTCGCGCCGACGCCGAAGCCGCTCCAGAGCCTCGTCGGCTCGATCGGGCTGCCGTTCGGCGACGTCGCCGACGACATCATGACGTGGATCGTCCTGCTGTCGCTCGGGGCGCTCGGCTACCTCGTCTTCCGCCTCGGCGCCCGGCTGTTCGAGAGCCCGTGGGTCGGCGTCGTCGCCGCGCTCGTCGTCGTCACCCGGCCGGTGATCCTGCGCGACACGCTGCTCGCCTACCAGGACATCCCGTTCGCGGCCCTGATCGTCGGCGCGGTCCTGCTCGAGGCGGGGCGGCCGCGCCGCGGGGTGCCGGTGCTGGCCGTGCTCGCCGTCGCCGGGCTGCTGCGCCCGGAGGCGTGGGTGCTCGCCGGCCTCTACTGGCTCTACCTGTGGCCAGTGTCCGACACGCGCCGCCGCGTCCTGCTGGCGCTGCTCGTCGCCGTCGCGCCGGTGCTGTGGGCGCTCACCGACCTGATCGTCACCGGGGACCCGCTGCACTCGCTGCACGGCACGGCCGACCTCGCCGAGGAGAACGAGCGGCGCCGCTCGCTCTCCCAGGTGCCGCGGTGGGGGGCGCAGTACCTCGGCTACACGCTGCGCGAGCCGCTGATCGCCGGCGTGCCCGTCGGCCTGCTGTTCGCGTGGCTGTACCGCCGCGACCGACGCTCTGCGCTGCCGCTCGCGGTCGCCGCCGCCATGCTCGCCGTCTTCGCGATCGGGCCGATCTTCGGGCTGCCGCTGATCGGCCGCTACGTCCGCACGCCGGCCGTCCTGCTCGCGCTCTTCTACGGCCTCGCCGTGTTCGGGTGGATGCTCCTGCCGCGCGGCAGCCGCGCGCGGCGCGCATGGACGGTGGTCGGCGCGCTCGCCGCGCTCGCCTCGGTCGCGTTCATCCCGAAGCAGCTCGACATGGTCCGCGGCCTCGACCGGCGCTTCGAGCTCGACGGGCGCCTCTACGCCGACCTGCGCGCCGCCGGGAACGCGGCGCCGGTCCGGCGCGCGTTCGCGGCGTGCGGCGCGCTCTCGACCGCCGACCACCGGCCGGTCCCGTACATCCGCTGGTGGCTCGACGGCGACCCGGGGACGGTGGGGACGATCGCCAAAGGCGCGAGCCCGCTGGCGGAGCTGCTGCTCGTCCCGCGCGACGTGGCGAACGTCCGGCGCTTCTACCGCGAGAACTTCCCGCGCCGGACGGCGAGGCCGCCGGCGGGGTGGCGGACGGTGTACGTCAATGGCTCGTGGCGGGTGTTCGCCGCGCCGGCGTGCGGAGCAGCAGCGCGAGGCTGAGCGCGGCGAGCAGCGCGACGATCGCGAACGTGAACGTGTCGGAGGTGGCGTCGGCCGTCGCCGAGCCGCCCGCGCTGCCGGCCACCTGTCCTCCGGCCCACGCGAGGTTGACGATCCCGAACGCGAGCCCCTGCGCGACGCCGGCCGACTCCGCGCCCTGGGAGATCATCGCCATCGCCGGCGCCCACATCATCCCGGCGAACGCGGTCGCGACGACGACCGCCGCCGCGAGCAGCCACGCCTCCTGCTCGGCGAGCGGGAGGATCAGGCACCCGGCGAGCATCGCGGCGACGCCGAAGCGCATCGGCAGCACCGCCCCGCGGCGGTCGGCGACGCGACCGACGATCGGGCTGACGACCGCCTCGGCTCCGGCGGCGACGAGGAAGACGGCGGCGACGCCCGCGGCGCTGACGCCGAGGTCGGAGAGGCGCAGCGACGTCAGCACCGTGACGGTGCCGAAGAACAGGGCCGGCATCGCCGTCAGGAACGCGCCGGTGACGACGGTGCGGTCGGCGAGCGCGCCGCGCAGGCCCGTGGCGCCCGGCGCGGTGGTCGGGGCCGGCGTCGCGACGATGGCCGCGGCGAGCACGCCGGCGACGGCGGCGACGACCGAGAAGACCAGCTTCGGGCTCGTGGCCTCGGCGAGCGCGCCGAGCACGGGGCCGCCGAGCGCGCCGCCGATCGCGAAGCCCAGGGCGATGCCGATGACCTCCCCGCGGCGCTCGCGCGGCGCGGCGGCCAGCAGCCACGCCATCCCCGCCGCCCACGACGCGGCGCCGCCGAAGCCCTGCACGAACCGCGCTCCGACGAGCAGCTCGTAGCGCTCGGCGAAGCCGAAGGCGACGCACGAGATCGCCAGCAGCGCGAGGCCCCACAGCAGCGTGGTCCGCGGCCCGATCCGCGTCGCGATCCATCCCGCGGGGATGGCGGCGACGAGCGTCCCCGCGGCGTACGCGCCGGCGAGCACGCCCGCCTCGCCCTTCGACAACGACAGCTCGTCGCTGTAGTACGGCAGCAGCGGCGTGATCGCCGAGTAGAACGCGACGTCGACGAGGACGATCGCGCTGACGAGGACGAGGAGGCGACGGAGCACCCGCTCCAACCTAGTGCGCGGTTGATCCGCGGCGCCTCTCCGCGCGATACACCGGGCGTGCGCCGCGCCCTCGTCCTCCTCGCGCTGCTCGCCGCGGGCTGCGGCGGCGGCGGCGACGACGGCGACGGCGGCGAGCGCCGCGCCCCCGCCGCCGCCGCCGAGGCCGTCGTGCGGGCGTGGGCCGACGACCTGCGCCGCGGCGACGTCGACGCCGCCTCCGCGCGCTTTGCGGTCCCGGCGCTCGTCGCCAACGGCACGCCGGAGGTGCGGCTGGCCACCCGCGACGCCGTCCGCTCCTTCAACGACAGCCTCCCGTGCGGGGCCCGCGTGACGCGGACGCGGCGCCACCAGGGGCTCGTGATCGCGACGTTCACGCTGACCGAGCGGCCGGGCGGCGACTGCGGCTCCGGCGCCGGGTCCTCGGCGCGGACGGCGTTCGAGGTCCGCGACGGCAAGATCGTCCGCTGGCTTCGCGTGCCGACCGGCGGCGACGTCCGCACGCCGCGGCTGCCGACCGTCTGACGGGCTGGTACCGGCATTCGCAATTACGCACGGTTCCGGCGGGCGCCGATCACCGCCTGACACCACCCGGCGATCCGGGTCATGTGCCGGGGGCACACTTCCGGATCACCGTGCGGCGCCAGCCGGCGCTGCCGCCCCCCGGCGACCGCACGTACTTACGAACACCGGTACTAGACGTCCTCCATCGTCACCGCGTCCTCGCCGACCTCGAGGAACTCGGTGTACGCCTCGATCACCGCGTCGGGCTCGTCCCACATCCGCAGCTCGCCCTCGTGCATCCAGATGACCTGGTCGCAGAGGTCCTTGATGCTCTGGAGCGCGTGGCTGACGAGGACGACCGTCGCGTCCGCCTCGCACAGCTTGCGCATGCGCCGGAACGACTTGCGCTTGAAGCGGGCGTCGCCGACGGAGAGCGCCTCGTCGATCAAGAGGATGTCCGGATCCATGTTCACGGCGACGCTGAACGCGAGCCGGCCGTACATGCCCGACGAGTACATCCGCATGGGCAGGTCCATGAACTTCTTCAGCTCGGCGAAGCGGACGATGTCGTCGTACTTCGCGGCCAGCTCCTCGCGGCTCCAGCCGGCGGCGAGGCCGCCGAGGACGACGTTCTCGCGCCCGGTCAGCCGGCGGTTGAAGCCGACGCCGAGGGCGAGCAGCGTGCTCACGCGGCCGTTGACCTCGACCCGCCCCGCGGTCGGGGGGAGGATCCCGGCGATCGAGCGCACGAGCGTCGACTTGCCGGCGCCGTTGGCCCCGACGACGCCGAGCACCGATCCGCGCGGCACCTCGAACGAGACGTCCTTGACCGCCTCGATCTCGTGGACGTAGCGCTCGCGCCGGCCGGCGCGGACGATCATCGACCGCAGCGTCGGCCGGCGCTCGACCGAGGTGCGGTAGGTGACCGACAGGTCCTCGACGTGGATCGCCGGCCGCGGGTCAGAGGCGGACGGCAAATTCCCTCTCCCGGGAGACGAAGAACACGGCGGCGACGACGAACACGCCGAGCGCCCACGCGCAGGCCAGCAGCATGTCGTCGAGCGGCGGCGTCGAGCCCTTGTCGATGACGGCGCTCCACGACGTGATGATCGGCGCCAGCGGGTTGACCGAGAGCATCCAGTCGTAGCGGTCGGGCACCTCGCGGGCGTAGTAGAGGATCGGCGTCGCGTACAGCCAGATCCGCGTCGCGTAGGGCAGGAAGTTCTTGATGTCGCGGAAGTAGACCTGGCCCGCCGCGACGAGCATCGTCATCCCCGACGTGAAGACGACGAGGATGAGCATGATCGGGATGAGCCAGAGCAGCTCGGGCCCGATCGGCAGCCCCGTGATGAGGTGCACGGGGATGTAGATGAGGAAGGTCGGCACGAAGCGCATGAACGCGGCGACGACCGCCGAGATCGGCAGCAGCGCCCGGGGGAACGCGGTGTTGAGGATCAGCCGGCCGCCGGAGACCACCGACCGCACGCCCTGCTGGAGGCTCTGCTGGACGAAGTAGTAGGCGAACAGCCCCGCCATCAGGTGGGCGAAGAACTCGTCGCCGCGCGACCCGCTGCGCAGGATGTCGACGAGGACGAAGTAGACCCCGGCGAGCAGGATCGGGTTGATGACGAGCCAGAGCTGCCCGAAGACCGTGTTGAAGTGCTGCGAGCGCAGGTTCGTCCGGGCCAGCTCGACCGCGAACTCGCGCCGGCGCCACAGCTCGCGCACGTAGGAGCCGATCGGCGGGAGGCCGACCTTGTGGGGCTCGTAGACGTGGTGCTCGGAGGTGAACTCGTCCTCGAGCCGGTGTCGTTGGGGGGCTTCGGTGCTCACTCAGATCACAGGAGGCCGGCCGGCGCGGACCATGCGCCACAGCGTCCGGGCGTGCAGGCGCCGGCGGGGGCCGCACGGCGTGCGCAGCCCGTCACGGTAGCCGCGCAGCAGCGCCTGCCGCTCGCGCGGAGAGCTCAGCCGGGGCCACGCGCGCAGGAGGAACGTCGCCGCGTAGAGGATGCCGAGCGGCAGCGGCAGGTGCCTTCGCGCCAGCCAGACGCGGTTGCGGGCGCCGAAGTAGGTCGAGTAGGCGTGGCGGGTCGGGTTCGCGGGCGGCGGTGGGTGGAGGACGCTGAGGTCGGCCGCGTACTCGACGCGCAGCCCCGCGTCCATGACCCGCCACGCGAGGTCGACGCCCTCGTGGACGAAGCGGAAGGCCGATGGCCAGCCGCCGACGCGCTCGAACACCGCGCGCGGCATCGCCACCGCGCCCTCCCAGACCGCCGTGACCTCGCCGCCGCGACCCGGGTCGCCTGCGCCCAGGCGCGGCGACCAGTCGCTCGACCGCCGGCCGCCGTCGTCGGGCTCGACGCGGAGCTGGATCAGGCCGACGCCGGCGAACCGGCCGCCGAGCCGGGCGAGCGCGTCGTCGTCGACGAGCTGCGCGTCGTCGTCGAGGAAGAACAGGAGGTCGCCGCGCACCTCCGGCACCCCGGCGTTGCGGCCGGCCGGGATCCCCTCGTCGCGCTCGACGTGCACGCCCCTGACGCCCTCCGGGAGCCCCTCGGGCCGCCAGCCGTTGCCGACCACGACGACGTCGAGCTCGACGTCGCGCTGCTTCAGCAGCGACCGGACGGCGCGGTCGAGCAGCGCGGGCCGGTCGCCCCGGGTCAGGACGACGGCGCCCCAGCTCATCGGAGCCGCTTCGACGTCAGGATCGCGAGCAGGTGGCCGAGCGCGGTGATCGCCGCGATCGGGACGAGCGCGATGAGCAGCTCGCGCTCGACGTCGAGCAGCGCGGCGACGAGCACCAGCGCGGTGAGCTCGATCGCCACGAACGCGCGGTAGAACGGCAGCCGCCCGGCGAACGAGCGCAGCCGCGCGAGCAGCCCCGCCCGCGGCGCCGCGACCGCGACGGTGTCCTCGACCTTCCCGAGCCCGGCCTCGCTGCGCGCGACGTGCACGAGCGCGGTCTCGCCCTTGACGAACAGCACGAGCACGGCCACGACGAGCCCGAGGACCGGCTCGTCGACCCGGATCCCGAGCGCGATCGGCAGCGCGGCCTCGGTGATCCAGTGGCCGAGGCGGTCGAGGTAGATCCCGACCGGAGACGACTGCCGCCGCCAGCGCGCCAGCTCGCCGTCGGAGCAGTCGAGGAGGATCTGGAGCTGGATCAGGAGCACCGCGCCCACCGCCGGCAGCACGCCGTCCAGGGCGAGCACCGCGGCGGCGGCGAGCCCGCTGAGGATGAAGAGCCACGTCACGCCGTTGGGCGTGATCGGCGTCGGGATGAGGAGCCGCGTCAGGTACGGCGAGAAGCGCCGGACGTAGAGCCTGCCCGCCCAGTGCTCGCCGCTGTTGCGCTCGAAGATCGAGGGAGGCTGGGTCGCCGCGCGCAGCTCAGCGATCGAAGGCCTCGACGTACGCACGGACGCGCTCCCTCACCTCCCGCTCGCCGAGGTTCAGGTGCTCGAGCAGCGTGAAGCGGTCCGGCCGGGTGCGCGGCGCGTAGTGGACGGCCTCGGCGAACTGGTCTTCTGACAAACCAAGTTCGCGCGGCAGCCGCGGCAGCGTGTGCCGGCGCAGGCACTTGTCGATCTCCTCGGCCAGGCGCGCGTCGCCGCGCAGGTGCGAGACGAACAGCGAGGCCGCGCCCGCCAGCTCGCCGTGCCACGCGGTGCCGGGGAAGAGGTGGTCGATCGCGTGGAGGATCTCGTGGTCGCCGCCGCTGCACGGCCGGCTCGACCCCGCCGTCGCCATGGCGAGGCCGGAGAGGACGAGCGCCTCGGCCAGCGCGATGAGGAACTCCTCGTCCTCGATCCCGTCGGTGCGGTGCAGCACGGCCATCGCCGCGACGCGGGCGAACGTGACGGCGACGCCGTCGACCTCCTCGCCGCGCTCGCGCTCGGCCAGCCGCCAGTCGTCGATCGCCGACAGGTTCGAGACGACGTCGCCGATCCCCGACCGCCGCATGCCGGGCTCGCTGCTCTTGACGAGGTCGAGGTCGACGACGACGGCGACCGGCATCTGCACGCCGTAGGAGCCCTTGCGCCCGCTCAGCTCGAGCGAGGCGACCGGCGACGCGATCCCGTCGTGGGCCAGCGACGTCGCGACCGCGACCATCGGCAGCCCGGCGAGGCCGGCCGCGTACTTGGCGACGTCGAGCGTGCGGCCGCCGCCGATGCCGACGACCGCGTCGTGGAAGTCGTTGCGCAGCTCGCGCGACAGCTCGGTGGCCTCCTCGACGCTGCCGCTGTCGACCCGGTGGACGTCCGCGTTCTCGAGCGAGGACTCGAGCTCGGCGGCGAGCGCCTCGCCCTGCCCCGGCCCGACGACCACGGCGACGTCGCCGCCGCTCGAGATCCGCCGGTCGGCGAGCAGCGGCGCGAGCCCCTTGACGGCCCCCGGCCCGATGTCGATGGCCAGCGGCGTGCCGACCATCCGGGTCAGCAGCGGCAAGCGAGCTCCCGGGCGCGGGCGAGGTCGGCGTGGTCGTCGACCTCGACCCACTCGACGGTGCCGATCGGCGCGGCGCGGACCTTGCCGCCGCGGTCGGCGAGGACCTGGAACCCGTCCTCGTAGTAGAGCTGCGGGTCGCGCTCGAACGTCTCCTTCAGCGCGGCGGCGAGGTCGTCGGCGGCGTGCGGCTCGACCAGCGTCACGCCGATGTACTCGCCCTGCGCCGTCGCCGGGTCGAGCCCCTTGTGGATCCGGTCGACGTAGCCCTCGGCCGAGAGGTGGACCTTCATCTCCTCCTCGCCGAGCGTCTTCTCGTCGTCGACGGCGAGCACCAGATCGTCCTCGCCGCCGCGCGCGCCCAGCACGGTTTCCTCCACCGACGGCGGGTGCACCGTGTCGCCGTTGCACAGCACGACGCCCTGGTCGAAGTGGTCGCGGGCGCACCACAGCGAGTACGCGTTGTTCCACTCGAGCGCCTTGTCGTTGACGACGAGCTCGAGCCGGATGTCGTGGGTGGCCTCGAGGTCGGCCCTGCGCTCCTCGATGCGGTGCGCGGCGAAGCCCGTCACGACGACGACCTCCTCCATGCCCGCCGCGCGGAGGTTGCTCAGCGCGATGTCGAGGATCGTGCGCTCGCCGTCCACGGGGAGGAGCGTCTTGGGGAGGTCCGCGGTGAGCGGCTCGAGCCGCCTGCCCGCACCCGCGGCGAGCACCATGCCGATCACTGGCCTTCGTCCTCCTCTTCCTCGTAGACACTGCCTCGCTGCCGGGTCGACTGCGTCCAGCCGGCGACGCTCTCGCTCACGAACACCGCGGCGAAGACGCCGGCGAGGATGAAGAACCCCGCCGGCAGCGCGCCGAGCAGCAGCATGACCGCGCCGGCGACGAGGCGGCCCTCCCAGCCCAGCCCGAGGTCGTTGACCCAGCGCGGAGGGGTCTCGGCGCGGTGGCGCAGCCGGTAGACGAGGTCGTAGTGCCGGAAGGCGAGCGCGGCGATGAGCGCGAACGCCGCGGGGAGGCCGTGCTCGCCGGCGGCGGCGCCCACCCACAGCAGCCCGGCGTACTCGGTCAGCCGGATCGCGGCGGGGACGAGCCAGCGGAAGCGGCCCTCCTCGGTGCGGCCCTGCGACAGGGCGCCGAGGAACGCCGCGCCGATGACGGCGGCGGCGACCGCGGCTTCGTCGGCGTCGGCCCCGGCGGCGAGCGCCGGGACGACCACGAGCAGCGCGGCGAGCGCCGCGAAGACGATCGGGGGGACGGGCAGCCGGCGGCCGAGCCTGCCCGCGCCCTGCGCGATCGGGCCGTCGTCGCGGTAGGTCGCGAGGGGGGACGGTGGGCGCGCCGCGACGGTCGCCATCAGCCCGACACCGACCGCAGGAACCGCCCGGCGAACGTGTAGGCGAACGCGAAGAGGCCCCAGACGAGGAGCGCGACGAACGTCACCTTCGCGTCCCACAGCGCAGCGGTGATCGAGATGACGGCGAAGCGCTCGCCGATCGGGAACGCCGCCATCCGCTTGACCCAGACGGCGCCGGGCATGCGGTCGAGCTTGCGCCAGGCGCCGAGGACGCGGCGGGGGAGGGAGACGGGGGGCGGAGCCGCCTCCGCGGTCTCGCCCGTCGGGGCCGGGCTGGGCGGCACGGGCCCCCGCGGCGCGAGCCCCGCGCCGAGCCGGTCGCTCGGCTGCTCGACCGGCGGGTGCTTGGCCTCCCCGATGACCTGCTGGCGCGCGGCGCCGAACGAGAAGTCGGCCATGTGGCGGACGACCTGGAGCGTCAGCGCGGCCCCGGCGAGCGCCCACACGTCGTCGCCGTGCGAGGCCGAGTAGCCGATGGCGAGGCCGGCGAAGACCGCGTACTCCTTCGTGCGGTCGAAGACGGAGTCGAGCCACGCGCCGAGCTTCGAGAACTGCCGCGTGTACCGCGCGAGCTGCCCGTCGACGCAGTCGGTGGTGAACGCGATCTGGAGCAGGATCGCCCCGGCGACGAGCCCCCACCGCTCGCCCGTCGCGAACGCCCCGGCGGCGAGGAACCCGATGAGGACGGACACCGTCGTGATCTGGTTCGGCGTGAGCCCGCGCCCGGCCGCCCAGCGCGCGATGTACTTCGAGTACGTGCTGACGAAGAACGTCGTGAAGAACCCGTCGGCGGCCTTGACGGCGGAGTCGAGGAGCACCTTGTCCTCGTCGTAGCCCTGGATCTCGGTCGCGGCGCGCTGGGCGTCGGCGGCCGACAGCGGGCGCGCCCAGAAGAGCTTGCGCAGGTGGTTGACGCCGACCTGCACGCCGGAGCGCACGAGGCCGACCAGCAGCAGCGACACGACGTCGTCGGGCGCGGCGGCGAGGCGGCGGCGCAGCTCGGCCTCGTCGTCGGCCTCCAGGACGATGTCGTCCGGCCGCTCGACGGTCGCCTCGTCGTCGCCCGCGGGGGCGTCGTCGTCGAGGTCGGCGTCGACCTCGAGCAGCCCCTGGCGCCGCGTGTCCGGCTCGCCGGCCGCGTGCCGGCTCGCGATGCGGGCGAAGGCGTCGCGCCACATGCCCTCCTTGCGCTCAAGCTCGTCGGCCCAGCCCGCGGGGAGGCCGTCGGTTGTGATGGAGGCGAGGCGCTCGGCGACGTCGGCCAGCGCGGTCCGGTCGTCGGGGGCGACCTTGACGACGCCGAGGAAGGTCGCTGTCGGGCGGTGGACGAGGTGGTACGGCGACGCCGCGCTCACGATCCGCCCGCGGGCCGAGCGCAGCCGCGGCGCGGTCGGCCGCCCGAGCGGGCCGACGGTGGCGAGCGCGCCGGTCGAGACGCGCGGGTCGGCGGCGAGCCCCGCGAGCACCTCGCGCTGGGTGAGGACGTCGGCGTGCGCGACGACGAGCCCGCCCGCGGAGTCGCGCGCGATCCGGGCGACGGCGCGAAGGTCGCCGGAGGGATCGGCGGAGGCCTCGACGGTGACGGTCGCGGCGGCGCCCGCGGAAGCGCCGCGGCCCTCGAGCGCGGCCCGCACCGCCTCCACGCCCTCCGGGCGCGCGAGCACGTGGATCGCCGGCGGCCCGACGCTCGCGAGCTGGTCGACGAGCCGGCCCACCACCGTGCCGTCGTCCCACGCGAGCGTCGCCGCCGGCCGCCCGTCGTCGCCGGGCGTCGTCGCGAGCAGGATCGCGGTGGTGACCCCACGCGGCGCGGGCGCCGCGGCGGGCACGGCGACGGCTCCGCCCGCCGCTCCCGACCGGCGCTCGCTGACGCCGGTCGTCATCGGCTGGAGCCCTCGTTCACACCCTGGAACCTAGCCGGGGCCACGCCCAGCTCGTCGAGCAGCGCGTCCCACCGCCGCCCGACGACATCGGCCTCGTAGGCGGCCGCCGCGGCGAGCGCGGCGTCGGCGTAGCGCCGGCGGCGCTCCGGGTCGCGCATCAGCCCCACCAGCGTGCGCGCCAGCGCGTCGACGTCCTCCGGCGGCACCAGCACCCCGTCGACGCCGTCGCCGACGATCTCCGCGGGGCCCCGCGGGCAGTCGAAGCTCACGACCGGCAGCCCCTTGCTCATCGCCTCCACGATGACCATCCCGAAGCCCTCGAAGCGCGAGCTGAGCACGAAGATGGAGCCTTCGGCCAGCTCCTCGCCGAGCAGCCGCGTCGGACCCATCAGCAGCGCGTCGCCGTAGAGCCCCTCGTCGAGGATCTGGCGCTGGAGCGCGCCGCGCTCCGGGCCGGATCCGAAGATCCGCAGCTGCCAGCCCGGCTGCTCGCGCGCGGCACGCGCGAACGCGGCGATCAGCAGGTCGAATCCCTTCTGCCGGGTGAGGCGCCCGGCGGCGACGATGACCTCCGCGTCCGGGTCGGCCTGCGCGCCGCCGAGCGGCGGCACCGCGTTGGGGATCCGCTCGACCCGCGTCCCCGGCCCGATCATCGCCTCGTAGTCGCGGCGGTCCTCGTCGTTCAGCGTCGTCAGCGCGTCGAGCCGCGGGTAGTGGCGCGCCATCGCCCGCGTGAGACCCGGCAGGTGCGAGTGGATGTTCATGTGCTCCTGGCCGATCGTCACGACGCCCGGCGCCGCCAGCTGGGCCACGAGCTCGTTGAACCCCGCGCGCGTCGACACGACGACGCCGCCGCGCGTCGCGCGCAGCCAGCGCGCGAGCGCGAGGTCGGTCCGCAGGCTGCACAGGGCGTACACGTGGTCGTCCGGGTGCACGAGCACGCTCGGGAGCCGGCGCAGCAGCCCGCCGCGCCGGCCGCGGCGCTGGTCATCGAGCGCGGTCACCGCCACGCCCTCCGAAAACGCGAAGAACGGACGCTCGCGCCGGCGCACGACGCTCACGATCTCGACGTCGTGGCGCTCGGCGAGGTGCCCGGCGACGTTGAAGGTGGTGCGGATCGTGCCGCCGAGGCCCCAGGCGTGCATGAGCAGGATGCGCACGCCGCCGTCGCCGTCGCCGTCGCCCCGCGCGCGGACGTGCAGCACGCGCCGCAGCAGCGCGACCGCCGCGCGGTGCACGCCGATCGCCAGCGGCGCGAGCACGTAGCGCCGGAGGGACCCGCGCGTGCGCGGCTCGGCCAGCTCGGGGCCATCGCCGTCGCCGCCGGGGCGCTCCTCCGGCGGCCCGACCCGCACCGACAGGTTGTCCTCGAGCGTGTAGTACGGGCGGACCTCGAGCCCGCCGCGCCTCCGCGCGGGGAACACGACGACGTCGCGCTTGCCCGGCAGCCCGTCGTGGCGTCGCCCGACGCGGAGCCCGCCGGCGTAGAGGTCCCACACGCCCTCGCCGAGCGCGGCGTAGGGCAGCCGCCCGTCCGGCGCGGGCACCTCGTCCGCGCCGCCGCGGCGCCGCGCGGTCAGCGACCCGTCGACGTCGACGACCAGCGCCTCGCCCTCGACCCGCACCCCGCGAAGCTCGGCGTGCGGCGGCAGGGCAGCGGCCTCGACCACGAGCCGACCGTCCTCGCTGCGCGCCCGTACCCGGACGTCGCCGACGACGACGAGCCCGTTCGCGCGCCGGGCCGCCACGTCGACCTCCCACACGCCGAGCGGCACGTCGGCCGCATCGAGGATGGCCTCGCCGTCGCGCACGGGCACGCGCAGCTCGCCGCCGCCGTCGCGGCGGCGCAGCACGATCTCCGAGGGCGCGTCCGCGAGCAGCACGCTCAGCCGCCGGCGGTCGACGACCGCGACGCGACGGGCCTTCACCACGTCCGTGAGCGTACCGGCGCGTTGAACCGGCGCCCCTCCCTGCCGATAGGTCCTTCTGATGCGTCTCGTCCCGGTCCTCGCCCTGCTCGTCCTGGTTCTCGCGCCCGCCGCAGCCCCGGCGGCGAGCGGCCCCTGCCGCCCCGGCGGGCCCCAGTGCACGTTCTCCACCGCCCGCGTCGTCCACGTCCACGACGGCGACACCGTCGAGGTCCTCGAGCGCGGCCGCGCCCGGCGGATCCGCATCACCGGCATCCAGGCGATGGAGATGCGCGTGTACTCCGGCATCCGCTCGCGCCGGCGCGGCGAGTGCCACGCGGTCGCGGCGACGAACCGCCTCGAGCAGCTCCTCGGCCGCAAGGGCCGGACGATCCGGCTCGGCGCGCAGAGCCTCGGCAGCCGCAGCGGCAGCCGCCTGCGCCGCACCGTGGCGTTCCGCCGCGACGGCCGCTGGGTCGACGCCGGCAGCATCATGGTCGCCGAGGGCCACGCGCTGTGGCTGAGCAACCCGGTGGAGTGGGCGTGGAACGCGACGTACGCCCGCCTCGCCGAGCAGGCGCAGGGCCGCGGCCGGAACCTGTGGAACCCCGACGCGTGCGGGACCGGCCCCGGCGCCGGGATCGAGGTCCGCGTCAACTGGGACGCCGACGGCGTCGACGTCGAGAACCCGAACGGCGAGTGGATCCGCGTGCTCAACCGCTCCGACGGCGACGTCGCGCTGGGCGGCTGGAGGGTGCGCGACTCGGCGCTGCGCGAGTTCGCGTTCCCACCTGGCGCGGTCGTCCGCGCCGGCGGCTCGGTGACCGTCTACGTCGGGCGCGGCCAGGCGAGCGGCGCCGAGTTCTTCTGGGGCCAGACCCTCCCGGTGTTCGAGAACGTCACCGGCGACGGCCGCGGCGTCGGCGACGGGGGCTACCTGTTCGACCCGCAGGGCGACCTGCGGGCGTTCGAGATGTATCGCTAACGTCGGCTCCGTGCCGGACGTCAAGCAGATCGCCGCGCAGCGCCTCGACCTCGCTCCCCGCGTCTTCTGGCCGTGGACGATCCCCGGTGCGCCGGCGATCCACGAGGCGCGCTGGCGGCTGCTGCTCAAGCGCACGCCGGTGATCAGCGCCACCGAGCACGTCGCGAAGGAGGGCGGGCTGAGCGAGATCGAGGAGGTCGTCGCGTGCTCGCTGTGCGACGAGACGCGTGTCCAGCCGATCCTGCACCCGAAGGACCGCAGCGGCAAGAACCGCTGGGCGTACCCCGTCGTCCGCTGCCCCTCGTGCGGCTTCCTCTACCGCCAGCCCGGCATCCGCCCCGAGAAGCTCGGCGTCCTGTACGAGAAGAAGGGCTACAAGAAGTTCCTCACCGGCCACTACTCGGACAAGCGCATCCGCCGCTACCGGCTGGTGATGGACGCCTTCGACCCGCTGTTCGCCGGCGGCGCCGGCCGCCGCGCGTTCGACTTCGGCTGCGGCGCCGGCCTGTTCCTCGACCTGGCCGAGCAGCGCGGCTTCGAGCCGTACGGCGTCGACCTGTCGGAGGAGTCGATCGCCGAGGCGCGGACGCGACCGAGCGGGCGCAACGCGTACTTCGGAACGCCGCAGGACGTGCCCGAGATCGCGTCGGGCGGCTTCGACGTCATCACGCTGTGGAGCGTGCTCGCCCACCTGCCGTGCCCCGTCGAGGACTTCACGATGGTGCGCGAGCTGCTGGCCCCCGGCGGCGCGCTGCTCGTGCTGACCGTCAACGCGGAGTCGCTGTACCTCAAGGCGCAGCGCGACGACTGGAACGGGTTCACCCCGAACCACCTGAAGTTCTTCTCCCCGAAGACGCTGCCGCTGCTGCTCAAGCGCGCGGGCTTCGGCTCGGTCGTCTTCCGCCCGATGTACGGCGACTCGGTGGAGGCGGGGACGACGACGATGTCCGACGCGAACGTCCGCCGCCTGCGCCGCGCGATCGACGACGGCAACCGCGGCAACATGATGCGCGCGGTCGCGTTCGTCGAGCCCGACGCCCCCGCGAAGTGGGGCTGGCAGCGCGACGCGCTCGTGCTCTAGCCGCGCTCGGTCCCGAAGCGGAACGAGCGCAGCGCGCTGCGGGCCGTGAGCGTCAGGTCGAGCGCGCGCGCGGAGATCCGGTCCGGCCGCCGGTTGCGCAGCGTCAGGACGACGCCGAGCCGCGGCGCCTCCTCGTCGGGCACGACGAAGATCTCGCGCCAGTACGTGGAGCGCCTGTCGGGGCCGGTGCGGTAGGCGACCTGGTAGCCGGGCGAGTCGTTGACGGTCGAGCGGCCCTCGTCGCGGATCGCGAACGTCGGGTCGCGGCGGCGCAGGCGGCCGAGGTACAGCTCGGCGTGGACGGGCAGCAGCCCCTTCGCCACGTCGCCGCGGAACGCGGGCAGGCGCAACGGCTTGACCGTCACGGCGACGGCGACGCGGCCCCGGCGCCCCTCGAGCCGCGCCAGCTCGCCGGCGCGCGGGTCGACGGACCGCAGCGCGCCGCCGTCGTACACGAGGTTGAACACCGGGTCGCCCTCGTGCACGAGCTGCTCCTCCGAGCCCCCGAGCAGTGCGGCCGCGACGGCGAGCGCGACGAGCCCCGCCAGCGCGACCGCGGCGACGCGCGCCGCGCGCGGGCCGATCCGCAGCCGGTCGCGCAGCAGCGCGGGCAGCGTCGGGCCGAACCCCGGGCGCAGGGGGGAGGCGGGCATCGCGCCATCGTAGGGGCGGTCGTATCCTCCACTGCGATGGCGCTGCGCACCGAGTACCGCGACGCCTTCGAGAAGAAGCACGGCGTG
>JAUJPF010000096.1 GCA_030447275.1 Solirubrobacteraceae bacterium | reverse complement strand
GTGTCGAAGGGGTTGGACTGACGATGGGCGAACTCGAGCATCGCGGTGAGCGTGAACAGGGCACCCGCGGTGGCCGCGAGGACGGGGAGGGAGGAGCGCTGCTTGAGCATGGCGTCAACGCTACGTCCGGCGACCACGCTCGTCGTCGGACCGCAGACGGGTCTTCAACTCGGCCCGTGGTCCGATGCGAAGGTCCACCCGTCAGGTCTACGGTCCCGGTGTGCCGCGTCCATCGCTTCTCGACGCCTGCGTCGCGCTCGCGCTGTTCGGCGTGGCCGTGGCCGAGCTGCTCGGAGCCCAGCTGGCCGATGACGTCGTCGAGGGGTCACCGGCGCTGAACCTCGCCGCCGTCGCGGTGATGACGCTGCCGCTGGCCTTCCGGCGGCAGGCGCCGCTCGCGGTGGGGCTGATGGTGTTCGGCGCCTTCGGTGCCCGCGCGCTCGCCGGGCCGCCGCTGGAGATCTACCCGACGGTTGCGGCGGCGATCATCGCCGTGTACACCGTCGCCGCGTACGCCGGCACGCGCGACGGCGTCATCGCCTTCGGGGTCTTCGCGCTCGCGACCGGGATCGCCGCGGACCGGGGCAGCGGGGGCGACGCCGCCCCGGATCTCGTCCCCAGCCTGATCCTGGCGGCCGGCGTCTTCGCCGTCGGGCTGGTCGCCCGGTACCGGCAGGACGGGGCCCGGGGGATCGAACGCCGGGCCGAGGAGCGCGCCGCGACCGCGGCGGCCGAGGAGCGCGCGCGGCTCGCCCGCGAGCTCCACGATGCGGTGTCCCACAGCCTCGCGTCGATCGTCATGCAGGCCGGCGGGGCGCAGGACGCCGCACGCCGGGACCCCGACCGCGCCGTCGACACGCTCGGCTCGATCGAGCACGCCGCGCGCGAGGGCCTCGGCGAGATGCGGCGGCTGCTCGGGCTGATCGGCGACGGCTCCGCCCCACGGGCCCCCCAGCCGACGGTGGCGCATCTCGAGGAGCTCGTCGCGGGTGCGCGCATGGCCGGCCTCGAGGTGAGCACGAGCGTCGAAGGGGCGCGGCGCACCCTGCCGCCGACCGTCGACCTGTCGGCGTACCGGATCGTTCAGGAGGCGCTCACGAACGCCATGAAGCACGCCGGCCGCTGCCGGGTGAGCGTGACGCTCGCTATCGGCGCGACGCGCTGGACATCGAAGTGGACGACGACGGCACCGGACCCCCCGACGCGTCCCGGCTCACCGGACGCGGACTGTCGGGGATGCGCGAGCGTGCCAGCGTGCTGGGCGGCGAGTTGGAGGCGGGTCCGGGGCCCGACGGCCGGGGTTTCCGGGTGCACGTGCGACTGCCGCTGGAGCCGGTGGGATGAGCATCCGGGTGCTCCTCGCCGACGACCAGGACCTGGTCCGGGCCGGGCTGCAGATGATCGTGGAGGCCGCCGAGGACCTCGAGCTCGCCGGCGAGGCGGCGGACGGCGTCGAGGCGGTCGCGCTGGCGACCCGCCTGCGCCCCGACGTCGTCCTGATGGACGTGCGCATGCCGGGGATGGACGGCATCGAGGCGACGCGGCTGATCGTCGCCGGGGACGCGCCGCCGCGTGTCGTCATGCTCACCACCTTCGATCTCGACGAGTACGTCTTCGCGGCGTTCCGTGCCGGCGCCAGTGGGTTCCTGCTCAAAGACGCACCGCGGCAGGAGATCGTCGCGGCGGTGCACGCGGCTGCCACGGGCGACGCGCTCGTCGCGCCGTCGATCACCCGCCGGCTGATCGAGCACTTCGCGGCGACAAGCGGCGCGGTAGCGCCGCAGAACCCGCGAGGGGAGCTCGGCGAGCTCACACGGCGCGAGCTCGAGGTGCTCACGCTGATCGGCTGCGGCCTCAACAACGGCGAGCTCGCCGAGCGCCTCGTCGTGAGCGAGAAGACCGTCAAGACCCACGTCGGCCGGATCCTCTTCAAGCTGGGACTGCGCGACCGCGTCCAAGCGGTGATCCTCGCCTACGACACGGGCCTCGTCGCGCCCGCCGGCGGGGCTGCGCCGCGCGGGCGCAGACCGACGGCCTGACGGCCGTGACCCCGCGGCCTCGTGCTCGGCGAGGTGACGCTTGAGTGCGTGGGTGCGCCAGGCGTCCTCGACGAGCTCGGCCACGGTGCGCAGCCGGGGCAAGGAACTTCCTGCCGACCTCGAGCGCGGGAGTGTCGAAGCTCGTCGTCTCCTGCACGCCGGGCAAGCGCGTGGCG
>JAUJPF010000045.1 GCA_030447275.1 Solirubrobacteraceae bacterium | reverse complement strand
GGCCGCCGTCGAGCGCTCCCTGGACCATCGCGCCGCGGCGGCGCGCCGCGCGGTAGTCCGAGGGCGAGACGCCGTGGTGGCGGCGGAACGCCTTGGCGAACTGGGCCGGCTGGCGGTAGCCGACGCGGTAGGCGACCTCGCGCACGGTGAGGCCGCGGGTCGCGAGCAGCTCGGCCGCGCGGTCCATGCGGACGCCGGTCAGGTGGTCGCGGAACGTGGTGTCGCCGATCTCCGCGTACGCACGCTGGAGCTGGCGGCGCGACGACGCGACGCGGCGCGCGATGTCGTCGAGCGAGAGGTCTGTCGAGAAGTCGGTCTCGACGATGGCCACCGCGTCCTCGAACAGGCTGGTGCGATGGCGGACGGTCGTGGGGCGCTGGGTGGGCATCGCCAGAAGTACGGGCTGTGCTCGCGCGACGGATGAGCTTGCTCGTGCAACTGGCGCGTTGCCGCTACGGTGCGGAGCCGCGCGGAGCGTGTAGTTTGCTACAACGGTTGCGAGGTCAACGGGAGGTCGTACATGCAGGTCCGTGACGGGATGAGCAAGGTGGTGCTGACGGTGGGGCCCGGGCACTCGCTGCGCGAGGCGGCGAAGCACATGTCCGAGCGCGGTGTCGGCGCGGCCGTGGTCATGGACCCCGAGGGCGAGGGGCCCGGCATCATCACCGAGCGCGACATCCTCTACTCGCTCGGGCACGACCAGGACGTCGACAGCGAGAAGGTCGCCGAGCACCTGACCTCCGACGTCGTCTACGCGGCGCCGGAGTGGTCGCTCGAGGAGGCCGCCGCCCAGATGGTGCGCGGCAACTTCCGCCACCTCATCGTCATGGAGGGCGGCGAGGTCGTCGGCGTGCTGTCGGTGCGCGACGTCGTGCGCTGCTGGACCGACGACGGCGCGTCGTGCGAGATGCCGGCGACGGCCGACGCGGCGTAGCGGGCTCGTTGTTGCGCTCCGCCTCGGTGTCGTCGCTGAGCGCGGCTTCTGGTCTGACTGCTCGGCGAGGGAGGGGTGGGCTCTCTCCCGCGCCCGTCGCGCGCGGCGGCGTCGCGGCCGACGTTCCCGTCGTCGATAGCGCGACGGCGGTCTGCCCTCGGTGAGCTGTCGGCGACGGCGCCGGGCCGAAGCAGAGAGGCCGCGCGGGGCGGCGCTAGTGCGCCCCGTGGTCGGCGGGGAGCTCGTCGAACTCCCGCCGCGCGCCGCGGATCCACACGGCGAGGACCCAGACGGTCATCACGAGGCCGACGATGAGCAGCACGGGGAAGGCGATCGTCACCCCGAGCAGCGACATGGTGATCCCGGCCGTCAGCAGCAGCGGCTGGATGCTCGGGCCGGGGATGTGGATGTCCTCGCCCGCGGGCGGGACCGGACGGTCGACCGGGCTCATAGGCCGAGGTAGAGGAGCGCGGCGAGCCAGGACACGCCGAACATGAAGAGGATCACGGCCGTCGCGAGGAGCGCGGTCCTGAGGTTCTTGCGGGCGAGCTTCTTGTCCATGGGGAGCCGGAGATCCTACAGGCGCGCGTCCGCGACCATCGACGCGAACAGCAGGGCCAGGAAGGCGAGCGAGAACAGGTACAGGCGCAGGGCGCTGCGGCGGTCGGCGCGCCGGTACAGCCGCACGGCCAGCGCGATGAAGACCGCGTTGAGCACGAGCGACGCGAACAGGTAGATCAGGCCGAAGCCGTCGGCCGAGAACAGGAGCTGCGTGACCGCGTAGAGCAGCACGCTGTAGAGCAGGATCTGCTTGCGCGTCTCGTGCTCGCCGCGGACGACGGGCAGCATCGGGACGCCCACGCGCGCGTACTCGTCCTTCATGAGCAGCGAGAGCGCCCAGAAGTGCGGCGGCGTCCAGAAGAAGACGATCGCGAAGAGGTAGAGCGCGGTGCCGTTGAGCGAGCCGGTCGTCGCCGCCCACGCCACGAGCGGCGGCATCGCGCCCGCAGCGCCGCCGATGACGATGTTCTGCGGCGTGCGGCGCTTCAGCCACACGGTGTAGACGAAGACGTAGCCGAGGAAGCCGCCGGCCGACAGCGCGGCGGCGAGCGGGTTCGCCCCGATCCACAGCACGGCGACCGCGAGCAGGCCGAGGACGCAGCCGAAGATCAGCGCCGCCGCGGGCGAGACCCGGCCGCTTGGGACCGGGCGGTCCGCCGTCCGCGGCATCTGGAGGTCGATGTCCCGGTCGTACCAGTGGTTGACCGCCCCGGCGCCGCCGGCCGACAGCGCGCCGCCGAGCAGCGTCACGAGCACGAGGCCGGGCGAGGGGTCGCCGGCCACGTACATCGTCGTGATCGTCGTCAGGAGCAGCAGCGACTGCACCCGCGGCTTGGTCAGCGCGACGTAGTCGCGGGCGACCTGCCACCGCGGGGCCGCGGCGGCGACGCTACGCGACGACACTGTGCTCCGGCGCGGCCTCGGCCGGCTGGTGCACGGCGGGCGTGCCGCGCTCGACCTGGCGCCGGATGTCCTTCATCGGCTCGACCGACCGGATGCGCGGGATCGAGTCGAAGTTGTTGACCGGCGGGGGCGACGTCGTGAACCACTCGAGCGTGTTGCCCTTCCACGGGTCGGGGCCGGCGGTGGTGCCGCCCTTGACCGACTTCACGACGTTGATGATGGTGAGCAGGATCCCGAGGCCGAAGATGAACGAGCCGACCGTCGAGATCAGGTTGTAGAGCCCGAGGTTGCCGAGGTCCTGGTACTCGTAGATCCGCCGCGGCATCCCCTCGAGGCCGATCGTGTGCTGGATCGCGAAGGTGATGTTGAAGCCGACGAACATGATCGCGCACGACCACTTGCCGAGGCCCTCACCGAGCATCCGCCCCGTCATCTTCGGGAACCAGTAGTAGATCCCGGCGAAGATCGAGAAGATCGCGCCGCCCACGAGCGTGTAGTGGAAGTGCGCGATGACGAAGTACGTGTCGTGCAGCTGCCAGTCGACCGGGAAGATCGCCAGGATCACGCCGGTCACCCCGCCCGCCACGAAGACCGCGACGAACGCGCAGGCGAAGAGCAGCGGCGTCCGGTACTCCACGGTCCCTCGCCACAGCGTCGCGATCCAGTTGAAGACCTTGACCCCCGTCGGGATCGCGATCAAGAACGACGAGAGCATGAAGAACACGAGCACGATCGCCGGGCTCGGCGTCGTGAACATGTGGTGCGCCCACACGATCAGCGACAGGAACGCGATCACCGCCGTGGCCGCCGCGATCGCCTTGTAGCCGAAGATCGGCTTGCGGCTGAACACGGGCAGGACCTCGGAGATGATCCCGAAGCCGGGCAGGATCATGATGTAGACCTCGGGGTGCCCGAAGAACCAGAACAGGTGCTGGTAGAGCAGCGGGTCGCCGCCCTGGTTCTGGTCGAAGAAGTTCGTGCCGAAGTGCCGGTCGGTCAGCAGCATCGTCACCGCCGCCGCGACCACGGGCAGCGCGAGGATCAGCAGCACCGCGTAGACGAGCAGCGTCCACACGAAGAGCGGGAGGCGCCCCCAGCCCATGCCGGGCGCGCGCATGTTGGCGATCGTCGCGTAGAAGTTGATCGCGCCCACGAGCGAGCTCAGGCCCGTGAGGTGGATCAAGAAGATCCACGCGTCGACGCCTCCCGTCTCCGAGAAGTCCTCGGCCGACAGCGGCGGGTACATCGTCCAGCCCGCCTCGGGCGGCGAGAAGAACATCGAGGCGTAGAACACGAGCCCGCCGGCGAGCAGCAGCCAGTACGAGAGCGCGTTGAGCTTCGGGAACGCCATGTCCCGCGCGCCGATCATCAGCGGGAGGAAGTAGTTGCCGAAGCCCGCGAAGATCGGGACGACGAACAGGAAGACCATCGTCGTCCCGTGCATCGTGAACAGCGCGTTGTACGTCTGGGGCGACAGCAGGGTGTTCTCGGGGGCTCCCAGCTGGAGCCGGATGAGCAGCGCCTCGACGCCGCCCATCAGGAAGAACACGAAGGTCGTGACCAGGTACATGATCCCGATCCGCTTGTGATCGGTGGTCATGACCCAGGAGCGCCAGCCGCGCGGCTCGGGGTCGACCTCGTGGGCGAGGACCTGGGGGAGGGCCGGAAGCTCTGTCCGGGTCGTGCTCGGGGCGGCGGTGGCTGCCATGGGGGTCGGGACCTACCTGCTCTCTTCGCTCTCGATGCGCTTGCGCTGGCGCGCGGCCTCGTCGTTCGCCTGTTCGATCTCGCGGCCCTTGCGCTCGATGTACGCCTCGTACTCCTCCGGCGTGACGGCGCGCACGTGGGCCAGCATGTTCGCGTGGTTGCGCCCGCACAGCTCGGCGCACTGACCCCTGAATGTACGACCCGCGTGCTTGCCCGGGATCTTGAACCAGGTCCAGTTCGTGTGGCCCGGGACGGCGTCCATCTTGCCGCCCAGCTCGGGGATCCACCACGAGTGCACGACGTCCTGGGCCTTGATCTCGAGCGTGACCGTCGTGTCCACCGGCACGACCAGCTCCTCGTAGGAGAAGGGGTCGTTGAGGATGTTCTCGTCGTCGTCGGCGTGCGTGTACTGCCACACGTACTGCTTGCCGCGGACCTGGATGAGCAGCGATCGGCCGCTGGGCGGCACCGACTCGGTGTCCGGCACGCCCGTCGGCTGGCCGACGCGCTGGAGGTCGACGCCGGTGCGGTCGGACTCCGGCGCATTGCGGATGTCGTCGAGCATCACGAAGGTCACGACCGACAGCACGACGAGGATGAGGGCCGCACCGACCGTCCAGCCGATCTCGAGCCGCGTGTTGCCGCGGATCTGGGCCGGGACCGCGCCGCGGCGGGCGCGGAACTTGATCATCGAGTACGCCAGCGCGATCCAGACGCCGGCCAGGACCGCCATCGCCATCGCGAACACGATCTTGTAGAGCGTGTCGATGGAGTCGGCGTTCGGCGAGCCGCCGTCCTCCGGCGTGAAGAAGTCCGCGAAGGCCGCCTGCGGGAGGAGCAGCACGGCGGCGAGCGCCGCGACGACGACCAGGATCCGGGCAGGCGTGCGCAAAGCGGCGGGGATGATAGTCACCGGCCCTCGAACCGGGCGGGCCGCTTCTCGACGAAGGCGGTGATGCCCTCGACGACGTCGTCCGAGCGCGCCATCTCCTGCTGGATCTCGGCCTCCAGCGCGAGCTGGTCCTGCATCCCGCTGTAGACCCAGCGGTTGAGCTGGCGCTTGCTTCCCGCGTACGAGGCGGTCGG
Organism: Solirubrobacteraceae bacterium; assembly: GCA_030447275.1. Taxonomy (GTDB): domain Bacteria; phylum Actinomycetota; class Thermoleophilia; order Solirubrobacterales; family Solirubrobacteraceae; genus CADCVT01. The sequence goes on along the minus strand of JAUJPF010000045.1, from coordinate 20,530 downwards.
CCCCGAGGCGAGGCGGTCGGCGAGCTCGTTCGCGGCGCCCTCGAGCTCGTCGTCGGCCACCACGCGGTTGACGAGGCCCCACTCGAACGCCTGGCGCGCTTCGACCCGCTCGCCGAGCATCGCCATCTCGATCGCGCGCGTGAAGCCGATCCGGGCGGGGAGGAAGAGGCTCGAGCCGCCGTCGGGGACGAGGCCGATGTTCACGAACGCGAGCAGGAAGTACGCCGACTCGGCGGCGAGGATGAGGTCGGCGCACAGGGCCAGCGAGCAGCCGATGCCCACCGCGGGCCCGTGGACGGCGGCCACGACCGGCTTCGGCATCTCGCGGATGCCGGTGATGATCGGGTGGTAGCGCTCGACGAGCGTGGTGCGGAAGTCGGGCTTGCCGCCGACCGGCTCGAGCTCGAACCCGGCCTTGAGGTCGGCGCCCGACGAGAACCCGCGCCCGGCACCGGCGAGGAGCACCGCGCGGACCTCGGGGTCGAGCGCGGTGACCTTGACCGCGGCCAGCAGGTCGGCGCCGAGCTGCGTGTTCCACGCGTTGAGGGCGTCGGGGCGGTTGAGCAGGATCCGCGCCACGCCCCCGCGCCGCTGGACGGTGACGGTCTCGTACGCGTGCTCGGTGTCCCAGTCAGTCATGCCTACGATCCTTCCATGCGGCGCCCCGTCATCGGCATCTGCACCTACCTCGACGAGATCCGCTGGGGCGTGTGGCAGGACCGCGCGGCCATGGTGCCGTCCGGCTACGTCGACGCGGTCCAGCGCGCCGGCGGGGTGGCGGTGCTGCTGCCGCCCGACCGCGAGGCGCTCGCGCAGCCCGACCCGGTGCTCGACCTCCTCGACGGGCTCATCCTCGCGGGCGGCGTCGACGTCAGCCCCGACGCCTACGGCGCCGACGCCCATCCCGAGACCGACGTGCCCAACGAGGACCGCGACGCGTTCGAGCTCGCGCTGGCCCGCCGCGCGCTCGAGCGCGACATCCCGGTGCTCGGCATCTGCCGCGGGATGCAGGTGATGAACGTCGCCGCCGGCGGCACGCTGCACCAGCACCTCCCGGAGCTGGTCGGCCACGAGGACCACCGCCACACGCCCGGCCGGTTCACCGACCACGACGTCCGCCTCGACGAAGGCTCGCTGGCCGAGCGCGCGACCGGAGAGGCGCTGCACGCCGCGAAGTCGCACCACCACCAGGGCGTCGACGTGGTCGGCGACGGCTTCGTGGTCTCCGGCTGGTCGGCGCTGGACGACCTCCCGGAGGCGATCGAGCGGCCCGAGCGGCGGTTCGCGCTCGGCGTCCAGTGGCATCCGGAGGCCGACGAGACGAGCCGGCTCATCGCCGCCCTCGTCGAGGAGGCCCGGACCGCCGTTTAGTCTTCGCGCGTGACCTCGGAGCCGCGCACTCCGGCTCTCGACGAGCGGGACGACCACGAGCACGAGGAGGAGATGCCGAGGCTGCGGCTGACGCGTCGCAACCTCCTCCTCGGCCTCGTCCTCGTCGTGGCGGTCGTCGCCTTCCTCTACTACGGGCTCCCGCAGCTCGCCGATCTCGACAACACGTGGAAGCGCCTGCGGGCCGGCGACGTGTGGTGGCTGCTCGGCGCGCTCGTGTTCACGCTGTGCTCGTTCGGCGGCTACGTGGCCCTCTTCCAGGGTGTCTACGTCCGCCACGGCTCGCGCATCGACCTGCGGGCGAGCTACCAGATCACGATGGCCTCGCTGGCGGCGACGCGGGTCTTCGCCGCGGGCGGCGCGGGCGGGATCGCGCTCACCGCGTGGGCGCTGCGGCGCTCGGGGATGAGCCGCCGCTCGGTCGCCGACTCGACGGTGGCGTTCATCGTGCTCACCTACGTCGTCTACATGCTCGCGCTCATCGTCTGCGGCTTCGGGCTGCGGTGGGACGTCCTCTCCGGGCCCGACCCATGGGCGCTGACCGTGCTGCCGGCGCTGCTGGGGATCGTGACCATCGCCGTCTTCCTGGCCATGGCGCTCGTGCCGACGGACTTCGAGAACCGGCTGCGCGACTGGGCCGAGGACCAGGGCCGCCCGCGGCTCGCGCGGGTCGCCCAGCGGCTCGCGACGGTGCCGGCGGCGACGTCGGCGGGGGTGCGCGAGGCGATCAGCCACCTGCGCTCGAAGGATCCGGCGCTGCTCGGCGCACTCGGCTTCTGGGCCTTCAACATCGCCGTGCTGTGGGCGTCGTTCCACGCGTTCGGCGAGCCGCCGCCGTGGGGCGTGCTGATCATGGGCTACTTCGTCGGGATGCTCGGCAACCTGCTGCCGCTGCCCGGCGGGGTCGGCGGCGTCGACGGCGGGATGATCGGCGCGTTCGCCGCGTTCGACGTCGAGTTCGGCCTCGCCACGGTCGCCGTCCTCACGTACCGCGGCTTCGCATTCTGGCTGCCCACGATCCCCGGGGCGATCGCCTACTTCCAGCTCCGCAAGACCGTCTCGCAGTGGCGCAGCCAGCCCTCCGCCGCGGACGTGACCGTGACCGCGGGCGTACTACACTAAATGAAGTGAGCGACCGGATCGAGAACGTCATCATCGTCGGGAGCGGGCCCGCGGGCTACACCGCGGCGCTCTACACCTCGCGCGCGAACCTCGAGCCCCTGGTGATCGAGGGGTTCTTCTGGGGCGGGCTGCTCCAGCAGACGACCGAGGTCGAGAACTACCCGGGCTTCAAGGACGGGATCGTCGGCCCCGCGCTGATGCAGGAGATGCGCGACCAGGCCGAGCGCTTCGGCACGAAGTTCCTCACCGACCAGGCCACCGCCGTCGAGCTCGCCGACGAGCCGGGCGGCGTGCACAAGGTCTTCGTCGGCGACGACGAGTACCGCGCGCGCACGGTGATCCTCGCCATGGGCGCCGAGCACAAGAAGCTCGAGGTGCGCGGCGAGGAGGAGCTGTCCGGCCGCGGCGTCTCCTACTGCGCGACGTGCGACGCCGCGTTCTTCAAGGGCAAGGCGACGATCGTCGTCGGCGGCGGCGACAGCGCGATGGAGGAGGCGATCTTCCTCGCCAAGTTCGCCGAGAAGGTGACGGTCGTGCACCGGCGCAGCGAGTTCCGCGCCTCGAAGATCATGGTCGACCGCGCGAAGGACGTCGCGAACCTCGAGTTCAAGACGCCGTTCGCCATCGACGAGTTCCACCCGGGCGAGCACGGCGGGCTCGGGCACGCGGTCCTGCGCAACGTCGAGGACGGCGCCACCGAGGAGCTCCCGATGGACGGCGCGTTCATCGCGATCGGCCACGAGCCGCAGTCGGGGATCGTGCGCGGTCAGATCGACGTCGACGACGAGGGCTACGTCATCGTCCAGGGCCGGTCGACCAAGACCAAGCGCCCGGGCGTGTTCGCGGCCGGCGACCTCGTCGACCACACCTACCGCCAGGCGATCACCGCCGCGGGATCCGGGTGTCAGGCGGCGCTCGACGCCGAGTGGTACCTGCGCGACACGCCGGAGGTCCCGACGCCCGAGGGGATGCCGGCCGGCGACCTCGCCGAGGCGCAGTGGGCGCCGACCGGCGAGGCGACGACGATCGCCGACGTCGGCGAGTAGCTACCGGCGCGACTGGCGCTTCTCGCGGGCGCGCGCGCGGGTCCTCGTGGTCCGCGGCGCGCGCCGGGCCAGCGGCCCGCCTGTGGCCTGCCCGAGCAGCTCGGAGAGCGACTCGGCGACGCCGGCCGCGAACACGTCGAGGTCTCGACACCGTCGTAGTCGGCCAAGAGGCCGAAGTCCATGCCGCCGTCGTAGGACATGAGCGCGACGGCGAGGGCGTGCCCGTCGACGAGCGTCGGGATCGGGAAGGTGTGCTCGAGCCGGCGGCCGAGCACGTAGCGCGGCGTCTGCGGCCCGGGCACGTTCGTCACGAGCAGGCTCTGCGCCGAGCTCGTCATCGTCACGCGCGCGCGCGGGCGAGGATCGTCGGCGGCGCGAAGTCGCCGGCCGCGGCGATGACCTGCGCGCCCACCGCGCGCTGCGAGCGCGTCGCGGCCTCCATGTGCGCCGTGATCGCGCGCAGCCGTTCGATGGGGTCGAGGACGTCGACGGGGAGCGGGCACTCGACCTGCACGAGCCGTTCCCCCTCGGTCTGCACGGGCACGCCCGCTCGCACGTCGAGGCCCTCGGTGCGCGTCCCGCGCTCGTGCAGCCACCGCCGCAGGGCGCCGGTGACGACGGCGAGGACGACGTCGTTGACCGTGCCGCCGAGCGCCGCGCGCACCGCCCGGAAGTCGTCGAGCTCGGCGCTCGCGACGGCGAGCCGGCGGTGTGGCCCGGTGCGGACGGTCAGCGGCGTGGCCGGCGGCGGCGAGGTGGCCGCGCGGGCCCGCTCGGTCGCCGCCTCGAGCGCGCGCCGCGCGCCCGATCGCCGCGGCGGGCGTGAGCGCGTCGGTCAGCGCGGCGGCCGCGAGCTGCGCCGGCGTCGGGGCAGGTCCCGGCTCCCAGGCGTCGTCGCCGCCGCCTGCCGGGCGGGCCTCGGGCGTCGTGTCGACGAGCGTGGCCATGAGGTCGACGTCCGCCGCGTCCTCGGTCAGCTCGAGGCCGGCCTTCGAGACGAGCGCCCAGCCGCCGCCCTCGAGGTGCTCGACGATCCACAGCTCCCACAGCGGCTTCGCGCGGTCGAGGCGCTGCGAGAACACCCGCGCGGCGAGCGCATGGAGCTTTCTGGCGTCCCCCGGCGCCGGGAGGCCGGTGTGCCGCACATGGTAGGCGAGGTTGAACGCCGGGTCGTCGACCCAGCGCGGCTCGCCGAGGCCGAAGGGCGGGACGGCCAGCCGCCGCCGGTAGCGCGGGACGCGGTGCAGGCGCGAGCGGACGTGCTCGAGGACCTCGGGGTAGGGCGGCGCCGGCCCCGCCAACAGCACGATCGCCCCGGTGTGCACGGGGCGAATCTACTCGCACGCCGGGCGCCGCCGCGGCCCGGAGGCCCGCGGGCCCGGAGCGCACGGCGGTCGGAGCGGGCCGCCGGCGCGCGACGGGCCGTTCACCGGGCGCGGCGGCGCGACGAGCGCGCGCAGAAGCCGCCGCTCCCGTCGCCGGCGGGCCGGGCGGCCACCCGTCCGCGCGGCTCCTCCTCGCGGGGTGCACAACGCTCCACGCGCGCGGCGATCCGCGGCCCGTGGAGCGTTCCGCACACCAGAGGTGCCGAAGTGGCCAAGCCCGCCGGGCGGAGGCGACCCGTGGAGCGTTGCGCACCCGATGCCGTCACGGCATCGGGACCCGGACCCGAGTCCCCCTGCCTCGCCGAGCTGTCAGACCACGCCACGTCGACCCCAGCAGCCCGAGCGGAGCGCCACAACCGGCCGCGTTCCCGCCGGGCGACCACGCGGGCTGCGTGTGGCCGCAGCCGCGCGCACCACGCCGCGTCGTCACCCGAGCTGCGTCGGCAGGACCCCCTCGATCGTCAGCAGCCTCTCCTTCTTCTCGACGCCGCCCGTGTAGCCGCCGAGCCCGCCGCCGCTGCGCAGCACGCGGTGGCACGGCACGACGATCGGGATCGGGTTCGAGCCGAGCGCGTTGCCCGCCGCGCGGGTGGCGCGCTCGCTGCCCGCGGCGGCGGCGACGTCGCGGTACGTGCTGACCTCGCCGAACGGGATCGCCGCCGTCGCCTCGAGCACGCGCCGCGTGAACCCCGTCGTCAGCGCCCAGTCGACCGGGACGTCGAAGTCGCGCCGGCGCCCCTCGAAGTACTCGTCGAGCTCGCGGCGCAGCGGGTCGAACTCCGTGCGGCGCTCGAGGATCCGGGGGGAGATGCGGACGGCGAGGTGCTCGACGACGGCGTCGACGCCGCCGCCCCAGTCCTCGTAGGCCAGCCGGACGAGCCCCTGCGGCGTCGCGGCGGCGACGAGCGGCCCGAGCGGGGAGTCGACGCGGGCGTACGAGACGTCGACGAGCCCCTCGGCGTGCGCCCGCCCGGTCGCGCGGCGGATCGCGCCGTCGACGTCGAGCGCGGCCGGCCCGCCGCGCAACGCGGCGGCGACCGCGTCCGCGCCCCTCTCCGGAGCCGTGTGGTTCGTGTCGTCGCTCATGCGGGGGTCCATTCCTTCCTCAGCTTGGCGAGGCCGTCGGCCAGCGCGCGCCGGGCGGCCTCCTCCGACGACCCGAGGGCCGCCGCGATCTCGCGGTGCGACATGTCGCCGACGAAGCGCAGGAGCACGGCGCCGCGCTGCTTGGGCGGCAGGTCCTCGACGGCGGTCCACAGGCCGTCGTCGCGCGGCGGCTCCGGGTCGGCGTGGCCGGCGTCCGGCTCGGCGACGGGAACCGCGCGGCGGCCGCGCGCGCGGTGGTGGTCGAGCGCCTTGCGGTGCGCGATCGTCAGCAGCCAGCCGCGCAGGTTCTCGCTGTGGCTCAGCCGCGGGTAGGTGCGCAGCGCGGCGATGACCGTCTCCTGGAAGCAGTCGTCGGCGTCGACCGGGCCGACCGACGCGGCGAGGAAGCGCAGCACGGTGGCGCCGAGGTCGTCGAGCAGGCGCTGGAACGGCGGGGGCACGTCGGTTAGAGCGCGCCGTCCTCGTGGAACGTGAGGTCGAGCACCAGCCGGCGCCGCAGCTCGGGCGCCAGCCGGTAGCGCTCCTCGCCCGTCTCGGCCTGGAGCGCGGCGAGGACGGCGGCCACGTGCTCGAGCCCCGCGTGGTCGGCCCAGGCCAGCGGGCCGCGCGGGTGGTTCATGCCGAGCACCATCCCGGTGTCGACGTCCGCGGCGCTGCCGACGCCCTCGCCGACGGCGAACGCGGCCTCGTTGACGAGCTGGCAGACGATCCGCCCGAGGACGAGCCCGGGCGCGTCGCCGACCCAGGCGACGTGCCGGCCGAGCGTTGCGAAGAACCGCTCTCCGAGCTCGCACGCCGCCTCCGACGTGTACGGGCCGCGCGTCATCTCGACGAGACGGCACGACTCGAACGGCGGGAGCGCGTGGAAGCCGGCGGCGGGGCCGTCGCCGTCGAGCGTGGCGAGCGAGCCGCGGTCGCAGAGCAGGAGCTGCGGCGCGCCCTGCAGCGGCGGACCGTCGTCGCCGCGTCCGCAGTCGACGCTCAGCCGCGGGACGTCGCCGCCGGCGTCGTGGGGGAGCCGGACGTCCCAGCCGGCACCGGCCGCCGCGTAGCGCAGTTCGTCGGCCAGCACCGACTCGCCGGCGACCACGACGAACCCTTCAGGCGCCTCGCCCGCCGGCGGCTCCGGGTCCTCCGGCCGGTGCGGCCCGTCCTCGTACGAGTACCAGCCGCGGCCGGTCTTGCGGCCGTGGCGCCCGCTCGCGGCCATCCGCGCCTGGAGCGGCGACGGCCGCCAGCGCGGCTCGCCGAACGACAGCGCGTGGAACGACTTCGCGACCTCGAACCCGACGTCGATCCCGACGAGGTCGGCCAGCTCGAACGGCCCCATCCGGAAGCCACCGCCCATCCGCACGATCCGGTCGATCGTCTCGACATCGGCGATCCCGTCTGAGAGGCAGCGCAGCGCCTCGAGCCCGAAGGGCCGGTTGCAGCGGTTGACGAGGAAGCCGGGCCCGTCGGCGGCGTCGATCACGTGCTTGCCCATCGCCTCGCCGAGCGCGCGCACGCGCGCGAGCGCCCATTCGGCCGACGCCACGCCGCCGATCACCTCGACGAGCCGCATCACCGGCGCCGGGTTGAAGAAGTGCATCCCGACGACGCGCTCGGGCCGCTCGATCCCCGCCGCGACCGCGGTCACCGGGATGGAGGAGGTGTTGGTCGCGAGCACGCAGTCGGGGCCGGCCGCGGCGGCGACGTCGCCGAGGACGCGCTGCTTGAGCGCGAGGTCCTCGGGGATCGCCTCGACGACGACGTCGCACCCCGCGAGGGCGGCGGGCGAGCCAACGAGCTCGAGGCGCGCGAGCTGCTCGGGCTCGAGCCGCTTGGCGATCCGCTCGCGGGCGCGCTCGAGCGCGGCGCCGTCGGGGTCGAGGAGCCGCGTCGCCTCGCCCGCCTGGCACCCGAGCTGCGCGATGCCGGCGCCCATGGTCCCGGCGCCGACGACGCCGAGCGTCATGCCGCGTCGGGGACCAGCGCGTTCAGCCCGGTCAGCGCGCGCCCGATGATGAGCTTCTGGATCTGCGAGGTGCCCTCGTAGAGCGTCGTCACCCGGACGTCGCGGAACCAGCGCTCGACCGGATGGTCGTCGACGTAGCCCGCGCCGCCGTGGACCTGGATCGCGGTGTTCGCGCACTCCACCGCCGACTCCGTCGCGTACAGCTTGGCCACCGAGGTCTCGAGCGTGTTCGGCTCGCCGCGATCCTTCAGCCACGCCGCCCGCCACACGAGCAGCCGCGACGCGTCGGCCTTGACCTTCATGTCGGCGATCATCGCCTGGACGAGCTGGAACGAGCCGATCGGCCGGCCGAACTGCTCGCGCTCCTTCGCGTAGGCGACCGACTCGTCGACGCAGCCCTGGCAGATCCCGACGCACCCGGCGGCGACCGAGAACCGCCCCGAGTCGAGCGCGCTCATCGCCACCTTGAAGCCGTCGCCGACCTCGCCGAGCATCTCGGTGGCCTCGACGTCGTCGAGCCCGATCGACGCGGTGTCCGACCCGTGCAGGCCCATCTTCCCCTCGATCGCCGCCGGCTCAAAGCCGGGCTGGTCGGTGTCGACGAGGAAGCACGCGAGGCCGCGGTGCTTGAGCTCCGGATCGGTCTGGGCGAAGACCAGCGCCACCTTCGCGTGGTTGCCCATCGAGATCCACATCTTCGCGCCGTTGATGATCCAGCGGTCGCCGTCGCGCCGCGCGCGCGTCCTCTGGTTCGCGGCGTCGGAGCCGGTGTCCGGCTCGGTCAGCCCGAAGCACCCGAGCCACTCGCCGCTGCACAGACGCGGCAGGTAGGCCCGCTTCTGCTCCTCGGTGCCCCAGCGCAGGATCGCGCTGCACACGAGCGAGGTCTGGACCGAGATCACCGTGCGCATCGCCGAGTCGGCGCGTCCGATCTCCTCGACGATGAGCCCGTACGTCGCGTGGTCGAGGCCGGCGCCGCCGTACTCGGTCGGGATGATCGCACCGAGGTAGCCCTGGGCCGCGATGCTGCGGACGAGGTCGGTGTCGAAGTGGTGGCGGCGCGCGTTCTCCTTCGCGCGCGGGACGATCTCGTTGTCCGCGAACCGGCGCGCGGTCTCGCTGACGAGCCGCTGCTCGTCGGTCAGGGCGAAGTCCATGCCCTGACGCTAGCTTGCGAGCGATGGACGCGCCGTCGCCCCTGCACTTCCAGCGCTGCGGCGGCTGCGGCGCGCTGCTCGGCTATCCGCGGGTGCTGTGCCCCCGCTGCGGCGCGCGCGAGCTCGCGTGGGAGGTCAGCGCGGGGAGGGCACCGTGTACTCGGCGACGACCGTGCACGCGCGCGAGGAAGCCACGGCCTGTGCCTCGTCGACCTCGACGAGGGCGTGCGCGTCATGGCGGCGGGCGCCTTCGATCCCGGCGAGCGCGTCGCGCTGCGCGTGGAGGACGGGCGGCTGTGCGCGGACTAGCGGCGATCGCCGGCATCGGCGAGTCGGAGTCGTGGGACGTCGCGGGCTCCAGCCTCACCGCGCTCGACCTCATCGGGCAGGCGACGGCCGCCGCGCTCGATGACAGCCGGCGTCGGCCTCGACGAGGTCGACGGCCTGTTCACGGCGTCGGCGTACTACGGGATGCCGGGGCTGAACGTCGGCGAGTACCTCGGGGTCCGCCCGCGCCACAGCGACTCCACCAACCTCGGCGGCGCGTCGTTCGTCTCGCACCTCCAGCACGCGGCGGCGGCCATCGACGCCGGCCTGTGCGACGTCGCGCTCATCGCCTACGGCTCGACCCAGCGCCGACGGCGGCCGGCTCAAGAGCGTCGCCGAGGCGTTCCCGCTCGAGGCGCCCTACCGGCCGCGCTATCCCGTCAGCCAGTTCGCGCTCGCCGCCGCGCGCCACATGCACGAGTTCGGCACGACGCGCGAGCAGCTCGCCGAGGTCGCCGTGGCGGCGCGCGCCTGGGCGCAGCGGACCGAGCGCGCGTTCGCCCGCGACCCGCTCACGACCGCCGACGTCCTCGCGTCGCGCATGATCTCGACGCCGCTCACCGCGCGCGACGCGTGCCTCGTGACTGACGGCGCCGGCGCGCTGGTCGTCACGAGCGCGGAGCGCGCGGCGACGCTGCGCCGCCCGCCGGCGGTCCTGCTCGGCGGCGGCGAGGCCCACTGGCACCGCAACGTCAGCCAGATGCCCGACCTCGTGCGCACCGCCGCCGCCGAGTCGGGCTCGCGCGCGTACGCGCGCGCGGGCGTCAAGCCGCAGGACGTCGACGCCGTCCAGGTGTACGACGCGTTCACGATCTGCACGATCCTGTTCCTCGAGGATCTCGGCTTCTGCGCGAAGGGCGAGGGCGGCCCGTTCGTCGAGGGCGGCAGGATCGCGCCGGGCGGCGAGCTCCCCGTCAACACCAACGGCGGCGGCCTGAGCTACTGCCACCCCGGCATGTACGGGATCTTCGCCCTCGCCGAGGCCGTCCGGCGGATCCGCGGGGGCGACGACGTCGTCCTCGCACACGGCAACGGCGCGGTGTTGTCCGCGCAGTCGACCGTGATCCTCGGCAGTACGGCGGCAGGCGCCTAGACTCCGCGCATGAGCAGCGGGGAGATCTTCACGCTCGTGATGGTCGGGATCTTCGTCCTGATGATCGTGTTCGTGATCCTGCTCGGCATCTTCTATCCGGGCAGCGGGGCCGAGCAGCTCGGCTGGCGGCCGACGCGCACGCCCGAGGAGGAGATGGAGAACGAGGTCGACGACGTCGCCCAGATGCTCGAGGCGACCAACGAGCGCCGCCGCCGCCGCGGGCTCGCCGATCTGACGGAAGAGGGGATCACGCAGCGCGTCCACGCCGACAAGCGCGAGATCGCGAAGATGCGCGAGCAGCACACGCTCGACCTCGAGCTCGAGCAGGTGCTCGAGGCCCGCAACGAGCGCCGGCGCAAGCGCGGGCTGCCCGAGATGACCCTCGCCGAGCTGCGCGACTCCCTCGGCGTCCCGCCGGACTCCGCCTAGCCGGTGGCGCGCTTCCTCGTCGTCGGCGGCTCGAGCTGCCGCGCTCTCGCGCTGACCCGGTCGCTCGTCGCCGACGGCCACGCGGTGCGGGCGGTCACGCGGTCGGAGGCCAAGCGCGAGACGGTCGAGGCCGCCGGCGCCGAGTGCTGGATCGGCGATCCGGACGTCATCGGGACGCTGCGCTACGCGCTCGAGAGCGTCACGGTCCTGCTGTGGCTGCTCGGCACCGTCGACCGGCCCGAGCTGCACGGGTCGCGGCTGGCGATGATGCTCGAGAAGACGATCGACACCACCGCGCGCGGCGTCGTCTACGAGGCCGGTCTGGACGAGGGCGTGGCGCTGGTCGAGAAGGTCGCGGGCTTCAACGAGATCCCGTACCGGATCGTTCCGGTCGGCGGCGACCTGCGCGGGGCGGTCGACTCGCTGCTCGCGCGCTAGCATCGAGGCGAATTCCCTTTAAGCCGACAGGAGTTTCGCCTATGGCCGACTACGCGAACGACGTGCTCGTCAGCACCGACTGGGTGGCCGAGCACCTCGAAGACGACTCGATCCGCATCGTCGAGGTCGACGAGAACCCCGCGCTCTACGCGGAGGCGCACATCCCCGGCGCGATCGGCTTCGACTGGAAGACCGACCTCCAGGACCAGGTCAAGCGCGACTTCCTGGGGCCCGACGACTTCGGCCGTCTGTTCGGCGAGCGCGGGATCTCCAACGAGCACACGATCGTCCTCTACGGCGACCGCAACAACTGGTTCGCGGCCTACACCTACTGGTACCTCAAGTACTACGGCCACGACGACGTGCGGCTCATGAACGGCCCGCGCGAGAAGTGGATCGCCGAGGACAAGCCGACGTCGACCGACCTCCCGTCGTTCGAGCCGACGTCGTTCGACGCGCAGTCGGGCGACGGCGCCATCCGCGCGACGCGCGACGAGGTCCGCGCCGTCGTCGACGGCGGCAACGGCAAGAGGCTCGTCGACGTGCGCTCCCCGCAGGAGTTCTCGGGCGAGCTGATCGCGATGGCCGGCTACGAGCAGGAGGGCGCGCAGCGCGGCGGCCACATCCCGGGCGCCGCCTCGGTCCCGTGGGCGCAGGCCGTGCGCGAGGACGGCACGTTCAAGTCGCGTGAGGAGCTCGAGGAGCTCTACCGCGGCAAGGGCGTTCTCTCCGACGATCCGATCATCGCCTACTGCCGGATCGGCGAGCGCTCGGCGCACACCTGGTTCGTGCTGCACGAGCTGCTCGGCCACGGCGACGTCAAGAACTACGACGGCTCGTGGACCGAGTGGGGCAACCTCGTCAACGTGCCGATCGAGAAGGGCGCCTAGAGCAGCGGCTTCGCGTGCGCCACGTTGGACCGCGCACGCGCCCTGAGCGGCGTCACCTCTCCGACCGCCGGGAATCGAGGTTCGTGCGAAAGAGCCTCGTTCATCGACGGAAGGAGAGGTGTCGCAATGCTAGCCGCCATCAAGATCGGCGATTCGGTCCAGACCGGACTCGATTCGTTCTTCGGGTTCAACCCGAACCTCCTGGCGTTCCTGGTCATCCTGGCCATCGGCTGGGTGATCGCCAAGGTCGTCCGCACGGTCGTCAACAAGGCGCTCGACAAGGTCGGCGTCGACAAGGCGCTGCATCAAAGCAGTGCAGGCGAGTACGTCGAGCGCATCAGTCCCGGAGCGAAGCCCTCGCACCTGATCGGTGCGGTGGCGTTCTGGTTCATCTTCCTGTTCGCGCTGTCGGCCGCCATCGGCGCGCTGAAGATCCCGGCGCTGTCGACGTTCATCGCGCAGGTCCAGGCGTTCCTGCCGAACGTCATCGTCGCGATCCTCATCTTCGTCGTCGCCGCGGCGCTCGCCGGCGCGGTCGCCGGCGCGGTCCAGAAGCTGATGGGCGACACGCCGACCGGCAAGGTCGTCACCGCGATCGTCCCCGGCCTGATCCTGGCCATCGGCGCGTTCATGATGCTCAACCAGCTGAAGATCGCGCAGGAGATCGTGACGATCACCTACGCGGCGCTGCTGGGGATGCTCGCGCTCGCCGGTGCGCTGGCGTTCGGCCTCGGTGGCCGCGACGTCGCGAGCCGGATGCTGAACGACGCCTACGACGCGGGGCAGCGAAACAAGGACCAGGTCAAGCGCGACGTCCAGCAGGGCAAGCAGGAGGCGCAGCAGCAGGCCCAGCAGACGCAGCAGACGCAGCGCTTCGGCGCCCAGGACGGCGCCGGCGACGTCACCCGCGCGGCGCCGGGCGGCGGGGCGGCGTCGTCCTAGGGCACGCGGTCGAGCAGGTCGCCGAGGATGCGCGCCGTCGCACCCCAGATGAGCTGCTCGCCCACGGCGTAGACGTCGGTGCGGAACGGCACGCCGCGGCGGAGCATGCGGCGGCGGCCGTACCCCGCGCGCAGGTCGCGGAGGCTCAGCTCGAGCACCTCCGCGACCTCGCGCGGCGACAGCGTCCACTCCATCCCGGGCTCGATGAGCCCGACGAAGGGATAGACGGCGAAGCTCGTGGCGATCGTCGGCGTCGGCTGGAGCGCGCCGACGACCTCGACCGCGGACGGCGGCAGCCCGATCTCCTCGTGCGCCTCGCGCAGCGCGGTGGCGACGAGGGACGCGTCCTCGGCGTCCTCGCGGCCACCCGGGAACGAGATCTCGCCGGCATGGCGGCGCAGGTCGTCGCGGCGGCGGGTGAAGACGAGGTGCGGCTCGCCGTCCTGCACGAACACCGGGACGAGGACCGCCGCGTCGGTGCGGCCGTGGACGTCGAGCGCCGACGCCTCGACGGGATCGAGGAGGACGCCGCGGAGCGTGTCCGCGAGCGCGACGGCGTCAGCTCGTCTGGAGCTGGAGCCGCTCGACACGCTCGTTGAACATGACCTCGCCCTCGAGCGTCCGGTGGACCGGGCACTTGGCGGCGATGATCTTGAGGCGCTCGAGCTGCTCGTCGGTCGCGTCCTCGGGCAGACGCATGATGAGGTCGAACTTCGTCGGGCACCCGCGCTCGGACGGCGTGTAGTCGACCTCGACCTCGACGTAGCCGAGGTCCCACCCCTTGCGCTGGGCGTACATCTCCATCGTGATCGCGGTGCACGAGGCGAGGCTCGCGGCCAGGAGCTCCTGCGGGCTCGGCGCGGTGTCGTCGCCGCCCGCGTCGAGCGGCTCGTCCGCGGAGACGTGGTGCGAGCGGATGTCGACCATGTGCCGGTAGGTCCCGGTGCGGCGCGCGGTTGCCTTCATGTGGCTCATGGTAGTGCTGGGTTCCCCGCCGCCCAGTTGCCTATCCGTCCAGCGGGTGGAAGAGCAGGCCGGTCGGGACCTTCGGGAAGAAGTAGGTCGACTTGGGCGGCATGTTCTGGCCCGCCGAGGCCACCTCGCGGATGACGTCCACCGGCGGGGGGCGCAGCAGGAAGGCGACGTCGTACTCGCCGTCGAGGACCAGCCGCTTGGCCTCGGCCGCGTCGCGCGCGTAGCCGAAGTCGTGCAGGTGGTCGATGTCGTCGTCGGTGAGCGCGAGCGGCCCCTTGAGGATCAGCGTCTCGAGGATCGCCGTGTCGAGCTCCGCGAGCGGCCCGCTCAACGACGTCGCCGCGCCTCGGTACCGGAGCCGGAACGGCCTTCTGAAGTGGCCGTCGAGGTAGCCGAACTCGACGCCGGGCGTGTCGGCGGGCGGCTCGAGCTCCTCGAGCGGGACCTCCTCGACCTCGAAGTGCTCCTTCAGCGTCGTGGCGAGCGCCTCGTAGCGCTCGAGCCCGCGGCCCTTCGCGAGGCGGTGGGTGGGAAAGACGGTCAGCCCAGGGTCCTCGAGGGCGACGAGGTTCATGAGCACCCACTGCGCGCCCTCGGTGCCGGCCTCCTCCGCGTACACGCGCGCGGTCTCGTAGCGGTGGTGGCCGTCGGCGATGAGCAGCTCGGCCGGATCCATCGCCGCGCCGACGGCGGCCACCGCGGCCTCGTCGGCGACCCGCCACAGGCGGTTGACGGTGCCGTCGTCGTCGGTGACCTCCGCCCATGGGGCGTGCCCCTCGATCGCGCCGGCGAGCGCGCCCCAGGCCCGCCGCTCGGGGTCGGAGTAGAGGCTGAAGATGGGCGAGAGGTTGGCCTTCGTCGCGCGCTGGAGGTTGAGCCGGTCCTCCTTCGGGCCGGGGTGCGTGCGCTCGTGCGGCCGGATCCTGCCGGGGCCGTACTCCTCGACGCGGACGGCCGCGAAGAAGCCCGAGCGCGTGCGCCGCTCGCCGTCGGGCCCGGTGTACTCCTGCGTGAGCACCCACAGCGCGGGCTCGTCGTCGCGCTGGAGGACGCCACTCTCGCGCCACTGCGCGAACGTGCTCGCCGCGGCCGCGTACGGATCGTCGCCCTGCGGCAGGTCGATCGTCACGACGTTGTGCGGCGAGCGCGACGCGAGCTGCGCGCGCAGCTCGGCGTCGATGACGTCGTAGGGCGGTGCGACCGCGTTCTGGAGGTCGGCGGCGGCGTAGTGGAGCGCGTTCAGCGGGCGGATCTCGGCCATGGAGGCGCGGATCCTATGACCCGCGCCTTGGGCTCAGCCCGCCGCTGCGGCTAGCGGCGCGTGCCGAAGTCGGTCGTGTACGTCGCGGCCGGCTGGCCGCCGACCGGGCGCGGAGCGCCCTTCGCCACGCCGACGCCGATCTCGCGGAAGCCGCGGTGCAGGATGTTCGCGCGGTGGCCGCTCGAGTTCATCCAGCCCTCGACGATCTCCGCGGGCGTCGCGTACGAGCCCGAGCCCCAGGCGATGTTCTCGCCGACCATCAGGCCGCCGCGGCCGTTGTACCCGCGCCGCTTGACGCGCTGGAGCACCGACGCGCCGCCGGGCGAGTCGTGGCTGAAGAAGTTCGCGTCGACCATGTGGCGCGAGTGGCCGCGGGCGGCGCGGTCGAGCCGGTCGTTGGAGCGCAGGCGGCCCAGGCCACGAGCGGCGCGCTCGCGGTTGACGAGGCACAGGACGGTGTGCTCGAGCTGCGACGGGGCGGCCTCGGCGGGGGAGCTGTGGGCGGCGGCGCAGGCGGTGGGGCCGGCGACCGCGGGGGCGGCGGGGAGGGCGAGGACGAGCGCGAGCGGCAGGAAGGCCAGCACCCGACGAAGGCGGCGGTTCGTCATGGCGGGTCAGATCTCCAATGGGGAAGAGCGTGTCGCCCCCTCCATCGGGCCCTGCCGCCGCCGCCCTACGTGATCGGCCGATTCTTGGACGCGTGTCCGATGCGTCCCAGCCGGGCCAGGCGCTCCCGAGGAAAGTCGGGGTGGTCGGATTCGAACCGACGAACCTCCGCCTCCCAAAGGCGGCGCTCTAACCAGGCTGAGCTACACCCCGTCCACGCGTGAACGTCCGGACAGCGTGACAGTTCGCGCACACCGGCTCGCACTTGGCGATCTCGGCGAGCAGGGTGCGCGGGCCCGCTCTCCGCACCGTGGACCCGACATCGTCCAACTTCTTCTTTCCCGGCAGGTGGTCGAAGGTCATGGCGGCATGGTGGACATGCTCGCCGCAGCCCGTGCAGGGCAGGCGCTCCTTGAGCGCCCAGTACCAGGCGAGCTTCTCCGCGTATTTCCGACGCTTGTGCTCCCGGCGACGGTCCTTGACGCGCTGGTGATACGCGGCGTCGTACTCCTTCCGGCACGGGCGGCACCACGGCTGCCGCCCGTCGCCGCGGCCCCAACGGTGGAAGGCCTCGAGCGGCAGTTCCTGCTTGCAGCGGATACATCTCTTCACTATTCGAACATTAGGTGGCGCGCCGGACGCCACGGGTAGCCGCGGCGGCCGTCAGAATGGGCTCCGCACGCCCCGGTAGCTCAGCTGGATAGAGCGACGGCCTTCTAAGCCGTGGGTCGCAGGTTCGAGTCCTGCCCGGGGCGCTTGGAGATCCCGATCAGCCGGGACCGCGTCTTCGAGCCGGGGCACCCGCTCTACGAGGTCGCCGGTCGGCGACGAGACGAGAGGAGGCGTGCTGCATCATCCTCATGGCGTCGGCTGACAACGCCTCGACGCCTGGCCCCTGCGTGCAGGGCGTCGTCGTCGGGAACGACGTCTGCGTGATCGATCCGGCGTACCCCGACTACCCGTGCACGCGGATCTGCCTCAGCGACGCCTTCGCGAGGTAGCGCGGGGGCGCGCCGGCGTCGTCGTCGTCAGGACGCGACGGGGCCGCCGGCAGCCTGCCAGTCCTTCAGGCGGCCGATGGTCTCGACGTCCGGGTAGCCCTCGCGCTCGAGGGTCGCGACGACTGCTGGGCGCGTTGGATCGTCTCGTCCTCGCGAGCTTCGGGCGCGCGCCGTCGAGGAGTCGGCGTGATCGAGGTGCTGGACCTTCCCGGCGTGGCCGGCGGCGAACTCGCGGTTGCAGGTGACGTCGAGCAGCACGGCCTCGCCGGAGCGGGCCATGTCGCGCGCGCTGCCGCTCGCTGCCTTCGCAGCAGTGCCTTGAGTGGTGAAACGCAAACCTCTAGTGTCGCGACTGCCCGCAACTCCAGGAGGAACGCGTGTCGTACGGTGGCCCGAACATCAGCTGCGAATGGTCCGCCTGGTACAACCGGATGCCGGGTGGCGACGATCCGAACCTCCACGTCTCCGGCCGCTGCCAGATGCCGAGCAGCTCCATCCAGGTCACGCTCGAGCCCGGTAACGAGGGGGTTGTCGACGAGCCCGACCTCTTCGTGCTCGAGGTGAGCGTCACGGTGCCGGACGTCGGCACCACTGATTTCGTCGAGCGCGACGTCACGTGGGAGGGCGACGCGGGGCCGGACATCAAGCGCGTCCGCATCCAAGGCGACCTCGAAGCGCAGATGGTGGTCGAGGAAGCGGTGTAAGCCTCCCGACCAGGAAGCCTCGCTGAGAGCCGCAGCCGTGTCGTCTTCGCGACCCGGTGGCGCTGGTCAGCCTTCGACGTCCGCCAGCACAGCGCCGACCATCGCCCCCGTGAGCTGATGGCTGCCGCCCTTCGCCACCCGGGTATGCCGGTGGCGATGCGCGACCGCCCGCCGGCGCGGCGCGCTGCCGGCGCACTCATGCTCCTCGGCGGTGTGGGAGTCGGCGGGTTCGCGGGATGGGCGCTCACGAGCGATCGCGCAGCGCTTGTGATCGCGGTCCTCGTCGTGGTGTACGTGCTTCCGGGTCTGATCCTGCTGCCGATCCGCATTCGACGCGCACGCCGACGGGCGACGGCGACTCGCGCCAAGGCGCTGGTTCCGGCGCTGGCGGCCTGGGTCGCGGTCCTCATCGCCGCCGCCGTCTTCGGCGTCCTCTGCGGGCTCGTGCGCACGCACGGCGCGCGATCCGATGGGGCGGCGCGGTGAGCGGCGGGTAGCGGGGGGCCGTGACCGACCAGGACACGCTCGCCCTCCTCGCCGCGTGCGCGCTCGCCGCGGTCCATGTCGTCGGCGGGCGGCTGCGGTTCCTCGGCGCCATCCCGCGCAGCGGGTGGCTCTCCGCGTTCGGCGGCGTGTCCGTCGCGTACGTCTTCGTCCACCTGCTGCCGGAGCTCGCCCGGGGCCAGGAGGAGATCGAAGCGGAGGGCCGGCTCCTCGGATTCCTCGAGGGCCACGTCTACCTGATGGCGCTGCTCGGCTTGGCCGTGTTCTACGCCGTCGAAACCCACTCGCTGCGCTCGCGCGCGGCGCGACGCGAGGCGACCGGCGACGACCGCACGCACGATGGCGCCTTCTGGCTGAGCATCGGCTCCTTCGCGATCTACAACGCCATCATCGGCTATCTGCTGCTGCGCGGCGAGTTGGACGAAGCCTCCGCGCTCGCGCTGTACACCTTCGCGCTCGGCGTGCACTTCGTCATCAACGACCTCGGCCTGCGCGAGCACCACAAGGACGCGTATGAGCGCATCGGCCGATGGATCATCGCCGCCGCCGTGCTCGGCGGATGGGTCGTCGGAGCGGTCACGACGATCTCCGAGCGCGCGATCGCTCTCATCATGGCGTTCATCGCGGGCGGGGTCGTGCTGAACGTGTTGAAGGAGGAGCTGCCGGGCGAGAGGCAGGCGCGCTTCCTCCCGTTCATCGCGGGTGCGGCGCTGTACACGGTGCTCCTCCAGCTCAGCTGACGCGGTGGCCACCGCCCGTGACGCAGTGGTCGTCGTCTGAGCAGGGCCGACCCGCAGCTCGCGCTGGCCCCTACGGTGGGGGCCGATGCCGCCTACGGCCCGGATCCGCCCGACGCGCGACGAGGCGCTGCTGCAGAGCGCCCTCGTGTTCGTCGGAACGGCGGCCTTCCCGCGCCTCGCTCACTGGCTGCGCTGGCCGACGCGGCTCGGCCCGCGCGGGTTCATCGCCTACGTCGCCTTCAACACGCTGGTGCTGTTCGCGGTCCGTACCTGGCTCGTCCCCTACCTGGAGCGCATGGCCGCCGAGCGGGAGCGCGCAGTTCAAAAGCTGCGAGAGCAGCTCGGGCGCGACCCGAACGAGGACGAGGTGCTGGCGCATCTCGGCATCGGCTGCGATCGCTGACCGCCGCAGCGGCTCGATCGACGGTCGCACACGCCGCCCGGCTCGCTGCGGCGAGGCAGCCCGTTAATGATTCCCTAACGATGGCGCCGCTCCGCGGAGCGGTTTCCGTTGTCGTTGTCACTGAACCGTAATCAGGAGCACGTTCGTGACGCTTTCCCGACTCAGTCTGACGCTCTTCCGCGCCCTTCAGGCGGACATCGACGCGCGCGCGTTGTGCCCCGGGGGAGACCCCTACGACTACGTCGCCGACGCTATCGAGCGAAACGCGCAGCGCCTCGCCGGCGAGCGCGAGCTGTTCCGGCGCCCCGAGCGGCGCCTGTTCCAGGACATCCGCTGGTGCTTTCCCCTACATCGCCAGCGCCACGTCTGGCGACTCGTGGCCGAATGGGTGCCGAACGTCGACGAGGAGCTCGACGCGCTCCGCCAGGCCGGCCTCGACCCGGACGGGAGCCCGCGGCGGTGCCCGGTCTTCACGCGCAAGGGGACGCCGTGTGAGCGGACGCCCCTCCCGCACAACGGGCACTGCCCCTCGCATCAGCACCTGGTCGTCGCCGACGAGCTCCACGCGGCCTGAACCGGGCCCGCGGCCCGCTCAGGCGGCGGCTCGGACGGCGAGCGGTGCATCACCTGCGAGCGCTGACCTACCACTTCGAGGACACGTCGGCGCTGCTCTCGTTCCTCGTGGTGGCGCCGCTCACGACGGTGGCCTTCTCGAGGCGGCGTGGCGTCCGTGGGTGGCCCACCGCAGGACTCGCGGTTCTTGCTCTCGCCGCTACGGCGTGCTGGATCGCGCTTCTCGGCCTCTACATGATGTGGGAGGTCGGGAACGACTGGCGGCCGACGCGCACCTGACGTCGGCTCGCTCGATGGCGGTGGAGCTTAGACTCGGCGCGGTGGAGGGCATCGAGCTCAGCCGGCGCCAGCTCGTCGTCGCCGGGGCGGCCGCCGGCGCCGCGCTCGGGCTGCGTGCGACGACGACCGCCCGCGCGCAGGCGCCGTGGTCGAGCACGCTCGACTTCGCGTCGCTCGGCGACGGCGACGGCTGGCCCGGATG
>JAUJPF010000044.1 GCA_030447275.1 Solirubrobacteraceae bacterium | reverse complement strand
CGCTCGTTAGTCCTTCTATGAGTTTGAGCCCGTGGGGGCGTTCAGTGATCACGCGTCGCGGCGCGCCAGGGTGTTGGCGGGCCACGGGCGCTGGGTCGCCGCGTCGGGTCCGCCCGACCACCCGCACCCCGGACGGGGGCTCGCTGCGCGCGACGTTGCGCTCGCACGTCGCGCGCGCGTCGTCGCCCTTCCGCCCGGTCTGTCGCTCGAGGAAGTCGAGCGCGGCGTCGTCGCACTTGCGCGGATCGTCGCTGGCAACGTACGCGCGGGCGACCTCCTCCGGCGGGGGTGAGGCGCCGCACGCGACGGCGAGCGCGGCCGTCGCTGCCGCGAGGCTCCCGCACGTGAAGGCCCGCATGGCGCCTACCCTAGTAGTGACGTGACGGCCGGACGCGGATGGTCTGACGACGCGGTGCCGCCGGCGCCGCGCTCCCGCCGCGGGCGCGCCCTCGCCGCCGCGGCGGTCGCTGTCGCAGCGGCAGCCGCGCTGCTCGTCGTCCTCGCCTCCGGCGGCGAGGGTGGATGCAGCGCCACCGGCTACCCGAGCACCCCTGAGTGCGTGGCCCGCGAGTATGTCACGCGTACCGATCCGTCGAAGTGCGACTTCGTGGCCGCCGAGCTGCTCGAGCAGCTCACCGGCGCCCAGGGGCCACGCGCGCGCGCACGCTGTGAGCGCTTCGCCGCGGCGCGGCCGGCACCGCGGGAGGTGCGTGTGATCGAGCGCGAGCGCGCGGGCGACACCGTGGTCGTCGAGTTGCTGACCGACGGCCGCGAGGGCTCCGTCACGCTTCGCGAGGAGGGCGGCCGATGGCGGATCGTGAGCTTCGCGGAATGACCGGGTGCCGCTGTTCCCGGGGCGGCGGAACGCCCCGGGCGCCACAGGACGCGGGCCAGGATGACGCACGAAACGGAGGACTACAGTCGGACACCGTGGTCATTGCCATCGACGGGCCCGCCGGCGCGGGGAAGTCCACCGTGGCGCGCGCCGTCGCGGACGCGCTCGGCTTCACCTACCTGGACACCGGCGCGATGTACCGCGCCGTCGCCCTCGCGCGCCTGCTCGGCCGCGACGGCGCCGAGGTCGGCTTCGACGACGGCCGGGTCACCCTCGACGGCGAGGACGTCGGCGATCGCATCCGCACGGAGGAGGTCACCGAGGAGGCGAGCCGCGTCGCCGCCGAGCGGGAGGTCCGCGAGGCGATGGTCGCCCGCCAGCGCGAGCTGATGGGCGAGGGCGACTGGGTGGCCGAGGGGCGCGACATCGGGTCGGTCGTCGTCCCGCACGCGGAGGTCAAGGTCTTCCTCACCGCCGACCCGCGGGAGCGCGCCCAGCGCCGCGCCGCCGAGCTCGGCGTCGATCCCGAGGAGGTCCTCGCCCAGCAGCGGACCCGCGACGAGCGCGACTCGAGCCGCGAGGCGTCGCCGCTGCTGCTCGCCGACGGCGCCGAGGAGCTCGACACCACCGGGCTGACGATCGACGAGGTCGTCGAGCGCATCGTGGGGCTGGCGCGCCGATGAGGAAGGTCGCCGTCGTCGGCTATCCGAACGTGGGGAAGTCGTCGCTCGTCAACCGGCTGAGCGGCAGCCGCGAGGCCGTCGTCCACGAGCAGCCGGGCGTCACCCGCGACCGCAACGAGGTGACGGCCGAGTGGAACGGGCGCGAGTTCGTCCTCATCGACACCGGCGGCGTCGACTTCACCGACGAGGACCCGCTCGCCGGCTCGATCCGCGAGCAGGCGCAGGCGGCGCTCAACGACGCCGACGTCGCCGTCTTCGTCGTCGACGCCCGCGCCGGGCGGCGCCCCGGCGACGACGAGCTGGCCGACCTCCTGCGCCGCTGGCCCAAGCCGACGCTCGTCGCCGCCAACAAGATCGACAGCGCCTCCGATCTCCCCCTCGCCCACGACTTCCACGGGCTCGGGCTCGGCGACCCGATCGCCGTCTCGGCCGCCCAGGGCCTCGGCACCGGCGACCTGCTCGACGCGATGGTCGAGGGGCTGCCGGAGGAGGACGCCGACCCCGAGGAGGAGGACGTCGTCCGCCTCGCGCTCATCGGCCGCCCGAACGTCGGCAAGTCGAGCCTGGTCAACAAGATCGCCGGCAGCGAGCGGGTCATCGTCTCCGCCGTCGCCGGCACCACGCGCGACGCGATCGACCTGCCGATACAGGTGGGCGACCGCACCGTCGTCATCGTCGACACGGCGGGCATGCGCCGCCAGGCGAAGGTGACCGAGTCAGTCGAGTACTACACCGCGCTGCGCAGCCAGCGCGCCGCCGAGCGGGCCGACGTGGCGCTCGTCGTCTGCGACGCGCAGGACGGCGTCACGGCGCAGGACCTGCGCGTCGCCGACCTCGCGATGCGCGCCAACTGCGCGACCGCGCTCGTGCTCAACAAGTGGGACCTCGTGGCGGGCACCGCGGACGAAGTCGGTGGTCGGATCGACATCGACCACGAGCGGGCGCGCGTGGCGCAGAAGCTGCGCCTGCGCCCGAAGGTGCTGACGGTGAGCGCCGCGACGGGGCGCAACGTGCACCGCATCGTGGGGGAGGCCATCGGCCTCGCCGACCGGATGCGCTCGCGGATCCCGACGCCCGACCTCAACCGCTTCCTCGCCGAGGTCGTCCAGTCGCGCCAGCCGCCGGCCAAGCAGGGCCACCGCCTGAAGCTCATCTACATGGCCCAGATCGGCGAGCGCCCGCCGCGGTTCGCCATCCAGGTCAACAGCCGCAACCGGGTCACCCGCGACTACGCGTACTTCATCGAGAACCGGCTGCGCGAGCGCTACGGCTTCGCCGGCGTGCCGCTGATCATCGACTTCAACGAGCGCGGCTCGCGACGCCCGCGCGGGGACCGCAACGGCGCGTGAGGACCCAGGCACTCCCCGGCAACCGGCGCCTCGCGCTGCTCGCGGGAGCGGTCGCCGTCACGCTTCTCGCGCTCGTGCTGGTCCTGCGCGCGGGCGGCTCGGAGGACGTGCCGCCCGCGAGCGAGGCGGCAAAGCTCGTCCCCGAGACCGCGCTCGTCTTCGCGTCGGTGTCGACCGACGGCGAGCGCGACGCGGTCAAGCGCGCGTCGGAGCTCGCCCGCCGCTTCGGCGCCTACGAGCCGAACCGCGACGCGCTGCTCAAGCGACTGTCGGGCGGCGACGAGGACGTCGACGCCGGGCGCGACGTCGCGCCGTGGCTCGGCGACGAGGCCGCCTTCGCGCTCGTCGACACGGGCCAGTCGACCGCGGGCTCGATCATCGCCGTCGAGGTCACCGACGAGGAGAAGGCGCGCGGCTTCCTCGGCCGCAACCCGCGCGACCCGATCCGCAAGGTCTACAAGGGCGTCGACACCGAGCGCTACGACCGCGTGACGATCGCGTTCGTCGGCGGGTTCCTCGTGATCGGCCAGGACCCGACCGTGCAGGCGGCGATCGACCGCGACAAGGCCGGGGCCAAGGCGCTCGCGAGCGACGCGACGTACCGGCGCGCGCTCGAGGGACTGCCCGAGGGTCGCGTGGTCACCGCGTACGCGTCGGCCGACGGCCTGCGCCGGCTGCTGGCGCCGCAGGGGAACATCCTCTCCGGGCTCTCGGCGATGCTCGACCAGCCGGCGCTCCAGGGCGTCGCGCTCGCCGCGGAGGCCGAGGGCGAGGACAAGCTGCGCGTCCACGTGCACTCCGCGCTCGACGCCGCCGCCCAGAAGCGCGCCCGCTCCGCGTTCGAGGA
This sequence comes from Solirubrobacteraceae bacterium, assembly GCA_030447275.1. Taxonomy (GTDB): domain Bacteria; phylum Actinomycetota; class Thermoleophilia; order Solirubrobacterales; family Solirubrobacteraceae; genus CADCVT01. The sequence goes on along the minus strand of JAUJPF010000044.1, from coordinate 19,528 downwards.
GTTCGAGCCGCAGCTGCTCGACGCCGTGCCGCAGGACGCGCTCGGCTACCTCGGCGCCAGCGGCGTCAGCGCCGCGCTCCAGAACCTCATCGTCTCCGCCGCCGGCGGCGCGGGCGGGGGCGACGTCGCGCAGATCCTCGGCCGGCTGCGCACGGAGCTCGACAAGGAGACCGGCGGCGACCTCCAGCGCGACCTCCTGAAGCTCTTCGAGGGCGAGATCGCGGTCGTCATCCAGCAGCAGACGCCCGCGCCGATCCTCAGCATCCTCACCCGGACCGAGGACGAGAGCGGCACCCGCGGCGCGCTCGACCGGCTGCGGGCTCCGCTGGCCAAGCTGCTGCGGCCGCAGGGCGAGGCCGCGCCGACCTGGAAGGCGCAGGACGTCGAGGGCGCGGACGCGTGGACGCTGACCCTTCCGAACGGCGCCGCGATCACCTACGCGGTCACAGGCGGGCGGCTCGTCCTCTCCTCGAGCGTCGAGGGCGTGCGGCGGATCGCGCGCTCCGAGGACTCGTTGAAGGACGCCGACCGGTTCGAGACCGTGCTGGGAAACCGACCCGATCGCCTCGGGACGCTAGGCTTCCTCGACTTCAGCCAGCTCCTCGAGCTCGGCGAGCAGACGGGCCTGAACGACAGCCCGACGTACCTCTCGGCCCGTGAGGACCTGCGCAAGGTCCGAGCGGTCGGGATCAGCTCGACCAGCGGCGAGGGGGAGTCCACCGCGGAGATCCTGGTTTCGATCCCATGAGCGCCGACAACGAGTACCTGTTCACTTCGGAGTCCGTCACCGAAGGCCATCCCGACAAGGTCGCCGACCAGATCTCGGACGGCGTCCTCGACGCGGTCATGCGCGACGACCCGACCGGTCGCGTGGCGTGCGAGACGCTGGTGAACACCGGCCTCGTCGTCGTCTCCGGCGAGATCTCGACGTCGACGTACGTCGACATCCAGGAGATCGCGCGCGACACGATCCGCCGGATCGGCTACACCGACGCCGACCTCGGCTTCAGCGCCGACTCCTGCGCGGTCCTCAACGCCATCGACAAGCAGTCGCCGGACATCGCGCAGGGCGTCGACCAGGCCTACGAGACGCGGACCGACCCCGCGGACGAGGACGAGCTCGACGTCGCCGGCGCGGGCGACCAGGGGATGATGTTCGGCTACGCGTCGAACGAGACCGACGAGCTGATGCCGCTGCCGATCTCGCTCGCGCACCGGCTGGCCAAGCGCCTGGCCGACGTGCGCAAGGCCGAGGTCGTCCCCTACCTGCGCCCCGACGGCAAGACGCAGGTGACCGTGCGCTACCGCGACGGCCGCCCGGTGGAGATCGAGAAGCTGCTGATCTCGACCCAGCACAGGGAGGGCGCGGAGTCGCTCATCCCCGACGACCTGTGGGAGCACGTCGTCGAGCCGATCCTCCCCGACGACCTCTACGACGAGAAGAAGCTGCGCAAGAACTTCCTGGTCAACCCGACGGGCCGCTTCGTGATCGGCGGCCCGGTGGGCGACGCGGGGCTGACCGGCCGCAAGATCATCGTCGACACGTACGGCGGCATGGCCCGCCACGGCGGGGGCGCGTTCTCGGGCAAGGATCCGTCGAAGGTCGACCGCAGCGCCGCGTACGCCGCGCGCTACGTGGCCAAGAACGTCGTCGCGGCCGGGCTCGCCGACCGCGCGGAGGTGCAGGTCGCGTACGCGATCGGCGTCGCGCACCCGGTGTCGGTCATGGTCGAGACGTTCGGGACCGAGACGATCGGCCGCGCCCAGATCCAGCAGCTCGTCGAGGAGCACTTCGACCTGCGGCCGGGGGCGTTCCGCGAGGAGCTGAGGCTCCACCGGCCGATCTACCAGAAGACCGCCGCCTACGGCCACTTCGGGCGCGAGGACTCGGACTTCACGTGGGAGCGCGTCGACAAGGCGCCCACCCTGCGCGAGGCCGCGGGGCTCGAGCCGCAGCCGGCCTCCGTCTGACGGAGAGCGCGACGGGCACCGTCGTCAGCGTCAACGTCGGCCGTACGCGCGAGGTCCCGTCGCTCAGCGGGAAGCGCGTCGTGCGGACCGCGATCTGGAAGCAGCCCGTCGCGGGTCGCGTCGCCGTGCGCGGGGTGAACGTCGAGGGCGATGAGCAGGCCGACCGGAAGGTACACGGGGGCCCAAACAAGTCCGTCTACGCCTATGACCTGGACGAGACGCGAGCATGGGAGGAGGAGCTGGGGCGTGAGATCGGCCCGGGCGGGTTCGGCGAGAACCTGACGCTGGAGGGCGTCGACGTCAGCGGCGCCCGCGCGGGCGAGCGCTGGGCCATCGGCAGCGCGCTGTTCGAGGTCGTCCAGCCGCGCGTTCCCTGCTTCAAGCTGAACCTCCGGATGGGGGACAGCAAGTTCGGCAAGCGCTTCACGGCGGCGGGGCGGCCGGGCGCGTACCTGCGGATCGTCGAGGAGGGCGACGTCGGCGCCGGCGACGCGGTCGAGATCGTCCGCCGCCCGGAGCACGATGTGACGATGCGGCTGATGATGCACGCGGCGCTCGAGGATCGCGGCCGGCTGCCCGAGCTGCTCGCGGCGCCGGAGCTCATCGCCGAGTGGCGCGAGTGGATCGAAGAGCGCACGGCCTGATCGCCAAGGTCGAGCCCATCACGACGGCCCGCTCGCTGCGCGGGCCGTTCGACTACCGCGTGGGCGCGGACGAGGTCGCGAAGGGGTCGCTGCTCGTCGTCCCGTTCGGCCGTCGCGACGTGACCGGCGTCGTGGTGGAGATGGCCGAGCACTCGGACGTCCCGCCCGAGAAGCTCGTCGCGCCGCGCCGCGTGCTGTCCGAGCAGGTCCCGCCCGACCTCGTCGACCTCGCGGCGTGGATGGCGGACGAGTACGTCTCCACCTTCGCCCGCGCGCTCCAGCTCGTCATGCCGCCGGGCGGCGTCTCCGCCCGCAACCTCATGTGGGCCGAGCCGCTGACGCTCGTCCCCGAGCCGGGCCAGCCCGGGCCGGACGGAAAGCGGCTCACGCCGAACCAGTCCGACCTGCTGCGCTCGCTGCCGCGCTTCGCCGGGTCGGACCTCGGCGCGCTGCGCCGGCTGGAGGCCCGCGGCTTCGTCCGCATCGGCCCCCGGCCCCGGCGCCGCGCGCCCGAGCACGTCGCGGTCGGCGCGCGCGGGCCGCGGCCGGCGCTCACCGGCGCGCAGCGGGCGGCGCTCGACGCGATCGCGGGCGCGGCCGGCGACGAGCGGCTGCTGCTGCACGGCGTCACCGGCTCCGGCAAGACCGAGGTCTACCTCGGCGCGGTCGAGGCCGAGCTGCGGCGCGGGGCCGGGGGGCCATCGTGCTCGTGCCCGAGATCGCGCTCACGCCGCAGATCGTCGGGCGGTTCGTCGAGCGCTTCGGGGACACCGTCGCGGTGCTGCACTCCAAGCTCTCGAAGGGCGAGCGCTACGACGAGTGGCAGCGGCTGCGCAGCGGCGAGGCGCGCGTGTGCGTCGGCCCGCGCTCGGCGGTGTTCGCGCCGATCGTCGACCTCGGGCTGATCGTGATCGACGAGGAGCACGACCCGTCCTACAAGCACGAGGGCGACCCGCGCTACGACGCGCGGCACGTGGCCGAGCGGCGCGGGGTCAAGGTGGTCGCGGGGTCGGCGACGCCGCGGCCCGAGTCGGCGGCGGCGCTGCGGCGGCTGCGGCTGCCCGAGCGCGTCGACGGCCGCCCGCTGCCGCCCGTCGAGGTGCTGGACATGGTCGGCGTGCGCAGCGCGCTGCACCCCGACACGGCCGAGGCGCTGCACGCCGCCGGCAAGGCGATCGTGCTGCTCAACCGGCGCGGGTGGTCGAACTTCCTCACCTGCCAGACGTGCGGCCACGTGTGGATGTGCCCGCAGTGCGACGTCTCGCTCGTGCTCCACCGCGCCGAGGGCTGGCTCGCGTGCCATCACTGCGGCCACCGCGAGGCCGTGCCCGAGCGCTGCCCGGAGTGCGCGTCGGTCAGCCTCGCGCGCCACGGCGCCGGCACCGAGCGGCTCGAGTCCGAGCTCGCCGAGGCGGGGCTGCGCGTGTGGCGCCTCGACGCCGACGTCGCGCGGCCGGGGCAGGTGCTGCGCTCCTACGAGCAGGCCGAGCGCGGCGTGCTCGTGGGCACGCAGATGGTGGCCAAGGGGCACGACTTCCCGGACGTCACGCTCGGCGTCGTGCTCGACGCCGACGCCACGCTGCGCTTCCCGGACTTCCGCGCCGAGGAGCGCACGTTCGCGCTGATCGCGCAGCTCGCGGGCCGGGCGGGCCGGGGATCGGCGGGCGGGAAGGTGCTCGTGCAGGCGATGGCGCCCGACGCGCCCTCGATCGTCGCCGCCGCGCAGCACGACGCCGACGCGTTCCTGGCCGGCGAGCTCGAGCGCCGCCGCGCGCTGCGCTACCCGCCGTTCTCGTCGCTGATCCGCGTCGTCTGCTCGTCGGCCGAGCCGGGCGCCGCCGACGCGGCGGCCGAGGAGGTGCGCGAGCGCCTGGATCTCGCGCCGGGGATGGTGCTCGGCCCCGCTCCGCTCTTTCGCCTGCGCGGCCGCGAGCGTTCCCACGTCCTGCTCAAGGCCGAGCCGCGCGAGCGGGCCGACGCGATCGAGCACGTGGGCGCGGCCGTGGAGGCGACGGCGGCCTCGAAGCAGCACCGCGCGGCGGCGTTCAGCGTCGACGTCGACCCCCAGTAGCGCGGCTGCACTGCGAGCGGGTACGCGCCCCGTTGGAATGGCCGCACCCACCTGGGGGAAGGCGCAGGACCATGCCGAACCTCGAACGCCCCGGATACGAGCGGGACTCTGGCACCTTCGCGACGCTGAAGCGGACGGGCAAGGAGTTCTCGCAGGACAACCTCACGGACTGGGCGGCGGCGCTCACCTACTACGGCGTGCTCGCGCTCTTCCCGGCGCTGATCGCGATGGTGTCGATCGTCGGCATCGCCTTCTCGCCGACCCAGATCACGAACGCGCTGAACGACATCGTCGGCCAGCTCGGGCCGACCAGCGCGGTCGAGACGCTGAAGGGGCCGATCGAGAGCATCGCCGGCGGCGGGAGCAAGACCGGGATCTTCCTGATCATCGGCATCGTCGCCGCGCTGTGGTCGGCGTCCGGCTACGTCGGCGCGTTCATGCGCGCCTCGAACATCATGTACGAGGTCGACGAGGGCCGGAAGATCTGGAAGCTGCGCCCGCTCCAGATGCTCGTGACGCTGCTGATGATCATGCTGACGGCGCTGGCCGCGGTCGCGGTCGTCGTCACGGGGCCGGTGGCCGAGGCCGTCGGCAGCGCGATCGGCGTCGGCGACACCGCCGTCACGGTCTGGAACATCGCCAAGTGGCCGGTGCTCGTGCTGATCGTGATGTTCATGATCGCCGTCCTCTACTACGCGTCGCCGAACGCGAAGGTCGGGCGGTTCAAGTTCATCAGCCTCGGCGCGGTCGTCGCCGTCGTGATCTGGATCATCGCCTCGGCGCTGTTCGCCTTCTACGTCTCGAACTTCGGCTCGTACGACAAGACCTACGGGTCGCTCGCGGGCGTCGTCGTCTTCCTCGTGTGGCTGTGGATCACGAACGTCGCGATCCTCTTCGGCGCGCAGCTCAACGCCGAGCGCGAGCGCAGCGAGCAGTTCGAGAAGGGCGTCGAGGGTGCGGAGAAGGACCTGAAGCTCGAGCACCGCGACGAGCCGGAGACCAAGCAGCGCAAGCAGACCGCCTGATTCTTCGCGTCCTCTCAGGTTCGCCCGCTGTGCTGGGGCACCATGAGAGATCGACGCAGGACCACGATCGCCGCGCTGGCGGGACGCGCCCGGCGACGCCGGTGGGCTCGGGCAGCTCCGCGACCGCCGCGGCGTCGATCGAGAGGAGCACGCGCCTGTTCGTGATCCTGGCCACCTCGGGCGCGTCGACGAACCGCCGGCCCTCGTCGGTCCTGATGACCATCCCGTCGAAGAGGTGCTCGCGCCCGTGGTGCAGCGCCTTGACGAACGTCCCCACGGGCTCGCCGCCCGCGGCGACCACGGGGGTCCCGCGCGGGAGGACCTGGTAGCCGATCGCGTGCTCCTCGGGGTCGTCGTCGTCGACCACGGCGCGCAGCCTACGCGACCTACACTTCGGACTCGATGGCCGAAGAAGAGGCTCCCGAGCAGCCGCAGATCGACCCCGAGGTGCTGGCGCGCCGCCAGGCGGCGATCGCGCACATCCGGCAGTTCGGCGATCCCATCCTCCGCACCAAGGCGCGCGCCGTCGACCACTTCGACGGGGCGCTGCGCGACGAGATCGAGCGGATGGGCCGCCTGATGGGCGACGCGATCGGCGTCGGCCTCGCCGCGCCGCAGGCCGGCGTCTCGCACCGGCTGCTGGTCTACCGCACCGAGCCCGACAGCGCCGTGCAGGCGCTCGTCAACCCCGAGATCGAGTGGTCGAGCCGCGACAAGGAGTGGGGCGAGGAGGGCTGCCTGAGCCTGCCCGGCGTCCACGTCGAGGTCGAGCGGCCGGTCCACGTGCGGGTGCGCGCGCTCAACGCCGACGGCGACCCGCTGACCGTCGAGGCCAGCGGCTTCGAGGCGCGAGTCATCCAGCACGAGGTCGACCACCTCGACGGCGTCCTGATCCTCGACCGCACCACGCGCGACCAGCGCAAGGAAGCGGTCCGGTCGCTGCGCGAGCGCGAGCGGGCGCGCGACGCCGCCGCCTAGCCGCTGCGCGTGCGGACCGTCTACCTCGGGACCTCGCCGTTCGCCGCCGCGGTGCTCCGCCGCCTCGCGGGCTCCGACCACCGTCCGGTGCTCGCGGTCACGCGGCCCGACGCGCCGAAGGGCCGCGGTCGCAGGCTGGCCGCGCCGGCCGTCGCCGAGGCCGCGCGCGAGCTGGGAATCGACGTCTTCCAGCCCGAGAAGGTCAACGACGCGGAGAGCGTCGAGCGGATCGCCGCCGCCGAGCCCGACGCCGTCCTCCTCTGCGCCTTCGGCGCGCTGATCCGGGAGCCGCTCCTGTCGCGGTTCGGCCCGATCCGCAACGTCCACCCGTCGCTGCTGCCGCGCTGGCGCGGCGCCGCTCCGGTCGAGCGGGCGATCATGGCCGGCGACGCCGAGACCGGCGTCTCGATCATCGCGCTGGGGGAGGGGCTCGACGACGGCCCGGTGTACCTCGCGGAGGCGGAGCCGACCGGCCCCGGCGACACCTACGGCACGCTGGCCGAGCGGCTGGAGGTCCTGAGCGGCGACCTGCTGCTGCGTGCGCTCGACGAGCAGCCCGAGCCCGTCCCGCAGCCCGAGGACGGCGTCACGTACGCGGAGAAGATCGTCGCCGCCGACCGGACGCTCGACCCTGCGCGCCCCGCTGCGGAGCTCGAGCGCACCGTCCGCGCGCTGACGCCGCACATCGGCGCGCGCATCGAGCTTCCGGGCGGCGAGCTGCTCGGCGTGCGCCGCGCCCGGGTCGCGCCCGAAGGCGCCTCCGGCCCGCTCGTCATCCCCACCGCCGACGGCGCGCTCGAGCTGCTCGAGGTCCAGCCGCCCGGCGGCCGCCCGATGGACGCCGCCGCGTACCTGCGCGGACGGTCGTAGTGCCCGCCTCGCCCGCCCGCCGCGCCGCGTTCCGCGTCGTGCGCCGCGTCGCCGAGCAGGGCGCGTTCGCCGACCAGGCGCTGCACGCCGAGGCCGCCGGGCTCGAGCCGCGCGAGCGTGCGCTCGCCCGGCAGCTCGCGTTCGCGGCGATCCAGCGGCGGCGGACGCTCGACCACGTCGTCTCCGCGCTCACCGGCGGGCGGAAGAAGCTCGACCCGCCGATCCGCGCGGCGCTGCACCTCGGGCTCGTGCAGATCCTCTTCCTCGACGGCATCCCCGACCACGCCGCCGTGTCGGAAACCGTCGAGCTGGCCAAGCGCAACCGGGGCTCCGGGCTCGTCAACGCGGTGCTGCGCCGGGCCACGCGCGAGGGCCGCGGGGTCATCGACGCCATCGACGACGAGGCGGTGCGCGAGTCGATCCCCGACTGGCTCGCCGCGCTGTGGCGCGACGCCTACGGCGACGAAACCGCGAGCGCGCTCATGCGGCGCGCCAACGAGCCGCTCGAGCTGGCGCTGCGCGCGAACCGGCTGAGGGCGACGCCGGAGGAGGTCGCCGAGGGCGTCGGCGGCAGGGTCGCCGGGGGGGACGCGGTCGTCGTCGATGGCCCGCTCGACGCGCACGGGCACCCGCTGTGGCACGCGGGCGCGTACATGCCGCAGTCGCGCTCGTCGCAGCGCGTCGCGCCGTTCCTCGACCCGCAGCCGGGCGAGCGCATCCTCGACCTGTGTTCCGCCCCCGGAGGTAAGGCGACCCACATGGCCGCGCTGATGGGCGACGAGGGGGAGATCGTGGCGGTCGAGCGCGACGCCGACCGCGCCGACGCCCTGCGCACGACGCTCGACCGGATGGGCGCGACGATCGTGCGCGTCGACGTCGCCGACGCCGGCGAGCCGCGCGCCGATGGTCCTTTCGACCGCGTCCTCGCCGACCCGCCGTGCAGCGGGCTCGGCACCCTTCAGGCCAAGCCGGACCTGCGCTGGCGGATGACACCCGAGCGGATCCGCGACCTGGTCGCCGAGCAGCGCCGGATCCTCGAAACCGCGACGAGCGCCGTCCGTCCGGGCGGCGTGGTGGTCTGGTCGACGTGCACGCTGAACCCGGCGGAGAACGAGGAGCTGGTGCAGGGGGAGCAGATGATCCTGTTCCCGCACGAGACGAGCTCAGCGGGCTTTCAGGTGACGCGACTAGAGTCGGCGGCATGAGTGGCAGCGACGTCGAGCTCGGGATGGGTTGCCCGAACTGCGGCGAGCCCTGGCTGCGCCCGACCAACCTCGCCGGCCGGTACCGGTGCGTGTACTGCCTGCACCGCTTCGAGCTGCGCTCCGTGTGCCCCGACTGCGGCGAGCACTCGACGATCGTGCGCATGTCGAGCACGGCGATCGTGAGCTGCGTGCACTGCGGGGGGTCGATGCTGTGTCCCGTCTGACCGGCGTCGCGCCCTCGATCCTCTCCGCCGACTTCGCGCGGCTCGCGTCCCAGGTCGAGGAGGTGATGGCGGCAGGCGCGCGGCTCATCCACTGCGACGTCATGGACGGCCACTTCGTCCCGCCGATCACCTTCGGCCCGATGGTGGTCGGTGCGCTGCGCGAGGCGCTCCCGCCCGAGGCGGTCCTCGACGTGCACCTGATGATCGAGCGCCCGGAGCGCCACGTCGCCGACTTCGCGCGCGCCGGCGCGGACAACATCACGATCCACGTCGAGGCCACGCCGCACGTGCACCACGCCGTCAACGCGGTGCGCGAGGCGGGGGCGACGGCGGGGATCGCGCTCAACCCGGGCACCGCGGTCGAGGCGCTCGGGATCGCGGACGCCGACCTCGTCCTGTGCATGACGGTCAACCCGGGGTGGGGCGGCCAGCCGTTCATCGCGGGGTCGGAGGAGCGCATCCGCCGCCTCATCGAGCGGGCGGCGCCGGGCACGCCGGTCGAGGTCGACGGCGGCATCGACGCGCGCACCGCGGGCTCGTGCGCCGCGGCCGGGGCGACGACGTTCGTCGCCGGCTCGGCGATCTTCGGAGCGGCCGATCCCGCCGAGGCGTACCGCGCGATCGCGGAGGCCGCAGGGTGTGGGCAGCCGTACCCACCGGAGGGTCAGCCCGCGCCAAACTAGGGCGGTGGCGCAGACCGTCCTCATCGTCGACGACCACCCGAGCTTCCGGGCCGCGGCCCGGCTCCTGCTCGAGGCCGAGGGCTACGCGGTGGTCGGCGAGGCGCCCGACGGGGCCTCGGCGCTGCGGGCGGCCGTCGCGCTCGAGCCCGACCTCGTCCTGCTCGACGTCAACCTCCCCGACCTCGACGGCTTCGCCGTCGCCGAGCGCCTGACCGCCGACGGCGGCGGCCCCGCGGTGGTGCTGTGCTCGAGCCGCGACGCCGCCGAGTTCGGCGACCGCATCGCGCGGTCGGGAGCGCGAGGGTTCGTGCCCAAGGCCGACCTCAGCGGCGCGGCGTTGGAGGCGGCCGCCCGATGATCGGGCTGCGCCGAGGGCCGGTCGCGCTCGCCGTCCTCGGCGCGATCCTCGTCGCCGTCGGGACGGCGATCACGCTCGACAGCGACCACAACTCCGACCGCGCGCTGACCGCGCTGCTCGGCGGGTCGATCATGGCGAGCTTCATCGGCACCGGGCTCTACGCGTGGTACCGGAGGCCCGGAAACCGCGTCGGGCCACTGATGACCACGGTCGGGTTCGCGGCGTTCCTCGCGTCGCTCACCGGATCGAACGAGCCGGCGGTGTTCATGACCGGGCTCGTCCTCGGCGACCTCTACATCCTCGTCACCGCGCACATGCTGCTCGCGTTCCCGACGGGACGGCTCGAGTCGCGCGCGCACCGCTGGATCATCGGCGCCGCCTACCTCGTGGGAACGCTGACGCCGCTCGTCATCGCGCTGTTCGAGAAGGAGTGCGACTGCGGCGACCTGCGCCACCCGGAGAACGTCTTGTTCGTCGCCGACGAGCCGCGGATCGCCGACGTCGCGGAGAGCCTGGCGGGGGCCGGCGGGTTCGTCATCACGGTGATGCTCGCGACCATCCTGATCCGCCGCTGGCGCGCCGCCGGCGAGCGCGAGCGCCACGCCTACGCGCCCGTGCTCCTGACCGGCGCGTTCCTCGTCGGGCTGCTCGCCGTCACGCTTGCGCTGGACGTGCCGCGCGACGTCGCCGACGGGTTCGAGAGCACCGTCGACTTCGCCGGCACGGCCGCGTTCGCCGCGCTGCCGTTCGCGTTCCTCACCGGCCTCGCGCGCAGCCGCGCGTGGCGGGCGGGCGCGATCGGCGAGGTGCTGGAGGCGCTCGGCGAGGCCCCCGGCCGTGGGAGCCTGCGCGACGCGCTGCGCGAGGCGCTCGGCGATCCGTCGCTGCGCCTCGCCTACTGGCTGCCGGAGCGCAAGGAGCACGTCGACGCCGAGGGCCGGGCGATCGCCTTCCCGCCGGGAACGGTGGTGACCCCGGTGGAACGCGAGGGACGCCGCGTGGGCGCGCTCGTCCACGACCCCGCGCTCGCCGAGGACCCCGAGCTGGTCCGGGCCGTCGCGTCGGCCGCGGCCCTGGCGCTCGAGAACGAGCGGCTCGACGCGGAGCTGCGTGCGCGCGTCGAGGAGCTGCGCGACTCGCGCCAGCGGCTGCTCGAGGCCGGGCTGCAGGAGCGCCGGCGGCTCGAGCGCGACCTGCACGACGGCGCGCAGCAGCGGCTCGTCGCGCTCTCGCTCCAGCTCGGGCTCGTCTCCGGACGCCTCGACACCGACGCGGCCGCCGCGCGCGAGCTGCTCGAGGGCGCGCGGGCCGAGGCGCGCGCCGCGCTCGAGGACCTGCGCGAGCTGGCCCGCGGCATCCACCCGGCGGTCCTGACCGACCGCGGCCTGGCCGCCGCCCTCGACGCGCTCGCCGACCGCGCCCCGCTGCCGGTCGAGGTCGCGGAGGTGCCGGCGGAGCGCCTGCCCGGCGCCGTCGAGGCCGCTGCGTACTTCGTGGTCGCCGAGTCGCTGACCAACGTGGCCAAGTACGCGCAGGCGACGCACGCCGAGGTCCGCGTCGGGCGCGACGACGGGGTCGCGCTGATCGAGGTGCGCGACGACGGCGTCGGCGGCGCCGACCCGGAGGGCGGCACGGGGCTGCGCGGGCTCGCCGACCGGCTCGCGGCGCTCGACGGGCGGATCGAGGTCGAGAGCGAGCCCGGCCGTGGGACCGTCGTGAGGGCGAGGGTGCCGTGCGCGTCGTGATCGCCGACGACGCCGTGCTGCTGCGCGCCGGCGTCGCGCGGCTGCTGGAGGACGCCGGGATCGAGGTCGTCGGCCAGGCGGGCGACGCCGAGGACCTGCTCCGCAAGGTCGGCGCGCACAAGCCCGACGTGGCCATCGTCGACGTCCGCATGCCGCCGACGCAGACCGACGAGGGGCTGCGCGCGGCGGCGGTGATCCGGGAGCGCCACCCGGGCGTCGGGGTGCTCGTGCTCTCGCAGTACGTCGAGGAGACGTACGCGCTCGAGCTGTTCGACGACGGCGCCGCCGGGCTCGGCTACCTGCTGAAGGACCGCGTCGCCGACGTCGAGCGCTTCGTCGACGCGGTGCGCCGGGTGGGGGAGGGCGGGTCCGCGCTCGATCCCGAGGTGGTCGGGCGCCTGCTCGGGCGCCGCCGCCGCGAGGACCCGCTGGAGGCGCTGTCGCCGCGCGAGCGCGAGGTGCTCGGCCACATGGCCGAGGGCCGGTCCAACGCCGCGATCGCCGCCGAGCTCGTCGTGACCGAGCGTGCCGTCGAGAAGCACGTCACGAGCATCTTCTCCAAGCTCGGCCTCACCGCCGGAGCGGAGACGCACCGGCGCGTGCTCGCGGTCCTCGCGTACCTGCGCGCCTGAGCGGCCACGCGCCGACTGGCTCACCGAAGGGCGGGGTATCCACCGCAGATGACGTCGGTCAAGGACGAGCCGCGGGCCACGGACGAGCGGCGCGTGGGCCGGACGCCGATGCCGCGCCCGCGCGAGGATCTCCCGCGCGAGATCCGCGTGCCCCGCCTGCTCGTCGTCGGCTCGGAGCTCGGGTGGCGCTTCATCGTCTGCATCGCGGCGGCCGCGCTCGTCGTCTACGGGGTCACGAAGATCAGCTTCGTCTTCATCCCGGTGTTCATCGCGCTGCTGCTCTCGACGCTGCTCGTGCCGCCGGTGCGCTACCTCCAGCGCCGCGGCGCGCCGGCCGCGCTGGCCACGCTCGCCGTCTTCTTCACCGCGCTGGTGGTCTTCGCGGGGGTAGCCGCGCTGATCGGCCCGTCGGTGGCGACTGAGTTCGGGACGATCGACGACCGGGTCAAGGAGGGCGCCGACAAGCTCGGCCGGTACCTCGCCGACTCGCCGCTGGACCTCGACGAGGGGAAGGTCCAGCGCGAGATCGACCGCATCGACGACCGGCTGCGCGAGGACAGCGGAGCGGTCACCTCCGGCGTCGTGTCCGCCTCGGCCGCCGTCGGGCAGTTCCTCGCCGGCCTGCTCATCATGCTCGTCGTCCTCTTCTTCTTCGTGAAGGACGGGCCGCGGCTCTGGGGCTGGGTCGTCCGCCTGTTCCCCGAGGGCCGCCGCCGGGCCATCGAGCAGGCAGGGCAGGAGTCGTGGCGGGCGCTGACCCAGTACGTGCGCGGCGTCGTGGTCGTCGCGACCATCGACGCGGTCGGGATCGGGATCGCGCTGTGGCTGATCGGCGTCCCGCTCGTCGTCCCGCTGGCGATCCTCACCTTCTTCGCGGCGTTCGTCCCGGTCGTCGGCGCGATCGCCGCGGGGACGGTGTGCGCGCTCGTCGCGCTCGTCGGCGGCGGCCCGGTCGACGCGCTGCTCGTCATCGGCGCGACGCTGTTCGTCCAGCAGCTCGAGGGCAACGTCCTGTACCCGATGATCGTCGGCCGCCAGATGGAGCTGCACCCGATCGCCATCCTCCTCGCGGTCGCGATCGGCGGCATCACCGCCGGCATCGTCGGCGCGGCCATCGCCGTGCCGATCGCGGCGGTCGGGTCGGTCGCGCTCAAGGTCGCGCGCGAGCAGACGGACGGTGGCGAGGTGCCGGTCGAGACGGTGAGCTGCTGAGCGCCTAGCGCGCGACCTTCAGCGCCCGTCCCCGCGAGCCCCTGGCCAGCAGCCCGCACAGCAGCGCGGTCGCCCCGAGGTAGCCGACCTCGACCCGCAGCACCTGGTCGTCGACCACAGGGACCACGAGCCACACGACGAACGCGACCGCCGCGACCGCCCACGCCGCCGCGGCAGCGCGCTGGCGCCCCCGCGCGAGCGCCGCCTGGTTCAGCGTGCCGGCCGCGAGGTGGCAGCCCATGCCGAGCGCGACGAGCGCGAGCCCGCCGCGGGCGTAGTCGAAGCTCCCCCCGAACAGCAGGTCCATCGCCCACGGGCCGATCGCGAGCAGCCCGAGCGCCACGGCGGCCGCGAAGCCGCCGATGGCCAGCAGCGTCACCCGGACCGCGCGCGCGAACTCCTCGTCGCCCTTGCTCGCGTCCAGGCCGGTCAGATGGGGGAGCAGCGACGTCTGCACCGCCTGGAAGAGCTGGAGCGGCGCGCGGGCGATGAGCAGGACGTTGAACACGAAGCCGGCGAGCGCGGCGTTGGTCGAGGTCGCGTCGACGGTGAGCACCGCCGCGTTCAGCAGCGTCTGCTCGGCCAGCATCACGACGAACACCGCCGCCGCGAAGCCACCGCCGGCGCGCAGCGACGGCCCCTCGCCGCTCGTCCACGCCCGGCCCCGCAGCGCCCACGGGACGACGACGAGCGAGACGAACGGAGCGGCGAGGATCCCCAGCGCGACGACGTCCTGGCCGTCGGCGATCCCGACGGCGACCGCGAGCGGGAAGATCAAGCGCGAGCACGACTCGAGCAGCACGAGCCCGCCGTAGAGCCCGAACCGCTGGTTGCCGGCCAGCCAGCCGCGCGCGAAGTACGACGCGGCGTACGCGAGCACGCCGCCGACCAGCACCCAGTACAGCGTCGCCGAGCCGTCGAAGACGTCGTCCTCGAGGTAGGACCGCAGCGGCAGGACGACCGCGAGGAACGCGAGGGCGAACGCGCCCTGGAGCGTGAGCGGCGTCCGCAGCGCGTGCCCGGTCGCGCCGAGCGCGCGCGACTGCGCGATCGAGCGGCTGAGGAGCTGCTCGATCGGGCGGTAGATGACGCTGACGATCACGAACATCAGCGACCACAGCAGCGAGACGCCCTTGTACTCGACGTCGTCGAGCACGTGGCTGGCCACGGCGAAGTACGCGAACGTGACGACGCCGGTCGTCGCGATCCCTACCGAGAGGATGCGGGCGCCGCGCCCGTAGGACTCAGCCAAGCCGGACGAGCAGCATCGTCCAGGGGAACGGCGAGCGGGCCTCGACGACCTCGCCGTGCCGGGACAGGAGCTGCACGAAGGAGCGCTTCGACCAGTGGTTCACGTGGCCGGGCGTGTTGCCGAGGTCGCGCAGGTACGCGCCGCGGGCCATGTTGAGCGCGCGCCACAGCGGCTCGCGCGGCACGGAGACGAGGAGGTGCTTCGAGGCGACGCGGGCCATCTCGGCGACGGTGTGCGCCGGGTCCGGGACGTGCTCGAGGAGCTCGATCGCCGTCGCCATCTCGAACTCGTCGTCGGCGAACGGCAGGTTCTCGGCCTTCATCACGCGGAAGTCGCAGTTCGGCGCCGCGATCTGCTCCCACTGCGCGTGGAGCGCCGGGTCGTCGAGGTCGATGCCGACCACCGGGCCCGCGGTGCGCGCAGCGAGCTTGCCCGTCAGGATGCCCTCGCCGCAGCCGACGTCGAGCAGCGACGCGGGCGCCGCCGTGGCGAACAGCTCGTCGAGCGTCGCCTCGAACGCCGTCATCAGCCGCTTGACGACGGGGTTGGTCGAGCCGTACTTGTCGTACGTGTTGCCGGTGACCGTCCCCTCGCGGTCCACCGTCACCGCGGGCGGCGTCATACGCGGACGGCCTCGCGTTCCTCGGTCTTCTGACCGGCGCGGGCGCCGGTCGTCGGCGGCTGGCCCGTGTCCTTGGCGCCCGGCTCGTAGTGCGACGGCGGCGTCCCGAGCTGGAGCTCGATGCGGCGCACGCGCTCGAAGACGCGCTGGAGCATCGTCGAGTTCGCGCTGAGCAGGTCGCCGATGATCCCGAGCGCCGCGAGCAGCATCGCGGCGTTGAAGAGGACCGCGCCGAGGATCAGCGACTGCACGTGGCCGGCGCCGTCGCCCTGCACGAAGAAGTAGAGGTAGCGCCCCCACACGACGAGCGCGCCGAGCGCGACGACCGCGGCGGCGAGCATGAACACCCGCAGCGGCTCGTAGCGCGTGTAGATGCGGAAGATCGACAGCGCGTTGCGCCGCACGTACGACCACATCGACGGGAAGAGGCGCGACTCGCGCGTCTGCGGGTTGGTCCGGATCGGGACGTGGTCGACGGCGATGAACTGCTTGCCGGCCTGGATGATCGTCTCGAGCGTGTACGTGAACTTGTTGACGACCACGAGCGAGACGGCGGCCTCGCGGTTGTAGGCGCGGAAGCCGGAGGTCGTGTCGGGCACCTCGGTCTCCGACGCCGCGCGGACGACCCAGGAGCCGAGCCGCTGGAGCGACTTCTTCAGTGGCGAGAAGTGCTCGATGTTCTGGACCTCGCGGTCGCCGACCACCATGTCGGCGTCGCCGCGCAGGACGGGCTGGACGAGCTTGCCGATGTCGTGGCCGCTGTACTGGTTGTCGGCGTCGGTGTTGACGATCACGTCGGCGCCGAGCTTCAGCGCCGCGTCGAGGCCGGCCTGGAAGGCCTGCGCGAGGCCCTTGTTGTTCGTCAGCCGGACGATGTGGTCGACGCCGTTGGAGCGGGCGACCTCGACCGTGCGGTCGGTCGAGCCGTCGTCGATGACGAGCCACTCGACGGTGTCGAACCCGGGCAGGCTGCGCGGGAGGTCGGCGAGCGTCTCGGGGAGCGTCGCCTCCTCGTTCAGGCAGGGAATCTGGATGATGAGCTTCATCGCGCGGCGGCCCCCTAGCCTACTTCCCTCCATGGAGAGCGCGACCCTCACCCGGCCGCGGCCCGTCGCCGCGCCCACGTCACCCCCGCGGGAGGAGGGGCGGACCGACCGCTGGACGTGGGCGGCGTTCGCGCTGCTGTGCGCGGCGGCGGTCTGGGGCTTCTTCGCGTTCCCCACCTATCCGAACTACGACTCGTACTACTCGCTGCTGTGGGGGCGGGAGCTGCTCGACGGTGTGCTGCCCTCCTACGACGCCTACCGCGCGCCCACGCCGCACCCTCTGGCCATCGCGGTGGGGACGATCCTCTCGCCGCTCGGGCACGGGGCCGAGCGGATCTGGATCCTGCTCTGCGTCGCGTCGTTCGTGGCACTCGTGGCCGGGATCTACCGCCTCGGCCGCGACGCGTTCACGCCGCTGGTGGGGCTCGCGGCGGCGGCGCTCGTCCTCTCGCGGCTCGACTTCCCGTTCTACGCGGCGCGCGGGTACATCGACGTCGCGTACATGGCGCTCGTGGTGTGGGCCGCGGTGCTCGAGGCGCGCCGCCCGCGGCGGGGCGCGCCGGTCCTGATCATGCTCGCCGTGGCCGGGATGCTGCGGCCCGAGGCGTGGCTCATCAGCGGCCTGTACTTCCTGTGGGTGGCGTGGCCGGCGGACTGGCGCACGCGCGCGACGTACGCGGCGCTGGCGGCGCTCGGGCCGCTCGTGTGGGCGGGCAGCGACTGGATCGTCACCGGCGACCCGCTGTGGTCGCTCACCTACACGAGCGCGTTCGCCGAGGAGCTCGGGCGCAACAAGAGCGCGAGCGGGCTCCTGCCCTCGATCTGGGAGTTCCTGGTCAAGCTCGACAAGCTCCAGGTCCTCGTGGGTGGGATCGTCGGGCTGTGCGTGGCCGTGGCGCTCGTCCCGCGCCGGGCGGCGGTCCCGGGCGCGCTGCTCGCCGTCGGGATCGGGACGTTCGTGCTCGTCGGGCTCGGCGGGTTCAGCGTGATCGACCGCTACCTGCTCGTCGCCTCGATGGTGGTCATCGTCTTCTGCGGCGTGGCGATCGCGGGGTGGACGATGCTGCGCGAGGGGACGCGGGAGCGGAAGGCGTGGGCGGCGGTCGCGACGCTCGTCGTCGCCGTGGGTGCGACGATCACCGCCATCGCGCTCGACCCCGACCGGCTGCGCCGCGAGCTGACCTTCCGCGCCGACGCCCATCCGGCCCTGGAGCAGGTGCTCGACGACCCGGACGTCCGGCGGGGGATGCGGTGCGGCCCGATCAGCGTGCCCAACCACAAGCTCATCCCCGACGTCCGCTGGATCCTCGACCTCCCCGACGGGGCGGTGGTGGCGCGCAGCGAGAGCCTGCGGCCGAAGCGCGCGCGCCTCGAGCGTCGGATCGCGGCCGGCGGCGTCGCCATCTATCCCTCGCAGCGCTCGGCCGTCCTGCGCCAGGCGCTCGTCGAGGACTCCGACGACCCGTTCACCCAGATCCCACTTGCCGGCTATCAGCGCGTCGCCGTGAGCGACTACTACTCCGCCTATGTCCGCTGCTAGCGCGCCCCCACTAAAGCGCCCGCGTCCGCGCCGCCCGGGAGGGCCGGTGCGCCGCGACCCGCGCGCGACCGTGCAGGCGGCGGCGACGCGGTTCCCCGCGTGGCCATGGTGGGCGGCGCTCGGCCTCGTGCTGCTGTGCGCGCTGCTGCTGCGGCTGTGGGGCTCAGACCACGGGATGCCGTACGCGTACAACGCCGACGAGAACGGGCACTTCGTCCCGCGGGCGATCGGGCTCTACGGGCACGAGTGGAACCCGGACTACTTCGTCAACCCGCCCGCCTTCACGTACGTCCTGCACCTCGTGTTCAGGGTGTGGTTCGGCGGGCGCGAGGGCGTCTCGAACGCGTTCGCGACCGACCCGACCGAGGTGTTCGTCGTCGCGCGCACGACGTCGGCGGTGCTGGGGACGCTCGCCGTCTGGCTGCTCTACCTCGTCGGGACGCGGCTCGTCGACCGGCGGGTCGGGCTGCTCGCCGCGACGCTGCTCGCGGTCGCGTTCCTGCCGGTCTTCTACTCGCACCTCGCGCTCAACGACGTGCCGACGCTCGCGCCGCTGTGCCTGGCGCTGTACGGCGTCGCCGGCGTGCTGCGGTACGGGCGCACGCGCGACTACGCGATCGCGGGGGTCGGGCTCGGGTTCGCGGCGGCGACGAAGTACACCGGCGGGATCGTCCTGCTTCCGCTGATCGCCGCGGCGGTCCTGCACTACACGGGGCCGGGGGCGCGCGCGCCGGCCGTCCGCGGGCTGCTCGTCGCCGGCGTGGCCTCGATCGGCGGCTTCATCGCCGCCAACCCGTACGTCGTCCTCGACTTCGCCGCGGTGTGGGACGGGATCACCCACCAGTCCTCGGCGGCGGGCGGCGAGACGCAGGGCAAGCTCGGGCTGACCCACGGCAGCGGCGTCTTCTACTACCTGTGGTCGTTCACGTGGGGGCTCGGCTGGATCCCGCTGATCGCGGCGGCGGTCGCGGTCCCGCTGCTGTGGCGCGGCGACCGGCGCGTGCTGTGGGTGCTCGGGCCGGCGACGATCCTCTACGTCGCGTTCATGGGGACGCAGGAGCGCTACTTCGGCCGCTGGCTGATCCCGATCTTCCCGTTCGTGTGCGTGCTCGCGGCCTACGCGGTGGTCGAGCTGGCCGACCGCGTCGGCGGGCGGCTTCCGCGCTGGAAGCCGACGCTCGTCGCGGTCGGCGCGATCCTCCTCTGCGGCCAGGGGCTCGTCTACTCCCTGCACATCGGCCAGGTCCTGTCGCGTGAGGACACCCGGAACCTGACTCGGGAGTGGATGGTCGAGCACGTCGCCCCGAACACGAAGATCGTCGTCGAGCCCGTGGTGCCCGACGCGTGGGCGCAGGACGTCGGCAACCCGTCGCGCCTGTCGCCGAACGGCAATCGCTGGGCCAAGTTCCCCACCTCGCGCTCGCAGATCGACCCCGAGGATCCCGACGGC
>JAUJPF010000003.1 GCA_030447275.1 Solirubrobacteraceae bacterium | reverse complement strand
ATCGCCCACGCGATCGCGGAGGCCCGCCCGTGCTCGATCCTGCTCGTCAGCGGGGCGCGTCAGGCGACCCTGTTCGAGGCGCCGCCGGGCGTCGACTACCTCACCCTCCCGGGGCTGCGCAAGTCGGAGGGCGGCGGCTATGCGCCGCGGTCGCTCAGCATCTCGGGGCAGCGAATGACCTCATTGCGCGCCCAGACCATCCGCTCGGCACTCGCGGCGTTCGAACCGCACGCGCTGATCGTCGACAAGCATCCCCGCGGCCTGGGGGGCGAGCTGGAACCTGCGCTCGAGGCGCTGGCGCAGGCCGGCCGCACGCGCTTCGTGCTCGGGTTGCGCGACGTGCTCGACGAGCCGCGGCGTGCCCGCTCGGACTGGGCGGCCGCCCGGGGGGACGAGGCCGTGCGGGCGTTCTACGACCAGATCTGGGTCTACGGCGATCCACGCGTGTACGACCTCCTCGAGGAGCGTGTCTTCGCCGACGACACTGCCGCCAAGGTCCGCTACACCGGGTACCTCGGGCAGCGCGCCGGAGGTGCGGTCGCCGCGAGCGACGCCTCGAGCGGCGGAGCCGGGGAGCTGCCGGAGGGACCCCTCGCCGTGGCACTCGCCGGCGGCGGGGAGGACGGCTTCGAGCTCCTGCGGGCGTTCGGCGCCGCCGCGCTTCCCGACGACCACACCGGCGTGATCGTCACGGGACCGTTCATGCCGGCGCGGGAGCGCCGGTGCGTGCGCGCCGCGGCGGGGCCCCGCGTCAGGGTGCTCGACTTCGTGCGCGAGACCGCGCCGTTGCTGCACCGCGCCGGGAAGGTCGTCGCCATGGGCGGCTACAACACGGTGTGCGAGCTGCTCGGGCGCGACACGGACGTGCTCATCATGCCGCGAGCCGGCCCCCGCTTCGAGCAGCTCATCCGCGCGGATCGGCTCGGCCGCCGCGGCCTCGTCGACGTCTTGCATCCGGAGGCGCTGCGACCGGAGGCGCTCAGCGACTGGCTGAGCCGGACCGCGGAGCCCCGGCCGCCGGCCGCCGGCCTGGTCGACCTCGGCGGCCTCACGCGCGGCCCGGCAATGCTCTCCAGGGTCCTCGGCGAGCCGCCGGTGGACCGGCTGGCGGGAGCCACGGCGTGAGGGTCGGCTACGTCCTGAAGGTCTATCCGCGGCTGTCGGAGACCTTCGTGGTCTCCGAGCTGCTCGCGCAGGAGGCGGGCGGGATGGACATCGAGGTCTTCTCGCTGCGGCCGTCGGAGGACGCGGGGGCCCACGCGGCGCACGGCGGTGTGCGGGCGCCGGTCCCCTACCTCCCCAGCACCGGCCGGACCGTCGGCACCTACGCCGACGAGCTCGCCCGCACCCCGGGCGGTGCGCGCGCGCTGGCGAACGCCGCCGACGACGCGCGTGACGAGTCCCCGCGCGAGCTCCTACAGGCCGTGATGATCGCCCGGGCGGTGCGCGAGCGCGGCATCGAGCACCTTCACGCCCACTTCGCCAACGTGGCCGCCACGGTCGCCCGGATCGCCGCCCGCCTGGCGGAGGTCCCCTACAGCCTGACGGCGCACGCGAAGGACATCTTCCACGAGGACGTCGACGCGGAGCACCTGCGGCGGCTGCTCCGAGACGCCGCCGCGGTCGTGACGGTGAGCGACTTCAACGCCCGCCACCTCGCTGCGGTGTGCCCCGAGGCGGCCCCGCGGATCCATCGCGTCTACAACGGCGTCGAGCTCGACCGCTTCCCCTTCGCCGCGCCGGCCGAGCGCCGTCCGCGGATCGCCGGGGTCGGCCGGCTCGTGGAGAAGAAGGGGTGGGGCGATCTCATCGACGCCTGCCGCCTGCTGGCCGACCGCGGGCGCTCGTTCGACTGCGTGATCGCCGGCGGCGGCATGCTCGAGCCCGAGCTGCGGGCGCAGGTCGAGCGGCTCGGGCTCGAGCGCCACGTGACCCTCGCCGGCCCGCGAAGCCAGGAGCAGGTCCGCGCGCTCGTCCAGGACGCCGCCGTCCTCGCGGCGCCGTGCGTGCTCGCAAAGGACGGAAATCGCGACGGCCTCCCCACCGTCCTGCTCGAGGCCATGGCCCTCGGGACGCCGTGCGTCTCCACCGACGTCACCGGGATTCCCGAGGTCCTGCACGACGGAGAGACCGGTCTGACCGTCCCGGAGCACGACCCCTCGCGGCTGGCCGCTGCGCTCGAGCGGCTGCTCGACGACGCCGAACTGCGGGTTCGCCTGGCCACGGCGGCGCGCCGGCTGGTCGAGGAGCGCTTCGACGTCCACGCGAACGCGGTCGTCTGGCGCGAGGCGGTGCTCGGCGGTGGCAGACGCCACGAGGACGAGGCGGTGACGGGTGCGGCTGGCCTACGTCTGCGCTGACCCGGGAGTGCCGATCTTCGGCCGCAAGGGCTCGTCGATCCACGCGCGCTCGGTGCTTGGAGCGCTCGCGCGCCGTGGCGTCGAGATCGAGCTCTTCGCCGCCCGGCTCGACGGCCATCCCGGTCCGGACACCCCGCTGCGCGCCGTGCACCGGCTGCCCCGGCCGGCGAAGGGCGACGCCGCCGAGCGCGAGCGGGCGTGCCAGGCGGCCAACGGGAACCTCGCCGCGGCGCTGGAGGACCGGCCGCCGTTCGACGCCGTCTACGAACGCCAGTCCCTGTGGAGCTGGGCCGGCATGGAGCACGCCCGCCGGCACGGCATCCCGGGGCTGCTCGAGGTCAACGCGCCGCTCCTCGAGGAGCAGGCCCGGCACCGCGGGCTCGCCGACGAGGGCGCCGCCCGCGCCGCGGCCGGCCGGGCGTTCGCGGCGGCGAGCGCCGTGCTCGCGGTCTCCGACGAGCTCGCGCGCCGGCTCTCGGCCGAGCACGACCTCGAGGGACGGCTGCAGGTGGTCCCCAACGGCGTGGATCCGGCGCGCTTCGACCCCGCCCCGCCGGCGCCCGGGCGACCGTTCACCGTCGGCTTCGTCGGCACGCTGAAACCGTGGCACGGGCTGCCCGCGCTGGCGGCGGCCTTCGCGCGGCTGTGCGAGCGCCATCCGGACGCGCGGCTCCTGGTCGTCGGCGACGGGCCCGAGCGTGAAGCCCTCGAGGCGGACCTCGCGCGCCGCGGGCTGACCGGGGCGGCAGAGCTCGTCGGGGCCGTCGAGGCCGACGCCATCCCGTCGCTGCTCGCGCGCATGGACGTCGGCACCGTCCCCTACGGCGGCGAGGCCGGGTGCTATTTCTCTCCCTTGAAGCTCTTCGAGTACATGGCGGCCGGCCTGGCGGCGGCCGCCAGCGACGTGGGGCAGGTGAGCACGGTGATCGAGCACGAACGGACGGGTCTGTTGTGCGCCCCCGGGGATCCCGAGGCCCTCGCCGGCGCGCTGCGCAGGTTGGCGGCCCACCCGGCGCTGCGCGCCCGGCTCGGCCGCGCGGCGCGCGCCGAGGCGGTGCGGCGGCACGGTTGGGACTCGGTCGCCGGGCGCATCCTGGCCATCGCCGGCGAGCCGGCGCGGGTGGCGGCGTGAAGCCCACGGCCTCGTTGCAGGAGTCGCTGCCGAGCCTGCGCCGCATCCTGCGCCGCTTCGGCCCGTACGTGCGCCGTCAGCGCGGACTCGTGACGGGCGCCACCGCGCTGCTGATCGCCGAGGTCGCGTTCCGGCTGCTCGAGCCGTGGCCGCTGAAGTTCGTCCTCGACGACGTCCTCGGCGGCGAGCGCGCCCGGCCTGGCGATCCGGCAAGCGGCGGGCCGCTGGCCTCGCTCGACGACGCCACCCTGCTGCTCGTGTGCGCGCTGGCCGTCGTGGGCATCGCCACCCTCCGCGCCCTGTGCGCCTACCTCAGCACCGTCGGGCTGGCGCTCGCCGGCAACCGTGTCCTCACCGAGGTGCGGGGCGAGCTCTACGGCCACATCCAGCGCCTCTCGCTCGCCTTCCACGCGCGCGCCCGCACGGGCGACCTCGTCGCGCGCCTCACCGGCGACGTCGGCCGCCTGCAGGAGGTGACCGTCACCGCCGCGCTGCCGCTCGCGGCCAACGTGCTGACGCTGATTGGAATGGTCGGCGTGATGCTCTGGCTCAATCCCCAGCTCGCGCTCGTCTCGCTCGCGGTCTTCCCCCTCATGTCGCCGTCCTTTCTGCGCCGCGGCCGCCGGATCCGCGGGGTGGCACGCGAGCAGCGCAAGCGGGAAGGGGCGATGGCCTCCGCCGCCACCGAGTCGCTGAGCGCGATCAAGCTCGTGCAGGCGCTGTCGCTCGAGCGGATCCTCGAGCGCAAGTTCGCCAGCCAGAACCTGGCGAGCCTCAAGGAGGGCGTGCAGGCCAAGCGGCTCGCCGCCGGGCTCGAGCGCAAGGTCGACGTCCTCGTGGCCGTGGGCTCGGCCCTCGTGCTCTACGTCGGAGCGCGCCAGGTCCAGCGCGGCTCGCTCACGCCGGGCGAGCTGGTCGTCTTCATGCTCTACCTGAAGACCGCGTTCAAGCCGATGCGCGACCTCGCGAAGTACAGGGGCGGCTCGCGCAGGCGGCCGCGGCGGGCGAGCGCATCATCGAGGTCCTCGACGCGGAGCCCGAGATCCGCGACCGCCCCGGCGCGGTCCCCGCCGCGCGCCGAGGGCGACGTGCGCCTGGAGAGCGTGACGCTCGCCTACGAGGCGGGCGGCCGGCCCGCACTGGACGAGCTGTCGCTGCACGCGTCGCCCGGAGAGGTCATCGCGCTCGTCGGTCCGTCAGGCGCGGGGAAGTCGAGCCTCGTGGGTCTGCTGCTGCGCCTCTCTACGACCCCAGCGCCGGACGCGTCCTCATCGACGGCCGTGACGTGCGCGACTACACGCTCGAGTCGCTGCGGACGCAGATCGCGGTCGTCCTCCAGGACAGCGTCCTGTTCGGCGTCAGCGTCCGCGACAACATCGGCTACGGCGCGGAGGGCGAGCCCGGAGGACGTCGAGCGGGCCGCCCGCCTCGCGAACGCCCACGACTTCATCGAGCGGCTGCCCGAGGGCTACGACACCGTCCTGGGCGAGCGCGGGGCAACGCTCTCCGGCGGGCAGCGCCAGCGGATCGCCATCGCCCGCGCTGCGCTGCGCGACGCCCTGCTGGTCATCCTCGACGAGCCGACGACCGGCCTCGACGAGGAGAACGCCCGCGCCGTCGGCGACGCGCTGGCGGGCCTCGCCGCCGGCCGGACGACCTTCATGGTGGCGCACGACCTCCGCGCCGTGGAGCGTGCCGACCGCATCCTGTACCTCGAGTCGGGGCGGATCGTCGAGGAGGGCACGCACTCGGAGCTCCTCGCCCTGGACGGCCACTACGCCGCCGTCCATCACCTCCAGGCGCAGGCGCGCAGGACCGCGCCCTCGAGCTCGCGGCGGCGGCGCCCGGCCCGCCCGCCCAGCCGTGCTGACGCCTGCCGACGCCGCGCTCGCCGAGCGCGACCCCGCCCTGCCCGGCCTCGCCACGCTGCTCGACGCGAGCGCGCGCTCCAGGCGACGCTCGCGCTGGCCGCGCCCGCGCCGTTGCGGGCGGCCTACGTCCGCTACAAGCCCGCGACGAGCTGCCTGGTCGGCTACCGCCTCGGCGACGGCGGGACCCCGATCGAGATCTACGCCCGGGCCCAGCGCCCGGATACGCTCGACAAGCTGGCCAAGGGCGTGAATCGCGGGCGCGACGACCGAGCGCTCGAGGATCGGCGCTCGCCTGCTCGCCGACCTGGCGGTGGCCGTCCACCTGCTGCCCAACGACCGCCGGATGCGGGCGCTTCCCGAGCTGCTCGACGACGAGCGCCGCGAGCCGGTGCTCCGTCGCGCTTCCCGACCGGCCCGAGCTGTGGGGGGCCGGCCTCCGGATCCTGCGCTACAAGCCCGAGCGCAGGCTGGTCGCGAGCTTCGCGCGGCCGACGGCCGGCGCGCGCTGCTCAAGGCGTACTCGGGTGAGGCGGCGCTGTCGGTCGCGCTGGCGGGCGCCCGCGCGTTCAGCCGCGTGGACCGCCGGGCGCCGAACGGGGGCGGCCTGCGGGTCGCGGCTCCGCTCGGCGCTCGCGCGGCCGGCACCTGCTCGTGCTGGTGCGGCTCGAGGGGAGGCGGTCGATGCCGCCCGGCTCGCATCCGCGACGCCGGAGCTCGCCGCGGTCGCGGGGACCGCGCTCGCGGCGCTGCATGCGGCACCTGTGGCCGGCCGCCTCCGGGGCGCACCCTCGCGGCGGGAGCCGACGCGGCTGCGCCGGGCCGTCCAGGCGACGGCGGAGGTGTGCCCCGACATCGCGCGTCGTCGCGCGGCGCCTGGGACGCGAGATCGCCGGACGCCTCGCCGCCCTGCCGGGACCGGACGGCCCTCTGCAGGGAGACTCGCCCGATCAACTGCTCGACGGTCCGTCGCTCGCCGTGGTCGACCTCGACCAGGCGGGGGTGGGGCCCGTGGGCGCGGACCTCGGGTCGTTCCTCGGGGCGCAGGTGGACGCTCCCGCGGCCGGCGGCGACGACGCCGCGGCCGCCTTCGTCGAGTCCTACCGGCGTGCCGCGAAGGCGCCCATCGCCTCCGAAGCGGTGGCAGCCTGGACCGCCGCGGCGGTGCTGCGCGTCGCACCGGAGCCGTTCCGCCACCGTGATCCCGATTGGCCGGCGCGCGTGCAGGCGCGGGTCGACCGGGCCGCAGCACTCCTCCGTGCCGCCTGAGCGTCTCGTCGAGCGGCTCGAGTTGGCCGATGGCCTGCGCCTGCGCCGCGCCTGGCCGCGCGGCGACGGCCGGCTCCTGCTCGAGTACGCCGGCGCGAGCGGCGAGATCACCGAGGGCAGTGGTTCGCGGACGAGGGAGAGCTCGAGCAGGTCGCGGGCGCGACCCGTGCGGCGGCGACCGCGCCGGGCGACGCCGAGGTGGTGGAGATCGGGGGCGAGCGTGTCCTGTTGCAACGGCGCGGCGCGGACCGCCGGCTCACCGCGCTGGCGGGCCTGCTGACCCGATCGGGTGCGCGCCTGCTCGTGCACCGGCCGGAGCGCCGCGCGGTCGTCGAGCTGCCGGGCGTCGGCTTCGCGAAGGTCGTGCCGCCCGGCCGCCGCCCCGCGGTGGCTGCCCCCATCGCCTCGCGGCTCGCCGCTGCGCCTCGCGGCGACGGTCGATCACCGCCCCGCCGACGGGGTCTCGGTGACGGCCCCGCTCCCGGGCCGCTCCTCCACGACCTGATGGCCGGCGACGAGGCCGGCGCGCTCGCCGCCGCCGGACGAGCGGGAGCGGCAGTCCGGGCGCTCCACCGGTTCAAGGCACGCGACGTGACCGGTGATGGTCTCCACGACGGCCGGGCGGAGGCGGCGGTCCTCGCCGGGTGGCTCGATCGGGTCGCCCCGTTCGAGCCGGCGCTGCACGCGCGCGCGGTCGAAGCCGCGGCGGGCGTCACCGAGCGCCTGGCGCGCCTCGTCGCGCCCGCAGCGCCCGCCCTCGTCCACCGCGACCTGCACGACAAGCAGATCCTGCTCGCGCCCGACGGCTCCGTCGGGCTGCTCGACCTCGACACGCTGACCGCAGGCGACCCCCGCCCTGGACATGGCGAACCTGCTCGTCCACCTCGAGCTCCAGTTCCAGGGCCGGCTCGACCGCGAGCGGGCCGGACGCCTCGCCGAGGCCGTGCTGGCCGGCTACGACCCGCCCGCTCCGGTCCTCGCGGCCTCCCTGCCTATGCCGACATCACCCGGCTGCGCTTGGCGTGCGTCTACGCGCGTTCCGGCCGGGATGGCGGGGCATCTCGGATCGGCTGCTCCGTTCGGCCGGACATCGTGAGCGTTCTGGCACTCGCCTCGCGAGAGTGCCAGGACGCCCTTGAACTTCGCGGGCCGCCCTCATAGAATCGCCCGCATTGGCACCTCTCGACCCGAGAGTGCCAGCAAGTTCGGCAATCCCGTTGGAGGTCCACATGAAGCAAGCCCTTGGGCGATCGGCTGATCGTCAAGGCGGTCGAGGAGGAGGAAGACGGCCTCCGGCCTCGTCCTCCCCGACACCGCGAAGGAGAAGCCCCAGAAGGGCAAGGTCATCGCCGTCGTCGGCGAGGGCCGCTACGACGACGACGGCGAGAAGCGCATCCCGCTCGACGTGGCCGAGGGCGACGAGGTCCTCTACTCCAAGTACGGCGGCACGGAGATCAAGGTCGACGGCGAGGACCTGCTGGTCCTCCGCGAGTCCGACGTGCTCGCCAAGGTCCAAAGCTAACCCCGCGCAGCGAACGAAGAGAGACGAGACACACATGGCTCACAAGGAACTGAAGTTCGACGTCGAGGCGCGCAACGCCCTCGAGCAGGGTGTCAACGCCGTGGCCAACGCGGTCAAGGTCACCCTCGGGCCGCGCGGCCGCTACGTCGTGCTCGACAAGAAGTTCGGCGCCCCCACGATCACCAACGACGGCGTCACCATCGCCCGTGAGATCGAGGTCCAGGACGTCTTCCAGAACCAGGGCGCCCAGCTCGTGCGCGAGGTCGCCACGGCGACCAACGACGTCGCGGGCGACGGCACCACCACGGCGCTCGCGCAGGCGATCGTCAAGCAGGGCCTCAAGAACGTGGCCGCCGGCGCCAACCCGCTCGGCCTCAAGCGCGGCATCGAGCGCGCGGTGGACCAGGTCGTCGCCCACATCGGCGAGCAGTCCAAGGAGGTCAACGGCAAGGACCAGATCGCCCGCGTGGCGACGATCTCGGCCGGCGACGAGGAGATCGGCGACGTCATCGCCGACGCCATCGAGAAGGTCGGCAAGGACGGCGTGGTCAACGTCGAGGAGGGCCAGACGTTCGGCATGGACCTCGAGTTCACCGAGGGCATGCAGTTCGACAAGGGCTACATCTCGCCGTACATGGTGACCGACCAGGAGCGCATGGAGGCGGTGCTCGAGGACCCCTACGTCCTCATCGCCAACCAGAAGATCGGCTCGTGCGGGACATCCTCCCCGTGCTCGAGCAGGTCATCCAGTCCGGCAAGTCGCTGCTGATCATCGCCGAGGACGTCGAGGGCGAGTCCCTCGCGACCCTCGTGGTCAACAAGCTCCGGCGGCACCTTCACCGGCGTCGCCGTGAAGGCCCCGGGCTTCGGCGACCGCCGCAAGCGCATGCTCGAGGACATCGCGATCCTCACGGGCGGCGAGGTCATCACCGAGGAGATGGGCCTCAAGCTCGAGAACACGCAGGTCTCGCAGCTGGGGCGCGCCCGCCGCGTCGTCGTGGGCAAGGACAACACGACGATCGTCGACGGCGCCGGTGACGCGGAGGCCATCAAGGGCCGCATCAACCAGATCAAGACGGAGGTCGAGAACACCGACCCGACTTCGATCGCGAGAAGCTCCAGGAGCGCCTCGCCAAGCTCTCCGGCGGCGTCGCCGTCGTGAAGGTCGGCGCGGCCACCGAGACGGAGATGAAGGAAGAAGCACCGCGTCGAGGACGCGCTGCAGGCCACCCGCGCCGCCCTCGAGGAGGGCATTGTCCCCAGGGGCGGGGTCGCGCTCCTGCAGGCGGCCAGCGCCATCGACACCGACACGCTCGAGGTCGACGACGAGAAGACCGGCGCGCGGATCATCCTGCGCGCGCTCGAGAGCTGCTCCGCCAGATCGCGGAGAACGCCGGCCTCGAAGCGGCTCGGTCGTCGTCAACGAGGTCCGCAAGTCCGCGGACGGCAACGGCCTCAACGCCCAGACCGGCGAGTACGTCGACCTGGTGTCCGCGGGCGTCATCGACCCCGCCATGGTCACCCGCTCGGCGCTGCAGAACGCCGCGTCGATCGCCAAGAACATCCTCACGACGGAGGCGATCGTCGCCGAGGTGCCGGACGACGACAACGGCGGTGGCGGCGGCATGCCCGACATGGGCGGCATGGGCGGCATGATGGAAGTCCGTGTGACGTCGCCGGTCAGCGCCGGCGAGGACGGCCGGGCGAAACACGATGATCGAGGGCCCGGCGCACGCCGGGCCCTCGTCGTTCTGGGACCCTGCCGCGATGCCCGCCTACGTCATCGCCTCCGTCCGCTCCGTCGCCCCCGATTCCGCCGACGCCCTCGCCGAGTACCGCCGCGGCAACACGGAGGCCGTCGCCCGGCACGGTGGGCGCTTCCTCGTCCGGGGCGGGCCGCTGGAGCCGCTCGAGGGCGCGGGCCACCCGCCCCTGCGCATGGTGGTCATGGAGTTCCCCGACCAGGCCGCCGCCCGCGCCTGGTACGGGTCCCCCGACTACGTCGCGCTGCGCGAGCTGCGCCAGTCCGTCTCGGAGACCGACATCGTCCTCGTCGAGGGCGTGCGGGCGTAGGCCAGAGCGTCCGAGGGGCCCGGCGGACGCCGGGCCCCTCGCCGTTCACGGGACTACTTCTTGCCCGCCTTCAGCGTGAAGGTGTGGGTCTTGGTCGTCGCGTTCCCCGCGGCGTCGCGCATCGTGATCGTCGCCTGCACCTTGAGCCGCTTGAGCTTCTTGAGCGTCTTGCGAGCTTTGCCGGACAGCGTCACGTTGACCGTCAGGGGCTGGCCCTTGACCATCTGGAACGACGAGCTGCCAAGCGTCAGGACCGCCTTCTTCTTGGCCGCCGCGACGCTCGCCGCCTTCACCTTCCCGGCGGTCTTGAGCGCCACGCTGCCGGTGCCGTCCTCGGTCGCCGGCCCGAGTGCGAACGGCACCGTCTTGCCGCCGGCGGCGACGATCGTGCTCTTCGCCGCGACCACCACCGTCGGTGCCACGGTGTCGGGCGCCGCCGTCGTGCTCGTGGTGGTCCCCGGCTTGACCGTCGGCGTGGTGCCCGCGCCGGTGGTGCCGGCGCCGGCGTTGCCCGG
Organism: Solirubrobacteraceae bacterium; assembly: GCA_030447275.1. Classification (GTDB taxonomy): domain Bacteria; phylum Actinomycetota; class Thermoleophilia; order Solirubrobacterales; family Solirubrobacteraceae; genus CADCVT01. The sequence goes on along the minus strand of JAUJPF010000003.1, from coordinate 183,265 downwards.
GCCGGTGTTGTTGCCGCCCTGGTTGACGTCTGCCGGCGGGGCCGACTGGTTGACCGTCTCGCAGGCGTCGAGCGCCGGCACCCGCGGAACCAGGTCGTTGTGGTCGGCGAACGCCGTGTCCGAGCCCTGGCCGCAGGAGAGCGGCTCGCTGATGCCGTCCTGCGCGTTGATCGTGTCGTTGCCGGTGTCGCCGGCGTTGTTGGCGGTGTCGCCGTAGAAGGTGTCCACTCCGCCGCCACCCGTCAGGACGTCGCCCTTCGCGTTGCCCTCGAGGAGGTCGTCGCCGTCGCCGCCCTTGAGGTCGTCGTCGTTGTCGCCGCCGTAGAGCGTGTCGGCGCCACCCTCGCCCTCGACAAGGTCGTTCCCCGAGTCGCCGTAGAGGATGTCGTCGCCCCCTCGCCCGAAGATCCGGTCCTTCCCGGAGTAGCCGTCGAAGCGCTGGACGCTGTCGTTGCCCGTCAGCTCGTCGTCGTAGCCGCTGCCGTTGACCCATTCGATGTCGCCGCGGATGTTGTCCTGCTCGGCGGGCGCGCCCACCGAGTTCAGGACGCCGTCGTTGGCCACGCCGTCGAGCGAGATCCGCACGCGGAAGTCGGCCGAGGAGTAACTCGTCTTGTCGACGCCGTCGCCGCCGCTCACGTCGTCGCTCGACGGCGTGTCGAGGCTCTCATCGCCGTAGCCGTCGCCCCCGCTCACGTTGTCGTCGCCGGGCCCGCCGGTCACCTTGTCGGCGCCGTCGCCGCCCCACACGTAGCCGGAGGGGCTGCCGTTGTTGTTGTCGTCGCCCTCACCGCCGTCGAGCACGTCGTCTCCGTCGCCGCCGTCGACCCGGTCGACGCCGCCGCCTCCGCGGATCTCGTCGCCACCCGCGTCGCCGCGGCAGCCGTCGTGACCGTCGCCGCATTCGATCAGGTCGTTGCCGGCCTCGCCGCTGGCACTGTCCGAGCCGGCGCCGGTCGAGATCTGGTCGTTGCCGGGGCCGCCGTAGGCGTAGTCGTCGGCGGCGTAGGTGACGAGGATGTCGTCGCCCTCGTCTCCGGAGATCGAGTCGCGGCTGTCGTCGCCCTGGATGACGTCGTCGCCGGCCCGCCCGTAGGCGTACTGGGTACCGCTCCCGCCGGGCCCGAGGTCGAGGTCGTCGGCGCCCGCGCCGCCGTAGACATCGTCGTCCCCGCCGCCGGCGTTGACGAGATCGCCCGCCTCGACGGCGTCCTTGACCTGGTAGTAGCCCTTCGAGCTGTAGATGTCGTCGTCGCCGTCGCCGCCCAGGATGCGGTCGGCCCCGATGCCGGTCTCCAAGTAGTCCTTGCCCGGCCCGAGGTCCACGTCGGCCGGGATGACCGCCGGGAAGGACCCGTTGAGCCGCTCGCGCGTCACCGGCGTCACCACGGTGTCGTCGCGGTCGCCCATGTGCACCTCCACCTTGGTGAAGGCGTTCATCGGGCACTCGACCTTGTACAGCTGCGGCTCGTTCGCGTAGTTCTTCGGGTTGACGCAGGGGCCGGCGCCGTCCGGATCAGGGAGCTGGCGGGTGGGCGTGTCGCCCGAGAACCCGTCCTCCTCGATGAGCTCGTACACCGCGCTGTCGCATTGACCGCCCGGCCCGCCGTAGCTCTGGCAGTCCATGTCGATCCTCAGCCTCGTCTCGGCACCCGGGGCATCGGTGTACGTGAGCTTCTTGCTCGTGTCGAGCGTCAGCTGCGAGGCCATCGCTCCCGGCGCCAAGGCCAGGAGGGACCCGGTGGCCAGCGCCAGCGCGAGCCCCGCCTTCCGCGTGCTCCGGCGCCACTCCGCGCCGAGTTCACTCCGCTTCTCCTGCATCCCCAGCCTTTCCTCGCAGTCTGTGTGTCGGGACACAACGGACGTCGCGAGCCGCTTCTGACGTCCGTCATCCGCGGGAGGTTGAGCCCCGCCCGGGGTAGGGACCCCGCGTGCGCCTCTATCCCAGCCTCCCGGGCCCGTTGCGGCGGACCGTGGCCATCGACCTCCTCGTGGCGGTCCTCCTGCTCTTGTTCGTCTGGCTCGGCTTCCGCGTCCACGACTCGGTGCTCGAGCTCAACTCGCTGTCGCGCGGCGTCACCCAGGCGGGCGGCGCGGTGCAGGAGACGCTGCGCCGGGCGGGCCAGGCGGTCGGGGGGGCGCCGCTGATCGGGGGCCAGCTGCGAGACGCGCTCCGGGAGGCGGGCGGCCAGACGGGAGGGACCGTCGCCGCCACCGGCCGGGAAGCCGAGGCGCGGGTCAACTCGCTCGCCGACCTCCTCGGCCTGCTCACCTGGTTCATCCCGACGCTGCTGCTGCTCCTGCGCTATCTGCCCGACCGCATCGCACTCGTCCGCCGGCTGACGGCCGGCGCGAGGGCGCTCGGGGCCGGGCTNGGCGGCGGCATGCCCGACATGGGCGGCATGGGCGGCATGATGTAAGGAAGCCCGTGTGACGTCGCCCGGAGTCCGAGCGCCAGCGAGGACGGCCGGGCGAGACACGGTGATCGAGGGGCCCGGCGCGAGCCGGGCCCCTCGTCGTTCTGGGACCCTGCCGCGATGCCCGCCTACGTCATCGCCTCCGTCCGCTCCGTCGCCCCCGATTCCGCCGACGCCCTCGCCGAGTACCGCCGCGGCAACACGGAGGCCGTCGCCCGGCACGGCGGGCGCTTCCTGGTCCGCGGCGGGCCGCTCGAGCCGCTCGAGGGCGAGTCCGAGCCGCCCCTGCGGGTCGTGGTCATGGAGTTCCCGGACGCCTCCGCCGCCCGCGCGTGGTACGGCTCGCCCGAGTACGCCCCGCTGCGCGAGCTGCGCCAGTCCGTCTCGGAGACGGACCTCGTCCTCGTCGAGGGCGTTCCGGGGTAGCCGCGCCCGGTGCGCCTCTATCCCAGCCTTCCCGGCCCGCTGCGGCGGACCCTCGCCCTCGACCTCCTCGTTGCGGCCCTGCTGCTGCTGTTCGTCTGGCTCGGCTTCCGCGTCCAGGATGCGGTGCTCGAGCTCAACTCGCTCTCGCGCGGCGTCACCCAGGCGGGCGGCGCGGTCCAGGAGACGCTGCGCCGGGCCGGCGAGGCGATCGGCGGCGCGGCGCTGCTCGGCGGCCAGCTCCGCGAGGCACTTCAGGAGGCGGGCGGCCAGACGGGCGGCACGGTCGCCGCCACGGGCCGCGAGGCCGAGGCGCGCGTCAACTCGCTCGCCGACCTCCTGGGCCTGCTCACCTGGTACATCCCGACGAACCTGCTGCTCCTGCGCTACCTGCCCGACCGCCTCGCGATCGTGCGCCGGATGACGGCCGGCGCGAGGGTGCTCGGGGCCGGGCCGCTCACGCCCGAGCGCCGGCGGCTGCTCGCGCACCGGGCGGCCTACGGCCTGCCCCACGCGGCGCTCCTGCGCCACACGCGCGACCCGCTCGGCGACCTCGAAGCCGGCCGCCACGACGCCCTCGTCGCGGCCGAGTACGAGGCGGCGGGGCTCGGCCCGCCCGCCGCGGGCTGAAGCGTCGCGCCGCCCGGCGCGCTCGGACATTCGTCCACCGCTGGACCAAAACCTACCGCAGGCCGGTTCGGGCCCGTACGATCGGGCGCTCAGTCAGGCGTACCGATCACCCTTCACCTTGCGGCTGGCTCACCCTCTTCTCCTCCTGCTCGCCTTCGCCGCCCTCGGATGCGCGGTGGGGCCCGTGGCGAGCGCACAGGCCGGAGCGCTGCAGCTTCCGCCCGGCTTCGCGGAGGAGACGCTCGTCGACGGCCTCTACGAGCCGACCGCGGTGGCCTGGGCACCCGACGGGCGGATGTTCGTCACGGACAAGCCCGGCAGGCTCTGGGTGGTCAGCCCGCTCGGGGTGCCCTCGCCGCGGCCGGTCGTCGACCTCAGCGCGGAGGTCAACGCCCACAACGACCGCGGCCTGCTCGGTCTGGCGGTCGACTCGAGCTTCGCCTCCAACGGCTACCTCTACCTCCTCTACACCGGCGAGCACGATGCGCCCGACGACGGGGGTCCGGAGTCGTCCCGGCTGACGCGGTTCAAGCTCTCCAGCGACAACACGGTCCTCGAGCGCCGCGAGATCCTCGGGACGGTCGGCGGCGTCTGCCCAGAGCCGTCCAACGCGGTGGACTGCATCCCGTCGGACCACATCTCCCATTCGATCGGGACGGTCCGCTCCGCGCCGGACGGGACCTTGTGGGTCGGCTCGGGCGACGGGGCGGACTACGGCGGCGTGGACCCCCTGGCCCTGCGATCGCAGGACGAGCGGAGCATGGCCGGGAAGATCCTGCACGTCGACCGCGAGGGCCGCGGGCTCCCGGACCACCCGTTCTGCCCCGGCAACCCGGTCACCGACGTCTGCGCGAAGGTCGCGGCTCGCGGGTTCCGCAATCCGTTCCGCTTCGTGCTGCGCAACGGACGGCCGCTGATCGGCGACGTCGGCTGGAACGCGTGGGAGGAGCTCGATCTCCTCGAGCCCGGTGGCAACTACGGCTGGCCGTGCTACGAGGGCAGCAGCCGCACCTCCGGCTACAAGGAGCTGTCCGAGTGCGAGGCGCTCTACCGGGAGGAGGGAACGGCGCGCGCGGCCCGGCCGCCGTTCTACGAGTACCCCAACCAGGGGGCCTCGGTGCAGGCCGCGCCGCAGTACCTGGCCACCGCGTACCCGTCCTCGCTGCACGGGAAGTGGTTCATCGCGGACTTCAACGAGGGCACGATCAAGAGCTACGAGCTCGACGCGGGCGGCCATATGGTGGGCGCCCCGCAGGCGTTCGCCACGGGCTACACCGGGGTCCACGTCGAGACCACGCCCGCCGGCGACCTCGCCTACGTCGACGTCTGGGACGGCGCGGTCAAGCGCATCGTCTACCAAGCCGGCAACACGCGGCCGGTCGCCCGCGCGTCCGCGAGCCCCTCGTCGGGGGACGCCCCGCTGACGACGCGCCTGTCCTCCGCCGGGTTNCGGCGGCGGCGGCATGCCCGACATGGGCGGCATGGGCGGCATGATGTAAGGAAGCGGGCCGCCCGCTTCACCGTTGGACTTCGAGGGCCCGGCATCCGCCGGGCCCTTGTCGTTCCCCGTCGTTCTACGATGCGCCCGCTTGCGCCGCGTCCTCCTCCTCTCCGCCCTCGCGGCGCTGCTCGTGCCGGCCGCCGACGCCGCGGCCGCGCCCCGCTGCTTCGGCGCCGCGTCGCGCGACCACCTCGAGCCGTGCCACAACCGCAAGCTCGACCGCCGGGTGATCCCGACGCCGGCCGGCGCGCTGCGCGCCCCGAACGCGCCGTGCGCGATCCCGCGCGTCAGGTACCCGATGGTGTGCGAGTTCGGCGCGCCGGAGAGCAGCGCCCGGCGCCGGATCGCGCTGATCGGCGACTCGCACGCCGTCCACTGGCGGGCGGCGCTCGGGCCGGTGGTGCGGCAGCGGGGCTGGGCCGGGTTCTCGCTGAGCCGCAACGGCTGCCCGCTCTCGACCGCGACGCCGATCCTCCGCGGGACGCTCGGCGAGCAGTGCGTCCGCTGGCGCGCGGCGATCCACGGTTGGCTGCTCGAGCACCCGGGCGTCGACACCGTGTTCGTCTCGCAGCACCGCGTGCGGATCCGGGGGTCGTACGCCGACGAGGTCGACGGCTACCTCGCCGCCTGGCGCGCCGTCCCGCGATCCGTCGAGAAGATCGTCGTGATCCGCGACACGCCGGTCCGCCCGCCGTCCGCCCGCGCCTGCGTCGTCCGCGCGATCCGCCGCCGCGCGAACGCCGGCCGCGAGTGTGCGATCCCCCGCGCCCGCGCCCTCCGCCCCGACCCCGCCGCCGACGCCGCCCGCCGCGCGGGAGGACGCGTCCGGCTCGTCGACATGACGCGCTACTTCTGCTCTCAGAGCCACTGCTTCCCGGTCGTCGGAGGAGTCCTCACCCACAAGGATCGAGGCCACATCACGGCGGCCTACGGCGCGACCCTCGCGCCGCTGCTCGGGCGGCGGCTCAGCGCGATCGGCCTGCGGCGGTAGGGCGGACCCGTCCCGCTCCCACGGCTGGTGAGAAGAGTCTGACTGTCAGACCGTTCTCGCCAATGCCGATGCGCCGGCCGCGCCTCGTACGCTTGCCTTCATGCCCCGCGGCACCGTGCTCTCCCTCCACCGCTACCCGGTCAAGTCGATGGCCGGCGAGCCGGTCGATGCCGCGGCGGTCGACCAGCACGGGATGGAGGGCGACCGCAAGCACGCGGTGTGGCTGCGCGGCGGGCGGAAGCTGACCGCTCGCGTCGCGCCGAAGATGCTCGTCTGGCACGCGCACGTGAACGGCGGACTCTCCGTCACCGGGCCCGACGGCACGACGTACGCGTGGGACAAGACGCTCGAGCAGGCCATCACCGCCCACCTCGGCAAGGACGTCGCGCTCGTCCAGGACCCGCAGGGGCTCGCCGACGTCTCCGGCCTTCACGTCACCGTCGAGGCGTCGCGCCGCGCGCTCGAGGAGGAGCTGGGCACGCCGCTCGACCTGCGCCGCTTCCGCCCCAACGTCCACGTCGAGCTCGACGCCGAGCCGTTCGAGGAGGCGCAGTGGGAGGGAAGGCGGCTGCGGATCGGCGACGCCGAGCTGCACATCGTCAGCAAGAGCGACCGCTGTGCGATCACCGTCCACGATCCCGACACGCTCGAGAAGAACCCCGACGTGCTGCGCACGATCAACGAGCGCCACGACACCATCTTCGGGGTGTGGGCCGACGCCGTCGGCGCCGCCCGGATCGCGGTCGGCGACCCGGTCGAGCTGCTGTGAGCCTCCTCGACTGGATCACCGTCGGCGCGGCGATCTTGTCGATCCCGCTCTTCGTCCTCGTGATCCGCACCGGCCACGACGCCCGGCACGAGGAGGACGACGCGCGCGCGTTCTTCGACGCGCACGGCCACTGGCCCGACGAGCCGGCGCCGGAGCCCGAGCCCGAGCCCCGCTGACGGGTCAGGCCGGCGGCACCGCCGTGAGGAACCGCGCCGCGATCGGCGCCGCGACCTCGCCGCCGGCGCGACCGCCCTCGACGAGCACCGCCACAGCGAGATCGCCGCGGAACGCGATGAACCACGCGTGGGTCTTCGGCGGGTCGCCGGCGCCGTACTCGGCGGTCCCGCTCTTGCCCGCGGGCTCGCCGGGCACGGCCTGGAGCGCGACGCCGGTGCCGCCCACGACGACCGCGCGCATCAGCGTGCGCAGCGTGTCGACCTCCTCCGGCGGCAGGGCCCGGCCGGCCTTCGGGCGGTCGGTCGACACGAGCCGCGGCGCGCGCCAGCGCCCGTCGGCGACCGCCGCCGCCACCCCGGCCATGGCCAGCGGGCTGGCGACGGTCTCGGCCTGGCCGATCATCATCGCCGCGCGCCCGACCGCGCCCTCGGCGGGCGGCGCCTTCGACTGCGCGGTGTTCACCGGCAGCCGCACCCGAACGCCGAGGCCGTAGTCACGTGCAACGAGGGTCAGCCGGTCGGCGGTGATCCGCTTGTGCAGGGAGACGAAGGCGGTGTTGCACGACTCGGCGAAGTCCTCGCGGAACGGCACGGCGCCCGCCGCCCCGCCCTCGAAGTTGCGGAACGCCTTGCCCTCGACCGTCACCGTCGCCGGGCAGTCGACGACGTCGTCGACGCCGAGCCCGTCGCGCAGCAGCGCGGCGGTGGTGACCACCTTGAACGTCGAGCCCGGCGGGTACAGCCCGTCGAATGCCCGGTTGAACGACGACTCCACCGGGCGGTTGGCGACGGCGAGCACCTCACCCGTCGACGGCTGGACCGCGACGAGCGCCGCGTTCCCCTTGACCCCGTCGAGGGCGTCCTCGGCGGCGTCCTGGACCGCGCGCTCGAGCGTGGTCCGCACCGGGCCGCCGCGCTTGCCGGGCTTGCGCAGCAGCGTCGTCGTCTGCGTGCCCGTCTTGCGCTCACGCACCACGACCGCGGCGGTCGGCGTGCCGGCGAGCCGCTCCTCGAACGCGGCCTGGAGCCCCCACTGGCCGATCTCGTCGCCGCCCGACACGCGGCCGCGCGACCGCTCGACCTGCTCGGCGGTGGCCGGCCCGACCACGCCGAGCAGGGCGCGGGCGAACGCGCGGCTGGGCGCGAGCGGCGCGACCTTGCCGTCGATGGAGACGCCTGGCACCGCGCGGATGCGCTCCGCGTCGGGACGGAACTCGGTCTGGCGCAGGGTGATGACGGGGACGAACCGTCCCTCCCCCGCGTCGCGGATCGTCCGCTCGAGCCGCTCGGCGTCGACGTCGACGAGCTCGGCGAGCGCCGCCGCCGTCGCCGCCGGATCCTCGACGCGGTCGGTGCGCACCGCGATGTCGACGACCGGGCGGTTGCTCATGAGCGGCCGGCCGTCGCGGTCGAGGATCGACGCGCGCGGCGGCCCGACGCTCGTCGTCCCGAGCCGCGTCTCGTCGTTCAGCTTGGGGTGGACGTTCTGCGCGCGCCACTCGACCTGCCAGCCGTCGTCGGTCTCGACCAGCGGCACGCGCGCGTCGTAGGCGAAGTCGCCGATCCGCGGGACCCGCCACGAGACGCGCAGCCGGGCGTCCGCGCGGTCGCCGTCCTCGGACACGTCGTCGACCTTCGCCCGCACCCGCGCCCCGTCGAGGCCGCGGCGCGAGCCGGTCAGCGCCTCGAGCGCCTCGTCGGGGCGGTCGGTCTCGCGCGCCGCCGCGCGGTCGTCGCCGCGCGACCACGCCTGCGCGTAGCGCTCGGCCGCCTCGTCCGGGTCCTCGCCGAACACGCCGAGCGTGACGAGCGCCAGCGCGACGACTNCGCTCCTCCTCGGGCTCGAGCGGCGCCAGCAGCGCCCAGCCGGCCAGCGGCAGCAGCGCCAGGGCGGCGAAGGCGAGCGACCACGAGGTCGAGGCCACGAGCGCGCCGAACGCCACGCCGATCCCCGAAGCGGGCAGGCGCATCACGGTGCCCGCGAGCCCCATCGCGGTCCCCGCCTGCGCGCGGCCCGAGATCTCCGCGGTGGCGGTCAGCGAGAGGCCGTTCCAGCTCATGGCCAGCACGCCCGCGGCCAGCAGCACCGGGAGGAGGAGGATGAGCGGCGCGCTCGTGAGGGCGGCGACCCCGGCGAGCGCGGCCACGGTGGCGAGCGCCAGGCGGCGGACGGGCGCGATCCGCCGCCCGCGGCGATCGGAACGACGGCCGGCGACGAGCCGCGCGAGCCCGCCGCCGAGCTGGATCGTGGCCAGCGCGGCGGCGGCCAGGCCGGCGGCGAGGCCGCGCTCGTCGACCAGGAAGAGGACCAGAAACGCGAGGATCGCGGTCTGCGCGCAGACGATCAGCGCCGAGCCGGCGGCCAGGCGCCAGACGCGCGCGTCGCGCAGCGGGGCGGGGGCGTCGAGGACCGGGCGATTGGCGGGGGCGGGCGGCGGCTCGCGGATCCACAGCGCGGACGCCGCGGCGCCGAGCGCGCCGCCGGCGGCGAGCAGCAGCAGCGCGGCGTCGAGCCCGCCGAGGCGGGCGGCGAGCGGGAGGCTCAGCGCGCCGGCGGCGCCGCCGAGCGGCACCGCCATCTGGCGGATGCCGAGCGCGAAGCCGCGCTCGGAGCGCCCGAACCAGCCCATGACCGCACGGCCGGACGCGGCGGCCGCCGCCGCGGCGAGGCCGCCCGTCACCGCCAGCGCGGCGAGCAGCGCGCCGAAGCCGTCGGTGAAGGAGGCGCCCACGAGGGCGAGCGCCCCGCCGGCCAGGCCGGCGGCGATCACCGCACGCTCGCCGATGCGGTCCGCGAGCGCGCCCCAGGCCAGCAGGGTCACGACGGTCCCCCAGTTGACGCTCGCGAGGATCAGGCCGACCTCGGAGAGCGAGAGGCCGAAGGCGTCGCGCAGCGCGGGCGCGAGCGCGGGCAGCCCCATCGTCACCGCGCTCAGCGCGGCCTGGGCGCCGACGCCGACGGCCAGGATGGTCCAGCGGTAGCGCGGGCCGCCGGCGTTCACGCGGCGCCCGCCCGCGCGCGGTGGCGGCGCGCCTTGGCCACGTTGCCGCAGGACGCCATCGAGCACCAGCGGCGGACGGCCGCGGGGGAGCGGTCGTAGAAGCGCGCCGAGCAGGTCTCCGAGCCGCAGATCCGGACCCGCTCGCGCTCGGCCGGGATGCCGAGCATCCGCGCCGCGTCGAGGGCGACCATGCCGAGCGCGCGGCGGGGGGAGTCGGCGGCGGCGCGCTCGCCGAGCACGGGCAGGCCGCCGGGACCGGGCAGCAGCGCGGGCCGCGAGCCGGCCAGCACGAGCCAGTCGTCGATCAGCGTGACCGCCGCCGGGTCGGCCGCCTCGCCGGCCACCGCCGCGCGGGCGCCGGCGTCGATCGCCTCGCGCAGCTCGCGCGCCTCGGCGAGCACGGCGGAGGGGACGCGCATCGGCGCCGGCAGCAGCGCGGCCCGCACGAGCCACTCGCCGACGTCGGCGGGCGTCACGAGGCAGTCCACGTCGCGCCGCCACCGCTCCCGTCGCGTGTTGACCAGGTCGAGCGCCGGGCGGCCGCCGAGCCAGTACCAGTAGGGCGCCCCGGAGGGGGACGGCTGGTCGGGGACCTCGGGGATCGGCGCGGTCACGGTAACCACATAGTAGCCGGTGTACCGGTTACGCGGACTGGCCGCATAGGCTCCCGCGATGGACGATCTCCTGTTCAGGCCGGTGGGCGAGCTGGCCGCGCTCGTCCGCGGCGGCGAGGTGAGCGCCCGGGAGCTCGCCGAGACGTCGCTGCGCCGGATCGAGGCCGTCGACGGAGAGCTCAACGCGTTCGTGGAGGTCGACGCCGACGGCGCGCTGGCCGCCGCCGGCGCCATCGGCCGCGACGACGGGCGGCCGTTCGCCGGCGTCCCGGTCGCCGTCAAGGCGAACACCGCGGTCCGCGGGCTCCGCCAGGACATGGGCTCCGCCTTCCTCGCCGGGCACCGCCCGGACCACGACGCCTACCTCGTGCGCCGGCTGCGCGACGCCGGCTTCGTCGTGGTCGGGACGACCAACCTCCCCGAGTTCGGGATCCTCCCCACCACGGAGCCACGCCACCACGGCGCGAGCCGCAATCCCTGGGACACTNCAGCCAGACGGCGCCCGGCACGGCCGCGACGAACGTGATCGCGGCGACGGCGAGGCGCGCCTCGCGCTGGCCGGCGGCGATCGCGACGGCGGCCAGCGCCTGCGCGGCGAGCGCGCCGCGCTGCGGGAACGCCGTCTGGCGGATCCCGAGGAGGAACCCGCGCTCGTCGCGCGCGAACCAGCCGATGACCGCGCGCCCGGTCGCGCCGGTGGCGCTCCCCGCGGCGAGACCGGTGAGGAAGAGCCCCGTCAACAGGACCGCGAACGACCCCGAGAGCGCGGCCAGCACCAGCGCCGCGGACGTGAGGAGCAGGCCGCCCGCGAGCACCAGCCGCTCCCCGGTCCGGTCGGCCAGCGCTCCCCACGGGACGAGGCCGATCGTCATCCCCGCTGCGAGCGCGCCGAAGACGAACCCGACCTGCCCGAGCGAGAGCGCGAACGCGTCGCGGAACGCCGGCCCGAGCGCCGGGAGGCCCTGCCGCAGGACGCCGACGACCGCGGTGCCGAGGCACCCGATCGCGAGGACGACCCAGCGGTAGCTGCCCATGCGTCCAAGGTAGTCCCGCGCGGGTAGCCCCGGCCCATGCCCTCCACCGCGACCGACCTGATGTTCCGCCCCGTCGACGAGCTGGCGGCGCTCGTGCGCGCGGGGGAGATCTCCGCGCGCGAGCTGGTGCAGGCGTCGCTCGACCGCATCGAGGAGGTGGAGCCGAAGGTCAACGCGTTCGTCGACGTGTTCGCGGACGACGCACTGGCCGAGGCCGACGGCGTGCAGAGCGGCGACGAGCGCCCGCTCGCCGGGGTTCCGGTCGCGATCAAGAACAACGTCCCGGTCAACGGGAAGCGGCTGACGTTCGGCTCGCCGTTCCTCGAGGACTTCCGCCCGCCGATCGACGCCAGCCTCGTGACCAGGCTGCGCCGCGCGGGCGCGATCATCGTCGGCACGACGACGCTGTCGGAGTGGGGCATCCAGCCCGTCACCGAGACGCGGCGGTTCGGGCCGACCCGCAACCCGTGGGCGCTCGACCGCACGCCGGGCGGCTCGTCCGGCGGCCCGGCCGCCGCGGTCGCGGCCGGGATGGTGCCGCTCGCGCACGGCAACGACGGCGGCGGCTCGACCCGCATCCCCGCCGCGTGCTGCGGGGTCGTCGGGCTGAAGCCCCAGCGCGGGCGGATCTCGATGGCGCCGGCGATCGGCGAGCAGTTCCTCGCCGTCGAGGGCGTGCTGACGCGCACGGTGCGCGACACCGCGGCGCTGCTCGACCTGCTTGCCGGGCCCGAGCTGGGCGACTCGTCCTGGGCGCCGCCCCCGCCGGAGCCGTTCGCCGAGGCGGCCGGTCGCGAGCCCGCCGGCCTGCGGATCGGCCTCGCGCTCGAGCCGCCGATCGAGTCCGCGACCCTCGACCCGGCCTGCGAGGCGGTCACGCGCGAGGTGGCGGCGCTGCTCGAGGAGCTGGGCCACCACGTCGAGGAGGTGACGCCGCCGGTCCAGGGGCCGGAGATCTTCGACACCTTCATCGACGTCTTCGGCCCGATGAACTGCGGCCAGATGGCGTTCGCGGCGACGGTCAACGGCCGCGAGCCCGGCGAGGACGACATGGAGCGCCTGAGCCTCTGGCTGTGGGAGCGCTGCCGCGCGCTCGACGCGGTGGCGATGCAGAGCGCGCTCGTGAGGATCCAGCAGCTCTCGCGCATGCTCGTCGCGTGGGCGAGCCCGTACGAGGCGGTGCTGACGCCGGCGCTCGCCCAGCCGCCCGTCACGATCGGCACGCTCGACCCCGACCGGCCGGACGCGGAGGCGACACTGCGCGAGGCCGCCGACTTCGTGCCCTACACGCCGCCGCTCAACATGACCGGCCAGCCCGCGATCGCCCTGCCGCTCGGCCAGCGCGACGACGGCCTGCCGCTCGGCGTGCAGCTCGTCGGGCGCCCCGCGCAGGAGGGCCCGCTGCTCGCGCTCGCCGCGCAGGTCGAGGCGGCGCGTCCGTGGGCCGACCGCCGGCCCGGGCTCTAGCGCGCGCCGAGCACCGCGGCCATCGGCCGCGGCCGCACGCCGAGCGACTCGGCGCCGGCGGTGCCGGTCGGGCTCGTCATCGAGACCTCGAGCAGCTCCGCCTCGTCCCACGTGGCGGGGGTCTTCGACTTCATCAGCGCCTCGGCCCCGCGCAGCGTCGCTCGCACGACGGGCGACGGCACGTGGACCCGCAGGCGCTCGCGCCCGGCCGCGCGCGAGACGAGCGCGACCATCGCCTCGTGGCTGATCGTGTCCGGGCCGGCCAGCTCGTAGCGCCGCGAGCCGTCGCCGCCGTCGAGCGCGGCCATGACGCAGTCGGCCGCGTCCCCGGCCCAGATCGGCTGGAACAGCGCGCGCCCCCGGCCCGGCACGACCATGACCGGCAGCAGCGACAGCCGCTCGAGCAGCGCGACGTAGCGATCGTCGGTCGAGTAGACGATCGACGGGGCGAAGATCGTGGTGCGCACCGACGACTCGCGCACCGCCTCCTCGGCGAGCGCCTTCGCGCGCAGAAAGCGCGTGCGGTCGTGGACGGACGCCGACAGCGCCGAGAAGAAGACGAAGTGCTCGACCCCGGCGCGCTCGGCGGCCTGCACGAGCCGCCAGGTGGCGATCCCGTTCAGCTCCTCGATCGAGCCCTGGGGCTGGTCGCGGATCGACGCCGCGAGGTGGACGACGGTGCGGACGCCGCGCAGCGCGTTGCGGAACGACGGCGGGTCGGCGAGGTCGCCCAGCGCGATCTGCACCCGCACGCGCTCGGGCCCGAGGCGCCGCGGGTCGCGGACGAGGCAGCGGATCGGCTCGCCGCGCGCGGTCAGCCTGCGCAGCAGCGCCGTGCCGACGACGCCGGTCGCCCCGGTCAGAAGGATCATGAGGACGCGTCCCGGCGCCGGCTGGCAAGGACGCAGGGAGCGTGGGCTGCTCCGCAGCCGAGCGACCGAGGACGCAGCCAGCCGGTGATCGGGGCGCGCCCTAGAACCAGTGCCGTTGCTCGGTCCATGGATCGGCGTCGTTGTGGTAGCCGTTGAGCTCCCAGAACCCCTTGCGGTCCTCGGGGAGGATCTCGATCCGGCGCACGAACTTCGCCGACTTCCAGAAGTAGCGCTTCGGGACGAGCAGCCGGGCGGGGGCGCCGTGGTCGTGCTCGAGCGGCTCGCCCTCGTAGGCGTGCGCGACCAGGACGCCGTCGTCGAGCAGGGCCTCCACCGGCAGGTTCGTCGTGTAGCCGCCGTCTGAGTGGACGAGCGCGTGGGTGCCCGTCGGCTTGAGCCGCGCGCGCTCGAGGAGGTCGCGCACGGCGACGCCGCGCCACGTCGTGTCGAGCTTCGACCAGCGGGTGACGCAGTGGATGTCGACGGTCACCTCCTGCTGGGGCAGCGCCAGCAGCTCCTCCCAGCGCAGGGCGAACGGCTCGGAGACCTCGCCGTCGACGGCCAGCGACCAGGTGGCGAGGTCGTAGGGCGGATTCGGGCCGTAGCTGAGGACCGGGAAGCGCTCGGTGACGTACTGGCCGGGCGGGACGCGGCCCGGATCGAGCCCGAGCTTCTCCGCCTGCCGGACGCCCCGGCCGGCGATCATCTTCGAGGTGATCCCCATCGCGCTTACTGTAGATTGCCGTCGCCTATGGCGTACGTGATCGCTGAGCCCTGCATCGGGACCAAGGACAACTCCTGCGTCGAGGTCTGCCCCGTCGACTGCATCCATCCGACCCCGGACGAGCCCGACTACGACAAGGTCGAGATGCTCTACATCGACCCCGAGGAGTGCATCGACTGCGACGCCTGCGTCGAGGCCTGCCCGGTCGACGCGTGCTTCGCGGAGGACCAGCTCCCCGACGAGTGGTCGAACTTCGCCAAGGTCAACGCGGAGTACTACGCCAACAACAAGTAGTCCGCCGGACTAGCCGGCCATGGGGAGGCTCGCGCCGGCCGGCGCGGGACCGCCCTCGGGCAGCTCGCCGCCCGCCTGCGTGACCCCGAGCAGCGGCAGCGCCCATGGGGGGCGCCATCGCGATGAGCCCGCGGGCCGCCTGGTGCACGGCCACCGCCGCGGGGTCGTCGGCGTCGGTGATGGCCAGCGGGACGCCGGCGTCGGCCTGCTCGCGCAGCGGCATGGTGAGTGGCACCTTGCCGAGCAGCGGGACGTCGAGCTCGTCGGCCAGCGCGTGGCCGCCGCCCTCGCCGAAGATCTGGAAGCGCTCGCCGCCGGGCGTCGTGAAGCCGGACATGTTCTCGATCACCCCGGCCAGCTCGAGGTTGACCTTGTGGGCCATCTCGGCCGCGCGGCGCGCGACCGTCTGGGCCGCGGGCTGCGGCGTGGTCACGAGCAGGAACTGCGCCTGCGGCAGCAGCTGCGAGAGCGTCATCGAGACGTCGCCGGTGCCCGGCGGCAGGTCGACGAGCAGGTAGTCGAGCTCGCCCCAGGCGACGTCCTCGAGGAACTGGGTGAGCGCCTTGTGGAGCATGGGTCCGCGCCACACGACCGCGGCGTTCTCCTCGACGAAGAAGCCGATCGACATGACCTTCACGCCGTGGGCCTCGAGCGGGATGATCTTGCGCTCGGGCGAGACGCGCGGGCGGTCGTTGCCGAGGCCGAGCATTCGCGGGATCGAGTAGCCCCACACGTCGGCGTCGAGCACGCCGACCTTCTTGCCCTCGCCGAGCAGCGCGGCGGCCAGGTTGACGGTCAGCGTCGACTTGCCGACGCCACCCTTGCCCGAGCCGACGCAGATGACGTTCTGGACCTGCGCGAGCGCCCCCTGGGGCAGCCCGCCGCGGCCGAGCTTGACCTGGATCGCCTGCTTCTGCTGCTCGTTGAGGACGTCGAACTCGACGGCGACCTTCGTGACGCCCTCGAGCGGCTGCACGGCGTTGACGACGCCCTGCTGGAAGTGGCTGCGGATCGGGCAGCCCGGCGTCGTGAGCGACACCGTGACGTCGACCCGGCCGCCGTCGCGGACGTCGATCGACCGCACCATGTCGAGGGCGACGATCGAGTCGCCCAGCTCGGGGTCGATGACGGCCTCGAGGGCCTTCAGGATCTCGTCGCGGGTCGGCATCCCCCAGAGGGTATGACGCGGCTCACCGCGCGGCCCGAAAGAGCAACCGGCGGGGCACCCGAAGGCGCCCCGCCGGCGAGGGAGGAGAGGGTGCTCCCCACCGGGCGGAACCCGGGAGGTCTTCCGCGGTCGTGGGCCTCTCCACCCACGTGCGGGAAAGCGGGTGAGCGGGCCCCTCCGCGCGAGGGCCCGCTCGGTGCTCTAGACCAGCTGGGCGACGCGGCCCGTGACCTGGCGCGCGGCCTTGGTCGCGGCGAGGACCGCGCCCTGGCCGGCGTTCTCGGCGACGGCGCCGAAGAGCGAGGCGCGCTGGGCGGTGTACGTGCGCGAGGCGTCGCGGCGGAACCGCGAGACGTCGCCACGGCCGAGGTCGCTGCGCAGGGTCTTGACGTCCTTCTCGACGCGGTTGCTCCGCGTGCGGACCTCGCGCTCGAGGCGCGTGCGCTGCTTCTTCAGCTCGCGCTCGACCCGGTTGCGGGCGGTGGTGCCGCGGCGCTCGAACGACTTGAGCTTGCGCTCGACCTGCTTGCGGTCGCTGATCGTCCCGGCCAGCTCGACCACGCGGTCGCGCGCGGTCAGCGTGGCGCCGACGTAGGTGAGGGCGGCGCGCTGGGCACCGTCGACGACCTTCGTCACGGTCTTCTCGGCGTCGCGGCGGGCCGCGGCGGCCTCACGGGCGACCTCGGTCTGCGCGCGGGTCGTGGCGCGCTGCGTGTTGCGGGCGGTCGCGCGGGCGTTCCGCGTGGTGGCGCCGCGCTTGGCGGTCGTGCTGCGCCGGGTCGCCGTGGCCTTGCGCTTGGCGGTGGTGCCGCCGCTGTTGCGGCGCGACGTCGCCGACGTGGAGCGCGAAGCAGCGCTGCGCGAGGTCGAGCGGGCGGTGCCGGTGCCCGACTTGGCGCTCGACTTCGTCCCCGACGACTTGCGCGAGGTCGGCCGGCTGCTGGAGCTGCTGGACGTGCTGCGCTTGCGGGTGGTGGTGGTCTTCTTCTCGGCCATGGTGATCCCTCTCACTACCTTTGTTATCTCTAAGTTCAGTACCTAGGTTACCACCGAACACACGTACGGAAACGGTGCCCGGCGTGACCTCGGTCACAGAACGTGTGTTCGTCTGTCGTGACGAGGTACGCCGCGCCGGCGGGGCGGTTACGCGCGGGGGAGCGAGGGCGCCGACGTGCGCCTGATCCACGCGTCGGCGTCGGCCAGCTCGTCGAGCGTGGGGAGCGCCGCGGGCGACGTCCAGACGCGGTTGAGCGCCTCGATCCCGCCGCGCTGGACGACGGCGTCGCAGAACTCGCGCCCCTGCTCGTACTGGCGCATCTTCAGCTCGAGCCCGATCAGGCGCTCGAGCAGCTTGACCGCCGGCGGCTTCTCGCGGCGCCGGCGGTCGAGCGCCTCGCGCAGCTCGGGCAGCGTCGGCAGCAGCGCCTCGCCGACGGCGTCCATGACGTGCTCGGCGTGGCCCTCGACGACGGCCATCGTCGCCTGCACACGGTCGAGGATGGCCATCCGGTCCGGCCCGGCGACCAGCGTCACGAGTCCCCCGTCGCGGAAGCGGTCGAGCGCGCCGCGCAGGTCGTCGAGCGTCGGGAGCTTCGCGAGGTCGACCTTCACGTCGACGGTCTCGAGCAGCGCGCGCAGCTCGCCCGCCAGGTGCTCGCGCAGCCAGGGGACGCCGGTGAACTGGACCGCGTGGGTGACCTCGTGGATCCCGACCCACGCGACGAGGTCGGCCTCGCCGACGTCGAGCCGGCGCGCGGCCTCGCGCAGGTTCGGCGCGACGAAGAGCAGGCGCTCGGGCGACGCCGGGTCGAGCAGGACCAGCTCGTACTGACCGAGCACCCGCTGCGACAGGTAGCCGGTCAGCCCGCCGATCTCCGCCGCGAGGAGCAGCCCGCCGGCCGCCCGCAGCGGCCCCGCGAGCGGCGAGTCGCCGTTGGTGCGCAGCTTCGCCTCGAGCGGCTCCATCATCGTGCGCATCGAGCGCAGGTTCAGGCCGACCCACGTCCGGCGGTCGACCGCCTCGGGCGGCGGGATCTCGCGTGCGGGCGTGAGGCCCGTGTACGCGACGACGCGCTCGCGCGCCTCGGTCGCCACGGCCGGAAGGTCGCCGGCGAGCACCGTGCCGCCGCTCGGGGTGCCGGCGACGCCGGACGCGATCCTCTCGGCGAAGCCCCAGTCGATCACGCGACCACCGCCACGAGCCGCTCGAGGTCGGCCTCGGTCCGCGCGGCCACGACGGGCCCGACCGGGTCGAGGTCGAGCTTTGAGGCCAGCGGCGTCTCGCCGCCGGGGAACGCCACGACGCCGCCGCTCTCGCGGACGATGAGCTGGGCCGCCGCCGCGTCGACCGAGCGCGTCTTCCACAGCGTCGCCATCCCGTCGACGCGCGTCAGCGCCAGCTGGCACAGCGAGACGGCGATCGTCCCCATCGCACGGACGCGGTGGACGTGGTCGAGCAGCTCGTCCATCCGCTCCGCGATCCAGCGCGGATCGGCGCTCTCGATGGCGACGAGCTCGAGCCGCCCGTCCTTGTGCCGCGGCGCGGGAGGCTCGGGGAGCGGGTCGCCGTTGAGCAGCACGCCCTCGCCGCGGCGCGCGACCCACTCCTCCTTCGGGCCGAAGTCGAAGACGTAGCCGAACTCCATGTCGCCCATCGTGTCGCCGGCGGCGACCCCGATCGAGATCGCGTGGTGGGTGAGCCCGCGCTTGGCGTTCATCGAGCCGTCGATCGGGTCGATGACCACGATCACGTCGTCGGAGCCGAAGTCGACGCGCCCGCGCTCCTCCGACAGCGCGCTGAAGCGGGCGCCGCCGTCGTGGAGCTTCTCGAGCTCGCGGAAGACGCCGTCCTCGGCCTGCTCGTCGATCATGAGCGTCTCGTCGCCGCCCTCGCCGCGACTGCCGGTCTCCTCGACGCGCTCCTGGCTCGTCGGGTGCTCGCGCAGGATGCGACGCAGCTCCTCTGTCGCTCTCCGCGAGGCACCGAGCCAATCCGCCGACAATGCCTCCGGGCGCGTTGTCACCTGCACATATCCTAGGACGGTGCCCCGGGACCTCGATGCCCTCACTCCCGCGCAGCGCGCGGCCGTCACCCACACGGGTGGGCCCCTGCTCGTGCTGGGCGGCCCCGGCACCGGCAAGACGCGGGTGCTGGTCGAGCGCGTCGCTTGGCTGGCGGCCGGCGGCGTCGACCCCGAGGAGATCCTCCTCGTCGGCGGCGCCCCCGCTCCCGTCGCCGACCTGCGCGCGCACGTCGAGGACGCGCTCGAGCAGCCGTTCGGCGAGCTGGCGGTCCACACCGTTCCCGACCTCGCGGCGCGCCTGCTGCGCACCGAGCCCGCCGCGGTCGGGGTCGACCCGTTCTTCGTCCCGGTCACCGCCGCCGACCGGCTCGCGCTGCTGCTCGACCGCGTCGACCAGCTGACGCTCACCCGGCACGACTTCCTCGGCAACCGCGCGGCGCTGCTGGCCTCGGTCATCGAGCGGATCGACCGCTGCAAGCTCGAGCTGGTCAGCCCCGCCGACTACGCCCGCTGGGCGGCGGCGCTCGAGGGCGAGAGCGCCGAGCGCGAGCGCGAGTTCGCGCAGCTCTTCGCCGACCACGACCGGCTGCTGGGCGAGCAGGGGACGCTCGACGTGGGCGACCTCGTGCTGCGGGCGATCGACCTGCTCTCCGATCCGGTCGCCGGCGCGCGCTGCCGCGCGCGCTTCGCGCACGTCCTCGTCGACGAGTACGAGGATCTCGATCTCGCGCACCTGCGGCTGCTCGACATGCTCGGCGGGCACGGGGAGCTGACGGTGGCCGGCGACGACGACGCTGCCATCAAGCGCTTCCGCGGTGCCGCGACGACGAACCTGCGCGCGTTCACGGTCGCGCGCCCGCAGGCGAAGGTGATCCCGCTCGACCGCTCGCTGCGCTCGCGCGAGCAGATCCTCACCGCCGCGCGCGCGGTGACCGCTCCGGTCGCCGACCGCCTCAACCTCGCGGTCGAGGGCGCGCCGGGTGGCGACGTCGCGTTCTGGCGCTGCGCCAGCGAGCGCGCCCAGGCCCAGGGCGTGGCCGCCGAGGTCGAGCGGCTCGTGCGCGAGGGCGTCCGCCCCGACCGCATCGCGGTCCTCGTGCGGTCGGTGCGCAACGAGGGCCAGGCGGTGTCGGTGGCGCTCGAGGAGCGCGCGGTGCCCTTCCGCGTCGTCGGCGCCGCCGCGTTCTTCCAGCGCGCCGAGGTGCGCGACGTGCTCGCCTGGCTGCGGCTGCTCGTCGACCCCAGCGACGCGAACGCCGCCGTGCGCGCGCTCGCCCGCCCGCCGGTCGAGCTGCGGGCGGCCGACCTCGCGCGGTGCATCCAGATCGCGCGGCGGCGCAAGCTCGACATGGTCGCGGCGCTCGTCGCGGCCACCGAGTCGCCGCAGCTGCCGCCCGAGGCGCGCGAGCGCATCCTCGCCTTCCTCAAGCTCCACCGGCAGTTCGCCGGCGCGCTCGACACCACGCGGCCCGACCTCTTCGTCCACCGGCTCGTCGAGCGCCTCGGGCTGCGGCGCCAGCAGCTCTTCGCGGCCAACGCCGACGTCGTCGAGCGGCTCACGAACCTCGCACGGCTGGGCGAGCTGGCCGCCCACTACGTCCGGCGCGCGCCGCAGGCGACGCCGCGCGAGTTCGCGCGCTCGATCGCCGCCGTCGCCGAGGCCGGGCTGCGCGAGGAGGAGCCCGACCGCCCCGGCGGGCGGCGCGGCGTCGCGGTGATGACCATGCGCAGCGCGAAGGGGCGCGAGTTCGCCGACGACTTCGTGCTCGGCCTGCACAGCGCGCGGATGCCGGGCGCCCGGCGCCACGCCTACGAGCCGCTGCCCGACGCGCTCCTGCACGAGCGCCTCCCGCCCGACTCGCGGGCGGCGCACGTCGGGGAGATGCGGCGGCTGCTCCAGGTCGCGATGACGCGGGCGACGCGCGGGCTCGTGCTGTCCTACGCGGAGCGCTCGGAGCGGGGCGCGCTCCAGCCGCCGTCGCCGTTCGTCGAGGAGGCGCGCGCGGCGCTCGAAGCCGAGTGGCAGGAGCACGCCGAGCAGCTCTTCGGCCCGGACGAGACGCTCCACGCGACGTACCGCCAGCTGCGCGACGAGCTGCTCGAAGACGTCCCGCGCGTCGGGACGCGGCTCGGCGAGCTGCGCTTCGACACCGACCTCGACGTCGCGCACGCCTCGGTCCGCTACCTCGAGCTGCTGAAGATCGCCGCGCTGCTCGAGCGGCCCGCCGGCCAGTCGGTGGCCGAGGCGCTGCCGAACGTCAACGCGCGGCTGTCGGAGGCGATGACCGCGCAGCAGAAGGAGATCCTGCTGTCGTCGTCGCTCGACGACGCGGTGCTCGAGGCCGAGCGCGACCAGCGCGCGCGGGCCGCGTCGATCGCCGCTCGGGCGGAGCCGTCGCTGGAGCCGTTCCTCCCCAAGCGCGGCGACGGACTCATGCTGTCGGCCTCGGACATCGAGACGTACCGGACGTGCCCGCTGAAGTACAAGTTCGCGCGCGTCTTCCGCATCCCGCAGGAGCCGACGCTCAACCAGCGCTTCGGGATCGTGGTCCACCAGGTGCTCGAGCGCTACCACGTCGGCGGCATGCGCTCGCTCGACGACCTCGTCGGGCTGCTCGAGGCGGCGTGGCGGCGCGGCGGCTTCGGGGAGAGCGACGAGGAGCGCCAGCTCCACGGCAAGGCGCGTGCGGCGCTCGAGCGCTACTGGGACCGCTGGCGCGCGGACCCCGCCGAGCCGGTGTGGTTCGAGCGGTCGTTCTCCTTCCGCCTCGGGCCGCACATGCTGCGCGGGCGCGTGGACCGGGTCGACCGGCTGCCCGACGGCGGCTACGAGCTGATCGACTACAAGACCGGCCGCCCGAAGACGCCTACGCAGCTGCGCGACGACGTGCAGCTCGCGCTCTACTCGCTCGCGGCGCGCGAGGCGTGGGACCTCGACGCGTCCCAGCAGTCCTACCTCTACGTGCTCGACGACGAGAAGGTGCCGCTCCCGCCCGCGGTCGACCGCGAGTGGGTGAGCGACACGGTGCTCTCGGTCGGCGAGGGGATCCTCGCGCAGGGGTTCGAGCCGACGCCCTCCTACGCGGCGTGCTCCATGTGCGACTACCGGATCGTCTGCCCGGCGGCGGAGCGTTAGCGCCGGAGCCGCTGCGGCGCGAGCGCCGGGTTGGAGAACCCGCGTCGACCGGATTGATCGTGCGGCCCGGCGGGACGATCTCGTCGATGCGGTCGAGCAGCGCGTCGTCGAGCCGGACGTCGAGGGCGCCGAGCTGGGAGTCGAGCTGCTCCATGGTGCGCGGCCCGATGATCGCCGACGTCACCGCCGGGTGGTTGATCGCGAAGGCGACCGCGAGGTGGACGAGCGGCATCCCCGCCTCGTCGGCGTCGTCGCGCCGGCCGCCGGCAAGGGCCTTCCCGACGATCTCCTCCGACTCGCCGCGCGCGTACACGTCGGCGGTGTCGATGAAGTTGATGCCGGCGTCGAGCGCGCGGTGGATGATCCGCACGCTGTCGTCGTGGTCGGTGTTGCCCCAGGTGCCGAACATCATCGCGCCGAGGCAGAGCGGGCTGACCTGCACGCCCGTCGTTCCGAGCGGGCGCACCGGCGGCGAGGAGGTCATGCGGCGAGACTACGCCGGGAGCGGCGCGGTGAGCACCTTCGTGCCGTCGCGGCGGATCTCGATCTCGTCGTAGACCTCCGGCCGGCCGCCGCAGGCGAGGTCGACCGTGACGCGGCCGTCGGCGCCGACGCGGAACGAGCCCGCACTGATCTCGTAGTCGCCGCTGACCATGTAGACCTCGTAGTGCTCGCGCCGCGCCGACGGCGGGAGCCTGGCGTCGAGCTCGATCGTCGTGCCGGCCTCGTGCGGCGCGATGACGGCGCGCGCCGAGCCGCCGGCGCCACGCAGGTCGACGGCGGTCGTCGCGCGGGACGCGTCGTCGCCCGAGAACGCGCCGAGCGCCGCGAGCGCGACGACGGCGAGCGCCGCGCCGAGCGCCGCGCTGGGCAGCGCGACGCGCAGCGGCGGGAGCGCGAAGCGGCGCGGACGGCGCGCGCGGGGCGCCTCCGTCCCGCGGAACCCGGCGAGGACGGCGTCCTCGAGCAGCGGCGACGGCCGCTCGACGGCGGCGGGCTCGGGCCCCGGCTCGGCGAGGTCGAGCAGCGGTCGCAGCGCGTCGAGCCGTGCGTGCTCGTCGCGGCACTCCGAGCAGCGCGCGAGGTGCTCGTGCACGCGCGCCTCCTCGTCGCCCGCGAGCGCGCCGAGGGCATAGGCGCCGAGGTCGTGGCGGGGGTGGCTCACAGCGCCTCCATCTCGTCGAGCGCGAGGCGCAGGTTCTGGAGCGCGTAGTAGGTGCGGCTCTTCACGGTGCCTGACGGCAGCCCGGTGAGGTCGGCGATCTCCTTGACGCTCAGCCCGCCGAGGTGCGCGAGCCGCACGACCTCGCGGTGCTCGGGCGTCAGCCGCTCGAGCGCCGACTGCACCTGCCAGCGCAGCAGCGCCCGCTCGATCGGCTCGTCCTGGGGGGCGGCCTCCTCCTCGGGTTCGCGGGCGGCGATTGGCGGGCGGCGCGAGCGGTGGCGCTCGAGGTCGACGATCGCGTTGCGGGTGATCCCGTACAGCCACGTCCGCACGCTCCCGCGACGGCGGTCGTACTCGCCGGCGTGGCGCCACACGCGCGTGAAGACGTCCTGCACGACCTCCTCGGCCTGGCCGCGGTCGCCGAGCCGGCTCAGCGCGAATCCGAACAGCTCGCCGGAGTACGTGCGGTAGAGCGCGCGGGCCGCGTCCTCACCGCGGCGGGAGCGCAGGTCGCGCAGGAGCAGGCTGTCGTCGGGGCCGGGCATGCGTCCACGCGAAGTGTCCTACGTCGCGCCGCGGCCGTGGGTTCGGCTCAGCCGAACGGGGACCCCGGCCCGCCCGCCCCGCCCGGCCCGCCCGCGCCGCCGGGGCCCTCGGACCCGCGCTGGCGCAGGAAGCGCTGGAACTCCCGCGCCAGGACGTCGCCCGACGGCAGGTCGGTGGGGCCGGTGTCCGACTCCTCGGCCTCGACGGCCTGCTCGAGCCGGTCGACGAACGCCTGCACGTCGGGGTCGCTCTGCACCGCGAGGTTGACCTGGCGCTCGTAGTCGGCGGCGGCGCCCTCGAGCTCGCTCGCGTCGACCGACACGCCGACGAGCTGCTCGAGGTGGCGTACGAGCGCGAGCGCGGCCTTCGGGTTCGGCGCGGCGGCGACGTAGTGCGGCACGCTGGCCCACAGCGAGGCGGTGGGCATGCCGGACGCCGCGCACGCCGCGTGCAGGACGCCGACGATCCCCGTCGGCCCCTCGTACGCCGCCGGGTTGACGTTCAGCCGCGTGACGAGGCTCGGCTCGCTGGCCAGCCCGGTGACCCCGACCGGCCGCGAGTGCGGGACGTCGGCGAGCAGCGCGCCGAGCGAGACGACCATCTGCGTGCCGAGCGCCTCGGCGAGGTCGAGGACGAGCTTGCAGAACGAGCGCCACCGCATCGACGGCTCGGAGCCCTGGACGAGGATGAGGTCGCGCGGCGCGCGCGGCACACGCGCCGCGAAGACCTCGATCTCGGGCCACGTGATCTCGCGCGTCCCGCCCTCGACGACGCGGATGCGCGGGCGCGTGGCCTGGAAGTCGAAGAACTCCTCCGGGTCGATCGTCGCGAAGCGCGTCGCGCCGAGCGACGAGCCGACGAACGACAGCGCCGCCGAGGCAGCGTCCCCCGCGTCGTTCCACCCCTTGAAGGCGCAGACGAGGGCGGGAGCACGGAGGCCGTCGGGGCGGCTCTCCCACTGGAGGGGCGGCATCCGGGTCACGGTACATCATGGTCGGCATGCCTTCCGCGGCCCCATCCGTCGCGACCCTGCGCCCCGGTCAGGAGCTCGCCGGGGTCTTCGCGTGCACGCGCAAGGACCGGCTGACGGCGCGTACCGGCACGCCCTACCTCGCGGTCGAGCTGCGCGACCGCACGGGCGCGGTCCCGGCGCGCGCGTTCCGCGACGCCGACGTCCTCGCCGGGCGCTTCGAGCGCGGCGACCTCGTCCGCGTGCGCGGCCGCGTCGAGCGCTTCCGCGACGAGCTCCAGGTCGAGCTGGCCGACATCGCCCGCGCCGCGCCGGGCGACGCCGACCCCGCCGCGTTCCTCCCCGTCGCCTACCGCGACCTCGACGAGCTCGACGGCTTCCTCGAGCACCTGGCCGGCGAGGTGCACGACCGCGGGTACGCGGCGCTGCTCGAGCGCCTGCTCGGCGACGGCGGCCTGCGCTCGGCGTGGCGCCGCGCGCCCTGCTCGCGCGACGGCCACCACGCCTATCTCGGCGGGCTGCTCGAGCACACGGTCGCCGTCGCGCAGCTCGCGCTGGAGACGTGCCAGCTGCACCCGCGGCTCAACAGCGACCTGCTCATCGCAGCCGCACTCGTCCACGACCTCGGCAAGACGCGCGAGTTCTCCTACGGCGCGGAGATCGCGCTGACCGACGAGGGCCGGCTGCTCGGCCACGTCGAGCTCGGGCTGGCGCTCCTGCGCGAGCGCGCGGCGGGCGTGCTCGACGCCGAGCGCCTGGTCGCGCTCTCGCACTGCGTCCTGACCCACCACGGGCCGGACGCCGCGCCGGGCCGTCGCTTCGGCTCGGCCGAGGCGGTCGCGCTGTACCGCCTCAACGCGCTCGACGCGAGCGTCAAGGGCGTGCTCGAGCACGGCGTCGGCTAGCCGCCGCGCACCTACGATGCGCTGCGGGGCGGCACCGGCCTGGTGGCCGATCCGGTCTTCAAAACCGGCAGGGCGTCGCAACCCGGCGCTTGGAAGGTTCGATTCCTTCGCCGCCTCGTTCCCCGGACCCCGCGTCGCCTGCCCCTACACTGCGCGGGCCGATGGCGGTCATGCCTGCCCCGACCCGCTTCCTCCCGCGCACCCCGGCCGCTGCGCGGTCGTTCGTCGCCCGGAACGCCGGCATCGTCGCCATCACGGTCGCGGCGGCCGTCCTACGGTTCTCGACCCTGGACGTTCAGAGCTACTGGTTCGACGAGAGCGTCACCGTGATCGACATCGTCGATCCGGGGCTGTGGGACACGCTGCGGGCGGTGGTCTTCGAGGACATCACGCCGCCGCTGTACTTCGTGCTGGCGTGGCTGTGGACGCAGCCGTTCGGGGAGGGCGAAGTCGCGCTGCGCTCCCTGTCGGCCCTGCTCGGCACGGCGACGGTGCCGGTCGCGTATCTGCTCGGCGAGCGGCTCGCGTCGCGCCGGGCGGGGCTCATCCTCGCGGCGTTCGTCGCGGTCAGCCCGCTGATGGTGTGGTTCGCGCAGGAGGCACGGGCCTACGCGCTGGCGATCCTCTTCACCGCGCTGTCGCTGCTGCTGTGGCTGCGGGCGCTGGAGGACCGCAGCCGGCGTTCGCTCGTGCTGTGGGCGCTGGCCGCCGCCCTCGCCCTGCTCAGCCACTACTTCGCAGCGTTCGCGGTCGCCGCCGAGTGCGTGTGGCTGCTGGTCGCGACGCGCCTGCGCCGCGACGTCTTCGTCGCGTGCGCGGGGCTCGGCGCCTTCGTCGTCGCGATGCTCCCCATGATCGCCGAGCAGACGTCGGACGGCGACGCCGACTGGGTCGCGCGGTTCGCCTCGCTCGGCACCCGGCTCGAGGAGGTGCCGGAGCGGTTCGCGCTCGGGCCGCCCGAGGCCCTCGGCGGCGGGTCGTTCCACCCGCTCACCGCCGTGGTGGTCGTGATCGTGGTCGCGCTCTTCGTGCGCGCCGACGACCAGCACCGTCGCGCGGCGGTCCGCGTCGGCACCGTCGGCCTCGCCGCCATCGCTCTCCCCGTCCTCGCGGGCGCCGCCGGCGCCGACTTCTTCCTGTACCGCTACGTGGTCGTCGCGTGGATCCCGCTCGCCGCGGCGGGGGCGGTGCTGCTGGCGTCGCCGCGCCTCGGGCGCGTCGGGCCCGCGGCTGCCGGCGTCGTGTGCGCGCTGCTGCTCGCGACGACCGCCGTCTCGGTCAGCGACCCCGACCTCCGGCGCGAGGACTGGCGAACGATGTCCGAGCTGGTGGGCCCGCCGACGGTCGACCGCGCCGTGGCGATCGGCGACTGGTTCGAGCGCCAGCCCCTGATGGCCTACGGGCACACGTTCTACGCCGTGCCGCGCGAGGGGTTCCCGGTCCGCGAGCTGGTCGTCGTCGGCAAGCCGCACCTCTGGGTCCGCGGGTGGCACGAGACGCCGCGGTTCGACCCGCCGCCGCCGGGCTTCGAGCTCGTGGAGCGGCGGTCGATCAAGACGGGCCTGACGCTGCTGCGGTTCCGCTCCGACGTACCGCGCCGGATCACCGCGGGCTCGTTCTGGGCGACGAACCGCATCCCGGACGAAGCCGTCGTGGTCGAGGTCGCGCCGCGCTAGTTGTCCGCGGCGGCGGCGGCCGCCTCGTGCGCCGGCGCCGGGCGGCCGAGCGCCTCGTGCACGGACCGGATCACGTGCGCGACGTCGGCGTCGTCCATGCCCGGCCACAGCGGGAGGCGGAGCAGCCGGCCGCTCGCGTCGTCGGTCACGGGCAGCTCGCCGGGGGCGCGGCCGTGGCGGAGGCCCGCCGGCGACGAGTGCAGCGGCACGTAGTGGAAGACGGCGTTGACGCCGCGCTCCTCCAGCCGGGCGATCAGCTCGTCGCGCGCCGCCCCGTCGGCGGCCAGCAGGTAGTACATGTGCGCGTTGTGCCGGCAGCCGGCGGGCACGATCGGGCGCCTGAGGAGCCCCTCCTCCTCCAGCCGCGCGAACGCCGCGTGGTAGCGGTCCCAGACGCGCCAGCGCCGCCTCGCGATGTCGTCGGCGGCCTCGAGCTGCCCCCACAGGAACGCCGCGGTGATCTCGCTCGCCGCGTAGGACGAACCGAGCGCGACCCACCGGTACCGGTCGACCTCGCCGCGCTCGACGCGGCGGCGGTCGGTGCCCTTGTCGAGCGCGATCTCGGCGGCGTCGACCAGATGGTCGCGGTTGACCAGCAGCGCGCCCGCCTCCCCGGCGATCAGGTTCTTCGTCTCGTGGAAGCTGAGCGCGGCGAGGTCGCCGATGCCGCCGAGCGGGCGGCCCCGGTACGTCGCCGTGAGCGCGTGGGCGGCGTCCTCGATCACCAGCAGGCCGTGCCGGGCCGCCACCGCCGCGATCGCGTCGACGTCGCACGCGACGCCGGCGTAGTGGACGACGACGATCGCCCGCGTCCGCGGCGTCATCGCGTCCTCCAGCAGCCGCTCGTCGAGGTTCAGCGTGTCGGAGCGGATGTCGACGAACACCGGCACGGCGCCCCGCATCGCGAAGGCGCTCGCCGTGGTCACGAACGTGAACGACGGAAGCAGCACCTCGTCGCCGGGCTCGAGCCCCGCGAGCAGCGCGGCCATCTCGAGCGCTCCCGTCCCGGAGTGCGTCAGCAGGGCCCGGCGCGCAGCGGTGCGCCGCTCCAGCCAGCCGGTGCAGCGGTCGGTGTACGGGCCGCGGCCCGAGAGCTGGCCGCCGGCGATCGCGTCGCCGATGTGGCCGAGCTCCGTCCCGACCGCCCACGGACGGTTGAAGGGCACGTACCGCAAGGGGCTCAGCCGCGGCTCGCGACGACGAGGCCGAGCACGATCAGCGCGACGCCGGCCACCTTGGCGACGGTGAAGCTCTCGCTCAAGAACGCGGCGCCGAACACGAGCACGAGCACGAACGACAGCGCCATGAACGGGTAGGCGAAGCTCAGCTCGAACCGCGTCAGCGCGAGCGCCCACGTGACCGACGCCACCAGCGCGCTGAGGAACACGCTGATGACCCACGGGTCGAGGAAGAGGCGCGCGACGTACTCGACCCGCTCGCCGTTGCGGTCCGGGAACGCGCCGGCGTCGTCGACGCGCCACTTGAACACGAGCTGGCCGTAGACCGTCAGTAGCACCGTCGCGGCGACGTTCGCGAAGCCTGCGACGTTGCTCGCCATCGCGGCGAACTCTAGAAGCTCCGCAGGTACTTCGCGGCGTCGTGCCCGGCGTTCAGGAGCAGATCGACCACGCTGACCTCGTGCACGAAGGGCGGGTGCACCTGCGGGTACTCGCGATAGCCGCCGTAGTCCATCCAGCGCACGGCGATCCCGGCGTCGTGGAACGCGGACTCGTCGAGGTAGGCGCGCGCCGCCGGCCCCGAGAGGTACGTCGTCGCCCCGGCCTGCCGGCAGAGGGCCACCAGCATCTCCGTCCTGCGGCCCGTCACGGCGTAGTCGGTGGACCACGACATCGCGGTGCGGATGCCGATCATGGCGCAGATCGCCGTCAGGAACCGGTGGTTGATGCGGCTCAGGAGGACCTCGCCGGCCGCGTCGAGGAAGAGCCGCTCGAGCGCGGCGGCGTGGTCGGAGAAGCGCTCCGCGCCCGCGTAGCTGGCCGCGATCGTGCTCCAGTGGCGCGCGGCCCACTCCGGACCGGTCACCCGCGTCTCGTCGATGCGCTGGTCGTACCGGCCCTTGACCTGGACCGGGATCGTCAGCCAGAGCGGGCCGGTCGGCGACTTGATGCGGTTGCGGTTGCGCCAGTCGCGGCGCGTGTACTGCACGTGGTCGAGGAGGATCAGCTCGTCCGCGAGGTTGACGAGGTCGAAGTACCCCTTCCACGGGATGTAGTTCGACTGGACGATCGCGACCGTCTTCGCGGGCGGACTCACTTCCTGACGATGAGCGTGAACTCGTACAGGTCGTAGTCGTGCAGGAGGGCGACGTTGCGCGAGAACCGGCGCTTGCAGTGGTCGAAGAAGAACGCGGGATCCGCGTAGTAGAGGTCGGGACGCATCCGCTCGGCGTCGGAGTACATCGTCAGCATGTTGAACGCGAAGCCGCGCGTGCTCACGCCGTCGATCGAGTCGAGCACGCCCAGGGCGTAGCGCCGCCACGCCTCGTCGTCGACCTCGAGCCTGAGGTTGAAGACGCCGCTCGCCACCGTGTAGTCGGCGGGCTCGACGTCGGCGGCGCGCGTCGCGAACGCGCAGCCGGGGTGCAGCCGCCGCGCCTCGTCGATCATCCGCTCGGACACGTCGAAGCCGCGGTACTCGACGTCGGCGCCCCGCTGCGCGAGGTACGTCGCCAGGGCGCCGTAGCCGCACCCGTAGTCGTTGAGCGAGAACCGCCCGCCGTCGCGGAGCACGCCGAGCAGCTGGTCGAAGCGGGTCTCCTGCGCCTCGGCCGAGTTCCAGTCGACCCCGCGCGGGGTCGGGCCGTGCTGCTCGAGCGTGCGCTCGAAGTAGCCGTCCAGCGCCGCGAAGAAGTCCGCGGCTCCCTCGGGTGGCGGCGTGTCAGTCGTCGCCGCCCGCCTTCTCGCCCGTCATCGACATGCTCGCCAGCTCGTCCGGGTCGGGATCGTCGTGGACGGCGCGGGCGTCGATCAGGTACAGCGGGCGGCCCTTCACCTGCTCGAAGACCTTCCCCACGTAGAGCCCGATGACGCCCATGCTGATGATGATGAAGCCCGCGAGCACGAGGAGCAGGACCGCCAGGCTCGTGTACCCCGGCAGCGGATCGGTGACGAAGTACGCGAAGAGGTAGTACGCGGCGAGCCCGGCACCGGCCAGCGCGATGAGGAACCCGAGCAGCACGATCCAGCGCAGCAGGATCGTCGTCTGGAAGAACAGGCCGTCGACCGCCACCCGCGCGAGCTTGCGCCACGTGTACGAGCTCTTGCCCTCGTGCCGCGGGGCGTGGTCGAACTCCACCGTCGCCGTGCTGTAGCCGAGCCAGTCGAGGACGCCCAGGTACTCGCGGTCCTGGTCGCGCAGGCTTCCGAACGCGTCGACGACCTTGCGCGAGAGCATGCTGAGCGTGCCGTGGTCGGTGCCCGTCTGCGTGTCCAGCAGGACGTTGCGCAGGCGGAAGTACGCACGGCCGGCGACGCGGCGCACGAGCGTCTGGCGGCGGCGCATCCTGCGCGTGTGGACGATCTCGAAGCCCTGGACGGCCTTCGCGTACAGCTCCGGGATGACCTCGGGCGGCTCCTGGAGGTCGCAGTCCATGACGACGGTGAAGCGTCCCGTGCTGTGGGCGAGCCCGGCGGTGATCGCCGCGTGCTGGCCGAAGTTGCGGCTGAGCCGGAACGCCTTGACGCTCGGGTCGTCGCGCGCCAGCTCGCGGAGCAGCGGCCACGAGCGATCGGGGCTGCGGTCGTCGACGAAGACGATCTCGCTCGACGGGAACGCCGCGAGCGCCGCCTTCAGCCGCCGGTACAGCGGGCGGAGGCAGTCGCCGCACCGGTAGACCGGCACGACGACGCTGACCTCCGGGGGCGCGGCGGGGCGCGATCCGGCCTCGGACATGGCTCAGATGGTAGGTCGAGCCGGCGACCGGGTCGCCGGCTCCCCGCTACAGGTCGCCGATGCGCGCGACGCCGGCGACCCGCAGCGCGACCGCGACCGCGGGCCCGATGAGCAGCGCGAACGCGACCGTCCCCGGGCCGAAGGTGCCGTCGAGGGCGACGCCGACGAGGAGCGCGCTGATCTCGATCGCCGCCCGGATCGGCGCGATCGGCCGGCCGGTCACCCGGTGCAGGCCGGTCATCAGCCCGTCGCGGGGGCCCGGTCCGAGCGCGGCGCCGAGATAGAACGCGCTGCCGACGGCCACGAGCGCGATGCCGACCACCACCTCGGCGATCCGCGGGGCGAGCGCGGCGTCGTCGGGGAGGACGACGAGGGTCGCGTCGATGGCGAGCCCGACGACGACGGCGTTGGCGATCGTGCCCAGGCCCGGCCGCTGGCGCAGCGGGATCCACAGCAGGAGCAGGACGAAGCTCGTGATCACCGTCGCGGCGCCGACGCTCAGCGGCGTGTGGTTCGCGATCCCCTCGGCGTTGACCGTCCATGGAGAGTTTCCGAGCTGGGACGCGATCAGGAACGCCTCGCCGCCGCCGAACAGGACGAGCCCGAGCAGCAGCGACGCGAGCCGCCGCGGCGACGCGCGCCAGCGCGAGAGCGGGGCGGCGGCCTCGGAGGTCACTGCTCGCGCGGCGGGCGCAGCGCGCGCTGCGTCATCTGGATCGCGACGGCGACGAGCAGCCCCGCGAACGCGATCTCGAGCACCCGCTCGGGGAGCGCGTTGGCCGCCACGACGCCGAGCACCGCGCCGCCGACCGCGAGCACCCCGACCGTCGCGCCGTCCGCCACGCGGAGGTTGCCGTACCGGTGCTGGCGCCACGCGCCGACGAGCGCGACGGGGACGATGGCCAGCAGCGACGTCGCCTCGGCCTCGATGTGGCTGAGGCCGAGGAAGATCGCGAGCGCCGGGACGAACAGCGTGCCGCCGCCGACGCCGAACATCCCGGCGACGACGCCCGCCGCCACCCCGATGAGGGCCGCCTCGATCACCCGCCGACCACCAGCTCGACGGCGATCGCGACGAGCAGCGCCGCGAAGCCGAGCGAGATCCAGCGCACCGGCACGCGCTGCTGGAGCCACGTGCCGAACAGCACGCCGCCCACCGCGGGGACGCCGACGAGCAGCCCGTCGTCGACGTGGACGTTCCCGTAGAGGGCCTGCGTCCCCGCCGCGACGCTCGCGATGATCACGATCGCCGCGAGCGACGTGCCGGTCGCGCGCCGCTCGTCGAACCCAGCCCACAGGATGAGGAGGGGCACCATGACGATGCCGCCGCCGACGCCGAAGAGGCCGCTGAACGCGCCGCCGAGGGTGCCGACGACGGCCAGCATCAGCCACCGGCGCCGCTCCATGCTCGGGCATACTAGGCGGCGTGCCCTCCGCCGCCACGCTCGCCGAGGCGCTCGCGCCGCTGCGCGCCGAGCCGGCCCGCGCGGCGGTGCTCCTCGACGTCGACGGGACGCTCGCGCCGATCGTCCGCCACGCCGACGACGCCGCCGTGCCCGAGGCCACGCGCCTCGTGCTCATCGAGATCGCGCGGCGCTACGGGTGCGTCGCCTGCGTCAGCGGGCGCCGGGCGTCGATCGCGCGCCGGATCGTGTCGCTCGGCACGATCGCGTACGTGGGCAACCACGGCGCGGAGATCCTGCGGCCGGGCCGCACGCAGCCCGACGTCGACCGCGAGGCCGGGGCGTGGCAGCGACGCGTCCACCAGCTCGCGCGGGCGGCGTACACGCCCGAGCTCGAGCGCCTGCGCACCCGGCTCGAGGACAAGGGCCCGATCATGGCCTTCCTCTGGCGCGGCGCGCCCGACGACGCGGCCGCGGAGGCGGCGGCGCGCGGCGTCGCCGAGCGCGCCGAGCAGGCGGGCCTCGCCGTCCACTGGGGGCGCAAGGTCCTCGAGGTGCGCCCCCCGATCCCGCTCGACAAGGGCCGCGGCGTGCACGCCCTGCTGCGCGACGCCGATCTCGACGCCGCGCTCTACGTCGGCGACGACCGCACCGACCTCGACGCCTTCCGGGCGCTGCGCGAGTGCGTCGAGGGCGGGCGGCTCGAGCACGCCGCGTGCGTCGGGGTGCGCTCCGACGAGACGCCGGCCGAGCTCGAGCAGGGCGCCGACCTCCTCGTCGACGGCCTGCGCGGCGTGCGCGGCCTGCTCGAGACCCTGCTCGGCTAGGTGCGGTTCGTCGACTTCCTCAAGACGACGGTGCTCGCGTGCGCCGCGTCGGCGACGGTGCTCGGCGCCATCGCCGTGCTCAGCGCGGCAAGCGCGCAGGAGACCGGGCCGCTCTTCTTCGCCGCGGGCTGGTGGCTCGTCGCCGCGATGCTCGGCGCGTGGATCGGGCGCCGCGCGGCGACGACGCCGCCGATCGCCCGCCTGCTCGCCGACGCACGGACCGCGACGTCGCTGCCCGAGCAGCGGGCGGGCACGATGCTCCTCAACCGGCTCTGGCCGCTCCTCGTGGCGACGCTCGCCGCCTGCGCGCTCGCCGTCGTCGCCCCGCAGATCCCCGCCATCGCGGCCGGGTTCGCCGTCATCTGGGCGCTCTCGTGGCGCAGGCAGGAGGCCGCGGTCACCGCCATCGAGGAGCGCGACGGCGTGCAGTTCTACGTCGAGCGCACGAGCCCGCTCCAGCCGATCAAGCTCGTGCGCGTGCTGGGGTTCCGCCGGATCGCGCCGGCTTCGCTGAACGGCGCCTGAGCTACGCGAACGACTCGGCGATCGCGCCGATGAGCGGCGCGAAGACGAGCGCCGGGAGGAAGTTGCCGACCCTGACGTCCTTGACGTCGAGCAGCTTGAGCGCGATCCCGATGATGAGGACGCCGCCCGCGCTGGTCAGCGCGGCGAGCGGCTCGCCGACGAGGATGTCCTCGAACACGCCGGCGCCGAGGGTGATCGCGCCCTGGAACACGAGCACCGACACCGCCGCGAGCGCGACGCCGGGGCCGAGCGCGGCGGCGAGCGCGATCGACGCGAAGCCGTCGAGCAGCGCCTTCGTCGCGAGCAGGTCGTAGTCGCCGCGCAGGCCATCCTCGATCGAGCCGAGCACGGCCAGCGGGCCGACGCAGAAGAGCAGCGTCGCCGTGAAGAAGGCCTCGCTGACCGTCGAGCCGCCGCGCGCGTACCTCGCCTGGAGGCGGTCGCCGACGCCCTGGAGGCGGTCCTCGATGCGCAGCAGCTCCCCCGCGACGCCGCCGAGCAGCACGCCGCCCATGACCGACAGCAGCACCCGGCCGCTCTCGTCCTCGCGCCAGGCGAGGCCGTTGTCGATGCCGAGGATGAGCGTGACCATGCCCAGCCCCATCAGCACGCGCTGGTGGACGCGGTCGGGCAGCCGGCCGCCGACGAGCGACCCGACGAGGGCGCCGAGGAGCACGGTGGCGACGTTGAGCACGGTCCCGGTCATGGGAGCGCGTCATCCTGACGCGCGATGGACACCGACGTCCTCCTCGTCTCTCTCGGCTCGACCCACGGCTGGCGCGTCAACGACGACGCGCTGGCCGCCTCGCTGCGCCGTGCCGGCGCTGCGGTGGACATGGTGGTGGCCGAGCGGCCGCGCGAGGTCCGCACCTTCGCGCTCACCGACCTCGCCTGGGCGGTCGCCGCGCGGCGCGCGGCGCAGCGGGCGCTCGACGGGCTCGAGCCGCGGGCGCTCCTCTACTCGACCTCGACGGCCGCGCTGCTCGCCCCGCGGCCGGGCGCGATCCGCTTCGACGCGCTGGCCGCGGGCAACCGGCCGGGCCGCCACGGCGTGTGGCAGCGGCCGCTCGAGCGCCAAACGGATCGCGGCGGCGCCGCTGCTCGTGCCGATGAGCGCGGCGGCGCTCGACGAGGCGCCGCGCCGGCGCGCCCCGGCGGTCGTCGTGCCGGTCCCGATCGAGCCGTCCGGGGAGGCGGGTGAGCGCGACATCGCGGCGATCACCTACGCGAGCGACCCGGCGAAGAAGGGCCTTGGGCGCGTGCTCGAGGCGTGGGCGCGCGTGCGGCGCGACGGCGAGGAGCTGGTGGTCGCGACGGAGCATGCCGTCGAGGCTCCGGGCGTCCGCGCGGTGCGGCCGCATGACGCGGACTTCCGCGCGCTCCTGCGCCGCGCGCGCGTCTACGTCGTCGCTCCGCGCCGCGAGGACTTCGGGACCGCGCAGCTCGAGGCGCTCGCCGACGGCTGCCGGCTGGTCACGACCGCGCCGCCAGGCCCGTACGTCGCGCGCGACCTCGCGCGGGCGCTCGACCCGCGGCTCGTGGGCGAGGACCTGGCCGCGGCGCTGCGCACCGCGCTCGACGACCCCGCCCCCGGCTACGCCGAGCGCGCCCGCGAGCTGCTCCAGCCGTTCGCGCCGGCGGCGGTCGACGCCGCCGTCGCGAACGAGCTGCTGCCCCGCCTCGTCCCCTAGGGCCCTAGAGCTTGCGCGCCGTCAGCGTCAGGGTCGACGAGCGGCCGGTCCGCTTGGCGACCATCGTGACCTTCACGTCGCCGCGCCGCGGGATCCGGTTCGCGGCGATGCGCAGCCGGATCGCCCGGCCGGCCACGTACGACCGGGCGGGGATCCGGGCGACGACCTTGCCGCGCTGGCGGACCTCGATGGCGACGTTCGACTGCTGGTTGAGCCGGAAGCTGATGCCGAGCGGCCGCTGCCGCGTGCCGCCGAAGACGGGCTGGAACAGCTTGAACGTCTCGGCCAGCGCGCACGGCGTGCGGCGGTAGAACACCGGCCGCAGCTTCCAGACGCCGTTGCGCCGCACGAGCGCGACGCGCCGCGTGTCGGTCCCGCCCGACGATGTCCGGGTCATGAAGCGCGCGTGGAAGAAGCCGTTGCGCACGACGCGCCGGCCGCGATCGCCGCGCCGGCCATTCCAGCGGAACGCGCCGGTGCGGTTCACGAAGCGCTTGACGCGTCGCGTGCCGATCCGGCGCCCGTTCGACGACCGGAAGAGGTCGACGGTGACCGGCGCGTTGCCGCGGCGCCGGAACGAGAAGCCGAGCCCGCGCCCGCGCGGGCGCACGGAGACCCGCTCGAACGCGGTCGACGACGCACAGGGAGCGTTGCGCTCGTTCTCGATCCCCTTGACGTCGCTGAGCGCGAACTCGGGCGTCCCCGGCTGGGGCCCGCCCGCGGGGATGGGGGCCGGCGGCAGCGTCACCTTGAAGACGTCGATCGCGCTGCGGCCGGCGCCGGGAACGATGCCGTCGCTCGCCGCGCCCCAGTACGTGAACGTGCCGTCCTGGTTGCGCTGCGCCTTGAAGATGTGCGACGTCCAGGTGTTGGCCCGCGCCGGCGTGAAGTACGCCATGTCCTTCAGCGTGATCGTGCCGTCGGGGTTCTCGGTGAAGTCGATCACCTGCGTGCCCTGCGAGTACCAGCCCATGAAGATCCGGTTCTGGCCGGGGATCTGCTGGAAGACGTGCGCGGTGCAGAAGGTGCCCTGCGGCTCGGTCCGGACCCGCGCGCGGAAGATCGCCTTCTCGCCGGCCGGCGTGCGCGCGTACTGGTCGTGCGCCTGCGCGGTGGTGAGCGGCGTGCTGCGCGTGAACCTGTCGACCGGGTAGAAGTGCATGCCGCCGTTGCCGCGCACGTTGTCGGCGCCCGGCGTGCACGACGCGCCGCCGGGGACGACGCCGCCGCCCCGCTCGTCGGAGGTGATGACGTAGCGCCCGGACTGCGTGTACTCGGACTCGTGCGCCGCGACGATGTCCTGCGTCGCGTCGAACGGGACGACGTTGACGTCGACCGCCGTCTGACCGGTGGCGCCGAAGCCCATGTGCGGGACGGTCCCCAGCCACTCGACGCCCTCCAGCGACGGCGCGCCGTTCTCCAGCCAGTCCGAGACGCGCAGCGAGCCGGTCTTGACCTCGCCGTTGACCACGCCGTTGAGGCAGTCGGTGATCGGGGCGCCGGTCTTGATGCCGGGCTGGCCCGTGCTGGTCGACGCGCGCCGGTTGCACGGCAGCGGCGTGCCGCGCGGCTTGTCGTCGGTGAAGTCGGTCGGCGTGCCGTTGTCGTCGAACGCGTTGGAGAGGTCGAAGAGGATCGTCGACGTGATCGACGCGCAGGCGAGCCGGTCGTCGGGATAGATCTCGACCTCGTGGCAGCTCTGGAGCGCGTTCGGGAACGCGTGCGACGTTCCCATCCGCGCCTCGGGATAGCGGTAGCGGTAGACCTGCGGCTTGCAGGCGTCGCGCTTCTGCTCGATCGTCGTGCCCTTCGGGAAGTTCATGCACGACGAGAGGTCGACCATCTCGAAGCCGTCGAGCGCGGTCGACGTCGACTTCGAGCCGGCCGCGGGCGCCGTCGGGTTCGAGCTCGGGCAGTTGACCTCGTTGCTGCGCCGCCCGTCCGGGCAGACCGCGACCCCGTCCTGGGTGACGTCGAACGCGATGTGCGGCCGCTTCGGGTCGACGTTCACGGTGTGGGCGTGGCCCGTGTGGGCGATGAGCCCGAGCTCCTTCGGCTTGGTCACGTCGGTGATGTCGATGATCTCCAGGCCGCCGTTCTGGGCCCCGGACGCCCCGAGCGTCCCGTTGTCGTGGCAGCGCCCGGAGCCGTCGGTCGAGTCGATGAGCAGCTGCGCGTCGCCGCGGGCGATGTGGAGGTTGGGCTGCTGCTGGAACGCGGCGCCCTTCGGCGTGGCCTCGACGTCGTGCTGGAGCGCCGTCGCGCCCGTGAAGACGCTCCCGCACGCCGCGGACGGGTGGCCGGAGACGTAGGAGGGCTTGACGACGCCGCCCTCGGTCAACCGGAAGATGTTCTGTCCGCCGGTGTTCGGGCCGACGCCGAGCGTGCCGGCCGACATGTACGTGTCGCCGCCGACGGTGAAGAAGTCGAGGTCGCTGTGCGGGTTGCCGGTCGGGATCGTCGCGAGGAGCTCCCAGTCGGCCTCGCCCTTGTTGTCGTCGCCCGCGCCGGCGCGAACGTTCGAGGACGCCGGCTCAGTCGGGGGGCTGAACTGGAGCGCGGCATGGTCGAGCTCGTGCGCCGCGGCGACCGCGACGAGCGAGAGGAGGACGAGCAGGGTGAGGGGAGCGAGACGGCGCACGGCGCGAATGGTGGAGCACGTCGCCGCCGGATGTCTCACTACGGCGTCGCCGCCCGCGGCTCCGCCGCAGCGATCGGCGGCGGGGTCAGCGCCGCGGCTCCGATGACCAGGGCGAACGCGAGCACGCGGACGGCGACGCCGAGCGCGTCCTCCGGCATCGGCTCGCCGAAGACGATCGGGCCGGAGGCGATCGTGATGATGTTCGCCGCCGCGCTCGTGACGGCGATCACCGCGACCGCCCCGCCGAGCTGGAGCGAGCGCGCCGAGACGAGAAGGCCGAGGAGCGACAGCGCGGCGATGACCGCGGCCAGCGGATGCAGCAGCACGCCGACCCCGCGGTCGTCGAGGACGCTCGACAGCGCCTTGATCGTCACGTCCGACGCGCCCCACAACAGGCCGGCCGAGACCGCGAGCATGGAGCCGGCGCGGCGGTGCCCGCGCGCCGCCACGATCGCCAGTGCGCCGCCGGCGGCCGTCGCGAGGCCGCCGTAGAGCGCGAGCGTCGCCGGGTCGTAGTCGGAGTGCGCCTCCTTGCCGGTCGAGCCCATCGTCGCGGCGAGGAACGCGAGCCCGGCCGCGGTGAGCGCGACGCCGACCCACTCCCGCCGGGTGACCTCCTGCGCGAAGAGGCGGTCGGCGATCACCGTGAGCAGCACGAGCCCGCCGGCGATCGTCGTCTGCACCAGCGAGATCGGCGCGAGCGCGAGCGCGGCGACGTGCAGGCCCCACGAGCCGGTCGCCACGACGATGCCGAGCGTGTACCAGGGCGAGCGGAACAGCGCGAGCGAGCTGGAGACCGGCCGGCTGAACTCGACGGCCGGGGCCTCGACCGAGCCGCGGTGCTTGTAGAGGAAGCCGAGGATCGACGTGAACGCGCACGCGAACGCGAGCAGGAGCCCGACCTGGACGGAGAGGCTCACAGCGGCGCGAACGACGCGGTGAAGTGGCGCAGCTGAGGCGGCTCGTCGACGATCCGCATCCCGCCCAGCTCGCCGGCGTGCTCGGCGACCCACGCGACGACCTCGATGACGTAGTCGACGTGTGACTGCGTGTACGTCCGGCGCGGGATGGCCAGGCGGACGAGGTCCATCGGCGCCGGCTCCTCCGTGCCGTCGGCGCGGCGCCCGAACATGACGGTCCCGATCTCGCAGCTGCGGATCGCGCCCTCGCGGTAGAGCGCGACGGCCAGCGCCTGCCCCGGGTACTCGAGCGGCGGCACGTGGGGCAGCAGAGCGCGCGCGTCGAGGAACACCGCGTGACCGCCGATCGGCCGGACCACCGGCACGCCCGCGGCGTGCAACGCGTCGCCGAGGTAGGCGGTCGACTTGATCCGGTAGCGCAGGTAGTCCTCGTCGACGACCTCCCTGAGCCCCTGGGCGATCGCCTCGAGGTCGCGCCCCGCGAGCCCGCCGTACGTCGGGAACCCTTCGGTGAGGATCAGCATCGTCCGGCAGCGCTCGGCCAGCGCGTCGTCGTCGAGCGCGAGCCAGCCGCCGATGTTGCCGAGCGGGTCCTTCTTCGCCGACATCGTCATGCCGTCGGCGTACGACGCCATCTCGCGCACGATGTCCGGGATCGCCCGCTCGCCCTGCCCCGGCTCGCGCTGCTTGACGAACCACGCGTTCTCGGCGAACCGGCACGCGTCGAGGAAGAGCGGGACGCCGAAGCGGTCGCACAGCGCGCGGACGCCGCGCAGGTTCTCGAGCGAGACCGGCTGCCCGCCGCCCGAGTTGTTCGTGACGGTGACGAAGACGACCGGGACGTCGTCGGTTTCGAGCACCTGCTCGAGCCGGTCGAGGTCCATGTTCCCCTTGAACGGGTGCTCGCTCGACGGGTCGAGCCCGTCGGCGATCAGCAGGTCGACGGCCGCGGCGCCCGTGAACTCGACGTTCGCGCGCGTCGTGTCGAAGTGGCTGTTGTTGGGGACCGTCTTCCCTTCGCCGCCGAGCTGGCTGAAGAGGATGCGCTCCGCCGCCCGGCCCTGGTGGGTGGGGATGACGTGGCGGAACGGGAACAGCTCCTTGACCGCCGCCTCGAAGCGGTAGAACGACGGTGAGCCGGCGTAGCTCTCGTCGCCGCGCTGCACCCCCGCCCACTGCTCGGCCGACATCGCGCCCGTCCCGGAGTCGGTGAGCAGGTCGATCGCGACGTGGTCGGCGTGCAGGCGGAAGAGGTTGGAGCCCGCCTCCTCGAGGTGGCGGCCGCGCTCCTCGCGCGTCGTCATCCGGATCGGCTCGACGGAGTGGATCCTGAACGGCTCGATGATCGTCCTGAAGCGCTCCACTACGCGCGCGCTCGCTTGCGCATCGCGGCGAACTCGGGCCACGGGCGCGTGTTGGCGACGTCGTCGGGCGTCAGCCACGCGCGGCGCGCGGTGGCGACGCCCCAGCGCGCGAGCGCGAGCTCGCGGACGCCGTGGGCATCGGAGTCGATGAGGATCTTGACGCCGGCGTCGCGCGCGTTGCGCGCGTGCACGTCGTTGAGGTCGCGGCGGTCGGGCGCGGCGTTGATCTCGAGCATCGTGTGCGTGCGGGCCGCCGCCTCGATGACGCGGTTCATGTCCACGGCGTAGGGCTTGCGGCGTTCGATCTTGCGCCCCGTCGGGTGGCCGATCGCGTCGATCCACGGGTGCTCGCAGGCGGCGACGAGGCGCTTGGTCATCTCGTGCTCGGCCATGCCGAAGCTCGTGTGCACCGACCCGACGACCCAGTCGAGCTCGGCGAGCAGCTCGTCGTCGTAGTCCGGCGAGCCGTCGGGGAGGATGTTCGTCTCGGTCCCGATCAGCAGCTCGATGCCCTCGATCCGCTCGTTGAGCTCGCGAACGTGCTCGATCTGGGCCTTCAGCGTGTCGGGGTCGACGTGGTTGCCGAAGCCGTGCGTGGCGGAGTGGTCGGTGTGGGCGATGTACTCGAGGCCGCGCTCGCGGGCGGCGAGCGCCATCTCCTCGGCGGTCTGGCGCCCGTCGGAGAGGACGGTGTGGCTGTGCAGCTCGCCCTTGAGGTCTGAGACCTCGATGAGCCGCGGCAGCGTCCCCGCGGCGGCGGCCTCGAGCTCGCCGCGGCCCTCGCGCAGCTCGGGCGGGATCCACGCGAGGCCGAGGCGCTCGTAGACCTCCTCCTCGCGTGCGCAGCGCGTCGTCTCGCCGGTGGCGTCGTCGAGGATCCCGTACTCGGAGACGTGCAGGCCGCGGCGGACCATCGCCTCGCGGAGCTGCATGTTGTGGTCCTTCGAGCCCGTGAAGTGCTGGAGCAGGTTGCCGAAGAGGTCGGGCTCGACGACGCGGACGTCGACGGCGAGGCCGCTGTGCGTCCGCCCGCGGACCGCGTTCTCGCCGGCTGAGCCCGCCGACTCGATGACGTCGAGCCGCGCGAACGCTCCGGTGAGCGCCTTCGGGTCCGAGGCGGTGGCGATGACGTCGAGGTCCTTGACGCTGTCGGCGAGCCGCCGCGCCGAGCCGGCCAGCTCGACGCGGTCGACGCCGGGCAGCGAGCGCAGCGCGCTGGTGATCTGCTCGCCGATGCCGAGCGCGCGCGGCAGCAGCACGCGCGGCGCCGGGCGCTCCGCCACCCCCGCCGCGAACGCCTCGAGGACCGCCTGCTCGAACTTCGGGCCGAACCCGCGCACGCCGCGCAGGCGCTCGCTCTCGGCGGCCTCGCGCAGCGCGTCGAGGCTGTCGATCCGGAGGTCGTCGAAGAGCTTGCGCGCCCGCTTCGGCCCGAGGCCGGGGAGGCGGGTCATGTCGAGCAGCCCGGGCGGGAACTTCGCGCGCAGCCGGTCGAGCGACGGGATGCCGCCGGTGTCGAGCAGCGTGACGATCTTCTCCTCGAGCGTCTTGCCGATCCCGGGCAGCGTCGTCACGCGCCCCTCCTTCGCCAGCGCC
Organism: Solirubrobacteraceae bacterium; assembly: GCA_030447275.1. Classification (GTDB taxonomy): domain Bacteria; phylum Actinomycetota; class Thermoleophilia; order Solirubrobacterales; family Solirubrobacteraceae; genus CADCVT01. The sequence goes on along the minus strand of JAUJPF010000003.1, from coordinate 140,883 downwards.
GCGACCGACACCGGCGCGTCGCGCACCGCCTTGGCCGCGTTGCGGTAGGCCATCACGCGGTGGACGACCGCGCCGTCGAGCTCGTACAGATCGCCCAGCTCGTCGAAGTACTGCGCTATCGCGGCGTTCGTGAAGTCGGGCAACGTCGAGCTAGGGTACGTCGCCCCCATGGGGCCCGCCTGGCTGATCCTGCCGACCTACGACGAGGCCGCCAACGTCGAGCGGATCGTCCGCGCCGTGCTGCCGGTGCTCGAGCGGTCGCGGTGCGAGGGGCACCGGGTGCTGATCGTCGACGACGGCTCGCCTGACGGCACCGGGGCAATCGCCGACCGGCTGGCGGCGGCGATCGAGGAGGTCGAGGTCCTGCACCGCCCGGCTCCGCAGGGCCTGGGCCCGGCGTACCTGGCCGGCTTCGACCACGCGCTGCGGGGCGGCGCGGGGCTCGTGCTCGAGATGGACGCCGACTTCTCGCACGACCCGAATGACGTCGAGCGCCTGATCGCGGCGGTGGCCGGCGGCGCCGACCTGGCGCTCGGGTCGCGGTACGTGCCGGGCGGCGGCGTGTCGGACTGGGGGCTGACGCGGCGGCTCGTCTCGCGCGGCGGGTGCTTCTACGCGCAGCGGGTGCTCTCGCTGCGGGTCCGCGACCTCACCGGCGGGTTCAAGTGCTTCCGCCGCGAGGTGCTCGAGGCGATCGACCTGCCGACGGTGCGCTCGAAGGGCTATGCGTTCCAGGTCGAGCTGACGCTGCGCGCGGTCCGCGCCGGCTTCAGCGTCGTCGAGGTCCCGATCGTGTTCCGCGAGCGCGAGTTCGGGCGCTCGAAGATGTCGTTGAGGATCGCGGGCGAGGCGTTCGTCCTGCTGCCGCAGCTGCGGCGCCGCGCCCTTCGGCAATCCGTCCAGCCGGCGGCGGCGGAGCGGGCCGAGGCGCCGACTGCCGGATAGTGAACGGACACGACCTCGCCGTCGTCCAGGGCTGGGCGGACACCCGCGCGACGCTGCGCGCGTGGAACGCCGAGCCGTGGGCCGTGCTGGCACGGTGGGTCGGGCTGTCGCTGCTCGTCACCGCGGGGCTGCTCGCCGCGGTGCTCGCCGTCGCCTGGCGCTCGACGCCGGACGCGACGCCGATGCTGCTGCCCGGCGTCAACGTCGCCGCGGCGTGGAGCGACGTCGGCGGGGTGCTCTTCCGCAACTCGCTCGTCCTCGCGCTGCACTCGCTCGCCTGCCTCGCCGGCTTCATCGCGAAGTCGTCGCTGCCGCTCGAGGCCGAGTCGTACTCCGGCCGCTGGCGCAAGGTCCACGACGTCGCCGGGCCGGCGGCGATCGCCTTCGTCACCGCGGCGACGCTCTTCTCGCTGGGCACCCAGGCGCTCGTCCTCGGCGAGGGGCTGTCGACGCTGTCGTGGCAGCTCGACATGGCGCCGGCCGAGCTGCTCGCGATCATGTCGCTGCACGCCGTGCCGGAGCTGTGCGCCCTCTTCCTGCCGCTCGCGGCCTGGCTCGTGGCCGCCCGCGCCGGGGCGTGGGAGCAGCTCATGGCCGCGACGATCGTGACCAGCGCGCTGGCCTTCGCCGTGCTCTCGGTTTCGGCCGTCGTCGAGGTCTTCCTGACGCCGCGGTTCCTCTAGGCGCGCACCCCGCAACCGACGCTCGCGCGCTGATCCGCGTTCAGTGTCGAGTTCGTCGCCCTATGGACGCTGAACTCGACGCTGACGGCGAGTCACCCGAGAAAGCCCGCGCGGAGCGAGCCGAGCGGCGACGAGCGCAGGAACGGCCCGCTTCCCTCGTCGAGCAGGTCAGGGCGAAGCCACGCGACGACCGGAGCCGCGCGGGGCGCCGCGACCGACGAGCGCGCAACCCGGCGACCCAGCCGCTTCACTTCCTATAGTGATGGTCATGAGCGACCTCACGAACGTCACCGACACCAACTTCCAGGCCGAGGTCATCGAGTCCGACAAGCCGACCCTCGTCGACTTCTGGGCGCCCTGGTGCGGGCCGTGCCGCGTCGTCGCGCCCGTGCTCGAGGAGATCGCTCAGGAGCGCGACGACCTGCGCGTCGTCAAGCTCAACGTCGACGAGAACCAGCAGACGGCCGCGCAGTTCGGCGTCCTCTCGATCCCGACGATGATCCTCTTCAAGAACGGCCAGCCGGCCAAGACGATCATCGGCGCGTACCCGAAGAAGAAGCTCGAGGCCGAGCTCACGCCGGTCCTGGCGTAGCGGCCCCCCGCTACGCCGCCTCCGCCGCCCGCAGGACCTCCGGCTCAAAGCGCGCCTCCTGCGGCGCGCGGTCGCGGTCGTCGAACGTCACGCCGTCGGCCTCGAGCCGCGCACGCACCGCGGCCGGGTCGCCGAGCGCGGTCGGGGCGATGCTGCCGTCGCCCTTCAGCACCCGGTGGGCGTTCGGCAGCGCGTGCTTGACGAGGGCCTGGTTGATGCGCCGCGCAGCGGCCGGCGCGGCGCCCACCGCGGCCACGACGTCGGCGTAGCTCGCCCAGCGCCCGGCGGGGATCGTCTCGAGGATCGTGCGGAGGTCGTCGGTGTCCATGGCGACACGAGGCCGCCGGCGCGGAGGATTCGCCCCCCCGGGGCCGCGGCGCGCCGCCACTAGGCCCGCGTCAGCGCGATCCGCAGCTCGAGGCCCTCGATCGTCGCCGGCTCGCCCTTGCCGTCGCCGTCGTAGGCCACCTCGACTGCGAGCGTCTCGCCGCTGACGTACGCCTCGTGCGTGCGGGCCGCGTCGAGCAGCTCGCCGTCGCCGCCGAGCGTCAGCGCGATCCGGTCCTCGACCGCGAGCCCCGCCGCCTTGCGCGCGTTCTGCACGGCGTGGACCACCTCGCGCGCCAGTCCCTCCCGGCGCAGGTCGTCGTCGAGGGAGAGATCGAGAGCTACGGCGTGCGACGCCTCGCGCTCGAGCTGGTAGCCCTCGAGCGGCTCCAGGCGGAGATGGAGGTCGTCCGGCCCGACCTCGTGGTCGGTGCCGCCGACCGACACGCCGATGTGGCGCCCCTCGCGCAGCGCGTCGGCGACGATCGCCGGGTCGAGCGACCCCACCGCCTCGGCCACCGCGGGCATGTGCTTGCCGAACCGCGGGCCGAGCGTGCGGTAGTTCGGCTTGATCTCGTACGAGCCGAGCTCGTCGGCGCGCTCGACGAAGCGCAGCTCCTTGACGTTCAGCTCCTCGCGCACGACGTCCGCGAGCGCCTCGATCGCGTCGCGCTCCCGCCCTGCGGCAACGACGACCGCCTCGCGCAGCGGCTGGCGCACCTTGACCTTGGCCGCGGTGCGCGCCGACAGCCCCAGCCGGACGGTCTCGCGCGCCACCGCCATGTCCCGCTCGAGGTCGAGGTCGCGCGGGCGCGGCGCCGGCCAGTCGCAGAGGTGCACGCTGGGCTCGGACCCGTCGAGGTTGTCGTACAGCTCGTCCGCGACGAAGGGCGCGAACGGCGCGAGCAGCTTCGCGACCGTGAGCAGGCACTCGCGCAGCGTGCCGAAGGCGGCCGGGTCGCCGTCCCAGAACCGGCGCCGCGACCGGCGGACGTACCAGTTCGACAGGTCCCCGACGAACGCGGCGATCGCGCGCCCCGCCGTCGTCGTGTCGTACTCGTCGAGTCCGCGCGTCACCGTCTCCGTCGCGTCGCCGAGGCGCGACAGGATCCACGCCTCGAGCTCGGTCCCCGGCTCGGCCGGCGGCTCCTCGATCGCGTTGGCGTTCGCGTACAGGACGTAGAACGAGTACGTGCTCCACAGCTGCTTGAGGAAGAACCGCACGCCGTCGCCGACGCGCTCGGTGTCGAACTGGTAGCCGTCCCACGGCTGCTTGGCGGTGAAGAAGTACCAGCGGAACGCGTCGGCGCCGTACTCGTCGATCACGGTCCACGGGTCGACGACGTTCCCCACCGACTTGGACATCTTGCGGGCGTCCTTGTCGAGGATCAGCCCGAGGCAGACGACGTTCTCGTACGAGGAGCGGTCGAACAGCAGCGTCGAGATCGCCAGCAGCGAGTAGAACCACCCGCGCGTCTGGTCGAGCGCCTCGCAGATGAAGTCGGCCGGGAACCGCGCCCCGAAGCGCTCCGCGTTCTCGAACGGTGCGTGGTGCTGGGCGAACGGCATCGCACCCGAGTCGAACCAGACGTCGATGACCTCGGGCACGCGCTGCATCCGCCCCGAGCACGACGGGCACGGGAAGCCGACCTCGTCGACGTACGGGCGGTGCGGGTCCTCGAGCCGGACGCCGCTCAGCTCCTCGAGCTCGTCGAACGAGCCGACGCAGTGCAGGTGGCCCTCCTCGCAGCGCCACACCGGCAGCGGCGTGCCCCAGTAGCGCTCGCGTGACAGCGCCCAGTCGACGTTGTTCTCGAGCCAGTTGCCCATCCGCCCGGCCTTGATGTGCTCGGGGTGCCAGTTGACCGAGTCGTTGGCGGCGAGCAGCCGGTCGCGCAGCTGGGAGGTCTTGATGTACCAGGCCGGCTTCGCGTAGTACAGGAGCGGGTCGCCCGAGCGCCAGCAGAACGGATACGCGTGCTCGTACTCCTCGCTCTTCAGCAGCTTGCCGCGCGCGCGCAGGTCCTCGACGAGGTCGGCGTCGGCGTCCTTGACGAACCGGCCGGCGTACTTGCCGATCCGCTCGTCGTAGGTGCCGTCGAGCCGGACGGGGTTGACGACGTTCAGCCCGTACCGCCAGCCGAGCTGGAAGTCGTCCTCGCCGAACGCGATCGCGGTGTGGACGAGCCCGGTGCCGTCGTCGGCGGTGACGAAGTCGCCGAGCAGGACGCTGTGGCCGCGCTCGCCGTACTCGCGCCCGGGGATGTAGGAGAACGGGGGCTCGTAGCGCACGCCGTCGATCGCCGCGCCCGGGAAGCGCTCGAGCACCTTGACGTCGTCGCAGCCCAGCACGCGCTCGACCAGCGCCTCGGCGAGCACGACCGGCGCCTCCAGCGGCCCGGTCTTCGCGCGCACGTACGTGAGCTCGGGGTCGACGGCGACCGCCGCGTTGGAAACCAGCGTCCACGGCGTGGTCGTCCACACGAGCAGCTCGTCGCCGCGCTGGAGCGGGCCGCCGTCCTCGACCACGGGAAAGCGGACGTAGACCGACGGGTCCTTGACCGTCCGGTAGGCGAGCGCGACCTCGTGCGACGAGAGCGCGGTGCCGCAGCCCGGGCAGTACGGCACGACCTTGTGGCCCTCGTAGAGCAGGCCCTTGTCGTAGATCTGGCGCAGCGCCCACCACACCGACTCGATGTACGTGGCGTCGAGCGTCCGGTACGCGTCGCCGAGGTCGATCCAGAAGCCGATCCGCTCGGTCAGCGCGTCCCATTCCTCCAGGTACTCGAACACGGACTCGCGGCACTGCCGGTTGAACTCGGCGATGCCGTACTCCTCGATCTCCTTCTTGTTCTCGATGCCGAGCTTCTTCTGCACGGCGATCTCGACCGGCAGGCCGTGGGTGTCCCACCCCGCCTTGCGCTCCACGTAGTGGCCGCGCATGGTCTTGAAGCGCGGGTAGATGTCCTTGAAGACGCGCGCGAGGACGTGGTGCGCCCCGGGCCTGCCGTTCGCGGTCGGCGGCCCCTCGTAGAACACCCACGGCTCGGCCCCCTGGCGCCGGCGGAGCGACTCGCGGAAGACGTCGCGCTCGCGCCAGCGCTGGAGGACCTCCTGCTCGAGGTCGGGGAACGACTGGTTCGGGTCGACGGGGCGGTGCGCCATGGACGGCCGATTGTATGAGCAGGTCGCCGCTCAAGTTCTGCGGCGAGCGGTCGAAGGGAACCGCATGATCGGTGCGGTCAGCGCCCTGCAACCCCGCCTCGTCGAGGTCGAGCTGTCCGGCATGCGCAAGGCCGTCGAGGACGCGCACGGCAACGTGTCGCTCCAGGCGCCGCCCCCGCGCGTGCAGGCGGAGGTCGTGCTCGAGCTCAGCCCGGACGCGCTGCGGCTGCTGGCGAAGCAGGACGCCGTCGTCTAAGCGGCAAGCTTCCGGCACAGCTCGGTGAACGAGCGCTTCTCGTGCTCGTCGAGCGCGCTGAACGCCGCGGCGACCCGCTCGGTGTGCTCGGGGAAGAGGCGGTCGACGACCTCGCGCCCGAGATCGGTCAGCGCGACCGACGCCGCGCGGCGGTCGTGCGCGAGCCGGGTGCGCCGGACGTAGCCGCGCGCGGCGAGCGTCGTGACGACCTCGGTCGCGTTGGCCTTGGAGGTCCGCAGCCGGTGGCGGACGGCGCGCAGCTCGAGCTCCCCGCCCGCCGTCGCGAGGACGACGAGCACCGAGAACCCGGACGCCGAGAGCCCCTCGCGCTCGAGGTCGGCGCTCAGCCGCCGGCGGACGCTCGACTCGGCGCGCAGGAGGGAGTCCAGCGCGCGGTGGGCCAGCGGGTCCCCCGGCACGAGCATGGACCGGAAAAGTACCGGCGCGATCGGACGTTCTAGAGGGCCTGCGACGCCTTCGGGTCGCTGCGCCCCTCGCCGCGCGCGGCGGCGTCGAAGTCGGCGAGCAACTTCTCCCGCGCCGCCATCGGCCGCTCGCCGAGCCGCGGGACGGTCGTGGCGCCGGTTTCCGGCAGCGCACCCCTGAAGTCGTAGACGCTGACGCCCTCGCTCGAGCGTCGCGCCGCGTAGACCAGCCGCCCGAACGTGTCGAGCGAGGCGTGGTCGCCGACGAGCACCACGGCGCTCGGCGTCAGCGCGACGAGCGCGCGGCCGATCCGCAGCGGGTCGAGGTCGACGGGCAGCGTCAGCGCGCGCAGGCCGGCGCGGCGGAGCACGAGCTCGAGCGCCTGGGCGTGCAGCGCGTCGTGGTCGAGCGCGCGCGTCGCGTCGAACACGAGCACGCCCTCGGGGCGGTGCGCGGGCGGCGCGGCGCGCGTCTGCGCGGCGAGCCAGCCGGTCGCCCACTGCCAGCCGAACCCGTACTCGGGCGACGTCCGGTCGCGGCCCTCGCCGAGCGCGCCGACCGCGGGCAGCAGGATCTCCTCGACCGTGCGCTCCATCGAGCGGACCGCCAGCGACTCCTCGAGCAGCCGGTCGGCGGCGTCCGCGTCGAAGCGCTGGAGCAGCGAGCGCAGGCGCAGCGGCGACGACGGGCCCGACCCGCGCTCGCGCGCGACCGACACCGCCGACGACACGTTGTGGGTTTCCTCGAGCGCCTGGCGCAGCGCCTCGATCTCCGCGAGGTCGAACTGCCGGTGGCCGCCCGCGCTGCGGCGCGGGGAGGGGAAGCCGAACCGCCGCTCCCAGCTGCGCAGGGTGTTGGGGCTGACGCCGAGCATCGCGGCGGCGGCGTTCGTGCGGATCGCGCTCACGCCATGAGGTATCGAGCGTTGGCGAGGTTTGTGCAACCCGCGCAAGCGGTCGTGCAGGACGACGGGCTCTGTGCAGCTTGCAGGAGCTAAGCGCTCCGGCGCGACGGGTCCTGTTCGAGCGAGAGGAGGAACTCGTCGAGCTGCTCGATCGTGAAGCGGCGCTGGCCGCCGGGCGTGCGGTAGCCCCGCAGGTGCCCGGCGTCGGACCACCGGCGCACGGTCGAGAGGGACACGCCGAGATGGCGCGCGGCCTCGGACGTCGAGAGTCCGAGGCGCGAGGAGGTGCGGTCGCGGCTCATGGCCCCATGTTCGGCAGCTAGCTGACGTTCTTCATCCGAACCGACGCTTTTGCGCAGGTTTGGCTTGCGTAGTGTTGTCGAGGTGAGCCGCCTCGAAGCCGTCGATCCCTCTCAGAAGCTCCCCAAGGGGGAGTACGCCGGGCGGCTCGAAGCCGCGCAAGAGCGCCTGCTCCAGCTCCGGCTGCACTGCGCGGGCCTGACCAACGACGGCGAGCTGGGGCCGCCGATCTGCTGCGTCTTCGAGGGCTGGGACGCGTCGGGCAAGGGCGGCGCGATCAAGCGCCTGCTGTCGGAGGTGGACGTCCGGCACGTCCGCGTGCGCAGCTACGCGGCTCCCACGCCCGACGAGAAGCGCCACCACTTCCTCTGGCGGTTCTGGCCGGCGCTGCCGGGCTGGGGCGGGATGGCCGTGCTCGACCGCAGCTGGTACGGCCGCGTGCTGGTCGAGCGCGTCGAGGGCTTCACGCCCGAGAAGCACTGGCGGCGCGCCTACGACGAGATCGTCGACTTCGAGAAGACGCTCGCCGCCGAGGGGATGATGCTCGTCAAGTTCTGGATGCACATCTCGGACGACGAGCAGCTCAAGCGTTTCGAGCGCCGCCGCGACGACCCGCTGAAGTCATGGAAGCTCACCGACGAGGACTGGCGCAACCGGGGCAAGCGGCGCGAGTACGAGGGCGCGGTCGACGAGATGCTCGACCGCACGCACCACGACGACGGGGCGTGGCACGTGATCGCGGGCGACAGCAAGAAGTTCGCGCGTGTCGCCGTGGTGGAGACCGTGAGCTCGGAGATCGAGCGCGCGCTGATCAGGCACGGGCTGCCCAGTCCGCCCCCACGACCGCCCAGCGACGCCCCCTGAAGCGGAAGCCGAGCGTGAGCAGGCGGACGGCCATGAGCGCGAGCAGCCCGCACCACACGCCCGTGATGCCCCAGTCGTAGTGCAGCGCGAGCAGCGCGATCGGCACGTAGAACCCGAACCCGGCGACCACCATCGACACCGCGAGGTAGCGCGTGTCGCCGGCGCCGATGAGGATCCCGTCGAGCGCGAACACGGCGCCGGCGAACGGCTGCATGAAGGCGAACAGCGGCCACACCGCCTGCGCGCGCTCGATCACCGCCTCGTCGTCGGTGAACGCGCGCGGGATGACGTCGCTCAGCGCGAGCAGGACGAGCCCGAGCACGGCGCCGGCGGCGACGCTCAGGACGATCATCCGGTGCGCGGCGGCGTAGGCGCGCGGCGCGTCGCCGGCGCCGAGCATCCGCCCGACCAGCACCTGCCCGGCGATGGCGATCGCGTCGAGCACGAGGGCGAGGAACACGAAGAGCTGGAACGCCACCTGGTGCGCGCCGAGCGAGGCCTCGCCGACGCGCGCGAGCACGGCGCTGGCGACGAGGAACGAGCCCAGCAGCGCGCCGGTGCGCACGACGAGGTCGCCGCCCGTGCGCACGAGCGGCGCCATCAGCGACCACCGCGGCCGGCGCGTCGCGGCGGGGCGGCGCAGGAGGAGCACGACGAGCGCCGCGCCCATGCCCGCCTGGGCGATCGCGGTGCCGATCGCGCTGCCGTCGAGGCCGAGGCCGGCGCCGTAGACGAGCGCGACGTTCAGCACGACGTTGGCGACGTTCCCGACGCCGAGGACGATCAGCGGCGTCCGCAGGTCGCCGATGCCGCGCAGGAAGCCCTGCCCGGCGAGGATCAGCATGAAGGCGGGGACGCCGAGCGTGGCGATGCGCAGGTACCGCGCCGCGAGCTCGCCGATGCGCCCGTCGCCGCCGAGCAGGGCGATCGCCTGCGGCGCGAAGATCGCCAGCGCGCCGCCGAGCACGACGCCGATCCCCAGGCCGAGCCAGACCGCCTGCGCGGCGAGCGCGCCGGCGCTCTCCTCGTCGCCCGCGCCGTGGAGTCGCGCGACGCGGGCCGTCGTCCCGTAGGTCAGGAAGATGCACAGCGAGAAGAGCGCGGTGAGCAGCGCGACGACGAGCGCGAGCGCCGCGAGCTCCGTCGTCCCGAGGTGGCCGATGATCGCCGTGTCGGCGAGCGCGGGCAGCGGCTCCGCGGCCAGCGCGCCGAGCGCCGGCAGCGCGAGGAGCATGATCTCGCGGTCGTACTCCGAGCGCAGCACCGCGCCGACTCTACGATCCCCGGATGGCCTCCCGCCTGACCGCCGCACTGATCACCGCGGCGCTCGCGGTCGCCGGCTGCTCACGGTCCGACGGCGCGGCGCCGTCGCCCGAGTGCTCGGTCGGCGGCGGCGACGTCGCCACGGCGCTGCGCACCGCGCCCGACGCGGTCCGGCTCGTCGACGGCACCTCGATCAGCGACTGCGTGCGCAACGCGCGGTCGGAGGCCGACCTCCAGAACATCGGCCTCGCGCTGACCGGCGCCGCCGAGGACCTCGAGGACCGCGCGCGCACGACGCCGCGCGCCGCGCTGGAGCTCGGCTACCTGATCGGCGCCGCCCGCCGCGGCGCGCCGGGCGACAGCTCGCTCCAGGCCGAGCTGGTGTACCGGCTCGAGCGCAGCGCGTCGGTGACGATGGTGCCCGCCGCCGAGCGGGCCCTCGCCGACGGGATGCGGGCCGGGGAGCGCACGGGGTGAGGCTCCGCCTCTTCCACGCACCCGACGGCGCGCGGGTCGCCTACCGCGAGGCCGGGACCGGGCCGCCGCTCGCGCTGCTGCACTCGCTGCTGCTCTCGCACCGCGAGCTCGCCCCGGTGGTCGAGCACCTGACCGATCGCTTCCGCGTCGTGCTGCCCGACCTGCCGCTGCACGGCGACTCCGAGGACCGCCCGCGCCACCCCTACACGCGCGACTGGCTCGTCGAGGTCATGGCCGCGTTCTGCCGCGACGTCTGCGGGCCGCGGCCGCTCGTCGGCGGTCACGGGGCGGGCGCGGAGATCCTGCTCCACGCGACCGCCACCGGCCAGCTCGCGCCCGGGCGCCTCGTGCTCATGCCCAACCGCCTGCACCGCGCGACGCCGCCCAGCCCGCTCGAGCGCCGCTGGCGGGTGGCGGCGCGGCTCGGCGGCGTGCCCGGCCTCGACCGTGTCGCGGCGCGAACGACGCGCCATCTCGTGCGGCCGGCGCTCGGGCCCGCCCTCTCCGCCTCGGGCAGCCCCGCCGCCCGCGACCTCGTCCGCCACGCCTACGCCGACGTCGCCGGCAACCCGAACCTCGTGCGGTCGTGGTCGCGGCTCGCCCGGCGCTGGCCGCGCGCGGCCCAGCTCGAGCTGCTCGACGCCTACCCGACGATCGACGCCCCCGTCCTCCTGCTGTGGGCCGACGCCGACGCGCAGCACCCGCTCGACGCCGCCGAGGAGGCGCTCGACCTGTTCCCGCACGCGCAGCTGCGCGTCCTGTCGGGCACCGGCTTCCTCCTCGCCTACGACGACCCCGTCGGGGTCGCGCGCGAGCTGAAGGCGTTCTGCTAGCGGCTCCGGCGGGCGCGGCGGCGCCGCCGCGGCGGGCGCCCGAGGATCGTCTCGCGCACCACCGACGCCTCGCCGACCTGGACCCGCACCGACAGCCGCAGCGCGCTCCGGCGCCCGCGCAGGAGCCCGTACGCCCGGCTGCCGAACCGGACGCGGACGATGCGCGGTCCGTCGCCCTCGAACCGCCGCGTCGCGAGGTCGAGGCGGCGGCGGCGGCGCTGCGCGCGCGAGCGCTCGGCCGGTGAGAACCGAGCGCCGACCGTGATCGCCACGGACGCCGGCTTGTCGAGCGTCAGCGCGACCGGCAGGCCCCCGCGCCGCATCTGGTTCCAGCCGATCCGCCGCGGCACCTCGATCCCGAGCGCCGCGCCGACGAGCCCGGCGCCGGGCGAGCGCCCCTGGCCCGAGCCGATCGACTGCCCCGCCTCGCGCGGGTTGCCGGGCGACAGCGGGCCGCTGGTCGGCCGCTGCGTCCGGAACGGGCCCGTGATCTCGTAGACCTCACCGGGGCCGGGATCGGAGCCCGGCAACGCGGTGCGCGCCCGCTGCGAGGTCACGTAGAACCGCATGCCCGACGCGTCGAAGACCGGTCCGCACAGCTCGCTCGGCCCCACGCCCGGAGCGTCGTAGATGTGCTTAGGGCCCTCGAGGACGAGGAACGGGGAGATGACGAGGTCCGGGGTCAGCAGCATCACGTCGAGGTGGCCGTCCTCGGCGTCGTGGTTCTCGGCCACGTACAGGTCGCCCGACGGCGAGACGGAGAGGTTGTCGGGCATCTGGAGCTGCGGGTCGGCGATCGTCTCGCGGTCGTAGATGACCTCGATGCGCTCGGAGACCGTGTCGTAGGCGTGGATCTTGTCGTCTGCCGTCGTCGCGACGTAGACCATCCCCGAGTCGAACCAGATCCCCTCCGCGCGCGCGAACCTCGTCGCCTCGGGAACCTGCCTGCGCGTCGGCGTCGACGTGGGGCCCGGGTTCGGGTTCGGGACGGGCAGCCAGCGCACCGCGCCGCCCGTCCCGACCACGGCGACCTCGAGCACGCCGGCGTCGAGCGCCGGGTAGGACTGGGGGGTGAAGCGGTAGAGGTTGCCGTCGCCGTTGTCCTCGGTGAGGTAGAGCCGCTGCCCGGCGGAGTCGACGGCCACCGCCTCGTGCTTGAACGTGCCGAGCGCCGGCTTGCGCACGCCCTGCGACGCGCGGGTCGGGTCGCACTCCCACACGCTGCCGTTGTCGGTCTCCTCGCACGAGAGCCAGGTGCCCCACGGCGTCGGCCCGCCCGCGCAGTTGAGCGTCGTGTTGCCGAGGATGCGGTAGGCGTCCACGATCTTGCCGGACGCGTCGAAGCGGATGGCCGACGACCCGCCGTCGGGAGGCGTGAACTCCGAGTTCGTGACCAGGATCCAGCCGCCGTCGGGCGTCGCGTAGGTCGCCTGGCCGTCGGGCTGCACGGGGAAGCGGTACGCGGTCCCCGGGACGAGCTCGTTCCCGCGAGCGATCACGCGGGCCCGGAACCCGGCCGGCAGCCGGATCCCGTTCGCGTCGGGCGGCCCGAGCGGCCCGTAGGGGCCTTCGCCGGGCGTCGCGGCGGACGCGACCGCCCGCTGCCAGAACGCGGGGCCGAGCGCGAGCGCGCCGCTGGCCAGCGCGGCGCGCTGCATGAGGTGACGTCGAGTCAGTCCGTCCATGTGCCTGACAGTGTGGCGGGCGGCGCGACCGCGCGCGTTACTTGCGTGTCAACGCACGGCGCGGACCTGAGGACCGCCCTCGGGGGGTACGGTCCAGGAGTACGACGTTCGACGCGGAGGACTAGATGGCGACGGCTGAGCAGCTCTGGGGCGGCGAGACGAACAAGGCGATCGCGAACTTCCCGGTGTCCGGGGAGCGGATGCCGGTGTCCGTCGTGCGCTGGCTCGGGCGGATCAAGGGCGCCGCGGCGCGCGTCAACGGCGAGCTGGGCCTCCTCGACGGCGACCTCGCCGAGCGGATCGCCGCCGCCGCCGACCAGGTGGCCGAGGGGGAGCACGACGACCAGTTCCCGATCGACGTCTTCCAGACCGGCTCCGGCACCTCGTCGAACATGAACGCCAACGAGGTCATCGCCAACCTCGCCGGCGAGGGCGTCCACCCCAACGACCACGTGAACATGGGGCAGTCGTCGAACGACGTCTTCCCGAGCGCCGTGCACCTGGCCGCGCTCGACGAGGCGACGAACCGCCTGCTCCCCGCCCTCGACCGGCTCGAGCGCTCCTTCGCCGACAAGGCCACGGCGTTCGCCGACGTCGTGAAGTCCGGCCGCACGCACCTCATGGACGCGGTCCCGGTCACCCTCGGCCAGGAGTTCGGCGGCTACGCGGCGCAGGTGCGCCTGGGCCGCGCGCGGGTCGAGGCCGCGCTGCCCCACGTCGGCCAGATCCCGCTCGGCGGGACGGCCACCGGCACCGGGCTGAACACGCACCCCGACTTCGCCGAGCGCGCCCGCGCGCTGCTGGGCGAGGCCACGGGGCTCGACGTGCGCGCGCCCGAGGACCCGTTCGAGGCGCAGGGCAACCGGGACGCCCTGGTCGAGCTGAGCGGCATGCTGAAGGTCGTCGCCGTGTCCCTGACGAAGATCGCCAACGACCTCGCGTGGATGGGCGCGGGCCCGCGGGCCGGCATCGGCGAGCTGCTGCTGCCCGAGCTCCAGAAGGGCTCGTCGATCATGCCGGGGAAGGTCAACCCGGTCATCCCCGAGGTCGTCCTCCAGGTCGGCTGCCAGGTCGTGGGCAACGACACCGCGATCACCGTCGCCGGGTCGCAGGGCAACTTCGAGCTCAACGTCCGCATCCCGCTCATCGCCCGCAACCTCCTCCAGTCGATCCAGCTGCTGTCGAGCGCGAGCGAGCTGCTCGCGGAGAAGGTCGTCGAAGGGCTCGAGGCGAACCTCGAGGGGTGCGAGCGCTCCGCCGAGTCCACCCTGGCCGTGGCGACCGCGCTGAACCCGTACATCGGCTACGACCGCGCCACGGAGATCGTCACGGCCGCCGCGAAGTCCGGACGTTCGCTGCGCGAGGTGGCGCGCGACCGCGGGGTCGACGAGGAGATCCTCGACAAGGCGCTGGACCTGCGCAAGATCGCGGCGGGAAGCCAGGCTCAGGACTGACGGCGTGACCGCCTCCCGCGCCACCGCCGCCGCCGCCGCCCTCGCCGTGCTCGCCGGCGCGGCGCCGGCGGCGGCGCGGGAGTCCGGCCGCTCCGAGCTCGACGCGCGCGGGACGTTCGTCCTGCGCGGGATCGAGGACGCCGACGGCGTGACGACGGTCGGCGACGTCGACGGGGACGGCCACGTCGACGTGGCGGTGTGGCGCGAGGACGACGACGAGGCGCGGATCGTCCTCGGCGGCGAGCGCGTGCCCGGGCTGCGGAGCTTCCGCATCGCCGGCGTCCAGGGCGAGGACGCGCGGTCGATCGTCGGCGTCGGCGACGTCACCGGCGACGGCCTCGCGGACATGGCGGCCTCCTACGGCTACGGGGACGGCGTCGCGGTCATCGCCGGCAGGCGCGACCCGCGCGACGTGAACCTGCGCCGGCCCGAGCAGCGGACGACGACGTTCGCCGGTGGTCCGGTGAGCCACGGGGCCGGCGCCGGCGACGTCAACGGCGACGGCACCGCCGACCTGCTCGTGGCGGGGAGCTCCGAGGGCGGCCGCGACGTCGAGGACGAGTTCGAGGGCAGCGAGGTCGGGGAGGCGTGGGTCGTGTTCGGCGGGCCGGCGATGTCCGGCCGCCGCGACCTGCGCAACCTGGGCGCGGGCGGCTTCAAGATCGAGGGCGGCGGCGACGACGGCGCGATCGCCGTCAGCGCGGCGTCGGCGGGCGACGTCGACGGCGACGGCCTCGGCGACATCGTGCTCGGCGCCCCGTTCGCGGGCTTCGTCGACGAGCCGGAGTCGCGGCGGATGCTCGCGGTCTCCGGCGTCGCGTTCATCGTGTACGGGCGGCGCGAGACGACCACCGTCGACCTCTCCCGGCCGAGCCCGCAGGCCACGCGCATCGACGGCGGCTCGACCGGCTTCCTCGGCTACGCCGTGACGGGGCCCGGCGACGTCGACGGGGACGGGCTGGCCGACGTCGCGGTGAGCGCGCCCGTGCATCCCGTGCTCGGGCCGGCGAACGAGACGGTGCGCGGCGACGCGTTCGTCGTGCTGGGCAGGCGCGAGCGGCGCCCGACCCACGACGTGGAGGCGCCGGCCGGCGCGGGCTACCGGATCGCCGGCGTGGCCGGCGGCGACGCCACCGGCTTCTCGATCGCGCCCGGCGGCGACGTCGACGGCGACGGCCTCGCCGACCTCCTCCTCGGCGCGCCCGGGATCCCCCAGTCCTCGTCCGAGGCGATCGCCGGCGCGGCGCACGTCGTCTACGGCACGCGTGAGCCCGCCGACCTCGCGCTCGCCAACCCGGGCGACCGAGCGCTCACGCTGCGCGGCACGTCGGTCGAGCGCGCCGGCAGCACGGTCGCCGCGGGCACCGACCTCGATGCCGACGGGCAGCGCGAGCTCCTCGTCAGCCGCCCCGGCGCGTGCCGCATCGCGCGGATCGGCGAGGGCGACGTCGTCGCGGTCGAGCTCGGCGCCCCGCCGTCGCCGCCGCCGGGAGGCCTCGGCTCGCCCGGTCCCGACCGCATCGAGGGCGGCCCGGTCGGCGACTCGCTGCTCGGCTTTGACGCCGCCGACGAGGTATCCGGGATCGAAGGCCTTGACTGGTTGAGAGGCGGCGAGGGTGACGAAGTCCTCTAGGGGGGGGTGTTGGGCGACGCGTTCTGGGGCGAGCTCGGCGCCGACCGCATCGCCGGCAACGCGGGCGGCGACCGGATCATCGGCGGCGTCGGCAACGACGTGATCGTGGCCGGGCCGAACCGGCTGCCGATCGCGGTCCGCCTCCAGGCGCCGATCGGCGCGCGCGATCGCGACGAGGTCGACGCCGGCGACGGCAACGACCGCGTGACGGGCGGCGTCGACTCGGACCGCATCTCGGGCGGCGCCGGCAACGACCGGCTCACCGCGGGCGTCGGCGACGACGCGATGGAGGGCGGCATCGGCCGCGACCGCCTGATCGGCAACCAGGGCAGCGACTACATGGTCGGCGGCACCGGCACCGACGTCATCCGCGGCGGCCCCGGCCGCGACTTCCTCGGCGGCGACGTCGACCTCGGGTTCGACTTCGAGGAGGTCCTGTTCGGCGAGCGCCCGCGGCGCTACGCCGGCGACGACGACATCGCGGGCGGCGGCGGCGACGACCTGATCGGCGGCGAGGGCGGCCGCGACCGGATCGACGGCGGCAACGGCAACGACCGCGCGCAGGGCATGCGCGGCGACGACCGCCTGCTCGGACGCGGCGGGCGCGACGCGCTCCAGGGCGGTCCCGGCGACGACCGCGCCAGCGGCGGCAGCGCTCGCGACGACATCGTCGGCGGCAGCGGCAACGACGTCCTCTCCGGCGGGAGCTTCGGCGACCTGATCGACGCCGGCTCCGGCCGCGACCGCGTCTTCGGCGGCGGGGGCCCCGACCGCATCAACGTCCGCGACTCAGACCGCGACGTCGTGCGCTGCGGCCGCGGCCGCGACCGCGTGACCACCGACCGCCGCGACGTCCTCCGCGGCTGCGAAGTGGTCAACGGCCGGTCGCGCTGACCGGGCTTCGCCCTACTTCACCTGAACCGGGGTCCCGATCGGCATCAGGCGCGCGAGCACTCGGATCCGGCGGTTCGGGACCCGGATGCACCCGTGGGAGGGCCGTCCGGGGATGAGGCGCGGCTCGTTCGTGCCGTGGACGCCGATCACGCCGCCGCCCGGCCAGTCGCTCAGCCGCGAGTACGCGGCGGTGCCGAACGCCCACGGCCCGTAGATCGGGCTGCCGCCGAGGTTCCGCAGCCGGCTGCGGATCCAGTAGCGCCCGCCCGGGGTCGGGGTCGACCGCGCGCCGACGCCGATGCGCGAGCGCCAGATCGGCCTGCCGTCGCGGAAGAGCGTCGCGACGAGGCGCCGGCGGTCGACGAGCAGCTTCGTCGGCACCGCGAACATCGGCCCGAGCCCGTCGCGCGGCACCCAGCCCGTGCGGCCATTCGGGCGGCCGGGGATGCGGACCTTCAGCCAGACCCGCTCCGTCTCCTCCTGCACGCGGCTCGAGAGGACGAGGTACACCTCGGGCGGCCCGTCCTCCGTGCGGTAGCGCAGGCGGCCCCTCACGGGCGCGGTCCCGTCGGGCCGCGCCCGAATGATCGACCGGCTGATCGGATGCGCGAGCCGCGTCAGGCGCCACTCGTCGGAGAGCCGCTCGTCGCCGAGCGGCCCCTCGATCCCGAGCGGCCGCACGGGCCGCTCCCACGCGCCCGCGGAGGGCGCGGCGGCGGCCGCGACGGCGAGTCCGGCGGCGACGGCGCAGATCAGGCGGCGAAGGCGCACGTGATCAGTATCGCTCGCGGGCGGCGAAGACTTGAGGGGCGGGGGAGGGGGCGGGGGCGGGGGCGGGGGCGTCACGGCGCCGCGCCCCCACGGGGCGCGCGGCGCCGCCGCCCCAGGCGGCGCCGCTCGCCCTCTCGCCGGCTCAGCCGGTGAAGCGCGGCTTGCGCGCGGCCTGGCAGCGCTGGAACGCGAACTTCAGCCGCCGCGTCTTCGTGCCGCTGGAGGTGGTGAACGTGACCCTCGCGCTCACGCGGTGTACCGCCCCAGCCCGCAGCTGCCGCGGGTCGACGCGGAACGTGAACACCTGCTGGCTCTGGGCGCTCCGCACCGTCTGGACCTTGCCGTCGACCAGCACGCGCTTCGAGGTCGCGCTCAGGACCACGGCCTGGCGGGCGCGGAGCGTCCGGACGGCCTTGCCGCGGACGAACAGCGTCACCGCGTCGATCTGGCGTCCGCGGATGACGACCTTGAACGGCTTCGTGACGCACGAGGCCGGGGCCTGGAGTCGCGCGGCGCCGGGCTGCGCGCGCTGCGGCTCGACCTGCTGGATGGGCTGGCGCAGGAGCGTGCCCGCCGTGTCGCTGGCCTGGACCGTCCTACCGTTCGGGTCGGTGCCGCCGACGTCGACGACGTTGTCGACGCGCTCCTGGCCGATCGCCGTCTGGACCGTGCAGCTGTAGAGCCACGTGTCGCCCGGGTCGAGCGTCGCCGGCGTCGCGTCGGCCCCGTCACCGCGGAGCTTGCCGTCAGCGACCGGGATCGGCGGCGCCTCGCAGAGCTCGTCCTGCACGGTCACGCGGTCGGAGGCGAACCCGACGTCACCGGGGTTCGACACGGCGATCCGGTAGGTCACGGGCAGGCCGGCCGTTCCGTCGGCGGGCCCGGTCTTGTCGACCGCGATCGCCGGGTGCAGGATCCGCGTCAGGTGGTCGGCGGTCGACGAGACCGGCTGGTCCTGCTCGTCCTTGGCGTTGACCGTGACGACGTTGCGGAACGGATTCCGCTCGCCGTCGGTGTGGGCCGGGACGGGCATCGTGCAGCTGTAGATCCACCTGTCGCCCGGATCGAGCTCGTTCGGGTCGCCGGTGTCGACCTGCTTCACCGGCCCGGCGACGTTCGTGCACCGGTCGTCGGTGACGACCGCGTCGTGGAGCGGGCTGTTGCCGGGGTTCGTGACGTCGAACGAGAACGTCACGTCGTCGCCGTGGTAGGCGAACTCGTTGCCGGACCTCACGACGATCGTGCTCGCGTTGATCTTCAGGTTCGTGAACGTGCACGTGACCGTCTCACCGACCTCGATCGCGTAGGCGGCGCGGCGGTCGTGCACCGCCTGCGTGTCGCCGGTCTGCGTCGAGTCGGTGTCGTCGCAGTCGACGTCGGTCAGCCGGTAGCCGATCTTCGTGCCCTCGGTCACCGTGTAGGCGCCCGGCGGCAGCGTGCGGCTGTCGGTCCCGTCGTCGGCCAGCGAGAAGCTCGGCGCCCCGCCGGAAGCGGCCGTGGTGAAGCCGAACGTCGCGCCGCTGGTCTCGTCGGGAGCGGTCTGCTTCTCGACGACCAGCGTGCCCCGGCCCGTGTTGGTGAACGTGCAGCTCGCCGTCCTGCCGGGCTGGAGCTCGGCCTCGACCGCGTTGTCGCCGTCCTCGAACCCGGTGCCCTTGCCGTCGAGCGTGAAGGCGCCGTTCGCGTCGAGCTTGCCGATGCGGACGTCGGCGCTGCCGGCGCACACGATGTTCTGAAGCGTCCAGCCCTTCGGGCCGCCGTCCTCGCTGATGACCTTCGTCCCGAAGTCGTTGCGGTTCGAGTAGGTCTTCGTGTCCGACAGCGTGTTGTTCGCGTCGTCGTCGAGGTCGAACGTCGCAGTCTCGTTGGCGAGACCGGTCTGGTCGAACGCGAAGTCCTGCGCGTGGTTGGGGTCGGCGTCCTTGACGATCGACAGCGAAGCCGGAGCGGCGGTGTTGGTGAACGTGCAGCTCGCGCTCTTGCCGGGCTGGAGGTCGACCTCCACGGCGGTGTCGCCGCCGTCGAAGTCGCCGGTCTTGGCGTCGAGCGTGAAGTCGTCGTTCGCGTCGAGCGTGCCGATGCGAACCGCCGCGTCGCCGGTGCAGACGATGCCGGTCAGCGACCAGTTCGCGACGCCGCCGTCCTCGCTGATGACCTTCGTCCCGAAGTCCTTGCGGTTCGCGTAGGTCTTCGTGTTGGACAGCGTGTTGTTCGCGTCGTCGTCGAGGTCGAACGTCGCGGCCTCGTTCGTCAGGCCGGACTGGTCGAAGCCGAAGTCCTGCGCGTGGTTCGGCGCGGCGTCCTTGACGACGGTCAGCGAAGCCGGCGCCGCCGTGTTGGTGAACGTGCAGCTCGCGCTCTTGCCGGGCTGGAGGTCGGCTTCGACCGCGTTGTCGCCCTGCTCCCAGCCGTCCGTCCTGCCGTCGACCGTGAAGTTCTGCCCGTCGGCGTCGGCCTTGCCGATCCGGACGGCCGCCGTGCCCGTGCAGTCGATCTGCGACAGCGACCAGTTCGCGGCGCCGACCTCGCGGATGACCTTCTTGCCGAAGTCGGTGCGGTTGCCGTAGGTCTCCGTGGTGGACAGCGTGTTGTCGGCGTCGTCGTCGAGGTCGAAGCCCGCCGCCGCGCCGGAGAGCCCGCTCTGCGCGAAGCCGAAGTCCTGCGCGTGGTTCGGGTTCGCGTCCTTGACCACCGTCAGCGACGCCGGCGCGGCCGTGTTCGTGAACGTGCACTGGCCGCGGTTCGCGCCCGGCTGCATGTCGACTCGGACGGCGTTGTCGCCCGTCTGGTAGGCCGCCGTGTCGGGGCCGCCGCCCGGCTGGCCGAGGAGGAAGTCGTTGCCGTCCCAGAAGCCGATGTGGGCGTCGCCCGGCTGCGTGCAGGTGATGTCTGTGAGCGTCCAGTCCTCCTCGCCGACCTCGCGGTAGACCCGCGGGCCGAAGTTCGTCGTGCTGGCGAAGAGCGAGCCGCCGTCGTTGAGCTCGAAGCCGCCGTTCGGGCCGACGAAGCTGAAGGGCTGCGAGTGGTTGGGGACAGCGTCCTTGACGACCCTGAACGTGGAGGACTGCGCGTCGTTGCGGAAGGTGCACTCGCCGAGCGACTCGCCGGGCTGCACGTCGACGCGGACGGCGTTGTCGTCCGTCTCGTACGCGGCGGTGTCGGCGGCGCCGCCCGGCGTCCCGAGCAGGAACTGGTTGCCGTCCCAGAAGCCGATCTCGACGTCGCCCGGCTGCGTGCACGCGATCGAGGCGAGGTCCCAGCCGGACTCGCCGAGCTCGCGGAAGACCTTCTGGCCGAACGAGGTCGACGTGGAGTAGTCGAGCTTCGCGTCATCGAGGTTGCCGTTGTCGACGAGCTCGAAGCCGCCGTCGGGGCCGTCGAAGCTGAAGCTCTGCGAGTGGTTCGGCACCGCGTTCTTCTTGACGGTGAACATCGAGGCCTGGGCGGTGTTCGTGAACGTGCAGCTCGCGCTCTTGCCCGGCTCGAGCACGACCTCGACCGTGGTGTCGCCCTGGCCGAACTGCGCCCCGTTGACGCCCTCCACGAAGTTCCCGCTGTCGAGCTGGCCGTAGCGCGCCGCTGCGTCGCCGGTGCAGGCGATGCCGGTCAGCGTCCAGCCCCAGACGGCGGGCGTCTCGGTCACGAGCTTCGTGCCGAAGTCGCTGCGGTTGCCGTAGGCCTTCGTGTTCTGGAGCGTGTTGTTCGCGTCGTCGTCGAGATCGAACGTCGCCGTCTCGTTGGTCAGCCCCGTCTGGGCGAACGCGAAGTCCTGCGCGTGGTCCGGGGAGGCGTTCTTGACGATCTCGAGCGACGCGGGGTCGGCCGTGTTCGTGAACGTGCACGAGGCGGTCCTGCCCGGCTGGAGGTCGACCTCGACCGCGTCGTCGCCCTGCTCGAAGTCGGCCGTCTCGCCGTCGAGCGTGAAGACGCCGTTCTGATCGCGGATGCCGTACTGCACGGCGGCGGTGCCGGTGCAGGCGATGGTCGTGAGCAACCAGTCGGCGACCTCGTCCTCGCTGATGACCTTCTTGCCGAAGTCGGTCCGGTTGCCGTAGGTCCTCGTGTTCTGAAGCGCGGAATTCGCGTCGTCGTCGAGGTCGAACGACGCGGACTCGTCGGTCAGGCCGGTCTGGTCGAACGTGAAGTCCTGCGCGTGGTCCGGCGCCGCGTTCTTGACGATCGACAGCGACGCGGCCGCGGCGACGTTCAGGAACGTGCAGCTCGCGGTCTTGCCGGGCTGGAGGTCGACCTCGACGGTCGTGTCGCCGAGCGCGAACGTGGCGCCGCCCGGGCCGCCGGTGAAGGCGCCGCCCGAGACCTGGCCGTAGCGCACGGCGGCGGTGCCCGTGCAGGCGATGTTCGACAGCGTCCAGCCCGAGACCGGCGTCTCGGTGACGAGCTTCGTGCCGAAGTCGCTGCGGTTCGCGTACGTCTGCGTGTTCTGGAGCGTGCCGTCGGCGTCGTCGTCGAGGTCGAACGTCGCGGTCTGGCCGCTGAGGCCCGACTGGCTGAACCCGAAGTCCTGGGCGTGATTCGGCGCGGCGTCCTTGACGACGGTCAGCGAGGCCGGCTTGACCGTGTTCGTGTACGTGCACTCGATCGTCTCGCCGGGCTCCACCTTCAGCCCGACGACGCCGGTGGCCGTGGACTTCGTGGAGTTGGTCGTCTTGTCCTCGGTGCAGGTGAGGCCGGTCAGGGCCCAGCCGGCCTCCGCCTGCTCGGTGATCGAGTACGCGGGGTCGCCGACCTGGTCGTTCGGCTCGACGTTGATGATCTCCTCGGTCTGGCCGTTGGCCAGCGAGAACGAGGTGGGGCTGTTCGCCTGCTTCCCGTCTGCGACCGCCGTGTCGAAGCCGGCGCCGGCGAAGTCGAACGACGTGGTGCTCGGGTCCGGGTTCGGCGAGGTGACCTTCTTGATCTTCACCGTGCCGCAGTTCGAGATCGCCACGGGGTTCGGCGGAATGAGGTCCTTGAGGCTCGAGTTCATCGAGTTGCCGGGCAGCGTCTTCATCCAGAACGAGCCGAAGCTGACGCACGGGTCCTGGTTGACGCCGCCGACGTCGAGAGCGGCCGTGAGGTTGACGGCGAGCTCGCCGAACTGGTTCTCGACCAGCTCGTTTGCCGCCAGCCCGGGCAGGAAGTTCGTGATCGCGTCGTTCGTCTTGTTGTCGCCGTCGCCGTTGCCGCGGCCCTGCGCCTCGGCGAGCGTCGTGAGGTTCACGCAGTCCGTCCACTGGCCGGACTGCCAGATCGGCGGCGGGTTCGCACCCGCCTCGGGGCGCCAGTAGCACCGCTCGATCGTGGCCGCCGCGCCGCCCTGCCAGTTGAAGACGATCAGGACGTCGTCGAGGCTGCGCTTCAGGACCCAGCGGTTGTTCGAGTTCTTGAAGTAGTTCGGGTGGTTGACCGCGCTCTGCCCGACCGGGACGGGCGCCAGCGCGTTCATCTCGAAGCCGTAGCGGACCGTGCCGGGGGCGTCCGTCGCCGCGAACGCGAGGTAGAGGTAGAGGTCGGTCAGCTGATCGGGGTGCCCCCACGCGGCGAGCAGGTTCGTCTTCTTGCCGCCGAGGTTCGCGTCGTAGTCCCACCCGTTCGGCGAGAACTCCTGCGAGCCGTCCTTGTAGATCGAGCCGGCGAGGCCGTCGTCGTCGATGCGCCTGATGCCGCCGCCGTTCGCGTTGAACGCGCCGTCGCGGACGAGGTCCTGCCAGTCGTAGGAGTTGGCCGTGGTGAGGAGGCCGGTGCTGTCGCACTGATCGCCGTCGGCGCCCTGGAAGAGCGAGGGCAGCATCGTCTGGAACGCGAAGCTCGACGAGCACTTGAACGGGCCGGCGCCGTCGGGATCCGCGGCGGCGCCGGCGGACGAGGCAGCGGCGAGCGCGACGAGCAGCGCGAGGGCGAAGGTGAGGATCAGGCGGCTGCGAAGGGCCGCGAAACGCGAGGTGGCAGGCATCAAAGTGTCTCCGGTGACGGCCGCCAGTTCTCTGTGCAGCCGAGCCATCTCTACAGGAGCCGAAGACCCCTTGAGGGCCAATTAGCGAAACTCGACGGATGTTCGTCACCGGTTCTCGGTAGGCCGACTGGCCCGCGTCACCGCGCCTGATCGTCAGTCATCGACCTCTGCCTGAGGTCGAGGGTTATGGCTCGAGGCGGGCGAACTCCTCGCGCACCGCGCGGGCCGCCGGCTTCGGCCGGCCGGTGGGGGTGTAGAGCCCTTTCTCGTTGAGGCCTGGGACGAGCGAGATGTCGGGGACCACCTCGGTGATCGAGCCGCCGTTGAAGCTCGGTGCGACGGCGAAGTCACGCAGGTTCCACACGAGTATCCCGGCGAGGTCGGGCACCGAGCCGTAGGTGCGGATGTGCGTGCGCAGCAGGTTCGCCTGGAACTCGAGGCCGCCGGGCTGGTCGGCGGCGGTGCGCGCGCTCCCCTCCGCCCCGAACTCGGTGACGAGCAGGACCCGGTCGGGGAACACCGCCCGCAGCTCGCCGAGCTTCGTGCGGATCAGCGTCTCGAGCTGGGAGGGAGTCGCGTACGGGTCCTCGTACCAGCCGAGGTAGTTCGTCCAGCCGATCGCGTCGACGTGGCGGTACATCGGGCCGTCCTCGCGCGGGGGATGCGAGCCCCAGACGTCGAGCCCGACGAGGCGGCTCGGGTCGCGGTCGTGCAGCTCCCGCGCCGCGGCGTCGATGTACGGCGCCTGGCCCGCGGGGTGGCCCTGGCCGGCGACCTCGTTGGCGAGGTTCCAGGCGAAGATCGACGGGTGGGTCTGCATCTGGGCCACCGACTCGCGCACGCGCTCGCGCGCCTGCGCCTCGAGCCGGGGGCCGCGAGACGTCCACGCTCCGGGCGCGTCGACGGGCCCGACGCCCATCCACACGAGGATGCCGGCGGCGTCGAGGCGCTCGAGCAGGGCCGGGTTGAGCGCGTGCTGCGCGCGGGTGGCGTTGGCGCCGAGCGCCTCGAGCGACGCGGCGATCGCGTCCATGTCCTTCGGGTGCAGGCCGTCGCCGCGCGGCCAGGCGTCCTCGTGCAGCGACGCCCCCCGCAGCTCGATCGGCCGCCCGTTGAGCAGGAGCGTCGGGCCGCGCCGGCCGATCTCGCGCAGGCCGACGCGGCCGCGCCAGCCGGGGAGGCCGGCGTCGGTGGCGCGCAGCTCGAGGTCGTAGAGGGTCGGCGAGCCGGGCGACCACAGGTCGGCGTCCTCGACGGTGACCGTCGCGGTCACCCTCTCGCTGCGGCCGGCGGGGACGGTGACCGGCGGGAACTCGACCTCGATCGGGTCGTTGTCGCCGCGGCGCAGGGTGCCGCTCAGCTCGATCGGGTCGCTCGTGCCTGCGACGTTGCGCACGGCGGCGCTGACCTCGACGCGGGCGTCCTCGCCCTGGACGCGGGTGCGGACGGTGGGCGCGACGACGTCGGCGTCCGGCACCGGCCGGATCGTGACCTCGCGGTTGATCCCGCCGAAGTTGAACCACGCGCGGTGCCAGCCTTCGGCCTTCATCGCCTCGGGCCCCCGCCAGTCGGCGCGCACGACCAGCGTGTGCTCCCTCCCCGCGGCGAGCTCGCGGTCGATCTCGAACGGCAGGTAGGTCCCGACGTGCTCGCCGGCGGGCCGCCCGTCGATCCACACCTGCGCCTTGTGGTTGACCGACTCGAACCGCAGCGCGTAGGTGCCGTCGTCAGGAACGCGGAACGTCGTCCGGTACCAGGCGACGGAGCCCTCGTGCGACCTGACGCCCCGCTTGCCGGTGATCGCGCGGGCGTTGGGCACGAACGGGATCCGCTGCGGGTTTCCGCCGAAGCCGCCCTTCTCCCAGTCGTGGCCGGTCCCGATGATCTTCGGGTCGTCGCGCACCCACCACCTGCCGTCGAGGGCCACGCGCGCCGGGTCGCCGGTGCGCACGGCGGGCTCGCCGCCGTGGCCACCGCCGCGCTCGCCGCCGTCCGCGCCGTCGCCGCCCCCGGCCCGCGCCCCCGCGGCGAGCCCCGCCCCGCCGAGCACCACCGGGAGGGCGAGCTGAGGGACGAGCTTCACGGGACGCTGGCCACGCCGCGCGCGGGCGCCCCGCGAGCGCCCACGATGGGCAGCGGGAAGCAGGCGACCTGGAACCCGGAGGACGGTAGCGCGCCGAGGTTCGCCAGCCGCTCGATCTGGCAGTAGGGCAGGCCGGCCTGGTGCGCGGCCCAGAAGACGCCCGGCTCGTCGCGCTCGCGGGCTGCCTCGGCCTGGAGGTGCAGCGGCGCGTCCCACCCCACGCGTCGATCCCCATGACGCGCACGCCGCGCTCGAACAGCCACCGCGTGGCCTCGGCGGTCACGCCGCAGCCGCGCGCGATGTAGTCGGGCGCGTCGAGGAACGCGTCGCGGCCGGTGTGGACGAGGACGATGTCGCCGGGCGCGAGCTCGTGGCCGGCGCGCTCGAGCGCGTCGCTCGCCTCGGCCGCGGTGACGGGGTCGCCGTCGGCCTTGCTCGTGAAGTCGAGCTTCACGCCGGGCGCGTAGAAGAGCTCGAGCGGGAGCTGGTCGATCGTCGGCGCCGGCTCGCCGCCGATCGTCGAGTTGTAGTGGTACGGCGCGTCGACGTGGGTCGAGTTGTGGGTGCCGAAGCGCAGGAACTCCTCGACCGCCCAGCCCTCGCCGTCGCGCAGGAGGCGCTTCGGGACGCCGAAGAGCGTCTCGATCGCCGGGCGCCGGCCGCGTGGTCGTGGAACGCGATCTCGGTGCGGAGCGGGTCCGGGGTCTCCGGCGGGCTGGCGACGATCGGCGCCGACAGGTCCACGAGTCGCATGGCCCGCGAAGGCTAGAGAGGCGGCCCGACGGCGGTGCGAGACTGTGCGCGATGCCGCTCTACGACTTCGCCTGCGACGCCTGCGACGAGCGCTTCGAGGCGTTCGCCCGGCCCGGCGGGGCCCCGGCGCCCCGCCTGCGGCGCCCCCTCGGCCCGCCGCCTCTTCACGCCCCCCTCCCCCTCGCCCAAGTTCGGGCTGCGCGGGCGGGCTGCGCGCGAGTCGAACGCGCGGCGCGCCGAGCGCGAGGCGACGAAGAAGGAGGCCTTCAGCGCGGAGCGCCGCCGCAAGCGCGAGCAGGGCGGGGGTTCGTAGGGGACGGGCGGGGATCGTTTGGGGGCATCCCCGATGCCAGGGGGGCTCCGGGGGCCGAGGCTCCGCCCATGCTCCGCACCACCGCCCTCACGCTCGCCCTCCTCGCTCTCGCCCCGGCGCCGCGGGCGCCGCGACCCTGACGGTGGACGGCGCCTCGACCATCCACTACACCGCCGCCGACGGCGAGGCCAACCGCGTGTCGATGCGGACCATCGACGTCGGCTACGGGCTGGTCAAGGACGACGGGGTGCCGAACCTCACCGGCTGCGGGACGATCTGGTCCGAGCCGGGTTGGCTCGCCTGCCCGAATGCGCGCCGGCCGCAGATCGCCCTCGGGGACCAGGACGACACGACGTGGATCATCGACGGCGGCAGCGAGCCGGGGGGAGTGGATCGGCGCGGCCAGGGTCGACGGCCGCTCGGGCGACGACGAACTGCGCGCGACGACGGGAGCCGACGACGTCCTCCTGGGCGGTCTCGGCAACGACAAGCTGCACGCGCAGTTCGGCGCCAACCGGCTCGAGGGCGGCGAGGGCGACGACACGCTGCGCAGCGGGTTCAGCGACGACACGAAGATCGGCGGCCCGGGCGCCGACACCTTCCTCGGCCACGACGGCAACGAGACGATCGACGCGGCCGACGGCGCCGGGACCGACACGATCGGCTGCGGCGAGGGCACGGACACCGTGACCGCCGACTGGAACGACACCGTCGGCGCCGGCTGCGAGAGCGTCACCCGCGTCGGCGTGCCGCCCAAGGACGAGCGGCCCGCCGAAGAGCAGGCGCGCGACCAGGCGCCGGGCGACCAGCAGCCGGGCGATGACCGCACGCGGTCGCTGCGCGCGAACGTCGCCGCGCGCATCGTCGTCCGCGGCCCGGTCCGCAGGCTCCGCCTCGTCGCCCGTGACGCGGCGGGCAACGAGACCGTCCGGCGCGTCCGCGCCTAGAACGGCGGAGGGCGCCCGCAGGCGCCCTCCGTTTCCTGCTTTTGTCTTCCGCGCGGCGCTAGCCGACGCTGACCCTGCGGTTGCGCGCCTTCTTGGCCTTCAGCACCGTGTTGCCCAGGAAGCGGACCTGGACCTCGAGCTTCGACCCGTACAGCCGGTTCGGCACCCGGAAGATGACCCGCGACCGGTAGGTGCACGTCCGCGTCAGCGACACCCGCCGCGTCGAGATCGTGTTGTTCTTGGACTTGAACGTCACGGCGACGCGGCCCTTGCAGCCCTGCGAAGGCGTCACCCGCTCCGGCAGCACCACGCGGCCGGTCGTCGTGAACCGGAACGGGAACGCCCCATCGCTCGCGGGCGTCGTCCGCGACGTCACCCGGACGGGGCTGAACCGATCCAGACCCACCACCCGGAACGCCGTCGCCGTCTGCCCCGTCGAGTCGACCGCCACCGCGCTCAACGTGTTCGACCCGACGTCGCGGCCCTCCGGCGCATACGCGCAGGTGAACGGCGCCTCGGTGTCCTCGCAGATCACCCGGCCGTCATCGACGAACACCACCCGCGCCACACCGCGGTCATCCGCCGCGTCCGCAGCCAGCACGTTCGCCGTCCGCGGATTCAGCCGCGAGTTCTCCGCCGGACCCGTGAACGACACCGACGGCGGCCGATCCTCCGACCGGCACCCGTTCGCCTGATCGCCGGCTCACGCGGACACTGATCCGCGTCGTCGCGCACACTGTCGCCGTCGGTGTCGGCGTTCCTCGGATCCGTCCCGATCGCCACCTCGACCTCGTCGGTCAGCGTGTCGTTGTCGTCGTCGGCGTCACACGCATCGCCCTGGACATCGGCATCGTTGTCGGCCTGGTCGGCGTTCGCCGTCCTCACGCAGTTGTCCGAGCGGTTGGTGACGCCGTCGACGTCCACGTCACCATCGGCCGGGAAGTTGCGCAGCTGGCTCCGCTCGTCCTCGCTGAGGCCGCTGTAGAGCGTCTCCGGCCCGCGGGAGATCCGGACGGCGTCGTCGATCGCTTCCTGCGTCGACGGTGGCCCGTTCTGCGCGACGGAGTGCATGAAGATGAACGTCCCGCCGGCGGGCACCGTGACGGTGGTGTAGTCGCGTTCGCCGGTGTCGTCGGTGGTGGCGAACGGGTCGTTGGCATCGGACTCGTCGGGCGCCGGAATCGACGCGTCGAAGATGTGACTCAGGCTCGGGTCCTCCAGCTCATTGTCGGGATCGCCGTCGTCCGTCACGACCCACGCGTCGCTCGGCTCGTCGGTGGTGTCGCCGTCCTCCGTCGCGCGAACCCGCGTGTCGCCGTCGGACCCGAGGTTGCCGCCGAAGGAGACCGTCACGGTGATGGGCGAGCCGCTCGGGTTGTTGAGGATGTCGAGCCAGCGGGCGAACCCGTCGTCCGTGGGGACGTACACCTTGCGCGAGACGTTGAGGCCGCTCATCGTCGCGTTGGGATACGTGACCTCACGGTCGCCGTCCTCCCGACCGCAGGCGTCGAGGCCGGCGCCCGGATAGGGGGCTCCGTCGACCTCGAGGTTCGCGTATCCGTCGAACGCGTCCCCGGTGCCGTCGCTGACGCCGCCGTCGGTCTCGAGGTCCCACTCCCATCCCTCTCCGTCGAAGAGGACGGGTTCGCAGCTGGCCGCGCCGGCGGCCGGGGCGGTCACGGCGAGCGCCGCGGCGGCAACCAGCAGGGGCGGCAGAAGACGCGCGAAGCGCCTCGGAATGGTGACTGGCCAAGGGTTCCTCCCGTGGGATCTCCGACGCCTGACCCGGCGTCATGAATGTGCTGACGCTAGACGCACGCGCGGCACGAAGTCAACCGTCGTTTGGTGAAGCGCCACCTCAGAGCTTCATCGCCACGTACTTCGTCTCGAGGTACTCCTCGATGCCCTCCTGGCCGCCCTCGCGGCCGAAGCCCGACTGCTTCACGCCGCCGAATGGCGCGCCGGCGTTGGAGACGATGCCCTGGTTGAGGCCGACCATGCCGGTCTCGAGCCCCTCGACGACGCGGAACGCGCGCTTGAGGTTCGAGGTGTAGACGTAGGCCACGAGGCCGTACTCGGTGTTGTTGGCCGCGGCGATCGCCTCGTCCTCGTCGGAGAACGTCGCGATCGGCGCGACGGGGCCGAAGATCTCCTCCTTGAGCAGGCGCGCGCCGTCGCCGACGCCGGCCAGCACGGTCGGCTTGTAGAAGTAGCCCGAGCCGTCGACCGCCTCGCCGCCGGTGAGCACGTCGGCGCCGCTGGCCTTCGCGTCCTGGACGAGCTCGTCGACCTTCTCGCGCTGGTCTGCGTCGATGAGCGGGCCGACCTTCACGTCGGGCTCGGTCCCGCGGCCGACCTTCAGCTCGCCCATCTTCTTCGCCAGCTTCTCGGCGAACTCGTCGGCGACGCGCTCGGAGACGTGGAAGCGGTTGGCCGCGGTGCATGCCTCGCCGATGTTGCGCATCTTCGCGATCAGCGCGCCCTCGACGACGTCGTCGATGTCGGCGTCGTCGAACACGAGGAACGGCGCGTTGCCGCCGAGCTCCATCGATACCCGCAGCACCTGCTCGGCCGACTGCTCGATGAGCTTCTTGCCGACCTCGGTCGAGCCGGTGAACGAGAGCTTGCGCGTGCGCGGGTCCTTGATCAGCGGCTCCATGACCGCGCCCGACGACTTCGCCGTGAGGACGTTGAGCACGCCGCCGGGCAGGCCGGCCTCCTCGAGGATCTGCGCGAGCGCGAGCATCGACAGCGGCGTCTGCTTGGCCGGCTTGATGACGGCGGTGCAGCCCGCCGCGATCTGCGGGCCGATCTTCCGCGTCCCCATCGCGAGCGGGAAGTTCCACGGCGTGATGAACACGCACGGCCCCACCGGCTGGCGCATGGTCAGGACGCGGAAGCCACCCTTCTCCGCCGGCTTGTAGGTGCCCTCGATGCGCGTCGCCTCGCCCGCGTACCAGTGCAGGAAGTCTGCGGCGTAGAGCACCTCGGACTTGGACTCGGCGACCGGCTTGCCCATCTCGAGCGTCATGAGCGTCGCCAGGTCGTCGGCGCGCTCGACGATCTTCTCGTAGGCGCGGCGGAGGATCTCCCCGCGCTCGCGCGAGGCGGTCTCGGCCCACTCGCGCTGGGCGCCCGCAGCGGCGTCGAGCGCGGCGCGCGCATCGTCGGGCTGGGCGTCGGCGACCTCCGCGATGGTCTCCCCCGTCGCGGGGTCCTCCACGCCGAGCGTCCCGCCCCCGGCGGCGTCGCGCCACTCCCCGCCGATGTAGAGCCCCTTCGGGACGCCCTCGACGATCTGCTGCTCCTGCGAAGTCGCTGTTCCGGCCATGGCCCGAAACCTACCCCGGAGCAACCGTCACCGAGCCTCCGGGTTGCGGGAGCACGCGGCAGCTCGCCGCGCTGGCGAACTAGGTCGCGACCGTCTCCGTCCCCAGCTCGGAGATCGCCACATCGATCGAGTAGTCGATCGGCAGCACGATCAGCGAGGGCACGTCGAGCGTCAGCGCGTGGTCGAGGTGCCGGCCGAAGTCGCCGACGGCCTCGCAGCGCCACGCCGGCATCCCGAACGACTCCGCGAGCTTGACGAAGTCCGGGTTCGTGAAGTCGACCCCGAAGTGGCGGCCGAACTTCTTGTCCTGCTTCCAGACGATCGAGCCGTACTGGCGGTTCTCCCAGACGACGTTCACCGTCGCGGTCTTCAGGCGCATCGCCGTCTCCAGCTCCTGCACGTTCATGAGGAACCCGCCGTCGCCGTTGACGGTGACGACCCGGCGCTCGGGGTGCACGAGCTTGGCAGCGATCCCGCACGGCACCGCGAAGCCCATCCCCGCAAGGCCGTTGGCGATGAGGACCGTGTTCGGCTCGTGCGCGGGAACATCCGCGCGATCCACAGCTTGTGCAGGCCGACGTCCGAGATGAGCATGTCCTCGCGGCCGAGCGCCTTGCGGATCTCCCACAGCGCGCGCGGCGGCTGCATCGGGAACGTGTCATCGTCCTTGGCGCCCTCGAAGCGGCCGAGGATCACGTCGCGCAGGCGCTGCGAGCCTCCGCTGTGCGGCACGTCGCGGCACTCCTCGGCCAGGCGCGTGAGCACGTGGTAGATGTCGCCGAACAGCTCGACCTCGGGCTGGAAGTTCTCGTCGATCTCCGCCGCGACGGAGTCGATCATCACGATCTTCTTGTCGCGCTTGGGGTTCCAGTGCTTCGGCGCGTGCTCGACGAGGTCGTAGCCGATCGCGATCACGACGTCGGCGTCCTCGAAGCCCGCCATCGCGTAGTCGCGCGACTGGAGGCCGACGGTCCCGAGCGCCCTCGGGTCCTCGTAGTCCAGCGCGCCCTTGCCCATGAACGTCTCGGCGACGGCGATCCCGGTCGCGCGGCTGAACTCGCGCAGCGCGGGCGCGGCGCCGGCCCGTACGACGCCGTTGCCGGCGAGCGCGACCGGGTTGATCGCGTTGCGGATGACGTCGGCGGCCTTCAGCAGCTCGCGCGCGCCCGGCTCGGGCTTGACCGGGCGCGCCGGCGGCAGCGGCGAGGCGTCCACCTCCATCGCCATGACGTCCTCGGGCAGCTCCAGGTGCGTCGCTCCCGGCTTCTCGGTCTCGGCGACCTTGAACGCCTTGCGAACCACCTCGGGGATGATCTCCGGGCTCGTGACCTGGGCGTTCCACTTCGTGATCGGCCGCATGACGTCGACGAGGTCGATGTACTGGTGCGACTCCTTGTGCATCCGCTCGAGGTCGGACTGCCCGGTGAGCGCGACGAGCGGTGCGCGGTCGAGGAACGCGTCGGCCACCGCGGTGACGAGGTTGAGCGCGCCGGGCCCGAGCGTGCCGAGGCAGACGCCGCCGCGCCCGGTCAGGCGCCCGTACATGTCGGCCATGTACGCGCCGCCCTGCTCGTGGCGCACGGGGACGAACGACACGGAGGAGTCGGCGAGCGACTCGTTGAGGTCGAGCGTCTCCTCGCCCGGGATGCCGAACACGTACTTGACGCCCTCGGCCTCGAGACATTCCACGAACACGTCCGATGCACGACGAGCGCTCAACCTGCGACCCCCAGATTCCGATGTCCCTACCGTGGGACCCTTACCGCAACCTTGCCCGATTTCCCGGGTCCTGACCGTCTGATGCGCCGTCTCCTCCCCGCCACCGCCCTGATCGCCCTGCTCGCCGCGCCGGCCGCGGACGCCGCGACCTCGCTCGTGATCAAGGGCGCCGGCTACGGGCACGGGGTCGGGATGAGCCAGTACGGCGCGATGGGCTTCGCCGAGCACGGCAAGGGCTACCGGGAGATCCTGGCGCACTACTACTCGCGCACGGCGATCGGGAAGCTCGACCGCACGCCGACGGTCCGCGTCCTCGTCCAGTCGAACCGCTCGAGGGTGACCTTCAACGGCGGCGCGCGGGCGGGCGGGCGCAAGCTCGACCCCGCCTCCACCTACAGCGCCACCGCCTACGGCGCGTCCCAGGTCGTGCTGCGGTCGTCGAGCGGGCGCAAGCTCGGCACCTACGGTGCGCCGCTGCGCATCACCGGCGCCGGCGCGCGCCCCGTCATCCTCACCGGTGCCGGCGCCTACCGCGGCGCGTTCGAGCTGCGCCCCGCGCAGTTCGGCGGCCTCAACGCGATCAACGCCGTGAGCCTCGAGGACTACGTGCGCGGCGTCGTCGCGCTCGAGTCGCCGTCGTCGTGGCCGGCCGAGGCGCTCAAGGCCCAGGCCGTGGCCGCGCGCACGTACGCGATCACCACCTCGAAGGCGGGCGCCGGGTGGGAGCACTATCCGGACACGCGCTCGCAGATGTACGGCGGGGTGCGCGCCGAGACGCTCTCCACCGACCGCGCCGTCGCCGCGACCGGCAACGAGGTCGTCACCTACGACGGCAAGCCCGTCACCACGTACTTCTTCTCCACCTCGGGCGGGCGTACCGAGAACGTCGAGTTCGGCTTCCCCGGCGGCGACCCGAAGCCGTGGCTGAAGTCGGTCGACGACCCCTACGACGACGTCTCCCCGAAGCACCGCTGGCGCAAGTCGCTGACGACCGCGCAGGCCGCGGCGAAGCTCGGCGGGCTGCTCAAGGGCTCGTTCCGCGAGATCCGCGTCACCAAGCGCGGGCTCTCGCCGCGGATCGTCAGCGCCGAGGTCGTCGGCTCGCGCGGGAAGACCGTGGTCAGCGGCCCCACGCTGCGCGCGCGCTTCGGCCTCGACGACTCGTGGGCGTACTTCACGGTGACCGGCGCCGCCGCCGCGTCGCGCCCGCGCGCTACCGAGGGCGAGCCGGGCACGAGCGCGACGCCGGCCCGCGCGGCCCGGCGCGGCGGCGGCGTGGTCAGCGGCTTCTTCCGCCCGGCGCGGCGCGGCAGCACGGTCGTCGTGCAGCGGCGCACGAGCGCCGGGGTCTGGCGCGTCGAGATCCGCACCCACGCGGGCCGCGGCGGGCGCTACCGCGCGACCGTGGCGCGCCCCGGGGTCTACCGCGCGCTGCTCGGCGACATCGCCGGCCCGAACGTCCGCGTCCGCTAGTAGCTCCGGGGCAGGCCGAGCGAGTGCTCGGCGACGTAGTTGAGGATCATCTCGCGGCTGACCGGCGCGGTGCGGACGAGGCGGACGCCCCAGTACATGTCGGTGAGCCCGTACTCGAGCGCGAAGCCGTTGCCGCCGTGGATCTGGATGGCCTGGTCGACGCAGTGGATCGCCGCCTCGGCCGCCGCGTACTTGGCCATGTTCGACGGCTCGCCGGCGGGGGCTCCGGCGTCGTAGAGCGCCGCCGCCTTCTGGGTCATCAGCCGCGCCAGCTCGAGCTCGACCTTGGCCTGCGCGAGCGGGTGCGAGAGGCCCTGGTGGGCGCCGATCGGGATGCCGTTCCACACCTTGCGGTCGCGGGCGTAGTCGCTCGCGATCTTCAGCGCGCGTCTTCCCGCCCCGGTCGCGACTGCGGCGCCCATGATCCGCTCCGGGTTGAGGCCGTCGAAGGCCGCCTTCAGACCGGCCTGCTCGCCTCCCACGATGCGGTCGGCGGGCACGACGACGTCGTCGAGGAAGAGCTGCCATTGCCGGTCGGCTGCCCTCAGCGCCGTCGGGATGTGCTGGCGCTCGAGGCCGGCGGCGTCGGCGTCGACGAGCGCGAGCAGCGGCAGCCCGAGCTGCCCGTCGTCGCCGCGCAGCCGCGCGACGACGAGGACTGCCTGCGCGTCCTCGACGCCGGAGATGTACGTCTTCGTGCCCCGCAGCGAGTAGCCGCCGGCGACGCGCGTCGCCGCGGCCGAGATCTGGTGCGAGTTCGAGCCGGCGTCCGGCTCGGTGATCGCGAACGCGACGCGCGTCGTGCCCGCCGCGATGCCCGGCAGCCACCGCTCGCGCTGCTCCTCGGTGCCGTGCTTGACGAGGATCGACCCGACGATCGCGGGCGACACGACGATCAGCAGCAGCGAGCATCCGGCGCCGCTGATCTCCTCCGCCACCGCCGCCAGCGCGCTCATCCCCAGCCCGCCGCCGCCGTAGCGCTCCGGCAGGTTGACGCCGAGGTAGCCGCGCGAGGCGAGCGCGTCCCACAGCTCGCTCGGCGGCTCCTCCGCCTCGCTCTGGCGGCGCATGTACGCCGGGCCGAAGTCCGAGCAGATCGCGGCGACCGTGCGCCGCATCTCGACCTCCTCGTCGGAGGGGACGAGCGGAAGGATCGGCTGCATCGCGGTCATGCGGCGGACGCTAGCGCCGCGCGCAGGGTCGCGGCGACCTCGTGCGGGTGCTGCGTCACCTGACGGTGGGTGAAGCGCACGGCCCGCATCCCCTCCCTCACGAGTACCGCGTCCCTTCGCCGATCCGTCTCGAAGGCGTGGCGCGGGCGGTGGAAGCGCCAGCCGTCGACCTCGGCGACGAGGCCCGCGTCGCGCCACAGGAAGTCCACCTCGAAGCCGGCGATGCGGACGTTGTTCTCGGGTGGAGGGATGCCGTGGCGCCGGCAGAGGCGCTTGAAGTCGCGCTCGAGCGCGCTGCGGCTGCGGTCTGCGTCGCTCGGGGCGAGCTTCCTCCCGGGGATCCGCGCGGCGCTCAGCTCCTGGGCACCGAAGAGGATCTCGGCCTGGTGGAGCGCTCGGTCGAAGGCGGGGCTTCCGGCGAGGTCGACGAGGGTGCGCTTGAGTGTCGTCGTCGGGATGCCGTCGCGCGTCGTGTGGTCGCTCGGTTCCAGCCGGCGTGTGCGGTGGACGGTCACGCTCCGGACGTTCCTGGTGCTGCGCGGCGTGGTCACCTCGACGAGGGAGGGTGAGCGGCTGCTGATGCCCCAGAGGTGAGCGGCGCTGCGGTGGCTGAGCACCGTCCCCGGTCCCGCGGCGAGCACCGCCGCCATCCAGCGCGCCTCCTGACTCAGCGCCGTGTGGCCGATGGCGTACACGCCCCGGTGGATGCGGTGCAGCCGCCCGTCCCGAAGCGCCCGCTCGATCCGCCGCCGGTGCACCCCGCATGCCAGCAACTGCTCGCGGGAAACCATCCCGTGCTGCCGATTGGCGAGGGTGGTCCAGGCAGGCCCCGGTATGGGTGGTCTAGCTGCCACACCCCCACGAGGGTGCGCCACGCGGTGGCTCGCCCCCTAGCCCGCGAAGACCCGCGAGAGCGACTCCGCGACGCAGACCGGCTTCTCGCCGCCCTCGCTCTCGAAGGTCAGCTTCATCGTGATCTGGGCGCCGCCGGGGATGTCGTCGACCGACTGGAGCTCCATCCGCATGCGGACGCGGCCGCCGACCGGCATCGGCGCGGGGAAGCGGACCCTGTTGAGGCCGTAGTTGAGACCGAAGGCGACGCCCTCGAGCTGGAACAGGTCGTAGGAGAAGCGGGGCGCGAGCGAGAGCGTGTAGTAGCCGTGGGCGATCGTTCCGCCGAACGGCGTCTCCTTCGCGCGCTCGGGATCGACGTGGATCCACTGGTGGTCGCCGGTCACCTCGGCGAACTTGTCGATGTTCTCCTGGGTGACCTCGTGCCAGTCGCTGACGCCCAGCTCCTGGCCGATGCGCGTCTTGAGGTCGTCGATCCCGTTGACGGTCAGCATCGACGCGACGCTAGCGCACGCGGTCAGCGCACGGCGCGCAGCGTCGCCCGGCCGCCCCGGCCCGCCGCCTTGTCGCGGCGCTGCTCGTGGTCGGCCTGCGCGAGGAGGAGCTCCGGCGACGTCGCGTCGTCGGGGAACGTCGCGCAGCCGGCGCTGGTCGACAGCGGCTCGCCGACGGCGACGAGGCCGCGGAGCGCGTGCTTGACGCGCCCCACGAGGAGAGCGGCCTCGTCGGCGCTCGTCTCCGGGGCGACGATGCAGAACTCGTCGCCGCCCTGGCGGATGACGGTGTCGGCCTCGCGGACGCTCTTGCGCAGCGACTCGGCGACCTCGCGCAGGAGCTGGTCGCCCGCGAGGTGGCCGAGGACGTCGTTGACCGCCTTGAAGTTGTCGAGGTCGAGCACGACGACCGAGAGCGGCCGGCCCGTGCGCCGGTGGCGCAGGACCTCGTAGCGCAGGCGCTCGTCGAGCAGCCGGTAGTTGCCGACGCCGGTGAGCGGGTCGAGCCGCGCCTCGGCGCCGACGGCGGCGATCGCCGAGGTGAGGCGCTCGCGCAGGTGGACGACGACGCCGGCGGTGACGAGCAGGATCGGCAGCGCGATCAGCGACTCGGCGACCGCGTTGACCATGCGGTCGTCAGTCGTCGTGACGATCGGGACCGCCAGCACGGCGGACGCCCACAGCGAGTGCGCGGCGACGGCCTTGCGCGACTCGAACGCGTAGCCCGCGAAGACGACGATGAAGACGAGGAACCACGAGTAGGCGAGACCGTGCGGCGAGACGCCCCACATCGTCAGCGCGACCTCGATCGCGGCGATCGGCGGGAGCACGTGGAACCGGCGCTCGGCGATGCGGTCCCACGGCAGCACGAAGCACAGCAGGCCCGACGCGACGCCGAGCGCCGTGACCAAGTGCGCGCGCGCGTCGACGGCCGGCTCGAAGAGCTGGTTGACCGGGATCGAGCCCAGCGCGCCGACCAGGAAGAGCAGGCCGGCGAGCCGGCCGATCAGCAGCCGCTCGTTCGCACGATGTCCCGCGGGCGGGTTCATTGCCACCACAGTCGGCAGCCCGCGTACCCCCCTTGAACCGTGCTAGCGGGTGACCGGCGCCCGTCTCGACCAAAATGCACGGTCTTGTAGACCGATGGCCGTCGACGGCGGCGCCTCGTCGATGTACTCGCGCGCCAGCAGGCCCCAGTCGGCTCCCGCGCGCAGCTCGCCCAGGACGCTGAACAAGAGCCCCTCCATCCGCCGCAGCAGCAGCGCCTGCGGCGGCAGGGTCTGGCGGCGCATGTGCTCGAAGTGCGGCGAGCGGGGCGAGCCGGTCGCCTCCATGTGGACGCGCACGTACTCGGGGTCGAGGCGGCGGAAGCCGGGGACGAAGAACCACGCGCCCGCGTCGGCGATCTGCTCGAAGACCTGGTCGGGCGCGAAGCTCGAGGGGTCGGGCAGGTAGCCGAGCGAGGCCAGCAGCCCGTGCACCGCCGGCGCGTCGCCGGCGATGACCGCGCGGGCGAGCGCCCGCTCGTCGTCGAGGTAGCGCGCGTCGATCGCGCGCATGAGGCCGAAGTCGAGGAAGCAGACCCGCCCGTCGTCGCAGAGCAGGTAGTTGCCCGGATGCGGGTCGCCGGCCACCAGGCTCTCGTGAGAGAGGAGCCCCCAGAAGAAGCGGTAGACGATCTCGGCGAAGCGATCGCGCATCCCCTCGTCGAGCTGTTTGACGGCCGCGAACCCCGATCCGGAGACGAACTCGGTCACGAGCACGCGCCGGGTCGAGAGCGCGGTGTCGACGCCGGGGACGAGCACGTGCGGGTGGCCGCGGAAGACGCGCGCGACGCGCCGCTGGTGCTGGGCCTCGAGCTCGTAGTCGAGCTCCTCGGAGATCCGCTCGCGCAGCTCGCCGCCGAGCGCCTTGACGTCGAGCCCCGGCGCGAGGCGCCGCACGAGCGGGAACAGCATGGCCATGTTGCGCAGGTCGGTCTCGACCGCCTCGGCGACGCCGGGGTACTGCACCTTCACCGCCACGTCGCGGCCGTCGTGCGTACGCGCCCGGTAGACCTGCCCGATCGAGGCGGCCGCGACCGGCTCGGAGTCGAGCTCGGCGAAGGTGCCGGAGACCGGGCCTCCCAGCTCGGCGCGCAGGACCTTCTCCATCCGCGCGAAGGGGACGGTCGGGGCGGCGTCGCGCAGCGAGGCGAGCCGCTCCTTGAACGCCTCGCGCTCGCTCTCTTCGACGATGTCGAAGTCGATCGTCGAGAGGACCTGGCCGATCTTCATCGCCGCGCCCTTCATCTGCCCGAGCTGCGTGACGAGCTGGTCGGCGACCGCCACCGGGTCGTTGCGCTTGATCGCGGCGCCGCCGACCATGCGGCCGAACTTGGCGGTGCGGGCGATCCGGGAGGTCGGGAGCTTGGGCATTCTGATGGGGTACGGGCCGTGAACGCCCCCGGACCGCTGCTCGCCGTCGACGCGCCCTCGCTGCTGTACCGGGCGTTCTTCGCCCTACCCACGTCGATCACCGACGAAGAGGGCCACCCGGTCAACGCGTTGCTGGGCACCGTCAACCTGCTGCTGTGGGCGATCGAGAGGCACGACCCGCGGGCGGTCGTCTTCTGCTTCGGCCCCGACTCGGCGACCTACCGCGTCGAGCTCTACCCCCGCTACCACGCCGACCGGCCGCCGATGCCGGAGGAGCTGGCGCAGCAGTGGGCCCGCGCCGAGGACTTCTTCGGGGCGTTCGGCTGGTACGTGACCGACCACGACTCGCTCGAGGCCGACGACCTGCTCGGCGCGCTGGCCTCCGCCGAGACCGAGGCCGGGGGCACCGCGCTGCTCTACACGGGCGACCGCGACATGTTCCAGTGCGTGTCGGACTCCGTGTCCGTCCTCTTCCCGCGCGGAGCGAAGGACGGGCCGGAGCTGATCGGGCCTGACCAGGTGCGCAAGCGCTACGGCGTCGCCCCCGAGCAGGTGCCGGACTTCATCGCGCTGCGCGGCGACCCGAGCGACGGACTGCCGGGCGCAAAGGGGATCGGCGAGAAGACGGCGAAGGACCTCCTCCGTGAGCACGGGACGCTCGACGCCGTCATCGCCGCCTCCGTGCGGCTGCGCCCGCGGATCGGCGCCGCCCTGCGCGAGAGCGCCGAGGAGCTGAGGGCCTTCCGCGAGATCGCGACCCTCGTGCCCGTGCCGCTCGATCCGCCGCCGGACCGGCCGACGGACTGGCTCGCCGGAGCCGCCGCCGCGCGGGGACTGGGGATGCGCCGACTTGCCGATCGGCTCGAGCGCCTGGCCGAGACGTAGGGCGCCTGCGTCACAATGTCCGCCGCCGTGCGCCTCCTCCTCCCCCTCGCCCTCGCGCTGCTCGCGCTCGCCCCCGCCGCGGCGTCCGCCGACGTGCGCGGGACGCTGCCGATCGACCAGCGCTGGGAGTTCTCGTACGAGGCGGAGGGCCCGTGGCGCGCGATCGACGTCCCGCACGTGATGGACCCCGACCCGACGATGGCCGTGTGGGGCGGGCGGATCGCCTGGTACCGGACCACCTTCCGCGGGCCGGCGACGACGAGCGGGCGGGCGTGGGCGCTGCGCTTCGGCCAGGTCCGCCGGCGCTCGGAGGTCTACCTCAACGGCCGGCTCGTCGGGCGCAACAGCCGCCCGTACACGCCGTTCATGCTGCCGGCCAAGGGGCTGCGCCCCGGCGAGGACAACGTGCTCGTCGTCCGCGTCGACAACCGCCGCACGCCGGGCTACCGCGAGGGCTGGTGGAACTGGGGCGGGATCACGCGCGCCGTCTCGCTGGTCCCCCGCGGGCGGGTCGAGCTGCGCGACACCGGCCTCCTGAGCAAGGTCGACTGCGAGGGGCGCTGCCGCGCGCAGGTCCTCGTCGACACGTGGCTGACGAACCGCACCGGCGAGCCGGTGCGCCCGTACGTCGCCGTACGCGTGGCGTCGCCGCGCGGACGCGCCGCGCAGAACACCGTCCGCGTGCGGACGGTCGCGCCCGGGGAGCGGGCGCGCGTCCAGCTCGCGGTGCCGGTCGCGCGACCCGAGCTGTGGGCGCCGGAGCAGCCGACGCTGTACGCGGCGACGGTCCAGGCCCGGCTGGGGACGCGCGTCGAGCACGCCGAGCAGAGCCGCGTCGGCCTGCGCAGCGTGACCGTCCGCCGCGGGCGCCTCGAGCTGAACGGCCGCAGGCTCGACCTGCGCGGCGCGTCGATCCAGGAGGACGTCGCCGGCCGCGGACCCGCAATGACCAACGCCGACGTCGAGCGCACGGTCGCCGAGCTGAAGGCGGTCGGCGCCAACGTGACCCGCGCGCACTACCTGCTCGACCCGCGGCTGCTGCGCCGGCTCGACGAGGAGGGGATCCTCGTCTGGAGCCAGTCGCCGGTCTACCACCGCGACGCCCAGCTGAAGCACAAAGACTTCCGCGAGCGCGAGCTCGAGATGGTCCGCCGCACGGTGCTCGAGGCGCGCAGCCATCCGTCGGTGATCACGCACTCCGTCGCCAACGAGCTGTCGCCGCGGCCCGACGAGCTGCACACGACGCGCGTCTTCCTCGACGACGCGCGCGAGATGACCGAGGACCTCGACCCGACGCTGCCGACCTCGGTCGACCTCGTCGCGTGGCCCGGGTTCCCGCGGCAGGAGACCTACGCGCGCTTCGATCTGCTCGGCCTGAACCAGTACTTCGGCTGGTACCAGGGCGACGAGGGGCACGAGACCGGCAACCTCGACGACCTCGAGCCGTTCCTGCGCCAGGCCCGGCGCAACTACCACCGCCAGGCGCTGGTGATGACCGAGTTCGGCGCCGAGTCGACGATGGAGGGACCGCCGGAGGTCAAGGAGACGTTCGCCTTCCAGGCGCGCTACGTCGACCACAACCTCACGCTCGTCAAGCGGCTGGACTTCCTCTCGGGCGCGATCTACTGGACGCTGCGCGAGTTCGCGGTCAAGCCGGACTGGGACGGCGGCGCCGAGCGCAAGGGCGTCCCGCGCGACGCGATCCACAACAAGGGCCTCGTCAGCTACGCCGACGGCACGCGCAAGCCCGCGTGGGAGGTCGCCCAGCGCCACTTCGCGCAGACGCAGCTCTACCGCTCCGACCCCTCACGCGCAGTGGCCGCCGTGACCGGCGACGGTCCGCGCGCCGACAGCGGGATCGGCTCGGCGGCGCTCACCGGCGGCGTCATCGGGACGCTGCTGACGCTGAGCGGGCTGATGCTGTGGCTGCTGCGCGACATCTGGCGCTTCAGCGGGCGCCCGGAGCCGGCGCCGGCGTACCGCGCCGGGGACCCCGAGCGCGAGCGCCGGCTCGAGCTCGTCGCCTGACCGGGGGGCGGCAGAAGCCGCCCCCCGTCACAGGCGCGAGTCGCGGTCGCTACGGCGTGACCGGGACCTTCAGGTGCGTGTCCTGCGTCTGCGGGTTGGAGTACGGCTGCTTGCGCGCCCTGAACTCCTGCGCCCGCGGGTCGTCCTCGTCGTCGCCCGGCCCGAACGTCGCCGCTCCCGACGGAGTCAGCAGCTTGCCGCCCTTCGTCAGCAGCTTGTAGACGTCGAACCCGCGCCCGCCGGGATTGTGCGGGCGGCCGAGACCGCCGTTGGCGAAGATGCGGTCGTTGTACCAGTACGACGACCACACGTCGTCACGGCCGCGCCCGTCGACGCCCTGCGCGTCGAAGAACGCGACCTCGCGGCCGACCGTCGGCGGCACCGGATCGCCCGGGTCGCCCGGCCGCGGGTCCATGATCGGCGGGCTGTCCTCGACGCCGGTGAAGTCGAAGACGGACGTGCCGCCCTCGTACGCCGACGACACGCCGAAGTAGCCCTCCTCGGTCGGGATGACGTTGCCGTTGTGCATCGTGCACACCTCCTGCGCCGGCTGCGGCCGCGGGATGATGAAGCGGCCGAAGAGCGGAGCCGTCGGCGTCCCCGGCGGCACGTTCTTGTAGAACCAGACGTTGCCGCGGGTGTCCTGCGGGCCGTCGCAGCCGTGGGCGCCGCCGCCCTGCCACTCGTCGGTGAACAGCAGGATCTCGCCGTCCCACGTGAACGACGCGGTGTGGAACAGCCCGCCGCCCGAGATGAACCCGTTGCGGATGTGCGTGTGCCGCGGACCGACGGTCGTCGGATCCTCAGGCCGGGTGACGTCCCAGATCTGCCCCTCCTCGAGGCACGCGGCACCGGCGACCCGCCGGGGATTCTGCCGGGCCTCGCTCGCCTGGACGCCCGCGGGCTCCTGCTTCTGGTCCTCGTAGTAGGCGGTGATGTCGTGACAGCCGATCGCGCCGGTTCCGCCGGACCCGATCGTGCCGCGGAACGGCAGGGTGTCGCCGTCGAGGAACTGCTCCTTGAGCACGCGCGCGTTCTGCGGCGCCTTGTCCGGGATCTCGACGATCGAGATCCGAGCGTGCGGGATCGTGCAGCGCGGCCCGCCGAAGTCGGATCCCTTCGGCGTCGGGCTCGCCCCGGTCGGATACGACGAGACGTAGACGATCGCGCGATGATCGTTCTGGTCGCGGATCGTGGTGTGGGTGTGCGAGCCGCAGGACGTCGGGACGTTCGCGATCTGCACCGGTGTCTCCGGGCGCGTCACGTCGAAGATCCGCAGGCCCTCGAACCCCGGCTGGAACAGCCTCCGCGCCGCCGACGGGCACTCCGGGGCCGGGATCTCGGGCGTCGGCTCACACGCCGGCACCCCGGTCGACAAGGGCGTGTCGGCGCTCGTGACGCACTCCGGCGTCGTCTGCGGGCGGTCGACCGACTGGATGAGCAGCAGGCGGTCCTCGGCGCGGTAGAACGAGACGTCGTTCTGCGGCCCGCGGCAGCGGAAGTCGGTCACGAGGATCGGGTTGTCGGGATCCTTGATGTCGAACAGCCGGAAGCCGTTGTAGTTGGCCGCCGCGGCCAGCTCCTGATGCGGCCCGCGGACGGCGCCCTCCTTCCAGAACGCGAGATCGGAGTTCGTCACCAGCGGATTGGTCCGGTTGGCGGTGTGGAACATGTTGGGACTCGCCAGGTCGGCGTTCCCGTGCGACGACCCGTACGGCGTGTTGCCGTCCGGCCCGAAGTGCTCGAAGTCCGCGATCCCGTCGCCGTCGCCGTGCGCTCCGGCGACCGCCGGGAGCGCGAGCAGCGCGACCGCGAACAGCGCGACCCCCGCCGCGCGCAATGTCCTACTCATAGTGCCCCCCTGTCTTGGCACCCGTTTACGCGGCGGACGCTAAACCACTCGGCGCGCGACGACAACTGCCTACGGCGTGAACTTGACGGTGATGACGTCGCCGTCGCGCATCGCGTAGTCGCGGCCCTCGAGGCGCAGGACGCCCCTGTCGCGCGCGCCGGCGTAGCCGCCCGCCTCGACCAGCGCCTCCCACCCGATGACCTCGGCGCGGACGAAGCCCTTCTGGATGTCTGAGTGGATCGCGCCCGCCGCGTGCCAGGCGCTCAGCCCGTCGCGCAGGTGCCAGGACTGCGCGGGCTTCGCCTCGCCGGCGGTGAAGAACGCGATCAGGCCGAGCAGCTCGAAGGCGCCGCGCACGACGCGGGCGAGTCCGCTCT
This sequence comes from Solirubrobacteraceae bacterium, assembly GCA_030447275.1. Lineage (GTDB taxonomy): Bacteria > Actinomycetota > Thermoleophilia > Solirubrobacterales > Solirubrobacteraceae > CADCVT01. The sequence goes on along the minus strand of JAUJPF010000003.1, from coordinate 96,762 downwards.
CGGCCGCGCCGAGGTCCTCGCGCATCGCGGCGGCCTCCTCGTCGTCGAGCTCCGACAGCTCGGCCTCGATGCGCGCCGACACCGCCACCGCTCCGGCGCCCTGCGCCTCGGCGTGGCGCGCGATGCCCTCTGGCACCGTGTCGTCGTCCTCGCTCACGTTGGCGACGAAGAGCACCGGCTTGGCGGTGAGGGCGAACAGCGTCTCGGCGAGCTCCGGCGGGCGCGGGACGGTGCGCGCCGGACGGCCCGCGTGCAGCGCCTCGATCACCTGCCGGAGCCACGCCTCCTCGGCCACCGCCGCCTTGTCGCCCGAGCGCGCCGTGCGCACCACCCGCTGGTGGCGGCGCTCGGCCTGCTCGAGGTCGGCGTAGATCAGCTCGGTCTCGATCGTCTCGACGTCGCGCAGCGGATCGACCAACCCCTCGGGGTGGATCACGTTCTCATCGGTGTGAGCGCGAACGACGTGGACGATCGCGTCGGTCTCGCGGATGTTGGCGAGGAACTGGTTGCCGAGGCCCTCGCCTTCGTGCGCTCCGCGGACGAGTCCGGCGATGTCGTGGAAGGCGATCGTGTCGGGGACGACCGCCGACGAGCCGACGACCCGGGCCACCGCGTCGAGGCGCTCGTCGCGCACCGGCACGATGGCCACGTTCGGCTCGATCGTCGTGAACGGGTAGTTCGCCGCCTCCGCGCCGGACTTCGTCAGCGCGTTGAACAGCGACGACTTGCCGGCGTTCGGCATCCCGACGATGCCCACCTTCATCGCGCCGCTCCCGCCACGAGGGTGCCGACCGCGGCCCCGACGAGGACGTCGGACGGGTAGTGCACGCCGAAGTACACCCGCGAGAAGGCGATGGTGGCGGCGACTGGGCCGAGTGGGACTGGCGTGACGGCCGCGAATCCGCGGGCGGCGCAGAACGAGGTCGAGGCGTGGGCGCTCGGGAAGCTGAGCGAGGTGGGGACGGGGACGAGCGCCGGCAGGTCGGCGAGCGCGGGGCGCTTGCGCCGGAAGACGGCCTTGAGGACGTTGTTGAGCATCTGGGTGGCGAAGATGGCGCCCATCGCGCGCCGCCAGCGCGGCCGGCCCGGCGCGTCGAGGACGGTGCCGGCGAGCCCGACGGCGTACCAGCAGGCGGCGTACTCCCCGCTGCGGGTGAGCGCGTGGAGGCCGCGGTCGAGGACCGGGGGCAGGCGGTTGCGGCGGACGAAGCGGTACAGGGCGACGTCGGCGCGCGTGGCGGCGGCGCGCGCACCGGCGGGGCGGAGGGGCACGGCGGAGACGATAGGAGCAAGCTGCCGTCGATGCGGCTCGCCCTCGTCGCCAACTCCCGCAGCGGGTCGGAGGACCGCGTGGCCCAGGTGCGGGCGCTGCTGGCGGACGCGGGGGTCGAGGTGGACTTCATCGCGGTGGAGGCGCTGTGCGACGGCCCCGAGGCCGTCGATCCCGAGCGGATCGAGCGCGAGGCGGCGCGGCTGCGCGAGGCCGGCATCGCCCGCGTCGCGGTCGCGGGAGGCGACGGGTCGGTCGGCTCGGCGGCGCTGCTCGCGGTGCGCACCGGCGTGCCGCTGGCCGTCGTCCCCGCCGGCACCGCCAACGACCTCGCGCGCTTCCTCGACGTGCCGCTCGACGTCGCCGAGGCGACCCGCCTGGCCGCCGACGGCGGAGCGCGCACGCGGACGATCGAGCTGGCGGTGGCCGGCGACGAGCGCCCGTTCGTCAACGCCGCGAGCGCGGGGCTGTCGGTGCTCGCCGCGCGCAACGCCCGCCCGCTGAAGCCGCGCATCGGCCGGCTCGCCTACGCGGTGGGCGCGGTGCGCGCCGGCGTCACCGGCCGGCCGCTGCGCGTGACCGTCCGCAGCGACGGCGAGGTCGCGTTCGCGGGGCGGGCGTGGCAGGTCGTCGTCGGCGCCACCGGCGCGTTCGGTGGCGGCAGCGGCACCGGCGGCGTCGACCAGCACGACGAGCGGCTCGACGTGGCGATCGTGCCGGCGGCCTCGCGCAGGGCGCTCGTCCGCCTGGGGTGGGCGATGCGCAACGAGCGGCTCGTCGCCGAGCGCGCGGTCCAGCACGTCCGCGGCCGCACGATCGAGATCGAGGGGGCGAAGCGCTTCAACGTCGACGGCGAGATCCTCCGCGTGCGGCCCGCGCGCTTCACCGTCGCCGGCAGCCTTCAGGTGGTCGTCCCGTGAACCGCCGCGACGTCGTAGCGAGCTGAACGCTCAGGCGCCGAAGCCGACGCGGTGCTCCTCGCGCTCCGCGCGGACCCAGAGCACGTTCGCGAGGTTGAGGCGCACGGTGCCGTCGTCGCCCTCGACGTCGTGCCAGCCCTCGGTGCCGAGCGCGCCGAGGAGCGCGTCGAGGTGCTCCTGCGAGACCCGGAGCGAGATGGGCATGCTGGCCTGGAAGCCGATCGAGATGTGGCGCGACGACGAAGCCATGGACGTTCCTCAGTGGTGTGCGGGTTGGACGATCTCGGTGAGCACGGCGCCGGACGACGACGGGTGCAGGAAGGCGACGCGCGAGTTGCGGATGCCGGTGCGCGGCGCCTCGTCGATCAGGCGCAGGCCGGCCTCGCGGCAGCGCGCGAGCGCGGCCTCGACGTCGGTCACCTGGTAGGCGACGTGGTGGATGCCCGGCCCGCGCTTGGCCAGGAACCTGCCGACCGGCGTGTCCGGGCCGAGCGGGCGCAGCAGCTCGACGTGGTTCTCGCCGACGTCGAGCAGCGCGGCCTCGACGCCCTGCTCCTCGACGGTCTCGCGGTGGGCGACGGGCATGCCGAACGTGCCCTCGAAGAGGGCGAGCGCGGCGTCGAGGTCCTCGACGGCGATCCCCACGTGGTCGATGCGGTCGAACATGCGGCGGCGGAGGATACGCTGTCGGCGCCCCGTCCCGGTCGCGCCTCGCATCGGTGGCGCCGGGTGGGCGCCGGCGGCTAGAGCTGGTCGCCCGGGTCGGTCGCCGCGACGCGCAGCGCGACCGTGGGGCTGCGCTCGACGCGCGGCACGTCGGCGAGGATGCGGTCGAGGTCGGCACGGTCGAGGACCTCGTGCTCGAGCAGCGTCGTCGCCAGCTCGTCGAGCTTCGACCGGTACCGGGTCAACAGCTCGCGCGCGGCGCTCTCGGCCTCGTAGGCGAGCTCGCGCTGCTCCTCGTCGTGGATGCGGCGGCTGATCTCGGAGGAGCCGTGCGGGTCGATCAGCGCGCGCTGGCCCGCGGCGGATGCGGCCATCGCGTACTGGTGGACCATCGCGTGGGTGATCTCCGCGACCTTCTGGAGGTCGTTGGACGCGCCGGTGGTGACCGCGCCGAACACGAGCTGCTCGGCGACGCGGCCGCCGAGGCAGACCGTCATGTAGTCGATGAGGTCCTCGCGCGTCTTCAGGTAGCGGTCCTCCTCGGGGAGGCTCATCGCGAAGCCGAGCGCGGAGCCGCGCGGGACGATCGAGATCTTGTGCGGCTTGTCGACGCCGGGCAGCAGCTCGCCGCACAGCGCGTGGCCGGCCTCGTGCCAGGCCACGATGCGCTTCTCGTGCTCGGTGAGCGCGCGGGAGGACTCGACGCCGGCGACGACGCGCTCGATCGCCTCCTCGAAGTCGTTCTGGACGAGCGCGACGCCGTTGCGGCGCGCGCAGCGGATCGCGGCCTCGTTGGCGAGGTTGGCGAGGTCGGCGCCGGTCAGGCCGCTCGTCTGGCGGGCGATCAGGTCGAGGTCGACGTCGCGCAGCGGCTTGTTGCGCGTGTGGACGTCGAGGATCTCCCTGCGGCCGCCGACGTCGGGCGGCGAGACGAAGACCTGGCGGTCGAAGCGGCCGGGGCGCAGCAGCGCCGGGTCGAGCTTCTCGAGCAGGTTCGAGGCCGCCATGACGACGATGTCGCCGGTCGAGTTGAAGCCGTCCATCTCGACGAGCAGCTGGTTGAGCGTCTGCTCGCGCTCGCCCGAGAAGTCCGAGCCGCGGCGCCCGCCGACGGCGTCGAGCTCGTCGATGAAGATGATCGCCGGCGCGTGCTTGCGCGCCTCGCGGAACAGGCGCCGGATGCGCGCGGCGCCGAGGCCGGCGAACATCTCGACGAACGACGAGGCCGACTGCGCGAAGAACTCGGCGCCCGACTCGTGCGCGACGGCCTTGGCCAGCAGCGTCTTGCCGGTGCCGGGCGGGCCGTGCAGGAGGACGCCCTTCGGCGCCTTGGCGCCCAGCCGCGTGAAGGCCTTCGGGTCCTTGAGGAACTGGACGACCTCCTGGAGCTCCGCCTTGGCGTGGTCGGCGCCGGCGATCTCGCCCCAGCCGATCGCGTGCTTGACGTCCGGCTTGATCTGCTGCGGCTTGGTCTTCGGCATCATCTTGACCATCCGCCAGAAGAACCCGGCGAACACGAACATGAACGCGATCGCGAAGACCGCCTGCCAGTCGTACGCCCAGGTCTGAAGCCACTGCACGTCCCCTTGGTCGGCAGCCGGGGCGCGGGACTGAAGCTCAGACCGCCGCGGACGGCCGGGAGGCGCCCTCGGCGCGCAGGATCTCGTCGAGGGCGGCGCGGCCGACCTCGAGCTGCGCGGCCGTCGGCTCGCGCGTGCCGATCACGCGCTGGAGCTCGTAGCCGGGCTTGCGCAGCGCGCGCGCAGCGGCCGTGTCGCCGTGGCGCTCGGTCCACGCGAAGACCTCGACGGCGACGCCGATCGACGCGACCGCGACCGCGCCGGTGGCCAGCGGGCTGGGCTTCTCGGCCACGCTCTTGAGCAGCGCGACGCCGGCGAGGTTCGACGCGACGAGCGGCGCCATGAGGTGCGAGCCGCAGCGGTCGTGCTCCTTCACGTGGTCCTCGGTGCCGTCCTCGTATGCGCCGATCGTCTTGTGCTCGGCCCGTGGTAGGCGGCCAGCTCGCCGCCGCGCAGCGCGACGAGCGACGGCAGCAGCGAGATCACCGCGGCGCCGGCCTCGCCGCCCACCGACCCGCGCGACCGGCGGCGCAGCAGCGCGGCGCCGCGCCGCGCCGTCGCGGCCGCGGCGACCGACGCCTGCTGGAACGGCAGCTCGGCCTCGGGGAGGTTGCGCTTGACGAGCGGGATGACGGCGACCGCCTCGCCGAGCCGCGCCACCCCGCGCAGCCCGGCACGCCGTCGAGGCGCGTGAAGCGGGGCTTGGGCCGGAGGCGACGCCGATCGATGCCGTCGCGGCGCCGGACCGCAGCGGCCCAGTGCGACGGCCCGTGGACGAGCAGCCCGTTGCGCAGCGCCATGCCGCCGAGGCGGAGCTTGTCGTCAGCCAAGGATCCTCCGTGCGGCGTAGTCGAAGAACTCGGTGGCGAGCTCGAGGTCGCGGACGTCGATGCGCTCGTCGGCGCTGTGGACGAGCGGCGCGTCTCGTGGCTCGTCATGTGCGCGTGCGGGAAGAAGCCGTAGGCGACGCAGTCTCCGAACACGTCGCGCCAGGTGCGCGAGTCGGTGTAGCCCGGCAGGATGCTCGACGACCGTCGCCTCGGCTCGCGCTCGCCGACCCACGCGCGGATGACGTCCATCAGCGGCGACTCGACGGGCGACGCGTTGCCGACGACCTGCTCGCGGAACTCGATCCGGTAGTCGCCCGGGCCCAGGACCTCTTCGATGCGGCGCAGCGCGACGTCCTGGCCGAGCCCCGGCGGGACGCGGCGATCGACGTCGATCACGCGCGCGACGGCAGCACGTTGATCTTGTCCGACGCGTGGGCGCGGGTCGGCGCCAGCGTGACGCCGAGCATCGGCTCGAGCTTTATCGCGAGCTGCGGCTCCTTGTCGGTGAGGCGGGCGAACGCGGCGGGTCGGATCGCCGTCGACGGGGCCGACGCCGAGGCCCTCGAGCATCGCCCGCGGCCCTGCTGTCAGGTCGCATAAGCGGGCTGGCGATCATCGCCTGGAGGAGCGGCGCCAGCTTCAGCAGCGCGTTGTCGCCGATCTTCGGCATCGAGGCGTGGCCGGCGACGCCCTCGGCGATCAGCCGGAAGCGGAAGACGCCCTTCTCGGCGATGCCGACGTCGTAGACGCGGCGCCCGTCGAACGGGAACACCGCGCCGCCGCCCTCGTTGAGGAGGAAGTCCGCGTGCGCGAGCTCCGGCCGGTTGTCGCACAGCCACCGCGCGCCCTCGGCCCCACCCGTCTCCTCGTCGACGACCGAGATGACCTTCAGCGTCCCCTTCGGCCGCCACCCGCTCTGCGCGGAGGCCGACCGCGGCCGCAACCTCGGCCGCCGTCTGCGACTTCATGTCGAGCGCGCCGCGGCCCCACACCAAGCCGTCCTCGTCGAGGTCGCCCGACCATGGGTCGTGCCGCCACTCCTCGGGCGTCGCGAGGACGGTGTCGACGTGCGAGAGCAGCCCGAGCGTCGGGCCGTCGCCGTCGCCGTCGCCGCGCGCAGCGTCGCAACGAGGTTCAGGCGCTCCTCGGTGCGCCCGTCCATCTCGACCTCGAACCCCGCGCCGGTGAGGACGCCGGCCAGCAGCTCCTGCGCAGGGCGCTCGTTCCCCGGCGGGTTGACCGTGTTCACGCGGATGAGGTGCTGAAGGAGCCGGGTGGCGTCCACGGCCCATCAGGTTACCTCCGCGGGGCATCCGGCCCCGCGAATCCGAGCGGCGGCATCCGGCCGCCGTTGACCGGCTCCGCCTCCATACTGCTCCCCATCGACCAGCTCTTCGCACCCGACGAGGGCGAGCCGCCGCGGACGCGGACCGCGGTGCCGCTCGCCGAGGCGCCGCTCGCCGTGCGGATGCGCCCGCAGACCGCCGACGAGCTGGTCGGCCAGGAGCACCTCCTCCACGACGGCGCGCCGCTGCGCAGGGCGATCGAGGAGGCCAGCCGCACTCGATGATCCTCTACGGGCCGCCCGGTTCGGGGAAGACGACGCTCGCGCGGATCGTCGCGTCGGGCGCCAAGGCGGCGTTCGAGGAGCTGAGCGCGGTGGAGGCCGGGCGCGCCGAGGTCCGCCAGGTGCTCGAGCGCGCCGAGCACCGCCGCAAGTCGACCGGCGAGCGCACGGTGTTCTTCCTCGACGAGATCCACCGGTTCAACAAGGCGCAGCAGGACGCGCTGCTGCCGGCGGTCGAGGAGGGGCTCGTCTCGCTCATCAGGGCGACGACCGAGAACCCGTACTTCGAGGTCAACTCGGCGCTCATCAGCCGGTCGCGGATCTACGAGCTGCGCGCGCTGGGGGCCGAGGAGATCCGGCGCTGCTCCAGCGCGCGCTCGACCGCGGCGAGTGCGACGCGCCGGTGGCCGACGACGCGCTCGAGTTCCTCGCCGCGCGCTCGGACGGCGACGCGCGGACCGCGCTGTCGGCGCTCGAGCTGGCGTGCGCGTCGAGCGACGGCCAGGAGGTGACGCTCGAGCAGGCCGAGCAGTCGCTCCAGCGCAAGGCGCTCCACTACGACCGCGGCGTACGACCAGCACTACGACTACGTCTCGGCGTGGATCAAGGCGACGCGCGGGTCGGACCCCGACGCGTCGCTCTACTACCTCGCGGTGATGGTCGAGGCCGGCGAGGACCCGCGCTTCATCGCGCGGCGGATGGTGATCCTCGCCTCCGAGGACGTCGGGAACGCCGACCCGCAGGCGCTGCTCGTCGCCGTCGCTGCGGCCCACGCGGTCGAGCACGTCGGGATGCCCGAGGCGTCGCACGCGCTGGCCCAGGCCGCCGTCTACTTGGCTCTGGCGCCGAAGTCGAACGCCGCGTACCGGGCGCTGAAGGGGGCGCGCACCCACGTGCGCGAGTACGGCGCGGCCAGGCCCCCGGCCCCGCTGCTGAGCGCTGCGTACAACGCGGCGAAGACCCTCGGCCGCGGCGTGGGCTACGACTACCCGCACGACCGGCCGGGAGGTGTCTCGCCGCAGGAGCTGATGCCCGACGAGGTGGCCGGGACGCGGTTCTACGAGCCGGGCGAGAACGAGCCGGCGATGGCCGAGCGGCTCGACGCCATCCGGAGGGCGAGGGGTCGGGCCGAGTAGCGCGCCGGCGCCGGATCTCGACAGTGAACGGATCGTTCACGACTCCGCGGGGGTCGTGTGTCACGTTGGAGCCGTGCCCAGACACGACGTCCACCCCCTTCCGAACGGCCGCCGGGTGCGGCTGCGGCTCCCCCTCGCCGCGGATCGTGCGGCACTGCACGAGCTGCTCTCGGAGCTCGGCCTCGCGGCCGACGACCTCGAGGTGCGCCGGGCGCTGCGCTGCGTCCCGGCCGCTGCACGGCGCTGTGCGCGCTCGAGTGGGAGGGCGGCGGCGACCACCTCGTGGGGTTCGGCGCGGCCGACCTCGAGCACGGCACGCTCACGCTCCTCGGGGCGCCCGAGGTGACGGCGACGCTCGACGACGCGCTGCGCGCCCACGCGCGCACCTGGCGCCGCCGGGTCGCATAGCCTGCGGCGGCGTGCCCGCCGCCACCCTCCAGGAGTCGATCGAGCCCGCCACCGGCCAGCCGCTCGGGTCGGTGCCGGTCACCGCGCCGGGGGACGTCGCCCGCGCCGTCGCGGAGGCCGCGTCCGTCCAGCCGCTGTGGGCGCAGCTCCGAGTCGCCGACCGTGCGCGGTACCTGCGCCGCGCGGCGCAGGCGCTGATCGACGAGCGCGCCGAGCTGGTGCGGCTGATCGCGCGCGAGCAGGGCCGCCCGGTGGCCGAGGCCGAGCTGATGGAGCTGCTGCCCGCGATCGAGACCCTGATCTGGCTCGCCGAGCACGGGCCGCGCACGCTCGGGGCCGACCGCATCGGCCTCTCGCGGACGTTCTTCCTGCGCAAGCGCGTCCGCGTCACGCACGAGCCGCTCGGGGTGATCGCCGTCATCACGCCGGCGGCCGAACCGCTCGCCGTCCCGCTCGGCGACGTCGCGTTCGCCTTGCTGGCCGGCAACGGCGTCGTGCTCAAGCCCGCGCCGCTCGCCTGCCTGTGCGGCGAGCGGATCGCGCGGGCGTTCACGCGCGCGGGGCTGCCCGAGGGGCTCCTCCAGGTCATCCACGGCGGCTCGGCGACCGCGCGGGCGCTGGTCGAGGCGCCGGTGTCGCAGGTCCGGCTCACCGGCTCGGCGGAGGTGGGACGGGTCGTCGGCGAGCTGTCGGCGCGGGCGCTGCGCCCGGCCACGCTGGCGCTGAGCGGCAAGGACGCGATGGTCGTGCTCGCCGACGCGCCGCTCGAGCGGGCGATCGCCGGCGCGGCGTGGGCGGCGTTCGCCAACGCGGGCCAGGCCGGCGGCTCGGTGGAGCGCGCGCTCGTGGCCCGCGAGCGCTACGACCGGTTCCTGGCCGGCGTCGTCGCGCGGGCTTCCAAGCTCCGGGTCGGCGACCCGCTTGACCCCGCGACCGAGGTCGGGCCGCTCACGTCGGAGGAGCGGGCGCAGCGCGTCCGCGAGCTGGTCGACGACGCGGTGGCCCGCGGCGCCCGGCTGCACTGCGGCGGCGCGCGCGACGGAGCGTGGTTCGCGCCCGCGGTCCTCACCGGCGTCCCGCCGGAGGCGGCCCTCGCGCGCGAGGAGGTCCCCGGGCCGGTGCTGGTGGTCGACCCGGTGGACTCGGTCGACGAGGCGATCGCGCAGGTCAACGCGGGCGAGTTCGGCCTCGGCGCCTCGATCTGGACGGCCGACCGCGCGGCCGGCGCGCGCATCGCCCGCGCGCTGCACGCGGGAATGGTGTGGATGAACGACCACCAGGTCGCCGCGATGGCGCCGCAGCTTCCGTGGGGCGGCGTGAAGGACTCGGGCCTCGGCCGCACGCGCGGCGAGGCGGCGCTGCTCGAATGCGTGACCGACAAGGTCGTCACGTGGGACATGCCCCACGGCCGCCCGCCCTGGTGGCACCCGTACGACCGGACGCTCGTCCGCGCCGGCGAGGCGCTCACCCTCCTGCGCTCGGCGCGCGACCGCGACCGCTCGCGCGCCTGGCGCCAGGGCCCGCTCCCGCTCGCGCGGCTCGCGCTGCGCGCGCTGCGCCGGCCGTGAGGGTCTCGCGCGCGCTGCTCGGCGCCGGCGGGGTGGCGCTCGGCGCGTCGCTCTTTCTCTCGTTCTTCCCGGGCGTCAGCGGCTGGGAGCATTGGGACTGGGCCGATGTCGTCTTCGCGGTGCTCGCGGCGGCGCTGGTCGTCGCCGCGATCCGTCGCACCCGCCGGCTTTCGGTTCTCATGCCGCTGGCCCTGCTGTGCGCGATCGGCGTCTCGGTCGTGCTCGGCCACGGTTTCGACGGGGGCGCGGATGCGCTCGCCGGGCCGTACGTGGCGCTCGGCGGCCTTGGCTCGGGTTGCGTCGGCGCGCTCAGCTCGCTCTCGTCGCGAGGATGAGACGAGCCCACAACGCGGCACTCGCGCCGCCTCCTACATCGAGTGTCGACTTTGCGGCCCATACGACCACAAAGTCGACACTCGGCGGTGCGTCAGGCCGCGCGTGCGCGCGGCACGTGCCGGATGAACGACGGCAGCAGCGGCACGAGGACGCGGCGGGTGTACTCGGCGCCGGCGCGCACGGCGAGCCCGCGCACCGGGTCCCACGAGAACCCGTAGCCGCGGCGCAGCGTCTCGGGCAGCAGACCGATCGTCGCGAAGTTGGCGCCCTTGAGCAGCGGGACCGCGGGCGGCGGGACCGGCGGGTTCATGACGATCTGGATCGCCAGCTCGCGCACCTCGTCGCTGACGTGCAGCACGTCGCCGGCGAGCATCGCGGCCATGTAGGCGTCGAAGTCCTCGATCGCCTCCGGCATGTCGGCGTCGCGCAGCCCGAAGAGGTTGCCGATCGTCTTGTAGTCCTGCCAGTAGGCGTCGCGCTCGTCGCGGGTCAGCGGGCGGACGTAGCGCTGGTAGACGAGCAGCGCGCTGTCGACGAGGCAGGCGAGGATCCACAGCAGCAGCTCGGGGTCGTCGGCGCGGTACGGCGTCCCCGCCGCGAACTTCCCGGACGGCTCGCGCAGCTCGCCGGCCACGCGCCGGTGCATGGCGCGCACGCGCCGGGTCATCCGGTCGGCCTTCGCCCGCGAGCCGAACGCGATCGTGTCCATCACCTCGGCGGTCCGTTCGAGGCGGACATAGGGCTCGTCCAGCGAGCCCGTGTGCGTGAAGAACCCCGCCCAGGCGACGGGGTGCGCGGCCTGCATGAGCAGGGCGCGCGGCGCGCTCAGCGCGACCGCCCACTCGCGATGCACGCGGCGCAGCATCGAGTCGTCGGTGAAGTAGGACGGCGCGTCCGGCATCTCCGCTTCAGGGTACGGGCGAACGGGTCGGGTGGGACTACATTGGAGCGATGCCTGCCGCCGCGTACGCCGGGAAGGAATGCGTCTGTCAGTTCCGCCGCGGGATCTGCGACCAGACCTGCGTCCGGGACATGCTCGACACGCCCTTCTACATCGCGTGCCTGAAGCTGAAGGGCCGCCGCTGCCTCGTCGTCGGCGGCGGGGAGATCGGGCTCGAGAAGGTCGAGGGCCTGCTCGCGTGCGGCGGCGAGGTCGTGCTCGTGGCGCCGACGGCGGTGCCCGAGCTCGAGGACATGGCGCGCGAGGGCTCGATCGCGTGGGAGCGGCGCGAGTACGCCGGCCCGGCGGATCTCGAGGCGACGTTCATCGTCATCGCGTGCACCGACAGCACCGACACGAACATCGCCGTCTACGAGGACGCCGAGAAGCGGGCGATGCTCGTGAACATCGTCGACGTCCCGCCGCTGTGCAACTTCATCCTCCCGGCGATCGTCCGGACCGGCCCGCTGGCCATCGCGATCTCCACCGCCGGCGCCTCCCCGGCTCTCGCGAAGCGGATGAAGCGCGAGATCTCGCAGCTCTTCGGCGAGGAGTACGCGCGGCTCGCGGTCATGCTCAACGACGTGCGCGGGTGGGCCAAGGGGACGCTGCCCACCTACCACGACCGCAAGGACTTCTTCGAGGGGATCGTCAACGGCGACCCCGACCCGATCGAGCTGCTGCGCGCCGGCGACGACCGCGCCGTGCTCGACCTCATCGCCGCGGCGCAGCGCACGCACCAGCCGGCTTAGTGCGCAGCGTCCCCCTGCTCCGCCTCGCGGCGGCGCAGCACGCGGTCGTACGCGAGGTACGCGATCGCGAACGGGAGGACGCTCGCGGTGGCGACGAATCCCTGCAGGCCCAGGAACAGCGGGCACAGCAGCGAGACGACGATGACGGACCCGACGATCCAGCAGGGCATGAAGTCGATGGCGCTCATGGGAACGTCCGTTCCCGTTAGCCTCCGGCCCGTGAGTGACCTGACGCACATCGACGACCGGGGCCGCGCCACGATGGTCGACGTGGGCGCGAAGGACGCCACGGAGCGCCGCGCGGTCGCGCGCGCGACGGTGCGGATGAGCGAGGCGACGGCCGCGGCGGTGCGGGCCGGCGACGCCCCCAAGGGCGACGTCCTCGGGACCGCGCGGCTCGCCGGCGTCATGGCCGCGAAGCGGACCGACGAGCTGATCCCGCTGTGCCACTCGCTGCCACTGAGCTTCGTCGACGTCGAGGCCGAGGTCGGTGCGACGACGATCACCCTCACCGCCGAGGCGCGCACACGCGCGCAGACCGGCGTCGAGATGGAGGCGCTCACCGCCGCGTCCGTCGCGGCGCTGACCGTCTACGACATGGTCAAGGGGCTCGAGAAGGGCGTCGCGATCGCCGAGGTCGTGCTGCTCGAGAAGACCGGCGGCAAGAGCGGCGTCTGGCGCCGCGCGTGAGGACGGCCGTGCTCACGATCTCGACCCGCGTCTCACGCCGGGAGGCCGACGACGAGTCGGGGCCGCTCCTCGCGCACCTCGCCGAGGAGGCCGGCGCCGACGTGCAGGCGATGGAGGTCGTGCCCGACGACTTCGCGCTGATTGAGGACCGGCTGCACCACTACGTCGACGACGACTTCGCGCTCATCTTCACGACGGGCGGAACCGGCCTGACCCCGGACGACGTCACGCCCGAGGCGACGCGCGCGGTGATCGACCGCGCCGCCCCCGGCTTCGCCGAGGCCATGCGCGCCGAGGCGCTCCGGCGCACGCCGATGGGCATCCTCACCCGCGGCGCGTCGGGGATCGCGCACCGCTCGCTGATCGTCAACTTCCCGGGCAGCCCGAAGGCGGTCGGCGAGCTGTTTCCGATCATCGCTCCCACGCTGCGCCATGTCGTCGACACGCTCCACGGCGACAGCAGCCACTGAGCCGCAGGCGGATGGCCTGCCGGCGGTCGAGCTCGACGGCGCGACGCGCTCGTACGGCGAGCGCGTGGCGCTAGACCGGGTCTCGCTGCGGCTCGAGGCCGGCCGCACCCTGGTGGTCTTCGGCCCCAACGGCGCCGGCAAGTCGACGCTGCTGCGCGTCCTGGCGACGCTGCTGCGCCCGCACGCGGGAACCGTCCGCGTGCTCGGCCACGAGCTGCCGGACGAGGCGTGGGCGGTGCGCGGGAAGGTCGGCTTCCTCGGCCACGATCCGCTGCTGTACCGCGAGCTGACCGCGCGCGAGAACCTGCGCTTCCACGCGCGGCTGCACGGCGTCGGCGACGAGCGGATCGAGGAGCTGCTGGAGCGGACGCGGCTGCTGCCGCGCGCCGACGAGCCGGTGCACACGCTCAGCCGCGGCCTCGTGCAGCGCGTCGCCGCGTGCCGCGCCGTGCTGCACGACCCGCCGCTGCTGCTGCTCGACGAGCCGCGGGCGAACCTCGACCCCGGCAGCGTCGAGCTCGTCGAGCCGCTGATCGGCTCGGAGAGCGGCCGCACGCGCGTGCTCACGAGCCACGACCCCCGCGGGGGCCTCGCCGAGGCCGACCTCGTCCTCGGGCTGAGAGCCGGCCGCGCGGAGGCGCTCGGGACGCAGGTCGACGCGGAGCAGATCGGGGCGCTGTACCGGTGAGGCGCGCGGTCGGCGCGCTGCTGCGCAAGGACCTCACCGCCGAGCTGCGGACGTTCGAGTCGATCCCCGCCATGACGCTCTTCGCGGTGACGACGTTCGTCCTCTTCCACTTCGGCCTCGACCGCAGCTCGCTCGAGGGCGACCTCGCCGCCGGCGTCCTGTGGGTGACGCTGCTCTTCGCCGCCGTCCTCGGCCAGAACCGCCTGTTCGTCGCCGAGGAGGAGCAGGGCGGCTTCGACGGCTTCCTGCTCGCACCCGTCGACCGGACGGCGCTCTTCGTGGCCAAGGCGCTCGCGCTGTTCGCGTTCCTCGTCGTCGTCGAGATCGTGGCCGTCCCCGCCTTCGGCCTCCTGCTCCTGGGCCCCGACCTGCTCGACCCGCTCCCCGGGCTCGTCCTCGTCCTGCTGCTCGCCGACGCCGGCATCGCGATCGTCGGGACGCTCGTCGCCGGCCTGGCCATCCGCACCCGCGCGCGCGACCTCATCGCGCCGCTGCTGACGCTGCCGCTGCTCGTCCCCGTCGTCCTCGCCGCATCGGAGGCCACGGCGCCATTGCTGGCCCAAGCGGGCGCGGAGGGACCGCCCGGACGCTGGCTGGCGATCCTCGCCATCTATGATCTGACCATCGGCCTCGTCGCCTACGGGGTCTTCGACTTCCTCCTCGAAGACTGAGCAATGTCCCTCTACGGCAAGGGCCTCCGGCCCTCTCCATCGCCACCGTCGTCGTCCTCGTCGGCGCGCTGGTCCTCGCCTTCCTCTGGGCGCCGCGCGAGGCCGAGCAGGGGAACATCCAGCGGATCTTCTACATCCACGTCCCGCTGGCCATCGTCGCGCTGTGCGGGTTCGTGGCCGGCGGGATCTTCGCGATCCAGCACCTGCGCACACGCGACCGCTCCTACGACCTCAAGTCGTACGTGGCGATCCACATGAGCCTCATCCTCGCCGTCGGCGCGCTGATCACCGGCTCGATCTGGGCGCGCGGGTTCTGGGGCCACTGGTGGCTGTGGGACGAGCCGACGCTCGTCTCGTTCCTGATCGTCTTCCTGCTCTACGCGACCTACCAGCCACTGCGCTTCTCGATCGAGGATCCCGAGCGCCAGGCGCGCTACGCGAGCGTCTTCGCGATCGTCGCCGGGACGTTCGTCCCGCTGAACTTCATGGCGGTGCGCATGGCCACCGAGAAGACGCACCCCCGCACCCTGACCGCGGGCGGGATGCCCGCTGAAGTCTGGACGACGTTCTTCGTCGCGCTCGTCGGGGTGACGCTGCTGTTCGTGACGCTGTGGAAGTACGAGATGGCGGCCAAGCACACCCGCTTCGAGCTGAAGTCGCTGCGCCGCCGCCTGACCGGCGACTCCGGGGACCCGGCCCCGCCCACCCGCAGCGCCGCGCCGCAGGTGACCGCCTAATGTCGAACGGCGAGAAGTACCTGCTGGCCGCGTACCTCGTCTTCCTCGCGCTCGTCCTCGTCTACGTCGTGATCATGGCCCGGCGGCTGGGCGGGATGGAGGACGACCTCGCCGAGCTGCGCAGGCTGGCGGCCGAGCGCGAGCGCGCGGAGGACGACCGCGAGCCGGAGCCGGTGGCATGACCGAGCTGATCCTCCTCGGCATCTCGCACAAGACGGCGCCGGTCGCGCTGCGCGAGAAGCTGGCGCTGCCCGGGCCGCAGCTCCCCGCCTTCCTCCAGGGCCTCGTCGCCGAGCCGGCGATCCAGGAGGCCGTCGCCATCTCGACGTGCAACCGGACCGAGGTCTACCTCGTCGCCTCCGACGCGGTCGCGGGCGAGAGCGGGCGCTCGGGGCGCTGGCCGCGCGCGCCGGGATCCGCCCCACCGAGCTGGCCGAGGTCTTCTACTCGCCGCGCAACTGCGACGCCGCCCGCCAGCTCTTCCGCGTCATCGGCGGCCTCGAGTCGATGATCGTCGGCGAGTCCGAGGTGCAGGGCCAGGTCAAGCGCGCGTACGAGGCGGCGCTCGGCGCCGGGACGACGGGCCCGCTGACGAATCGCCTGTTCGGCGCGGCGCTCGCGGCGGGCAAGCGCGTGCGGGCGGAGACGGGAATCGGCGCGGGCGCCGCGTCGGTCTCGTCGGTCGCCGTCGACCTGGCCACCGAGGTGCTCGGCGACCTCGCCGGCCGGCCCGTGGTGATCATCGGCGCGGGCGAGACCTCCGAGCTGACCGCGCAGGCCCTGGCCGCCCGCGGTGTCACGACGATCTTCGTCGCCAACCGCCACGCGGCGCGCGCGCGGTCGCTCGCCGACCGCTTCGGCGGGACCGTGCTGCCGCTCGACCGCCTCCCCGACCAGCTCGAGCAGGCCGACGTCCTGCTGTGCGCGACGGCATCGCCGCACCCGATCGTCGAGCGCGACGGGCTCGAGCTCGTGATGCGCGCACGCGGCGGGCGTCCGCTGCTCGTCCTCGACATCGCGGTGCCGCGCGACGTCGAGGCGGCGTGCGGCGAGCTCGAGGGCGTGCGGCTCGTCGACATGGACGGGCTCCAGCGCGTCGTCGCAACGAACCTGCGCGGCCGCGGTGGCGAGGCGGCGCGGGGCGAGGAGATCGTCGAGGAGGAGATCGGGCGGTTCGCGTCGTGGATGGGCTCGCTCGACGTCGTGCCGACCGTGGCGGCGCTGCGCGCCCACGGCGACGCGATCGTCGCGGGCGTCGTCGCCGAGAACGCCGGACGGTGGGAGAGCGCGTCGGCGCGCGACGTCGCGCGCGCGGAGGCGATCGCACGCGCGGTCATGGCGCGGCTGCTGCACGAGCCGACGCTCCAGCTCAAGGAGCACGGGTCGCACGCGCGGCTCGAGCTGGCGCGCGAGCTGTTCGGGCTGGCCGACGCGCCGGAGGCGGGACGGCCGAGGAGCCGCCCGCCGAGGTGCGCGAGCTGCGCCGCCGCAGCCGGTGAGGATCGGGACGCGCGGCAGCGCGCTGGCGCTGGCGCAGGCGCGGTGGGTGGCCGAGCGCGTCGACGGCGGAGCGGAGATCGTCGAGATCGTGACCAGCGGCGACCATGCGGCGCGCGGTCGACGACAAGCGCGAGTGGGTGCTGGAGATCGAGGAGGCGCTCTTGCGCGGCGACGTCGACCTCGCCGTGCACAGCGCGAAGGACGTCCCCGTCGAGCGGCCTGAGTCGATCGAGCTCGTCGCGGCGCCGCCGCGCGCGAACCCCGCCGATGCCCTGTGCGGCGCGGCCGCGCTGGACGCGCTGCCGGAGGGCGCCCAGGTGGGCACCTCCTCGCTGCGCCGCCGCGCGCAGCTCCTCGCGCGGCGCCCCGACCTCGACGTCGTCGAGCTGCGCGGGAACGTCGACACGCGGCTGCGCAAGCTGGCCCGCGGCGAGGCCGACGCGATCGTGCTCGCCGCTGCGGGGCTCGAGCGGCTCGGGCGCGAGGACGCGATCGAGGCGGTCCTCGACCTCGTGCCCGCCGCTGGGCAGGGGACGCTGCTGATCGAGGCGCGCGCTCGGCGACGACGCGGCGCGCACGGCGGCCGAGCCGCTGCGCGACGCCGCGGCCGAGCGCGCGCTCGCGGCCGAGCGCGCCGTGGTGGCGGCGCTCGGCGCCGACTGCCGCAGCGCGCTCGGCGTGCACGCCGACGGCGCGCGCATCCGCGCCTTCGTCGGCCGCGCCGACGGGTCGGCGTGGATCGCCGACGAGGTGGCGGGCGAGGACGCCGCGCAGGAGATCGCGCAGCGGCTGCTCGCCGTCGGCGCCGAGGAGCTGCTGCGCGCGTGAGCGGCTTCGTCTACCTCGTCGGGGCGGGCCCCGGCGATCCCGGCCTGCTCACGGCGCGCGCGCTCGAGGTGCTCGGGCGCGCCGACGTCGTCCTCCACGACAAGCTCATCCCGCGCGACGCGCTCGACGCGGCGCCGGCGGCCGCGGAGCTGATCGACGTCGGGAAGATCGGCGGCGGGCCGCAGGTCCCGCAGGCCGAGACCGAGCGGCTGCTGCTCGAGCACGCGCGGGCCGGGCGGACCGTCGTGCGGCTGAAGGGCGGCGACCCGTTCGTGTTCGGCCGCGGCGGCGAGGAGGCGCAGGCGCTGCGCGCCGCCGGGATCGGGTTCGAGGTCGTCCCCGGCGTGACCGCGGGGATCGCCGCGCCGGCCTACGCGGGGATCCCGGTCACGTTCCGCGGCGCCGCGAGCGCGGTCGCGTTCGTCACCGGCCACGAGGACCCGGCCAAGCCGGAGACCGCGATCGACTGGGAGGCGCTCGCCCGCTTCCCGGGGACGCTCGTCTTCTACATGGGGGTCCGCCAGCTCGCGCGGATCGCCGAGCAGCTCGTCGCGGCGGGCCGCCCGGCCGACGAGCCCGCGGCGATCGTGCAGGAGGCGACGCTTCCCGGGCAGCGCAGCGTGGTGTCGACGCTCGAGCGGCTGCCCGAGGACGCGGCGGGGATCAGGGCGCCCGCGGTCACCGTCGTCGGGCCCGTCGCTGCGCTGCGCGACGAGCTCGCGTGGTTCGAGCGCCGCCCGCTGAGCGGGCGCAGCGTCGTCGTCACGCGCGCCCGCGCGCAGGCCAGCGCGCTCGCCGCCCGCCTGCGCGAGCTGGGCGCGACCGTCGTCGAGGCGCCGGCGATCCGGATCGAGCCGCTGCCGGCGACGCTGCCCGACCCGACCGGATTCGACCTGCTCTGCGTCACCAGCCCGAACGGCGCCGAGCGGCTGCTCGAGGAGGTCCGCGACGCCCGCGCGCTCGCGGGCCCGACGATCGCCGCCATCGGCCCGGGCACGGCCCGCGCGCTGCGGGCGGGCGGGATCGAGGCCGACGTCGTGCCCGAGCGCGCGGTCGCCGAGGGACTCGTCGAGGCGCTGCGCGACGTGCCGGTGAGCCATGCGCTCGTCGTCCGCGCCGAGGAGGCGCGCGACGTGCTCGAGAGCGCGCTGCGCGAGCGCGGCGCCGAGGTCGAGATCGTCGCGCTCTACCGGACGGTCGCGGAGCCGCCGGCCGACGACGCGCGCGCGGCGGCGCTGGCCGCCGACTACGCGACCTTCACCTCCGCCTCGAGCGTGCGCCACTTCCTCGCCGCCGTTGGAGGCCGCCTCGACGGTCCGCGCACGGTTTCGATCGGCCCGGCGACGAGCGCCGAGCTGCGCGCCCACGGCGTCGAGCCCGACGTCGAAGCCGAGCAGCACACGCCCGACGGGCTCGTCGACGCGCTGCTCGCCGACGCTGCCGGCTAGGCGCGCCGCACCCTAGCCCGCGCTGTACGGGTCGTCGCCCTCCTGCGGGATGCCGGGCATCGCGTCCTCGCCCTCGGCCTCGTCGTCGTCGGGACCGGGCCCCAGCGGCTCGGGCTCGACCTCGTCGACGCCGCCCGGCATCCCGGTCGGCGTGTCGTTCGGCACCGAACCGCCCTGGGGCTCGTCGGCAAGGTGTGCGTCGTCACGTTCGGCCATGGCCCGCGCCTACCCTTCCGGGCCGTGCTGGTCACCCTGCTCACCGACTATGGCGTCGAGGACGACTTCGTCGGCGTCTGCCACCTGGTGATAGCGGGCATCGCGCCCGAGGCGCGGATCATCGACATCGCCCACGGGATCCCGCGCCACGACGTCCGCACCGGAGCGCTCGTCCTGCGGCGCACGCTGCCGTTCGCGCCCGCGGGCGTCCACATCGCCGTCGTCGATCCCGAGGTCGGCGGGCGGCGGCGGGCGATCGCCCTGCGCACGGCCGAGGAGGACCGCATCCTCGTCGGCCCCGACAACGGCGTCCTGCTCCCGGCCGCCGAGCGGTTCGGCGGCGCGGTCGAGGCGGTCGAGATCAGCACGTCGCCGTGCCGGCTCGTGCCCGTGTCGGCCACGTTCCACGGCCGCGACCTGTTCGCCCCCGTCGGCGCGCACCTCGCCACCGGCGTCGCGCTGGCCGAGACGGGCGACCCGCTCGAGCCGTCCGAGCTGGTCGCGCTCGACCTGCCGACCCCACGCCTGGAGGGCGACGAGGTCGTCGCCCACGTCCTCGCCATCGACCGCTACGGCAACGTCACTCTCGACGCCGAGCACGCGCTGCTGGCCCGCAGTGGCCTGCGGCTCGGACAGAGCGTCGTCGTCGAGGCGGGCGGCGACGAGCACGTCGCGGTCTACGCCCACGCGTTCACCGACGTCGCAGCGGGCGAGCTGCTGCTCTACGAGGACGCGTACCGGACGCTCGCGCTCGCCGTCAACCGGGGCTCGGCCGCGGATCGCCTCGGCGCGACGCTCGACGGCGAGCTGCGCGTCCTGCCCGCGTGAGCGCGCTCGGCCTCCCCCGCCTGCACCTGCGGGCGACGGACTCGACGAGCACGCGCGCCCGCGAGCTGGCGCTGGCCGGCGCGCCGCACGGGGCGCTCGTGACCGCCGCCGAGCAGTCGTCCGGGCGCGGGCGACAGGGGAGGACATGGTCCGCCCCGCCGGGGCGTTCGCTGCTGATGTCGCTCGTGCTGCGCGACCCGCCGTCACTCGTGCCGCTGGCCGCCGCGGTCGCCGTCGCCGACGTCTGCGGCCCCGAGGCGCGGATCAAGTGGCCGAACGACGTGCTCCTCGACGGGCGCAAGGCCGCGGGGATCCTCGTCGAGGGCCGGCCGTTCGACGGCTGGGCGGTGCTCGGCATCGGCGTCAACGTCGCCGTGCGCGCGGAGGACCTGCCGGCCGAGCTGCGCGAGACCGCGACCGGGCTGGGGCGCGAGCCGGCCGACGTCGAGCGCACGCTCGACGAGCTGCTGCGGGCGCTCGAGCGGCGGCTGGCCGAGGGCGCCGAGGCGACGATCGAGGCCTGGCGCGAGCGCGACGCGCTCCTCGGGCGCGAGATCGCGTGGAGCGGCGGGACCGGCGTCGCCGCCGGCGTCGACGGCTCCGGCAGGCTCGTCGTCGAGCTGCCCGACGGCGGCAGGACGTCGCTCGGAGCGGGCGAGGTCCACCTCGGAGCAACTTGGCGCACACGCGCCGGCTGAGACAGCGCCCGTCCCCCGCGTCTTCACGGCGTCCGCCGGGCGGGGGCGTAACGTGGCCGCCACCGTGAAGGCGGTCGTCATCTCCGAGCCGGGAGCGGTCGCGCTCGAGCGCGTCGACGATCCGGAGCCGTCGCCGGACGGGATCGTCGTCGCCCCCGACGCCTGCGGCATCTGCGGGACCGACCTGCACATCCTCGACGGCGAGCTCGAGGCGACGCGCTACCCGATCGTGCCCGGCCACGAGTTCGCGGGCGAGGTCGTCGCGGTGGGGCGCGAGGTCGCGGGGATCGGCGTCGGTGACCTCGTGGCCGTCGAGCCGAACGTCGTGTGCGGGCGCTGCGACTTCTGCCGCACCGGGCGCGAGAACCTGTGCGCGAACTGGGACGCGATCGGCGTCAGCCGCGCCGACGGCGGCTGGGCGGAGCTGACCGCCGTGCCGGCCAAGAACGCGTTCGTCCTCGGCGACGGCTTCCCGCGCCGCTGGGGCGCGCTGATCGAGCCGCTCTCGTGCGCCGTGCACGGGTTCGACCTGCTGACGCTCCGGCTCGCCGACCACGTGCTCATCTATGGCGCGGGGACGATGGGCCTCATGCTCTGCCAGCTCGCGAGCAGCCACGGCGCCGGCTCGGTCTCGGTCGTGGACCGCAACGCCGACCGCCTGCCGCGCGCGGCCGCGCTCGGCGCCGACTTCACCGCGACGAGCGCGGACGCGCTGGACCGCCCCGGCGGGTGGGAGATCGTCATCGACGCGACGGGCGCCGTCGCGGCGATCGAGGACGGACTCGATCGCGTGCGCCGCGGCGGGACGTTCCTGCTCTTCGGCGTCGCCGCGGCGGACGCCCCCGCCAGCTTCTCGCCGTTCCGGGTCTACCGCGACGAGATCCGCAGCAACGGCTCGATGGCCGGGCTGCACTCGTTCGAGCGCGCGGCGCGGCTGCTCGAGCGCCGCGTCATCGACGGCGACGCGATGCTCACGCGCACGTCGGCGCTCGACGACCACGCGGCGGCGATCGCGTCGTTCCGCCGCGGCGAGGGGCTGAAGGTCCAGCTCGCGGCGCGACCGCTGGCGGCCTACACCTAGGCCGCGGACTCGCGCTCGCCGGCGGCGTCGGACTCGCCGGCGACAGGATCGGCCGAGGCGGCGCCGCGGCCCTTCGCGGCGAGCACCGCGCTCGCGGCCGCCTCCACGGCGGCGGCGGCCTCCTCCGCGGTCGGCTCCGGCACGCGCGCGCCGGCGCGCAGGGCGGCGCTTCAGGGCCGGCGCGTCCTCGGCGGCGGCCACGCGCTCGGCGGCGGCGTCGGCCCGCACCTCGGCCGGCGGCGCGCCGGCCGGGGCGTCGCCCTCGAGCTCGGCCCGCTCCGCGGAGAGGTCGGGATCGCCGGTGCCGGGAGCCGCGGCGGCCGCGTCTGCGGCGGCGGCGCGCTCTGACGCCGGCTTGCGGCGCCGCGAGCGCGAGCGGCGCCGGCGCGGCTTCGCTCCCGCGCGCGGCACGTCCTCGAGCGGCGCGGGGTCGAGCGGGTCCTCGTCGTGGTCGGCGCCGACCGCCTCGTCGTCCTGCTCGGCGTCCTCCTCGCCGACGTCGGTCTCGTCCTCGAAGCGCTCGGAGTCGCGCTCGGGCAGCTCGTCGGGCGGCGTGTCGTCATCGTCGTCGTCGTCGGCCACGTCGTCGAGGACGTCGGAGGCCGCGTCGTCGTCGAGGCCGTCGTCGTCGAGGTCGTCGTCGAGCGCGCCGGCCGCGGCCAGCGCCGCCCCGTTCGCGCCGGGCGGTGACGCCCGCGGCGTCCTCGGCGCCCTTCTTCTTGCGGCGGCGCCCGCGGCCCCGGCGGCCCTTGGGGAAGTTGCGCAGCAGCTCGCGCGAGAGCGAGGACGGCTTGCGGGCCATCCGCGTGCGCGCGCCGCGCAGGAGCTCCTCGGCCTCGGGCGTGTGCGTGTACCGCGTGGCCGCCGCGAGCAGCGCGGCGGCGAGCCGGCGGTCCTGCTTGCGCGCCGCGTGGAGCAGCCGCCGCGCGTTGCGGGCGTGGCCGCCGCCGGACGAGTTCGCGAGCAGCCCGAGCAGGCGCTTCGTCTCGGGCCAGCGCTGCACCGCGTACTCCTCGTGCAGCTCGGCGGTGTACGCCGCGACCCGCCAGATCCACGCATCGGCCTGGTCGCGGCGACCGATGCGCTTGTCGGCCAGTGACTGGAGCATGACCTTGGCCGCCTCGCGCTTCTCCTCGCGCGGCCAGCCCCGATCTCGTCGAGCGCGCTGTCGAACGCCTCGGGGTCGCGCGCCGCCGCGATCTCCTGGATCGCGCGCAGGCGCAGCTGCGGGTTCTTGTTGCGCTGGACCGCGGTGAGCAGGAACGCGCGCTTCAGCTCGCCCCCGCGGTCGAAGTGGAGCATCGCCCGCGCCCGGCGCCAGCCGCTCGGCGCGACGCGCGCGCCGGCCAGCGCCGCCCACTGGATCTGCTCGCCCCAGTCCAGGTGCTCGACGGCGATCCGCCACAGCTCGCGCTCGAAGACCTCGATCCGCCGGTTCTCGTCGGCGGCCACCGGCAGCACGCGGCGCTCGACGCGCACCCGCCTGCCGCGGCCGCGGCGCACCGGCCCGACGACGATCGCGCCGCCGCGGTAGACGTCGCGGTCGAGCAGCGAGTGCAGCGTCACCACGGGGTCGTCGTGCTTGGTCCCGGGGTGGACGAAGTCGACGACGATGCCCGCCTCCTTGCCCGGGTGGCGGCGCGTCACGCGGCCGACGCGCTGCTGGTAGATGCGCTTGGACGCGGTCGGGGCGAGGTGGAAGCAGACCGTCGCGCGCGGC
This sequence comes from Solirubrobacteraceae bacterium, assembly GCA_030447275.1. Classification (GTDB taxonomy): domain Bacteria; phylum Actinomycetota; class Thermoleophilia; order Solirubrobacterales; family Solirubrobacteraceae; genus CADCVT01. The sequence goes on along the minus strand of JAUJPF010000003.1, from coordinate 73,214 downwards.
GAGTTCCAGCCCTCGGCGAGGAGCTGGGCATTGATGAGCACGTCGATGTCGCCGCGCTCGTACTTGGCGAGGATCTCGGCGAGCTGGCGCTTCGGCGTCTCGCCCGACACGCCCTCGGCCTTGATGCCCTCCTCGCGGAACGCCTCGGCGAGGTTGTACGCGTGGCGCACGTTTGCGGCGTAGACGACGCCGGGCATCCCGTTGAAGCGCGTCTTGTAGAGGTTCGCGGCCGCCAGGTTGAACGGCAGCTGGTCGAGCAGCTCGGCCAGCATCTCCTGGTCGAACTCGGTGTCGACCTCTCCCCGGCGCAGCGGCACCTTGGCGATCGTCCGCACGCCGGGGCCGGGCGGGATCCGCACGCAGCGCAGCGGCGAGATGACGCCGCGGCGCGCGGCCTGCGCGAGGTCGAAGCGCGAGGTCTGCGTCGGGAAGAGGTCGGTGACGTGCCGGGCGATGAGCGCGCCGGTCGCCGTCATGCCGATGAAGAGCGGGCCGGTCCACGCGCGGATCGCCGCGGCAGTCTTCTCGCCGAGCGCCGTGTGGGCCTCGTCGCAGATGACCACCGTGTAGGCCGACGAGATGTTGCCGGCGTTGCGCACGAACCACTGGTAGGTCTCGACGGTGACCGGGCCGTTGGCGGCGTCCTGGTCGCCGAGCATCGCCGCCCGGGCGCGCTTGCCGTAGCCGCGCTGCTTGAGTTCGCCGTTGAACTGGTCGACGAGGTTGCGCCGGTGGGTGAGGATGAGGATGCCGCCGGTGCGCGACGCCTCGACGAAGCCCATGGCGGCGACGGTCTTGCCGGCCCCGGTGGCGTGCTCGAACCAGAACCGCTTGTGGGCGTTGGGATCCTCGGGCGCCTCGGGCAGCTGCTCGTCGTCGGCCTCCTTCTCGGCGTCCCAGTCGAGCGGCTCCTCGTCGTCGGGGACCTCCTCGAGCACCGCCTCCTCGCCGGGGATCGCGGGCGAGCCGAGCGTCTCCGGGGCGGGCGCGCCGTTGCTGCCGCCGTTCACCGGCGGGGCCGCGCCGTTGGAGCCCCGCTGCGCCTCGGCCAGGAGCGCGGTCAACGTCCCCGAGAGCGCGTCGACCTGATGCGGGTTGAGCTGGGCGCCGTCGGCGAGCTTCGGCTCCTCCTCGTTGAGGACGCGCTCGAGGCCGAGCATGAGCGAGAACTCGCGCCGCCACTGCGTGGAGGGATGCTCGGCCCCCTCGGCGATCTCCGCCAGCGCGGCGTCGAGCGCGCGGCGGCGGGCGCTGCCGGGCGCGAGCGCCTCGGCGACGTCCTCCCCCGGGAGCACGAAGGGCTCGCGCGCGAAGTCCTCGGCGCGCGCAAGCGCGTCGCTGTCGGGAAGGGTCACGGCGGTGGCCGCCGCTGGCGTGGGCTCAGCCATGCAGGCTCGTCAGGTCGATCAAGAGATGAGCGCCCCGAGCCTCCTGTCGCGGCTCGGCGCGGGACTCCGGCGGCGGCCGGAGTCGGGCGTGAACGACCTCCGTCAGGCCTTCACTGACCGCGATTCTAGCGCACCCCCGGACGTCTGCGAAGCTGTTGCCGTGCGTCGTGCGCTTCCCTTCCTCGCGCTGGCGGCGCTCGTCGCCGCGCTCGTCATCGGCCTGACACAGGCCGGCGGCAGCGGCGGCGGCGACGACGGCCCGGGCCTGTCGCTGAAGGAGCTTCAGCGGGCGGTCGACGACGCCCCGGCCCCGATCGCCGAGCTCTACCGCGAGGGCAACCAGGTCGTCGCGTCGAACCCCGACGACTTCCGCCGCCGCCTCCGCCAGCTGCGCGGCCACCCGGTCGTCGTGAACGTGTGGGGCTCGTGGTGCGGCCCGTGCAAGCTCGAGTTCCCGCACTTCCAGCGCGCGGTGCAGCGGGTGGGCGACCGCGTCGCCTTCCTCGGCATCAACCTCGTCGACGACGTCGAGAAGGCCGAGAAGTTCCTCGAGACGCGGCCCGTCCCGTACCCGTCGCTCGAGGACGGCAGCGGCGGCATCACGCGCGAGGCGGCGCCGGGGACGAAGGGCGCGCCGCACACGGTGTTCTACGACGCCGAGGGCAACCGGGTGATGGTCCACCAGGGCTTCTACTCAGACGTCGACGACCTCCTCGCGGACATCGAGCGCTACGCGATCCGTGGCTGAGGTCCGGGTCGACCCGCTGAGCGGCCTGAAGACCATCGTCGCGAGCGACCGCGCAGCGCGCCCGGGCGCCGGCCTGACGACGACGCCCGCCGAGGCGATCGATCCTGAGTCCGACCCGTTCCTCGAAGGCCACGAGGACCGCACGCCGCCCGAGCTCGCCGCGGTGCGCGCCGATGGGAGCGCGCCCGACACGCCCGGCTGGAGGGTGCGCGTCGTGCCGAACCTCTACCCCGCGCTGGACCCCGACAGCCCGGAGCCCGCGCCGCAGCCGAACCGCGACCTGTTCAGCGCGACCGCGGCACGCGGCGCGCACGAGGTCGTCGTCAACGCCCCCGACCCGGTCAGCTCGCTGGCCGACCTCGAGCCGGAGAAGGTCGCGCTCGCCGTCGACGTGTGGCGCGACCGGATGCGCGCGCACCCCGAGGCCGCGTACCTGCACCTGCTCGTCAACGAGCGGCGGGAGGGCGGCGCGTCGCTGCCCCACACCCACGCGCAGCTCTACGCGCTCGACTTCGTCCCGGCGCCGATCGCCCGGGAGCGGGAGCGCTTCGGCGCGTACGCGACGCGGACGATGGGCGGCAACCTGCTGGCCGACCTCGTGCAGGACGAGGTGCGCCGGCGCGAGCGCGTCGTCGCCATCGACGACGAGGCGGTGCTCCTGGCGCCGTACGGCGCGCGGCTGCCCTACCAGCTGATGATCGCGCCGCGCCGCGTCCGCGCGCGGTTCGAGGACGACGGCCCGACCGGGGCCGCGCTGCTGCACGACGCGCTGCTGCGCCTGCGGCGCCGGTTCGGGGCGAGCCCGCCGCTGAACCTCTGGGTCCGCACCGCGCCGCGCGGCGCCGAGCACTTCTCCTGGCGGATCGACGTCGTCCCCCGGCTCACCCCGCTCGCCGGGCTCGAGCTGGGGACCGGCGTGCATCTGAACGTCGCGGCCCCCGAGCAGGCGGCCGAGGAGCTCCGCTCGGCTTGATCGCGGTCGCGCTCGCGATCGCCGCGTCGGTCGCGGCCGGCGGCGCAGCCGAGCGCCGCTGGGGCGAGCGGGCCCGGGCCGCGTCGCGGGCGCCGCGGCGCGGGATGCTGTGGACGGCGCTGCCCTTCGTCACGTTCTTCACCCGCGCGCGGCTCGAGCTGACGACCGGCGTCGGCGCGGGGCTCGGGCTCGCGTACGTGGAGCTTGCGGTCGTGGGGACGGCCGCGTACCTCGTCGCCACGCGGATCCTGGCCCTGCCGCGGCCGGCGGCCGGCGCGCTGATCGTCGTCGTCGTGCTGTCGAACACCGGCTACCTCGGCGTGCCGCTCAACGGCGCGCTGCTCGGCCGCGACGCGCTCGCGCCGGCGATCGCGTTCGACACCGTGGTCGCCGGGCCGATGTTCTACGTCGCCGGCTTCGCGATCGGCGCCGCGTTCGGCTCGGGCGCCGGCGACACGCCGCGCGAACGGCTGCGCGCGTTCCTGTCGCGCAACCCGCCGCTCGTCGCGGTCGTCCTCGCGCTCCTCGCGCCCGACGCGCTCGCCCCCGACGTGCTCGTCGACGCCGCGACCGTCGTCGTGTACGCGCTGCTGCCGATCGGGTTCTTCGTGCTCGGCGTCAACCTCGCCGCCGAGGCCGACGAGGGCACGCTCCCGTTCCCTCCCCCGTTCGACGCGTCGGTCGGCAGCGCGCTCGCGCTGCGGCTGGCCGCCGCACCGGCGCTCATGCTCGCGTTCTCGGCGGTGATCGTGAGGCTCCCCGACGCCTACCTCGTCCAGGCCGCCATGCCGTCCGGTATCAACTCGCTCGTGGTCGCCCACGCGTACGGGCTCGATCTGCGCCTGACCTCCGCGGCCGTCGCGTGGTCGACGGCCGCCGTCGTCGCGGTCGCGCTGACCGCCGCCGCGCTGTGAGCGCGAAGCAGTGGATCGGCCTCGCGATCGTGGCGCTCGCCGTCGCGGCGGCGTTCGTGGTGCCGGGGGTCCAGCCGGGCTCGCCGGAGCCGGAGGGCCCGACGCGCGGCTGCGCGGGCGCGCGCTCAGAGCCGGCCGCGGCCGCGACGCTGTGCCTGCTGAACGCCGAGCGCGCGCGGCACGGCCTGCGCCCGCTGCGCGAGGACGGCCGGCTGGCGCGCGCCGCGCGGCGCCACGCGCGCGACATGGCCGAGCGCGGCTACTTCGCGCACGAGTCGCCCGAGGGCACCGGGCCGCACGACCGCATCCTGCGCGCCGGCTACCGGAGCCCGCGCCTGACCGGCGAGAACCTCGCCCGCGGCGAGGCCGAGGCCGGCGCGCCGTCGACGATCGTCGACGGCTGGATGCACAGCCCCGGCCACCGCGAGAACATCCTGCGCCGGGGGTTCGAGGAGATCGGCATCGGGATCGTCGTCGAGGACGACGAGGCGTTCTACGCGACCACGTTCGGAGCGCAGTAGCCGCGTCGCTGGGAGCGATGCTAGTCATAGTGTGTAGAACACTCGGGCGCTACACGGCACCTTCCCGCCGGTGCCGGCCCAGGTCTCTCGAGCTCACGTCGCGTTCGGCGCGGCGGTGCGGGTCCGCCGGCAGGAGCTCGGGTTCACCCAGGAGAGCCTCGCCGCCGAGGCCGGGCTGCACCGCAACTACGTCGGCGCCATCGAGCGCGGCGAGCAGAACATCGCGCTGAACAACATCCTCCGGATCTCGCGCGTCCTCCAGATGCCGGCCGCGGCGCTGATCGCCGAGGCCGAGCGCGAGTCAGGCTGACGCGCGCTCGTCGAGGCGCCGCACCAGCTCGGCCACCGGCACGCCGAGGGCTTCCGCCAGCCGCGTGATGTTCGTCAGGCTCGGGTTGCGCTCGCCGCGCTCGATGCCGCCGACGTACGTCCGGTGCAGACCGCTGCGCGCGGCGAGGTCGTCCTGCGAGAGCCCTCGTCGCAGGCGTACGGCACGAACCTGAGCGCCGAACGCGGCGTGAGCCGCAGAGCGTTGCGAGGTCACGCGGCGTGACCCTCACCCCTCGGCCCACGCCCGTCTACACACCATGACTGGCGCGACATTCGTCCGACGCGGCGAAACGATCCGCCGTGGTCAAACGGTCAGACGCTTCATGGATGCCTACACCGCCCTTGCTCCCGCGTACGACGCGATGACCGCGGACTACGACTACGACCGCTGGATCGACGCGATCGAGCGCGTGCTCGCCGAGCATGGCCGGCGGCCGTCGACCGTGCTCGACATCGCGTGCGGAACCGGATCGAGCTTCCTCGGGCTCTGCGACCGCGGCTACGACGTCACCGCGTGCGACGTGTCGCCGGCGATGCTGGAGCAGGCGCGCGCGCGGCTCGGCCGCCGCAGCGTGGAGCTGCTCGAGGTCGACATGCGCGAGCTGCCGATCCTCGGGTCGTTCGACCTCGCGCTGTGCCTCGACGACAGCCTCAACCACCTGCTGAGCGGCGCCGACGTCGCCGAGACGTTCCGCGGCGTGGCGGCCAATCTCGCGCCGGGCGGCGTCTTCGTGTTCGACGTGAACACGCTCGCGACGATGCGCGCGGGCTTCAGCAGCGTGTGGCAGCACGAGGACGCGGAGCGCGTCGTGACCTGGAGCGGGCGCAGCTCGCCTCACCTGCGCCCCGGCTCGGTCGGGGAGGCACGGATCGAGGTCGTGGCGAAGCGGGTTGGCAAGCGCACGTCCGCGCTGCTGCGCGAGCGGCATCACCCCCTGACCGAGCTGCGACGCCGCCTCGACGCGGCCGGCCTGCGCCCGCTCGCCGTCTACGGCCAGGCGGAGGGCGTGCGCCTGCGGCCCGAGGCCGACGAAGCCGTCGACCGGAAGGTCCTCTACTTCGTCGAGCGGGCCGAGGGCCTCAGCGGTTGACCGCGCTCTGCGGCGCGGTGCGGCTCTGCTCGACCATCGCCGCGCGCGCGACGACGCGCAGCTCGTCGGCGAGCGCGACCAGCTCGGGCCACGGCGTCGCCTCGCGGGTGACCGCCTCCTGGAGCGACTCGGCGAGGTCGATCGCGCGCTCGAGCCCCTCGGCGTGGGAGAACTCGCCGTGCGGCTCGTCGCGCTCGGGGGGCGAGGCGTCCCGTGGCGCGTCGAACAGCAGCATCATCCCCGTCGCGCGCACCGTCGGCTGCTCGACGGGCTCGTCCGCGAGCTCCGAGAGACGGTGCAGGGCGTCCATCAGGATCGCGGCGGCGCGTCGCCACCCGGCCTCGTCGAACTCGAAGGTGGTGCGGGTCAGGTGCATGTCGCGGCGGTCGAAGCCGCCGTCGTCGACGGCGGTCGCCGCCGAGGCATGCCAGTGGGTCAGTGCGGATGCCGCCGCCGCGCGACGCGCCGGTACCGGCAGCCGATCCCACGCGTCGTCGTAGAGCGTCGGATAGCGCACCGCCGTGTAGACCCGCTGGTGAGGCGGCCCGCCCGAGGCTTCGACGAGGCCTAGGCGCTGGAGCGGCCGCGCGTGCCGCGCCACCGACCGGGCGTCGGTCTGCACCGCGGCCGCCAGGGCCGCTGCCGTTTTCGGGCCATCTCCGAGCGCGCCCAGAAGGCGCAGCCTCATCGGCTCGGCGACGGCGCTCGCAAACTCGGCTGCGACGTCGGTACGCGCAGGCATCGACGCATGGTCACCGATTTTCTTTCGGAGCGCAACCCGTGATTGAAGTGAAACCAAACTCGCGCGCGGGCGGTCGTTGAAGGACAGCGATCGAGGGAGGCACCGCATGGTCTTCAGGCCATAGTTCCCCGTCCGCCGCGCCCGGCGCAGCTGCGCCGGGCGCTTGCGGCGAGCGCTAGCCTGCCCAGGTATGGAGGAGCAGCCGCAGGCCGCCCTCGGTGCCGCGCTCCGCGAGCTGCGGAAGGAACGGGGGCTATCGCAGGACGACTTCGCGCGGAAGGCCGGTCTCCATCGCACCTTCATCAGCCAGACCGAGCGCGGGGTGCGCAACGTGAGCCTCTCCAGCATCGTGCGCCTCGCGAACGCGCTCGAGGTCGACGCCTCGCAGCTCGTGGCGCGCGCCGGGCTCTAGGCCAAGCACAGCCGCGCCAGGTCCACTTCGTAGAGCGGATGGAGCGCGCGGCACTGCGGGGGGACGCGGGCGGAGAACAGGTGGCCGCTGCGCCGGTGGCCGAGCGGGAGGACGTGGGCCTCGTCGACGATGCGGCGGTCGGCCTCGCCGGCCGGCCCCGCGACCGCGTCGAGCGGCGCGGCGAAGACGCGGGCGATCAGCGCGTCGGGCTCGGGGTCGGCGACGTTGCCGAAGTTCTGGTTGTTCGTCGGCGGGCTGGCGTCGCGGTCGACGAGGAACAGGAAGTTCGCCGGGTGCGCGAAGTCGGCGAACCAGTTGGCGTACCCGGCGTGCGCGCGCGTCCGCTGTGCGCCGACGACGGTGAAGTACGCGGCGGCGTCGACGATGCGCACGCGCGGGCGCAGCCCGATCGAGCGCAGGGTCCGCGCGAGCAGGAGCGTGAGCCCGCGGCTCGGGTCTCGTCGTTGCCGTACACCCTCACGACCCGGCCCGCGGCACCGGCGTCACGCACCATCTGCCGAGCGGCGTCGAGCTGCGGCGCCGGGCACGCGCGCTCGGCGTGGCCGGGGATCCCCGGCGGGAGGAACGTGCACGCGGGGCGGAACAGCCCGCCGAAGTGCCGCACCGCCGCGCCGCGGTCGAGCGCGAGGTGCACTGCCTGGCGGACCTCGCGGCGGTTGAACGGAGCGAGGCGATGGTTGAGGAAGACGTAGTACGTCGACAGCGTGTCGCGCTCGAGGTAGCGGTCGCCGGTGCGCAGCGCGCGCGCCGGCGCGTCGAGGTGGACGTCGACCGTCCCGGGCCGCCCGCGGTCGCGGACCGGGCCCGCTTCGCGCGGGGCGGCCGGCGCGCGGCGCGCGAGCGTCAGCGAGCGCCGGCCCGAGCGCGCGATCCGGTATGGCCCGACGCCGGGAGGCGGCCGGCTCGACAGGTTCGCGAAGCGCGTCCCCGACGGGACGAGTGCCGCGAACGGCATCGCGAGCACGCTGGCGAAGGCGCCGTTGCGCCGCCGCAGCCTGATCGTGATCGTCCGCGCCGCGTCGTTGGCCGCGATGCCCGCGACGTCGCGCGCCGAGCCGAAGCGTGCACCGCGGATGTCTGCGAAGAACGGCGCGCCGCCCGACCGCAGCCGCAGCACCCGGCGGATCGAGTGCTCGAAGTCGCGCGCGCGCACCTCCCGGCCGTTCGAGTACCGCAGCCCCTCGCGCAGCCGCAGCCTGTAGGTCAGCCCGTCGGGCGAGACGTCGGGCAGCGCCTCGGCCAGCCCGGGCACGAGCCGTGTCCCGCCGGGGCCGTCCTCGTGCGCGTAGGTGAGCAGCGGCGTGTGGGTCGCCCACAGGACGCTCCAGCCCTCGAGCGTGTACGACAGCGCCGGGTCGACGTAGTCCGGCCGCGCACCCAGGCCGTAGGTGGCCGTGGCGCCGTGGGCCGCCGGAGCGGCGGCGAGCAGGGCGAGGGCGAGGATGGCGAGGGCGAGACGCAGCGGCATGATGTGGGCGTCGTGCGTGCCCTCGTCCAGAGAGTGTCGGCCGCGAGCGTCGCCGTCAACGGCGAAGCGGTGGCGGCGATCGGCCCGGGACTCCTCGTCCTGCTCGGCGTCACCCACGACGACGACGCCGCCGTGGCCGACCGGCTGGCCGACAAGGTCCGGGCTCTGCGCGTCTTCGCCGACGCCGAGGGGCGGATGAACGAGCCGCTCGGCGACCGCGAGGTGCTGTGCGTCAGCCAGTTCACGCTCTACGGCGACGCGCGGAAGGGCAACCGCCCGAGCTACGTCTCCGCCGCGCGGCCGGAGCACGCGGAGCCGCTCTACGAGCGCTTCAGCGAGCGCCTCGGCGCGCGGCGCGGCGTCTTCGGCGCGGCGATGGAGGTCGCGCTGACGGGCGACGGTCCGGTCACCCTCCTGCTAGAGCTTCCCTGATGCCGCCGACCGACCGCTTCGTGTGCCGCTTCGCCGCCGAGCCCCCGCAGGAGGGGATCCCGTACGGCCGCTGGGCCGAACGGCTCGGCGAGGAGTTCCTCGCCGCCTGCCTCGCCGTCGACCCCGACGGCGAGGATCTCGGCGAGCCGGGCGACATCGCCTGGTACCCCGACCGCACGTGGAACGGCCGCACGTACATCCCCGCGACGAGCCGCACGACCACCAACCTCGAGCTCTTCGGCTACGTCTCGTTCGCGCCGGGCCACGACGGCGGCGAGCCCGAGGACTTCGCCGCGGTCGCCGACTTCACCGACGAGATCGCCGAGGCGCATCCCGAGTGGCAGCTCGACCTCTGCGACGAGGTGCTCGGCGGCTGGCGCGGCGAGCAGGGCAAGGTCGCCGCGATGACGCTCGTCTGGGGCCGCGCGCTCGTCGCGCGCGGGGCGACCGTGACGGCGGAGCTCGCGGGCCTCGCCGTCGACCAGACGCCGATCGTCGACGGGCGGTTCACGCTCGTCGCGCCCGACGACTACCGCGGCGACACGCTCGAGGTCCACCTGTGGGACTCGCGCGGCAACGAGCTCGCGCGCGAGTCGCTCTACGACTGATGGACGTCGAGACGGCGATCCGCACGCGCCGCACGCACAAGGCGTACGGCCCGGATCCCGTCGACCGCGCGACGCTCGACGAGCTGTTCGAGCTCGCGCGCTGGGCGCCGAACCACCACCTGACGAACCCGTGGCGCTTCCGCGTGCTCGGCCCGCGCGCGCTCGAGCGCCTGAAGGAGGCCGCCGGCCCCGACGCCGCCGGCAAGCTCGACCGCGCGCCGACGCTCGTCGCGGTGTCGGCCACGGGCGACGAGGAGGACCGCGACGCGACGGCGGTCGCCGCGTACATCGTGCTGCTCGCCGGCCACGCCCGCGGGCTGGCCGGCTACTGGCGGACGCCGGCCGTGCTGCTCAGCGCCGAGGGCCGTGCCGCCGTCGGCGTCGCCGACGACGAGCAGGTCCTGGGCCTGCTCCACCTCGGGCGGCCCCGCCACGAGCAGCGCGTGCCGGAGCGCGCGCCGGTGGCGGACATCGTCAGCTATCTGGACTGACGGTGAGTCATTGATGTTCCGTTAACGCAGGCTTGCCCTTCCGCGGCCCGGCTGTAGGCTCCAGCGCGCTTGCTGGAAGGGAGGACGGAGTCGGAGGACTCCGCACACCTATGAGGAGGATGCAGATGCGAAGCACACTGAGGACCCTGATGGGCCTCATCGCCGTGCTCGTCCTCGCCCTCGGCGTCGCCGGGTGCGGCGGCGACGACGGCGGCGACGAGGGCGGTGCGACCGGCGGTGGCGAGGACCAGGCCGCTGTCCAGGAGGGCGGGACCGCGACGTTCAACTACGCGTCGTTCCCGGACTACCTCGACCCGGCCATGAGCTACACCGTCGCGGGTTGGCAGGCGCTGATCCCGACGTACACCCCGCTGCTCACCTACCGGCGTGAGGCCGGCGCCGCAGGCGCGCAGCTCATGCCCGGCCTCGCCGAGGCGATGCCCGAGGTGACGAACGGCGGCAAGACGTACACGTTCAAGCTCCGCGAGGGCCTGAAGTACTCGGACGGCACGGCGGTGAAGGCGAGCGACTTCGAGCACACGATCAAGCGGGTCATCACGCTCGAGTCCGGCGGCGCGCCGTTCTACGTCGGTGCCATCGAGGGCGCCGAGGCGTACCAGAAGGCCGGCAAGGCCAAGGGCGACATCACGGGCATCGAGGCCGACGAGGCCACCCGCGAGATCACCGTGAACCTCACCGAGGCGAGCGGCCAGTTCCCGTTCATCGTGTCGATGGACTTCGGCGGGCTCGTCCCGGGCGACACGCCGTTCGAGATCCTCACGAAGAAGCCGCCGCCCGGCGTCGGCCAGTTCAAGATCACCAAGGTCGAGGGCAACCGCGCCTTCACCCTGGAGAAGAACGAGAACTTCCCGGAGATCCCGGGGCTCCCGCCGGCGAAGCTCGACAAGATCCAGATCAACGTCGTCAAGAACGCCGAGCGGCAGGTGCGTGACGTGCTCACGAACGAGGCCGACTACCTGGACGACCCGTCGGCGGGCGACGCGCTGCAGGAGTTCCAGCAGCAGGCGACCGACCGGTACAAGGAGCAGACGACCAACTCCACGTACTACTACTTCCTGAACCATCGCACCCCGCCCTTCGACGACGAGAAGGTGCGTCAGGCGGTCGCCTACGCGGTCGACGAGCGCGCGGTGGTCAGGATCTACGGCGGCCTGATGGAGCCCGGCTGCAACTTCCTGCCCCCGGGCATGGAAGGCCACCAGAAGGTCGACCCGTGCCCGTGGGGCGATCCCGGCCAGCCGCCGGACCTCGAGAAGGCGAAGTCGCTGATCAAGGAGGCCGGGGCCGAGGGCGAGAAGGTGCTCGTGTGGGGCAACGACGAGGATGACTCCAGGCAGAACGCGGAGTACCTCGCCAGCGCCATGAAGGGCATCGGGCTCGACGCGCGGCCGAAGATCATCGAGGGCTCGGTGTTCTTCACCACCGTCGGGAACCAGCGGACGAAGGCCCAGGCCGGGTTCACCAACTGGTTCCAGGACTTCCCGCACCCCGGGAACTTCCTGTTCCTCGTCGCGGGGGACACGATCCAGCCGACCAACAACCAGAACTTCGGGAACGTCGACGACCCGGAGATCAACACGGCCATCAAGGAGCTCAACCCCAAGGAGCTCAGCGAGGCCTCGGATGGGTACGCCGAGATCGACCGCAAGCTGGTCGAGCGGGCGCACGTCGTCCCCTACGGCAGCAAGAAGATCCCGCTCATCACGTCTGAGCGGATCGCGTTCGAGAACGTGTTGTTCCACCCGGTTCTCCAGGCGGACTACACGACGTTCGCGCTGAAGGAGGGCGAGCAGTAGACGCTGCGGGGGGCGCCGGGGCACACCTGTCCCGGCGCCCCCTCGCGCCATCGCCATGGCCACCGAGCCGACCGTCAAGCCGACCGACCCGCTGACCGCCACGCCGGCGACGCTCGACCCGGCGCAGGTCGACCCGGCCGCCCCGCCGGCGACGGGGCCATGGAAGCTCGCCTGGCGCCGCCTGCGGCGCAACAAGGTGGCGCTCGCGTTCGGCGTGCTGTTCGTCCTGCTCATCCTCTCGGCGCTCGCCGCGCCGCTGTGGGCCGAGCACGTGGCCAACACCACCCCCGACCGCAACCGCCTGGCCGACCAGATCATCGTCGACGGCAAGCCGCGCGACATCGTCTCGGTGCGCGGCATCCCGATGGGCCCGACCTGGCGCGGCGAGTACTTCCTCGGTGCGGACGAGAACGGCCGCGACGTCATGGTCCGGCTGCTCTACGGCGCCCGCAACTCGGTCTTCATCGGCCTCACCGCCGCGCTCATCACCACGGTGCTCGCCGTGCTGCTCGGCCTGCTCGCCGGCTACTTCCGCGGCTGGATCGACGCGCTCATCTCCCGGGGCCTCGACGTGCTCTGGGCGTTCCCCGTGCTGCTGCTCGGGATCGCGCTCGGCGTCTCGCTGGCCACCGAGGGCCTCTCGATCGGGCCGATCACCGTGGCCGGCAACTCGCTGTGGATCCCCACCCTGATCATCGGGTTCGTCGGCATCGTCTACCTCGCTCGCCCCGTGCGCGGACAGGTGCTCGGCCTGCGCGAGAAGGAGTTCATCGAGGTCGCCCGCGCTCAGGGCATGAGCGACTGGCGCATCATGACGCGCGAGCTGCTGCCCAACCTCTTCTCGACGATCCTCGTCTTCTTCCCGCTCATCATGGCCAACGCGATCCTGCTCGAGGCGGCGCTGTCGTTCCTCGGGGCGGGCGTGCAGGCGCCGTCGCCGTCGTGGGGCACGATGATCGACACGGGGCTCGACCGCCTGCGCGGGGCTCCGCACCTGACGATCGCGCCCGGCGTCATGCTGATCATGACCGTGCTGTCGCTGAACATCTTCGGCGAGGGCGTGCGCGACGCACTCGACCCGCGGGCGAAGGTCCGTCTGGAGCACTAGGGCGTGGCGCGCTTCATCGTCCGCCGGCTGATCGGCATGGCGATCGTCATGCTCGTCGTCTCGTTCCTGACGTTCCTGATCTTCTTCAAGATCCCGGGGGGCGACCCGGCGGACCGGCTCGCCGGCAAGTACGCGACGCCGGGGCAGGTCGCCGCGGTGGAGCGCGAGTGGGGCTTCGACAAGCCCTTCTGGATCCAGTACGGGAACATGATGGAGAAGACGTTCACGGGCGACCTGATCTCCTACACGCGCCAGGACAAGGTCGTCGAACGCATCATCGACGGCGCGCCGCGGACGTTCTCGCTGGCCATCGGCGCCGCGCTCATCTGGCTCGTCCTCGGCGTCGCGCTCGGCCTGTTCAGCGCGCTCCGCGCGGGCGCTCTCTCGGACCGGTTCCTCACCGTGCTCGCCCTGATCGGCATCTCGATGCCGGTGTTCTGGCTGGGTGCGCTCGCCAACTACTACCTCGGCTACAAGGCCGGCCTGTTCCCCGACGGCGGCTATGTCCCCATCTCGGAGGGCGGCCTGTGGGAGTGGTTCAAGCACATGATCCTGCCGTGGAGCGTGCTGGCCACGCTGTTCGTCGGCGTCTACTCGCGCGTGCTGCGCAACCAGGTGCTCGACACCATCAACGACGACTACGTGCGGACCGCGCGCGCGAAGGGCATCTCCGAGCGGCGCGTGATGGGGCGGCACGTCCTGCGCAACTCGATGATCCCGATCGTCACCCTGTGGGGCCTCGACTTCGGCTACGTCCTCGGCGGCGGCGCGATCCTCACCGAGACCGTGTTCGACCTTCAGGGCGTCGGCGACTACTTCGCCGAGTCGATCGGCGCGCTCGATGTGCCGCCCGTCATGGCGGTGGTCCTGTTCGGGGCGTTCTTCATCGTGCTGCTGAACGGCATCGTCGACATCGTCTACGCCGCGCTCGACCCGAGGATCCGGCTCAGTTGAGCACGCAGCCGCTCCTCGAGGTCGACCACCTGAAGGTCGACTTCCGGACGGACGAGGGGCTCGTGCACGCCGTCGACGACGTCTCCTTCCGCCTGGGCCAGAGCGAGGTGCTCGCGGTGGTCGGCGAGTCCGGCTCCGGGAAGTCGGTCACCGCGATGACGCTCATGGGCCTGACGCGATCGCCCAACGCGCGGTTCGAGGGCTCGGCGCGGCTGCGCGGCCAGGAGCTCATCACCGCGAGCGACGACGAGCTCCGCAAGCTCCGGGGCAAGGAGATCGCGATGATCTTCCAGGACCCGATGACGTCGCTGAACCCGGTGCACCGCATCGGGAAGCAGATCGTCGAGCAGATCCAGGCGCACGACGACGTCTCGGATGCCGAGGCCCGCGACCGTGTCGTCACCCTGCTGGACCGCGTCGGCATCCCGCGCTCGCGCGAGCGGATCGACAGCTACCCGCACGAGTTCTCGGGCGGCATGCGCCAGCGCGTGATGATCGCCATGGCGCTCTCCTGCGACCCTGGCGTGCTCATCGCCGACGAGCCCACCACCGCCCTCGACGTGACGATCCAGGCGCAGATCCTGCGCGAGATGCGCGACCTGCGCGAGCGCACCGGCACCTCGATCATCCTCGTCACCCACGACCTCGGGGTCGTCGCCGACATCGCGGACCGCATCGCCGTGATGTACAGCGGGCGCATCGTCGAGACCGGCACCCTCGACGAGATCTTCTACGACCCGCAGCACCCGTACACGTGGGGGCTGCTCGGCTCGATCGCGCGGATCGATCGCCCGCGGCCGCACCGGCTGCCCTCCATCCCCGGCCAGCCGCCGTCGCTGATCGACCGCCCCGAAGGCTGCCACTTCCGCCCGCGCTGCCGGCACGAGTTCGAGGACTGCCCGAAGTACCCGGAGCTCGAGGGGCGGATCGGTCAAGCGCCCGGCCACGACGACCGCTGCTGGCTGCCGGTCGAGGAGAAGCGCGACCGGCGGGTCGTCGCCGACGGCCAGATCGGCCTCGAGGCGGAGGGCGCGACGGCATGAGCGCCGCTGCGGCGCCGAACGGCGACGCGATGCTCGACGTCGAGCACATCAAGCAGCACTTCCCGATCCGCCGGGGCATCCTCAACACCGTCGCCGGCCACGTGCACGCCGTGGACGACGTGTCGTTCACGCTGCGCGAGGGCGAGACGCTCGGGCTCGTCGGCGAGTCGGGCTGCGGCAAGACGACGTTGTCGCGGACGCTCATGCGGCTCATCGATCCGACCGCGGGGAGGATCACCTTCCGCGGGCGCGACATCACCCACGCCTCGCGGCGCGAGCTGCGACCGGTGCGCACCGAGATGCAGATGGTCTTCCAGGACCCCTACGCGTCGCTCAACCCGCGCAAGCGCATCTCGCAGATCATCGGCGGCCCGCTCGAGCTGCACGGAGTCGCGCGCGACGAGATCGCCCAGCGCACCGCCGACCTGCTCGAACGCGTCGGCCTCCAGCGCGAGCACGTCAACCGCTTCCCGCACGAGTTCTCGGGTGGCCAGCGCCAGCGCATCGGCGTCGCACGTGCGCTCGCCCTCGAGCCGAAGCTCATCGTGCTCGACGAGCCGGTCAGCGCGCTCGACGTCTCGATCCAGGCGCAGATCGTCAACCTGCTCGAGGAGCTGCAGGAAGACTTCGGCCTGACCTACATCTTCGTCGCCCATGACCTGTCGGTGGTGCGGCACGTCTCGGACCGGATCGCGGTGATGTACCTCGGCCGGATCATGGAGCTGTCGCCGGCCGAGCAGCTCTACTCCAAGCCGATCCACCCGTACACGGCGGCGCTGCTGTCGGCGATCCCGATCCCCGACCCGCGCGAGAACCGACGGCGCGACCGGATCGTCGTCGGGGGGGAGCCGCCGTCGCCGGTCGACCCGCCGCCGGGGTGCGTCTTCCACACCCGCTGCCCGCGCGCCCAGGACATCTGCCGCAGCGAGATCCCGCCGCTCACCGACTACGGCAACGGGCACCTCGCCCACTGCCACTTCCCGCTCAACGTGACGCGCGAGGAGATCGCCGGGTCGACGAAGTCGCCGCTGTCGCCGGCGGCGAGCGGCGACAGCCAGCCGCAGTACGTCGACCCCGAGCTACACCCGGCGTAGGAACGCGCCGGCGCCGAGCACGTCGGCGCCGAGGTCGCGCGCGCGGCGGGCGAGCTCGGCGTCGGAGGTGACGACGGTGACGCCGGGTGCGGCGCGCGCGGCGAGCGCGTCGTCGGCGTGCGGCGCGAACGCCACGTGCACGCCGACCGCCTGGAGCGCGCGCTCGTCGCCGTCGAAGACGACGGCGACCTCGTCGCCGGTGCGCGCGGCGAAGTCGTCGAGCTCGTTCAGCAGGCGCTGCATCGCGCCGGTGCGGTCGCGCCACCAGCCGTCGGGCCGCGACCCCATGACGTTGTTGCCGTCGACGAGCCACATACGCTGTGAGCATGGCAAGCGAGGCGCTCGTCGTCGTCGACATGCAGAAGGCGTTTGCGGACCCGGCCTGGGGCCCGCGCAACAACCCCGGCTGCGAGCGCAACGTCGCGGCGCTGATCGACGACTTCCGCGCGCGCGGCGAGCTCGTCGTCTTCGTCCGGCACGACTCCGAGGAGGCCGGTTCCTCGCTCGCGCCCGGGACGCCCGGCAACGCGCTTCAGGACGTCGTCACCGGTGAGCCCGACGTGCTCGTGACCAAGAGCGTGAACTCGTCCTTCATCGGCGAGCCCGACCTCGACGGGTGGCTGCGCGAGCGTGGCATCGAGCGCATCGCGGTGTGCGGGATCCAGACCAACATGTGCTGCGAGACCACCGCCCGCCACGGCGGGAACCTCGGCTACGACGTGCGGTTCGTGCTCGACGCCACGCACACGTTCGACCACGGCGGCTTCGACGCGGCCACGCTCGCGCGGGTCACGGCCGCCAATCTCGACGGCGAGTTCGCCACGGTCGTGGCGACGGCGGACGTGCTCGAGCGCAAGTAGCGCGGACGTGGCACGTTGTAGGAGCATGCGCGCCGCGCTCCTGTCCCTGCTGCTCGTGCTCGCGCTCGCCGCGCCGGCGGCTGCCGACGTCCCGGCCGGGCGCACGCTGCTCGTCATCGGCCAGTCGGGGGTCGAGCGCGCCGACGCGTTCGAGCAGGCGACGGGCGTCAAGCCGGCCGGGGCGATGTGGTACCTCGGCGTCTACGAGGACGACGCCACCGTCGGGCGCACGCTCGAGCAGATCGAGCAGGCGGTCGCGAGCCATCCGGGACTCGTCGTCAACCTCGGCCTCAGCTTCGGCTCGGCCTCCACGCCGTCGCCGCCGTACACGCCCGCCGTCGCCACCGGCAGCTACGACGCCATGCTGCGCCGCCTCGCCGCGGTCGCCAAGCGCCTGCCGGTGCCGGTCTACGTGCGGCCGGGCTACGAGTTCGACCTGCTCGGCGGGCAGTACGGGCCGCCCGAGGTCTACAAGGCCGCCTACCGGCGCGTCGTCGACGTCATGCGCGACGAGGGCGCGGACAACGCGCGTTTCGTCTGGCACTCGGCGGGCGCGTTCTGGCGCGGCGCGGACCCGTCGCTCTTCGCGACCGGCAGTGGCACCGTGGCGCACAACGCGCGCGGCGGCCCGGCGCTCCCGATCGCCGCCTTCTATCCCGGCCGCGAGTACGTCGACGCGTTCGGCATCTCGTACTGGCAGGACTCGTGCTGCAACGGGCGCTCGTCGCAGCGGGCGCGCGACGAGTACGAGCACCGCACACGCGAGCTGCTGACCGAGGCCCAGGCGATGGGCCTCGAGCTGCACATCTCCGAGTCGACGCCCGCCTACATCGGCGCGGACAGCGGCGCCGAGAGCGTCGACTGGCTCGACCGGACGTTCCGCCTCATCGACGACTTCGACATCCGGATGCTCTCGCTCATCTCGATCGACTGGCGCGAGGGCGGCTTCTTCGCCGCGCCGTTCTGGAACGGCTACTGGCCCGACGCGCGCATCCACCACTTTCCCGACACCCGCGCGCGGGTCGTCGCCGAGATGAACCGCGACCGCTGGATCACGCGGTCGGCGAAGATGGGCGCATGGCAATCCAAGGATCAGCGACCACGGTCATCGAAGCGCCGATCGACGCGGTGTACGCGGTCGCGGCGGACATCGAGGGCTCGCCGCGCTGGCAGCCGGAGATCAAGCGCGCGGCGGCGGTCGAGCGGGACGGGGACGAGCAGGTCGTCGTCGAGACCGAGACGGACGCGAAGGTCCGGACGCTCAAGTCGACGCTGCGGTTCAGCTACGAGCCGCCGCACCGCATCTCCTGGCGCCAGGAGTCGGGGGACCTGAAGTCGGTCGAGGGGTCGTGGTCGTTCGAGGAGGCCGGCGACGGCCAGACCCGTGCGACCTACGAGATGACGGTCGACCTCGGGCGCATGCTCGGCATGGTCATCCGCGGCCCGCTGGTGGGGGTCCTGCGGGGGCAGCTGGTGGAGTCGATGCCGGAGAAGCTGAAGAAGGACGTGGAGAGCTAGCCTCGCGCAGCGCGCGGCCGCCGCCCTCGGCCGTCGACGGCCACCACACGCGGTCGCCGAGCAGCTCGACCGCCGCCGGCACCATCACCGTCCGCACGACGAACGTGTCGAGCAGGATGCCGACGGCGACCATGAAGCCGATGTTGAAGGCGAAGGTCACCGGCATCGTCATCAGCACCGAGAACGTGCCGGCGAGGATGACCCCGGCGCTGGTGATGACGGGGCCGGTGGCGGCCAGCGCCCGCAGCGTCCCCTCGCGCGTGCCGTGAATGCGTGCCTCCTCGCGCACGCGGCTCATCAGGAAGATCGTGTAGTCGACGCCGAGCGCGACGAGGAAGATGAACGCGAACGTCGGCGTCGACGCGTCGACGCCGCGGTCGCCGAGCACCTCGACGAAGAAGAAGATCGAGAGGCCGAGCGTCCCGAAGAACGAGGCGATCACGGTCAGGATCAGCACGAGCGGCGCGACGATCGCCTGGAGGAGGACGGCGAGGATCACCGTGATGACGAGCAGGGCCACGGGGACGATCACGCGCAGGTCACGCTCGGCGGTGCGGTTGAAGTCGCTCTGGAGCGCGCTGCCCGAGCCGACGAGGGCCTCGACGCCGGGGCCGAGCTCGTCGAGGCGCTCGCGCATGACGTCGACGCGTGCGAGCGCGGCGTCGGCGTAGGGGTCGTCCTCGAACGCGACGTCGATCCGCGCGAGGCTCCCGTCCTCGGAGCGGACCGGCTCGCGCGACACCGACGCGACGCGCGGGATCGTCTCGAGCCGCGCGCGCGCCTCCGCCACGTCGGCGTCGGTCGCCGGGCCGCCCGCGCGGCGCACGATCACCGCCGTCGGGTCGAGCTGCCCCGCGTCGAACGACGCGGCGAGGACGTCGAAGCCCTGGACGCTCTCGACCTCGGTCTTGAAGCCGCCGCCGATGCTGTAGTCCTCCTGGTAGGCGAGCAGGCCGAGCGTCCCCACCGCGAAGAGCGCCACGGTCGCGGCCAGCGCGACCCCCGGCCGGCGCAGCACCGAGTCGCCGAACCGGCGCCACAGGCCCCGGGCGACGACCCGGCCGGCCTCGGGGTCGTAGGCCACGCTGTCGCGCCGCGGCCAGAAGCCGGTCCGGCCGAACCACGTCAGCAGCGCGGGGAAGAGGGTGAGCGCGGCGAGCAGGACCGAGCCGACGCCGAGGGCGGAGACCGGACCCAGGCCGTTCGTCGAGCCCGCGTCGGCGAGGAGGAGGACGAGCATCGCCGCGATCACCGTCCCGCCGCTGGCGACGAGCGCCGGCGCCGCGCGTCGGAGCGCGCGCTCCATCGCCTCGTGCTTGTCCTCGACGCGTCGCAGCTCCTCCCGGTAGCGGCTGACGAGCAGCAGGCAGTAGTCGGTGCCGACGCCGAACATCAGCACGACGAGGATCTGCGTCGAGTTCGAGTTGACCGTGTTCCCGGCGTCGGCGTAGAGGTAGATCAGCCCGTTGGCGACCATCGAGGCGAGGCCGACGACGAGGATCGGCGCGATGGCGATGAGCGGCGCCCGGTAGATCGCGCCGAGCAGGACGAGCACGAGCAGGACGGTCGCGATCAGGAGCACCGCGTCGATCGACTCGAACACCTCCGCGTAGTCGGCGCCGATGCCGAGCGTGCCGGTGACGTACACCTCGAGCGGCCCCGCGTCGGTCGAGCCCACCGCCTCGCGGGCGGCGTCGCCCCAGGGGCCCTGCTTCTCGAAGTCGAAGGCGGTGGTGACCACCGTGTAGGCGGCGTCCCCGCCGGGGGACACAAGCTCGGGCGGCGACCCGTCGGCGAACGGCACGACCGGCCGGCCCTCGAGCGGCACCGCGTCGGCGACGGCGACGGCGTCGCGCGCGATCTTCGTCCTGTCCGCCTCGGTGAGGCCGCCCTCGCGCCGGTAGACGATGAGGCCGCTCGCCGTCTCCCCGCCGGGGAAGCGCTCCCGCAGCAGGTTCTGCACCTCGGGCGCCTCGACGTGCTCGGGCAGGAGGTTCGCGAAGCCGTCCTCGGTGACGTCGGCGAGCTTCGCCCCCTGGCCACCGAGCGCCGCGGCGGCGAGGATCCACATCGCGATGACGACGAACTTCGTGCGGCAGCCGGTGACGAAGCGGGCGAGTGCGCTCATCCGGACCGACGCTACCTCACCGTTCTCGGACGCGTTCGCAGACGCCATCCGTTCGGCGGCCCGGCCTCCGTCGAAGGATGGAGGCGGCGCTCCCGTGGGGCCGCCAGAATCCGGGGATGACTCGGCGGGCTCTCGCTCCAGATCGGCGACGCGCGGCGTCTCGTCGAGCACGACCCCGTACGGACGGCCGTGCCGAGGTCGACCGACGTCCCGAGGCTCACCGCGGCGTCGCTCGGCCCGCCGGCGAGGAAGGCCGCCGCCGGCACGCCGACCGCGAACATGGTGCTCCCAGGGCGAGGAGCTCGTGGTCCAGCGCGCGACGGCGCCGACGCCGACGCGACGAACGGCGACCGCAGCCCTGGGTCATCGGATGAGCCTACGCCGCCGCGCCGCCCCTCGTGCTCCGTCGAAGGGGGGAGATGGCTCCGCCTTTCGGGCGAGGCAACGCCGGCGCGCGTGCCCCCCGGCGCGGCAGGATGACGATCGACGGACGCAGATCCACGAGGAGCGACATGGCGACGACCGCAGGCAGTGCACAGGAGGTCGGCTTCCGGCCGATCGAGGAGTTCGAGGGGCTGTTCGACGTCTGGCCGCGCGGCGAGCGGCTGACGCGGATCCGCGACGCGGCCGAGCGCTACAGGGAGCGCTTCAAGGCCCAGGGCGAGGTGCTCGGCGTGAGGTCTGTCGACATCGCGACCGCGCCGTACATCACCAAGTACGCGTTCCACGGCGCGGCGCGCAGCGTCAGCCCCTACCTCTCGATGACCAACCGCATGGTCGTCGTCCAGTTCGAGGACTTCGCCGGCGAGCGGCGGACGCTGGTGTGGGAGCCGACCGAGCCCGAGGGGTCCGCCGAGGCGCCGTTTACTCCCAGCTCGTCGAGCGTGCGGAGACCAACCCGCTGCTCAAGGCGCTCGAGCGGTTCACGTCGAAGATCCACACGACGCCCGAGGAGGCGCTGCGCAGCACCGGCGTGAAGCCGGAGGACGTCGACTACCTCAGCTTCGACCACCTCCACGTCCAGGACCCGCGGCTGATCCTGCCGCACTTCCCGAACGCGAAGCTGATCGTCCACCGCAAGGAGATCGGCACGTACGAGGCCATGCACCCGATGCAGTGGTACTGGTACGTCGAGGGCGGGCTCGACGGCATCCCGGAGGACCGGATGGTGCTCGTCGACGGCGACGTCGAGCTCGGCCGCGGCGTGTCGATCGTCTGGACGCCGGGCCACACCGACGGCAACCACTCGCTCGCCATCAACACGCCGACGGCGTGTGGGTGTCCTCCGAGAACGGCGTCGCGTCCGACAACTGGCAGCCGGAGCTGTCGAAGATCCCCGGCGTCCGCGACTACGCGGTCAGGCAGCGGCGCGAGGTGTGCACGGACGCCAACACGCTCGAGGACTCGATCGACCAGTACGACTCGATGGTCAAGGAGAAGACGCTCGCCGACCCGTCGCGGCGCGACCCGCGCTGGAAGCAGGTGCTCCCGTCGACCGAGCTCGTGACGTGGAAGCGCCAGTGGCCGATCGTCCCGACCCACGTCCACGGCGGGCTGAGCTACGGCACGATCGCCGCGTCTACCATGCCCGCGTAGGAGCCCCGATAGCTCAGATGGATAGAGCGACTCCCTCCTAAGGAGTAGGCCCCTGGTTCGAATCCAGGTCGGGGCGCTGGACGCCGCCGGTCAGCTCTCAGCCATTCCCTCGGAGAGCGACCAAAGGCCCGCGACGGTCAACGCGACCATCAGGATCAGCATCGGCACCTGCGAGCGGATCGCCGCGCGGTGGCCGTCGCTGAGCTCCAGAGCGCGGTCGTGCGCGAGCGCGAGCGCGGCGACGTGACCGAGCACGATCGCGGCCACCTGCACCGCCCAGATCGTGTTCGCCGAGACGAGCTGGAAGTCGATGCGGTGGTCCGCCGTCCCGAGCAGGTCGGATCCCCGCCCGAAGGGATCCGAAGCGAGACGGATCAGATCCTGCGACTGGAAGACGAAGAGCGTGAAGTAGTGCGCCACGACGTACGCAAGCGCGATCGGGACGAGCGAGTGCGCAAGCGCGACCGCACCTCGACCCGATCCGCCGCCGTCTCGCCATCCACCGAGCCGCCCGGCGAGCCAGGAGCAGCCCTCGTAGGCACCCAGGACGACCGCCAGGCTGACGAGCAGGCCGATCGTGGCGACGACGATCCCCGCTGTGAACGAGTCCATCCCGCGTTCGATCAGGCGTTGTGCGGCGATCACGTCGCGCTCCTCCCAGAACCGGCTGCCGCTGAGCCCGTCGAAGGTCACGGTCCCGATGAGCACGACGATGAAGGCCACGACGGCGGGGCCGGGAGACAGCCGCGTCACCCCGACGAGCGGCGGACGGAACCCAAGCCGACCGGCGCGCACCTCGACCGGCGAGAGGGACGCGAGGACGCGGGTGTAGACGCTGAACGCCTCGCCGCGCTCGAGCCACCGCGCGACGCCGTACCAGGCCATGCCTGCCAGCGTGACGAGGCTGTAGCCGACGATCAGAGCCGCGATCAGCCGGGGACGCGCCGCCGTCGGGTAGACCAGCTCGATCCACGCCCAGGCGACCAGCAGGATCGCAGCCGGCCACCATCCCAACCCGGCCGGCGGCTCTCGCTGCGTTGCGTCTGGAAGCCGTGCGAGTCGTGCCAGCGTGACCCACGGGTTGACCGCTTGCCAGACGTTGCCCAGAAGCACCGACAACGGCACGAGCCCGGCCCACCACACGACGAAGATCGTCAGCGGGGCGATGTTCTCGTTCAGTCGCCGCGAGCCGGTCGCCGCCGCCGCCAGCACGAGCAGGAACGACGCGAGAACAAGAGCCCGGACCAGCCACAGCGTGACGGGCGACGTGATCGTCGTGCTCAGCCACGGGGGGGCAGCGCGCCATGGGACCGTGGTGAGCCGTGGACGCGACCAGCCGATGCCGAGCACGGCGAACGAGACGATGAGGACGGCACCAGCCACCCAGAAGAACGCCGAGATCGGGATCGGCGTCTCGGCGCGGCCTTGCACGCCATGCGCGTACGCGGCACCGGGGTGCAGTACGAGGAGCGCCGCCCAGGCGGCGATCGCTCCTCCGCGCGCCACGCCTATCGCTGCTCGTTGACGGGCGCGTCTTCCTTGTAGATCGCGTACCGGGTACCGCCGTCGTCCTCGTAGTAGATCCGCGTCGGGATCCCGACCGATGAGTGCGACTGCAAGTGCGCGATGTCGAAGTTCCCGACGTCTTCCGGGCGGATCGTGAAGTTCACCTCGGGACCGCCGTCCGCCGGGCGAAGGACCAGGCGCGTCTCCTCGGCAACGACGAGCGTTCCGTCGACGTACGGCAGGTCCTGAGCCGACGCCGGTCTGCTCGGCTCGCTGCTGCCGCCGCCGAAGAGCAGGATCAACCCGACCGCTGCGAGACACACGGCGATCGCGGCGAGCAGCAGCTTCAACCGGGGGGGCTGGTAGTCGTTGCTCGATTGCGACTGATCGTCGCGGGGCTCAGTGGGGGTCGTGACTGACATGGTCGCGTCCTTCTCGGCTGTGGTGGGGCGCTTCGCCGGGCCGCCTACTTCGCGAAGTCGCGCTCGATCGCGCGCATGACGTGGTCGGCGGCGAGCTCGGCCCCGGCCGCGTTGAGGTGTATCCCGTCGGACTCGCGCACGATCGTCTCCTTGCCCTTGATGTCCATCGCGGCGCGGTAGCGGAAGTCTGGCGTGAAGATCGGGACCATGTCGAGCACGCGGATCTGGGCGCGGTACGCCGCGGCGGCGGCGAAGATGCCGGCGTTGACGGTGCGCGAGATCTTCGCGCGGTCGGCGTCGCTCGGCGTCATCACCGTCAGCCAGTAGACGCGAGCCGCGCCGGCGCGGCGATAGGTGTTCATCATCGTCCGCGCGCGGGTCGCGTAGAGCGCCGCCCACTCCGCCCCGCAGCACTCGACGGGCCTCTTCTCGGCGTTCTTCAGCGCGAAGCCCTCGTTCGCCCCGATGAACATCACGACCGCGTCCGGGCTCTCGTCCTTGACCTGCTTGGCCGAGAGCTTGCCCCAGTCGACGAGGATGTCCTTGGAGATGCCGGTCCCGATGTGCGGGTCGCGGACGACCTCGACCCCGCGGTCGGCGAGGCGCCGCGCGAGCTCGGCGTCGAGCGGCATCGCCAGCGAGTCGCCGGTGACCAGGAGCTTCTTCAGCGGGCGCGGCTTGGCCTGCTCGCCCAGCGCGGCCGGGTCGAACGCCTCCGGGGTCACCGGCGGCACGCCGCCGCCCTGGGCCTGCGTGTCCTGCGCCGCCGCGGTGAACCCGCCGCCCTCGCCGAGGTCGTCGTCGGTCGACAGCCACGCGGTCGCCTCGTCGGCCACCTCGTGCAGCGGGATGACGTCGCCGAGCGCGCCCGCCGGCTCGCCGACCGCGAGCACGAGGGTGCGATCGAGGCCCGGGTCCATCTGCTCCCCCGCCTCGCGGATGCCGGGCCCGGCGGTGATGAACAGCAGCAGGCAGGTCAGCGCGATCGCCTTCAGCAGCTGCGGCACGTCGAGGCGCCGCGCCTTCGAGAGGTCGACCAGCGTGCGGGGGGCGTCGTCGCTCATGTGCGGGTCAGAACTGGAAGTAGATGAACGGCGGGACGCCCTGGTCGGGGATCGTCGCGCCGACGAGCAGGATGACAAGGAACAGCGTGGCCCCGAGGGCGGCGGGGCTCCACTGCTGGACTCTGAGCTGGATCGCGTCCATCGGCTTCGGCGGGATGAGCTGGAGCCCGATCACGATCAGCACCAGGACCAGCGCCGGTGCGGTGATCAGCGTAGCCGCGCCGCCCGCCGTCATCTGGCTGAAGACGTCGGCCGCGACGCCGAGGTCTGGGCTGCGGAAGAGGACCCAGGCCGCGCAGACGATGTGGAAGGTCAGCAGCCAGCCGAGCCAGCGCGGGATGTCGATCTTCCCCCGGAACACGTGCTCGACCGCCTGCGCCGCGCCGTGGATCCCGCCCCAGAGCACGAACGTCCACGCCGCGCCGTGCCACAGCCCGCCCAGCAGCATCGTCGCCATCAGGTTTCTGACCGTCTTCAGCTTGCCGCCGCGGCTGCCGCCGAACGGGATGTAGAGGAAGTCGCGGAGGAAGCGGCTGAGCGTGATGTGCCAGCGCCGCCAGAACTCGCGGAAGCTGTGGGCGCGGTACGGGCGGTCGAAATTGTTGGGGAACACGAAGCCCATCAGCAGCGCGAGGCCGATCGCCATGTCGGTGTAGCCCGAGAAGTCGCAGTAGATCTGCGCGGCGTAGGCGTAGGTCGCGAACATGACGTCGACGCCCGAGTACGCCTCGGGCACGGCGAACACGGGGTCGACGACCTCGCGCGCCAGGTAGTCGGCGATCGCCACCTTCTTGATCAGGCCGATGGCGATCAGCCACATCGCCGCGCCGCCGGGGATGTCGCGCGGGTCGCGCGGCGTCTCGAGTTGCGGCAGGAACTCGCGGGCGCGGACGATGGGACCGGCGACGAGGTGCGGGAAGAAGCTCAGGTAGATGGCGAGGTCGAGGACCGGCGCCGGCGCGATCAGCCCCCGCTTGACGTCGACGACGTACGAGATCGCCTGGAAGGTGAAGAAGCTGATCCCGATCGGCAACGCGATCGTCAGCAGCGGCAGCGGCAGCGAGAGCGACGCCGCGCCGAGCACGCGGTCGATGTCGGTGACGAAGAACGCGTAGTACTTGAACGTGCCGAGGACGAGGAGGTCGAAGCCGACCGTGATGCGCAGGATCCACTTGCGCCGGTTCTCGTCGTCCGTGCGCTGGATGAGGATCGCGCCGGCCTGGTTGCCGACGACGACCGCGGTGATGAGCAGGCAGAACTTCCAGTTCGCCGACGCGTAGAACAGGTAGCTCACCGCGACGATGAACGGCTTCCACGCGCGCGGGCGCGACATCAGCGCCCACGACAGCACGAGGACGACCGGGAAGAAGATGGCGAATTCGACGGTGGGGAACAGCATCGGGCGACCGCGTCGTGGCTAGTGTGCGCCGCCGTGACGCGCGTTCATCGTGTCCTCGCGGGGTGCGTAGCGCTCGTGTTCGCGCCGACGCTCGCGATGCCTCCGCGGCCGGCCGAAGCGGCCTGCGGCGGCGTCCGCACAGCGTACCCGGCCAAGAAGGAGGGGCGGCGGTTCGCCCCGCCGCTGGCCATCGGCGACTCGGTGATGCTCGGGGCGGTCCCGCAGCTCGCGCGGCAGGGGCTCGCGGTGAACGCGCGCGGCTGCCGCCAGATGGACGAGGGGCTCGCCGTGATGAAGCGCCGCCGCGGGGCGGGGACGCTGCCGAGCCGCGCCGTCGTCGCCCTCGGCGCGAACTGGAGCATCCGCCACCGGCAGCTCCGCGCGGCGATGGCGATCGCCGGGCCGCGCCGGCTGCTCGTGCTCGTCACGCCGCGCGAGCCCGGCGGCGGGGCGGGCTACGACGCGCGGGTCATGCGGCAGGTGGCGCGGCGCTTCCCGCGGCGCGTGCGGCTGCTCGACTGGGTGCGCCACAGCCGCGGGCGCCTCGGCTGGTTCGCCGGGGACGGGCTCCACCTCAGCCGCTCGGGCGCCCGCGCGTTCGCGCGCTTGTTGGGCCGCTCGAAGCGGATGGAGCCCCCGGTCAGCGCACGACGCCGTCGCGCCGCAGCGCACGGATGACGAGCCCGGCGGCGATCGACGCGCCGCGGGTGTTGAGGTGCACGCCGTCGGGCTGGCGGACGACGCGACCGCCGATGCTCGTGCGGAACCGGCCACCGGGGGTGAACACCCTGCCCGTGTCGATGATGCGGCCCGCGCCCCTGAGTGCCGGCGCGGCGAAGCGCAGCGCCGCGTTGACGCCGCGGAAGACGCGGGCGAAGCTCGAGCTGCGCGGCGCCGGCAGCGTGAGCCAGTAGACCCGCGCCGCGCCGCGGCGCCGGTAGCTGGCCATCATCCGCCGGACCCGGGCGGCATAGCGCTCGACCCACGGCTGCTCGCAGCAGTCGACGCCGCCGATCGTGAAGCCGTCGTTGGCGCCGAGGAACATCACGGTCACGTGGGGACGCCGGGCCAACGCCTGGCGCCGGGCGAGCGCGACCCAGTCGAGCATGAACGGCTTGGAGATGCCGGTGCTGATGCGCGCGTCGCTGCGCACGCGGACGCCGCGCGGGCGCAGCCGCTCCTTCAGGAAGGAGTCGACGATCTGGATCATCGAGTCGCCGGTGGCCAGCAGCGTGAGCGGGCGCGTCCGGACCTCGACGACGCGCCGGACGCGCTGGCCCCACGGCGCTCGGGCGGTGACGCGGCGGATCCCGGCACGCCGCGCGCGCAGGCGCACGCGCGCCGCCGGACGACCGGCGGGGATCGTCACCTCGCGGCAGCGGCGCGCGAGGCAGACGCGCGCCGTGACGGCGCCGAGTCGCCAGCGGTCGCGGACGCGGACGAGCATGCGCGCGCCGCGCCGCGGCGCGAACGGGCGCACCGCGAGGGCGAGCCGGCGGCGGCAGCCCGGCGTGCGCACCTGGGCGCTCGCGGTCTCGGTTCCGCCTCCCTCGGCGGGCGCGCTGGCGACGAATCGCCGGTCGCGGCGGTCGCAGCGCCACTGGACGGCGCGGCGGCGTTCGGCGCGCTCGCCGCTCAGCGCGACGTCGCCGACCGGCTCGCCGCCCTCCTCGGCGACGCTCACCGTGGTCCCGGGCCGGCCGGTGACCACGAGGTCGACGTAGCCCGTCGCGCCGAGGCGGGCCTCGAGCGCGAGCGGCGCGGCGGCCGCCGGCGCGGCGCCGTCCAGCACCGCGACGCCCGCGGCGAGCAGCGCCGGCTTCATCGCCTCTTGACCCGGAACCACGTCGAGCGCAGGTCGAGCCGCTCGCGGATCGTCGGCCCGCTGACGCGTTCGCGGCCGCGCGAGCCGACCACCTCGGCGGTGACCACGCGCGGCGAGCGGCCGGTGGCGACGACGCGGATGCCGCGGAAGCGCCCGCGGACGATGCCGCGCAGCCGCCGCTGCATCGCGCTCTGCGTGAACCGGACCGCCCAGCGGAAGTACGGCGAGACGCTGTCGGCGGGGTCGGCGACCGAGCGCAGGTACGCGACCGGCTCGGCGCCTCCGAACGCGAACTCGACGCTCTCGGTCTGCCCGCCCGAGGAAGACGAGTAGTACGTCACCGCCGCCTTGCCGCGGTGGGTGAGGATCTCGCCCGCGGTGGCGCGGACCGCGCGGTTCGTGCGCGCGGTCTCGCTGTCGATGCCGAGGTAGACCTGCGAGCGGGTGTCGTTGTACTGGTCGAAGAGGGCGACGCCGGCGTCGGTCGTCAGGGCGTAGCTGCGCGCGGCGACGGCCTGCACCTTCAGCGCCTCCATGTCGAACGAGGACGGCATCTCGCCGGGGACGACGCCCTGGATGTAGGCGTCGATCGGCAGCGCGTTGACGACGGCGAGGCCGCGCGGCCCGTGCGGGCTCAGCTCGAGCGTCCCGCGGTAGCGCCCGCGCAGCTTCAGGCCGCGGTCGCCGCCGCGCAGGACGAGCGGGGCGGCGAAGCGGCCGACGCCGCGGACCCGGACGCGGCGCCCGGGGAGGCGGGTGGCCGTGTACCGGCGCCCGGCGTCGGCCCGGCGCCCGCCGATCCGCACCGCGCCGCTGAACGGGACCGACTCCGCGGCGTCGCGCAGGAGGATGCGCACCGTGCGCCCGCCGACGTTCTCGATGCGGGTGCCGCGGTAGTAGTGGCCGAGGATGCGCCGGTAGCCCGCGCCCTGCTGGGCCATGCCGTAGGCGCCCCACTGGCTCATGCCGGCGCCGTGCCCGAAGCCCGCGCCACTCACGACCCAGTCGGCGCGGGCGGTGGCGACGGGGGCGAGGGTGGCGAGCAGGGCCGTGGTGACAAGCAGTCGGAAGGGCATCGCGCCGAACTCTGGCAAACGGCGCGGCGCCGGGTACGATGCGCCGCCATGCCACGCCTCTCCCGCGCCATCGCGGCCCTGCTCGCGGCGTCCCTGCTCTCGCTCACCGCCCTCGCCGCGACCTCGTCCGCAGCCCCCGCCGCCTCCGCGGCGGCGACCTGCAGCATCAGCGGCAAGCAGCGCGACCTGGGCGCGACGTACGTCACCTCGGTGCGGGCGTACGGCCTGAGCTGCCGCAGCGCGCTGCGGCTCGTGCGCTCCTCCCACCGCTGCCGGCGCAGCCGCGGCGGCGCCGACGGCCGCTGCCCGCGGGTCGACGGCTACCGGTGCAGCGAGAGCCGGACCTCGGCGCCGACGCAGTACGACAGCCGCGCGACGTGCCGCCGGGGCTCGCGCCGGGTCGTGCAGCGGTACACGCAGAACACGTAGGCGCCGTGGCGCGCGGCGCCGTCCTCCTCGCAGTGCTCGCCGCCGCGGCCGGCGGGTGCGGCGACGACGACGAGCGGCCGGCGCGCACCGCACCGCCCGCTGCGAAGGAGCCGGGTGCGATCACGCTCGCGCGGCCGGCCGCCGGCGACCGCCTGCGGGCGCGTGAGGACGGCGGGAGGCTCGGAGCGGAGCCGCTCGTTCGGGGCACCGCCGATCCCGGGGCGGAGGTCGTCGTCAACGGTGGCTGCAGCGTGCAGGGCTGCGTCGGGCGGGGGACGGCCGACCCCGATGGCCGCTGGGAGGCGCGCGTGCGGCTCGAGGCGCCGGCCGGTGAGCCGGAGGTGCGGATCACGGCGTACTACCGCGGCTCGGTCGTGGGGCCCGAGGACCGGGTGGAGGTGCGGCTCGCCGGGCCGCGGCCGGAGCCGGTGAGCGATCGCGGCGGCGGTGGCGGCGGCGGAGTGGGCGGCGGTGGCGGCCGCGGTGGCAGCCGCGGCGGCGGTGGTGGCGCACCGGTGCCGCCCGAGTCGCTCGACCCGGCGCCGGTGCCCGGGCCGGGTCCGTCCGGCGGCGGCGGGTCGGGGACGCTCGTGCTCATCGGCGACTCGCTGGCGGAGGGGATCGAGGGGTTGCTCCCTCAGGAGCTGCCCGGCTGGAGCATCACGAGCGACGCGCTGACGAGCCGGCCGCTCGCCGCGGGGATGGGGATCCTCGCCCGGACGCGCGTCCCGGACGGCGCGGTGGTGGCCATGAGCCTCTTTCACGAACGACGACCCGTCGCGCACCGCGGCGCTCGAGGCCGCGGTGCGGACGAGTGCGCCGCGCCGGGCCCCGCGGCTGCGCGGTGTGGGCGACGATCGCGCGGCCGCCGTTCGGCGGGCGCTCGTACGCGGCGGCCAACGCGGTCCTCCTGCGCCTCGACGCCGCGCTCGGCCGGCGCCTCGCGGTCGTCCCGTGGGCAGAGCTCGCGGGCCGCTCGGGCTGGCTCGCCGCCGACCGCGTCCACGCGAACCCGACCGGGTACCGAGCGCGGGCGCGGCTCTACGCGCAGGCGGCGCGATCGTGCGGGTGACCCTCCGCGTCGTCGCCGCGGCCGCCGCCGCCTTCGCCGCCCCCACCCCGGCCGCCGCCGCCGCTCCGCGCCCCATCACCATCGACCCGCTCGACGCGCCGGTCGCCGCCGCGCCGTTCCTCCTCGACGCCAACGCCGACATCCCGCTCACCGGCCGGGCCGCTCCGCGCGCGGAGATCCAGCTGAGGGCGCGGTGCTCGCTGCGGCCGTGCGCGATGCGCGTCGTCGCCGACCGCCGGGGGCGCTGGAAGGCGAAGCTGCACGTCGTCGTCCCGCCACACCGGACGACGCTGTTCGTCCGCGCCGGCCCGCCGCTCGCCGAGCCGACGGCCGAGCGCCGCGTGACGCTCGACCCGGCTCCCCGCCCCGGCGGCGCACCCGAGCTCGCGCTCGTCGGCGACTCCCTCGCCCAGGGCACCGGCCCGCGCCTCCCTGCCGCCCTCCCCGGCTGGCGCGTCACCGTCGACGCCGTCAGCGGGCGCGTCCTGTGGACGGGCCTCGGGATCCTGGACACCGTGCGGAGACCGACGCGGCGGCCGTACGCCCTGGCCTTCAGCCTGTTCACGAACGACCACCCGAGCCGCGCCGCCGAGCTCGCGACCGCGGCGCGCCAGTCCGTCGCCGGCCTCCCGCGGGGGTCGTGCGCGCTGTGGGCGACGATCGCCCGCCCACGTATCGACGGCGTCTCGTACGCGGCCGCGAACCGCGCTCGAGCAGGTCGCGCGCGAGGACCACGGCGGCCGGCGCATCCTCGTCGTCCCGTGGGCGCGCGCCACGCGCCGCCACCCCGAGTGGCTGCGCAGAGACCGCGTGCACGCCACCGACGAGGGCTACCGCGCACCGCGCGCAGCTCTACGCCGCCGCCGCCCGCCGCTGCGGCCTCTAGCCGCGCCCGCGCGACCGCGAGTGGCGGGGCGCCGCGCGGGGCACTCGCCGCCGCATGAAGATCAACACGCTCGTGCTGACCCTCGCGCTGTGGCTCGCCCTCGCGGCGCCTGCTCTCGCCAAGAGCGGCGCCTACAAGGCCGGCTACGCGTTCTTCTTCATCCTGCTCGCCGCGCTGATCATCTTCGGCGTGCTGCGGCTCGCCCGCCGCCGCTAGCGGTCCGGCCGCTCCGGATAGACGTCGTCGATCGTCGCCAGCGGCGCATACGGCGCGCCGCATGGCGGCGGCCTCGATCCGCTCGGCCCCGCCGGCCAGGCGGTCGAGGACCGAGACGACGCCGACGATCGTCCGGCCCTCCTCGCGCAGCGCCTCGATCGCCGCGAGCGTCGAGCCGCCGGTGGTGACGACGTCCTCGACGACGAGGCAGCGGTCGCCGTCGTCGAGCATCGGGCCCTCGACGCGGCGCTGGAGCCCGTGGGCCTTGGCGTCCTTGCGGACGAAGAAACCCTTGACGTCGGCGCCGCCGCCGAGCGCGGCGCACGCGACCGGATCCGCGCCCATCGTCATCCCGCCGACGGCGGTCGCGTCCCACTCCCGCGCCCGCTCGGCCACCAGCTCGCCGAGCGCGAGGAAGCCCGCCGGCCGCAGGATCGCGCGCTTCGCGTCGACGTAGTACTCGGCCTCGCGGCCGCTCGTGAGCGTCACGCGGCCGATCACCAGCGCGTGCTCGCGCAGCTCGGCGATGAGGCGGTCGCGGGCGGACGTCAACGCACACCTACCCTACGCTGCCGCGATGGCCCACGGCATCCCCGAGGTCAACTTCGGCCGCGGGCCCTCGTTCAGGCTCGGCGTCGAGGAGGAGTTCATCCTCGTCGACCCCGCGACGGGCGCGGTCTCGCACACCGGCAGCGAGCTCCTCGCGCGGCTGCCGGGCGAGTCGCCCGACGGCCACTTCGCACCGGCACGTACGAGGCCGAGATCGAGCTGAAGGCGCCGATCAGCGACAACGCCGACGAGGCGGTGGACCACCTCGTCCGGCTGCGCGCGGCGATCCGCGAGGCCGGCGGCGCCGCGATCGGCTCGGGCCTGCACCCGGCCGCCGAGTTCGGCGACGTCGTCCACGTCCCCGGCGAGCGCTACGCGGCGATCGTCGCGATGCTGCGCGGCCTCATCACCCGCACGCCGACCGCGGCGACGCACGTCCACGTCGGGATGCCCGACCCCGCGACGGCGATCCTCGCCTACAACGGCCTGCGCCGGCACCTGCCGCTGCTCCAGGCGCTGAGCGCGAACTCGCCGTTCTGGTTCGGCAAGGACTCGGGGTTCGACTCGGCGCGCGCGCAGCTCTTCCGCGCCTACCCGCGGTCTGAGATCGCGCGGGCGTTCCGCGGCTTCCCCGACTACGAGCGCACGATCGAGGCCATCGTCGCCGGCGCCGAGATCGCCGACTACACGTTCCTGTGGTGGGACGTCCGGCCGCACCCGCTGCTCGGGACCGTCGAGGTCCGGGCGATGGACGCGCAGTCCGACCCGCGCGCGGTCGCGGCGCTGGCGGCGCTCGTCCACGGCCTCGCGCTCAACGAGGTCGCGAACCCGGCGCCCGCCGTCGACAGCGGCGTGCTGATGGAGTCGAGCTTCCGCGCCGCGCGCGACGGCCTGCGCGCGACGATCTGGTTCGACGGCGCGCTCTACCCCGTCGCCGACGTCGCCCGCCGCGCGGTCGCGCTCGCCCGCCGGCACCTCGACGTCCCCGCCCTCGACGAGGTCGAGCGGATCCTCGTCGACGGCAACGGCGCCGACCGCCAGCGCGCGATCCACGCCCGGGAGGGGATGGAGGGCCTCATCGCCGCACTGGCGGCGGACACCCTGGCACCGCCTGCCTACGCGTAGACGTCGATGCGGTCGCCGATCTGGATCCAGTTGTAGATCGAGACCGCGTCGGGGATCGGCACCCGCAGGCAGCCGTGGCTCGCGTTGAAGACCGGCACCGACTTGAAGCCGTGGATGGCGTAGCCGCGGATGAAGTACTTCGAGAAGTACATCTCCTTGCTGTTGTAGCCCGGCTGCGACAGGTAGAACTCGAAGCGCCCGCGGATCGTCGGCGTCGCCGGCGCGCCCGAGCTCGTCGGGTAGATCCGCTCGATCTTGGCGCCGCGCGCGAGCACGAGGATCTGACGCGACAGGTCGGCCTCGACGTGGCGGCCCTTCGCGTTCGGGTACCTCAGCCGGAACGTCCCGCCGCCGCGCGCGAGCTTGGCCAGCATCGCCCGGTCGGCCGAGGCGGTCCGCGCCATCCCGGCGACCTTGCGGAAGGCGACGATCGCGCGCTGCGTGCGGCCGTCCATCGTCCCGAAGCGGCCGACCACGTACCCCTTGCGCGCCAGGTGGCGCTGGAGGATCTTCACGGCCGTCCCGCGCCGGCCCGGCTCGACCCGGCGCGGCAGGACGTCGACCCGCAGCGGCGCGGCGGCCGAGCGGCCCGCCTCCGGCGTCGCGCGGTGGACGGCGCGCACGGTCACCGTTGCCGCGTTGCGGAGCTTCAGCCGCACCACGTAGAGGCCGTCTTCGCCGACGCGGGCGCGCTTGGCGAGGACCTTCTTCCCGCGCGAGTAGAGCCGGACGACGACGTGCTGGCCCGGTACCGCCGGGTCCAGCTTGCCCGCGACGCGCCAGGTCGTCCGCGCGAGCACGAGACGGTCGGGCCCGACCTTCTGCGTCACCGCGGTGAGCGTCGTCGGCTGCTGCGGCGGCGGGGGAGGCGGCGCGGCGGCGGGATCCTGAGCGGCGGCGGGCGCGGCGGCGGAGACCGCGAGGAGGAGGCTGAGGGCGAGAGCTCGGTGCATGGGCGCGGCGATTCTAGACCGCCGGCCGGGCGCGGATGCGTCGCGTCAGCGGGTGTCCGGCTTGAAGCGGCGCGCAGCGGCCCACGCGATCAGCCCGCACAGGGCGACCGACCCGGCGAGCAGCGGCGCGATCTGCCAGTCCCAGTCCTGGTCGACGCCGAAGGCCACCGAGTTGTTGATCGCGTGCAGGACGATGCACGGGTACAGCGACCCGGTCACGTGGTAGAGCACGCAGAAGAGCGCGCCGAGCACCGCCAGCGGGACGAGGTGCTCGACCGGCGACGACGTCGCGTGCATCGCGCCGAAGACGAGCCCGGTGAGGATCGCGGCCCCGGCCACGCCGGCCCAGTTGCGGAGCGCCCGGTAGAAGAACCCCCGGAAGAAGACCTCCTCGACCAGCGGCGCCCCGACGCACACCACGAGCATGCCGAGGATCAGCAGCAGCGCGCTCTCGTCGACCCCGAGCTCGTCGAGCAGCGGCTCCTCGTCCGGCGACCCGACGACCGCCGTCCAGATCGCCGCGGCGATCACGAAGACCACGTACGTCCCGACGATCGCGCCCACCGCGCGCCAGAACGCGGTCGGCCGCAGGCCGAACTGGCCCGCCCAGGCAGGGCCGCTCATGCGCGCGAAGACGATCGCCGCGGCGATCAGCGCCGCGTCCTGGAGCGCCGTGGCGCCCAGCAGCACGCCGGGAGGCGGGTCGTCGGCGGCGTTGACCCCGGCCAGCTCGGCGATGAGCACGACGACGATCCCGCCGACGAACGCGCCGATCAGCCCGGTGACGAGCGCGACCGGCGCCGTCCACGCGGGCCACGCGTCGGCGCCGTCGCGGGGCTGCGGGGGCGGCGCGCCGTCGGGACGCTCCGGCGCCGACCAGCTCTCTGGGGCGAGGGAGGTCACCGCGTCCTGAGGCTACTGAGCGACCGGATCGCCCTGACACCATTGGGCGCGGGGCCGCCGTCGCGCACGACGAGCACCGGCTCGATCCCCGCCGCGCGCGCCCCCGCCACGTCGTGCTCGACCGAGTCGCCGGCGTGCAGCGCCTCGTCCGCCCGCACCCCGGCCAGCTCGAGCGCGCGCCGGAAGATCAGCGGGTCGGGCTTGGCCGCGCCGACCTCGGCCGAGGTGAGCGCGCCGTCCACGAGCGCGTCGAGGCCGGTGTCGGCGAGGGCGTCGTGCAGCGAGACGTCCCAGTTCGAGACGACGACGAGCGTCGCGCCGTCCTCGCGCAGGCCCCGCAGCGTCGCGGCGACCTCGGGGTACGGCCGGAAGCGCAGCGCCGCGAGCAGCGCGGCCTCGAGGTCGCCGGCGTCGCGCGCGGCGGGCGGGAGCGCGGCGCGCAGCACCTCCGTGCACTGCGCGCGCAGCGCGGCGAGCCCCGCGCGGTCGCTCGCCATGTCGTGGTGCGCCCGGTAGTGGGCGATCTCCGCGCGCAGCGCCGCCCACGCCTCCTCCTCGCCGACCGCCACCCCGCGCCGCGCCAGCTCGGCCACGAGCCGCGGCGCGGGCGGCTCGAGCTCGAGCAGCGTCCCGAGCGCGTCGAGCAGCACCGCCCGCCTCGTCACGCGACCCACCCCCACGTCGACACCTCGCCGCTCACGAGCGCGAGCCCCACCACGGAAACCGCCACCACCGCGAGCCGTGCCCGCGCCCGCTCCACGAGCACCAGCGCGAGCCACAGGTGCAGCGGCCACAGGACGGCGAGAAAGCGCGGCAGCGACATCAGCGGCTGCCCTTCGGCGGGGAACGTGAGCGGCAGGGCGAGCGCGGCCACCGCGTAGAGCGAGTACGCGGCCGGCAGCCGCCGCAGCGCGCCGGCCACCGCGACGAGGCCGCAGAGCACCGTCGCGAAGAGCGCGACGTCGAGCCACGCGGTGTCGTACACCGGCCACGTCCGCGGCTCGCCCGACACGATCTCGCGCACGCCCTCCCACGCCGCGCCCGCGCCCTCGGCGATCCCGCCCAGCGGCCACGTCATCGCGCGCCCCCAGCTCTCCTGCGCGCGGAACGGGCCGAGGCCGTCCGCGCCGGCGAGCGCGAGGTACGCGCAGAACGCCGCGAGGGCCAGCGGGACCGCGGCGAGCCAGGCGGCGTCGCGCGGCCGCCGCTCCGAGCTCCACCACAAGAGCGCGAGCGGCACGAGCAGCACGACGCCGGCGCTGCGCGTCGCCGTCGCGAGCCCGGCGGCGACGCCGGCCAGCGCCCAGCGGTCGACGCGCGCCGCGTACACCGCCGCCACCGACAGCAGCAGGAAGAGCGCCTCGCTGTAGACCGCGCTGAAGAACGTCGCCGCCGGGAAGACGGCGACGAGCAGCACGGTCAGCCGCGCGACCCGAGCGCCGAAGTCGAGCGCGACGAGCGCGTGCAGCAGCGCCAGCGCGCCGGCGAAGCACGCGAGCGACACGAGCACGCCGCCGACCACCGACGACCCCGTCGCCTTGAGCAGCAGCGGGTAGAGCGGGAAGAACGCCGCGTCCTCCGCGCGCTCGTAGCCGTCGCGGGCGATCTCGAGGAACCAGACCGAGTCCCAGTGCGCGCCGGGCCCGCGCGCGACCCCGCCCGGGTCGAACCGCTCGGCGTTTCGGTGCAGGCCGAATGCGGCGATCGCGATCCCGCCGGCGATCCAGACGACCGCGCGCGAGAGCACGAAGGCGCCGAGCCCTGGGATACGGTCACCGCCCATGTCCGCGGGCATCCTCGCCG
This sequence comes from Solirubrobacteraceae bacterium, assembly GCA_030447275.1. Classification (GTDB taxonomy): domain Bacteria; phylum Actinomycetota; class Thermoleophilia; order Solirubrobacterales; family Solirubrobacteraceae; genus CADCVT01. The sequence continues at coordinate 35,729 of JAUJPF010000003.1, read as the reverse complement.
ACAGCTTCGTGAACCGCTGGAACCACGAGATCACGGCGATCGTGACGATCCTGATCGCCGGCGTCCTCGTCTACGCGGTCGATCGCGCGTTCCGCCGTCGCCGCCCGCAGCTCGACCCCGTCCTCGACACGCGGCTGCGGTTCATCCGCCGGCTGGTCGCCGCCGTGCTCCTCGTCGTCGGCGTGGCGATCGCGATCTCGCAGTTCACGGCGCTCGACCGCCTGGCCGCGAGCATCCTCGCCTCGGGCGCGATCGCCGCCGCCGTGGTCGGGTTCGCCGCCCGGCAGGTGCTCGCCAACGTGGTCGCGGGGGTGATGCTCGCCGTCACCCAGCCGATCCGGATCGGCGACCTCGTCACGCTCGACGACGACACCGGCGTGGTGGAGGACATCCGGCTCACCTACACGTTCCTGCGCACTCCGACGGACGCCCGGATCATCGTCCCGAACGAGCGGCTGGCCGGCAGCGTGCTGCGCAACGACTCGATCGTCACCGACACCGTCGCCGTCGAGGTCCGCGTCTGGGTGCCGCACGACGTCGACGAGCAGCGGGCGCTCGAGGCGATCGGCGGGCTCGGCGACGAGGTCACGGTGCGCGTCGGCGAGGTCACCGAGGAGGGCCTCTTCCTCACCGTCTCGGCCCCGCCGGTGAGCGTCCGCGAACGCGCCGCACGCGAGGGCGAGCTGCGCGCGCAGGCGCTCGGATCGCTCCGTTCGGCGGGCCTGCGCTGAGAGGACCCGGATCGCCGTGCCAGAATGGGTGGTCGGATGTCCCGTCAGGCACGCACGCGGAGGCGTCGGCGCAACGCGTCGACCGGACCCGTCTTCCTCATCCTCGGCGTCACCGCCGCGCTCATCGGCATCGGCCTGACGAGCGTCGTCGGCTACGTCGTCAGCATCGCCTCGTCGGCGCCGCCGCTCTCGCGCCTGAAGGCGGTCGACCCCGGCGAGACCTCCGTCGTCTACGCGTCCGACGGCTCGAAGCTCGGCTACATCTCGGCCGACACGATCCGCACGCCGATCCCCGGGTACACGATCCCGCGCGTGGTCAAGGACGCCACGGTGGCGATCGAGGACGAGCGCTTCTACAAGCACCAGGGCGTCGACGCCGAGGGCGTCGTCCGCGCGGCGATCAAGAACCTCGAGTCGGGCAAGACCGTCGAGGGCGGCTCGACGCTGACGATGCAGCTCGTCCGCACGCTCTACATCACCAACGAGCGGACTTTCAAGCGCAAGGTGCACGAGGCCAAGCTCGCCGAGGAGCTCGAGAACGAGCACCCGGGCCGCGAGGGCAAGGAGTGGATCCTCAACAAGTACATCAACAGCGTCCCCTACGGCACCCAGGGCGGGCAGACCGCGGTCGGCATCCAGGCGGCGGCGCGGACGTTCTTCGACAAGCCGGCGACGGAGCTGAAGCTCCACGAGGCCGCGCTGCTGGCCGGGCTGCCACAGGCGCCGTCGCAGTACAACCCGTTCCAGTCGCCCGAGGCCGCGCTGCGCCGCCGCAACCAGGTGCTCGACAAGATGGCCGAGCTGCGGATGATCGGCGCGTCGGACGCCGCCGCGGCGCGCGAGGCGCCGCTCGGCGTCGAAACCAGCCGCTACTACAGCGCCAAGCGCGAGAGCTTCTTCTTCGACCACGTCCGCCAGGTCCTGATCGACAAGTACGGCATCGAGAAGGTCCGCAGCGGCGGCCTGCGGATCTACACGACCGTCGACCTGAAGATGCAGGAGAAGGCGCGGGCGGCGATCAACGGCGTCCTCGGCTTCCCGGGGGCGCCCAAGGCGGCCATCGCCACCGTCGACCCCAAGAACGGCCACATCCTGGCCATGGCGTCGTCGGCGAAGTACGCCGAGTCGAAGTACAACCTCGCCACCCAGGGCAGGCGCCAGCCGGGGTCGACGTTCAAGATCATGGGCCTGATGGCGGCGCTCGACCGGGGCGTGTCCCCCGAGGGCACCACCTACACGTCCAAGCCGCTGAAGTTCAGGGACCCGAAGTACGGGCCGATCGACGTCCAGACCTACGACAAGACGTACGGCGGGCGCATGAACCTCGTCACGGCGACGCTGAAGTCCGACAACGCCGTCTACCAGCAGCTCGCCCTCGACGTCGGCCCCGACGCGGTCAAGGACGCCGCGAAGAAGATGGGGATCGCCTCGAAGCTCGAGGGCTACCCGGGCGAGATCCTCGGCGGCCTCGGCTACTGCTGCTCGCCGCTCGAGATGGCGAACGCCTACGCGACGATCGCCTCCGGCGGGCTGCGCAACCGCGCGATCGCCGTCACGAAGGTCCGGTTCGCGGACGGCCACACCGAGCGGCTCGACAAGCGCAAGCGCGTGCGGGCGTTCGACGACGGCGTCACCGCGAAGGTGACCGACATCCTCAAGCGCAACATCACGAGCGGCACGGGCACGAAGGCGCAGATCGGCTGCCCCGCCGCCGGCAAGACCGGCACGACCGACAACCACACCGACGCCTGGTTCGTCGGCTACACGCCCAACCTGGCGACCTCGGTGTGGGTCGGCTTCCCGGCGAGTCGGATCGAGATGTACCCGCCGACGACGCCGATCTCCGTCGCGGGCGGCACCTACCCGGCGCAGATCTGGGGCACGTACATGAGCCGGGTCAAGCGCGGCTGCGCCGAGTTCATGCCGCCCAAGACGCCGTTCGCCGCCTCGCCGTTCTTCGGGCGCTACGCCTCGACGGGCGCGCCGGGCTCGAGCTACCCGTCCGACGACTACGGCGGGACGAACCCGTACCCCGGCGGCGGCAACTCGGTCGACGGCGGCGGCCCGCAGGAGCGCGACGGCGGCGGCGCGGGCCAGCAGGACGCGCAGGCCGATCCGGCCTACGACCCCGACATGTACGAGACGCCGCCGCAGGAGGCGCCCGCCCCGCAGGCGCCGCCCGGGCAGGGCGGCGTGCCGCCCGGCCAGGCCGGCGACGGCAACGGCGGCTCCCAGACCCCCTAGCCGCGCAGCCGCGCAGCGACTAGGGTCCGCGGCGCTCGTGACCAAGGAGGAGAAGGTCGAGTTCGAGGGTGAGGTCACCGAGGCCCTGCCCAACGCGATGTTCCGGGTCCAGCTGGACAACGGGCACGAGGTGCTCGGCCACGTCGCCGGCAAGCTGCGCCGCTTCCGGATCCGCATCCTCCCGGGCGACCGCGTCAGGGTCGAGGTGTCGCCGTACGACCTCGAGCGCGCGCGGATCGTCTACCGCGACAAGTGACCGGGTCCCCCGCCTGGAGCGAGCTCGACCTGATCGCGGCGATCCAGGCGGCGCTCGGCCCGCCGCCGGAGCGGCTCGTGCGCCCCTCGGGCGACGACGCCGCCGTCGTGCGCGCGCGGCCGTACGCGGTGACCTCGGTCGACGCGATGGTCGACGGCGTCCACTTCCGGCTGGGCCAGGCGTCGCCCGCCGACATCGGCCACCGGGCCCTCGCCGGGGCGCTGTCCGACCTCGCGGCGATGGGCGCGGACCCCGGCGAGGCCTACATCGCCGCCGGGCTGCCCCCGGGCATGTGCCGCGACGACGCGCTCGCGCTCGTAGAAGGGATGGCGGCGCTCGCCGAGCGGACGGGCACGGTCGTCGCCGGCGGCGACGTGACCTCTGCGCCCGTCCTCACCCTCGCCGTCACCGTCGTCGGCTGGGCCGACGCCGACGACGACCTCGTCGGCCGCGACGGCGCCCGGCCCGGCGACACCGTCGGTGTCACCGGACCGCTCGGCGCCTCGGCCGCGGGCCTGGCCATCCTCGACGGGCGCGCGGAGGGCCCGCGCGAGCTCGTCCACGCCTACCTGCGGCCGCTGCCGCGGTTCGACGAGGGCCGCGCGCTCGCCCGCGCCGGGGCGACCGCGATGATCGACCTCTCCGACGGCGTGGCCACCGACGCCGGCCACGTCGCCGAGCGCAGCGGCGTGCGCATCGAGATCGACCTCGGCGCGCTCCCGGTCGCCCCCGGCGTCGACGCCGTCGCCGAGCAGCTCGGGATGAGCGGGGCCGAGCTCGCCGCGACGGGCGGCGAGGACTACGAGCTGTTCGCGTCGGGCGGCAGCGACCTGCCGTTCGTGCCGGTCGGGCGGGTGATCCGCGGCCCGGCGGGCACGGCGTTCAGCGACGCCCACGGCGAGGTGTCGCTCAGCGGGTTCGAGCACCGCGCCTGACGCGCCAGCAGCGCCTCCGCCACCGCGCGGCAGTCGACGTCGTACTCGTCGCGGGCGACCCGCTCCTTCAGCTCTCTGACCACCATCGACCGATCCATCGACGGTTGGTTTCCCGCACCGTCGGGAGCGCACGCGCCGCTGGACGCGTGGCCTACGCGCCTGGCCTAGGTGTCCAGACCGCGGGCCCGAGGCTCCACACGAACCTGGCGCGCGAAGACCACGATCCGCTGCGCGGCGCTGTAGAGCGGGTGGCACGCGCTCAGCACGAGCCGCTCGTATCCGACGCGCTGCGTGACCCAGAAGTCGTCGGGCTCGACGATCCGCTTGCGCTCGACGCGGTACTCGAACCGGGCGTACGGCATCTCGACGACGATCGCGTCGCCGGGCCCGAGCTGGTCGATCTCGTTGAACGGCGCGCCGTAGGTCGTGCGGTGCCCGGCGATGGCGGTCGTGCCGCCGCTGCCGGGGAACGGCGTCTCGGGGAAGAACCCCGGTCCCTTGCGCAGATACTCGTCCCGCGTGCCGTCGAGGACGACGAACTTGACACCGATCGACGGGATCCGGATGCGGCCCGCCGCCTCGCCGCCGTCGAGGCGCTGCTTGAGCGAGCGGCCGAGGAACGCCAGCCGCCTCTGCTGGTCGGGCAGGCTGTTGAGCACGCGCTGCTCGAGCGAGGTCGGCCCCGCGCCCTCGAGGTCCTCGAGGTCGTCGCCGAGCGCGCCCTGCGTCAGCCGCGCGTAGAGGGCGGAGACCGGCTCCTGCCACGCCAGCGTGAGCCCGGCGTCCATGAGCAGCAGGACGCCGGCGGCGATGAGGACGGTGGAGAAGGCGCGGAGGGCGGAACGCATGTGACCCTGTTTATCGGCGCAGAGCCGACTTTGTTCCACCGAGGCTGCCAGGTCCCGCGTAGCCGAGCGGTCCGCGGGTCGTCACGGGCGGGGCGTCGTCGGCCCTCGCGCGGGCGCCGCGCTTGCCGAGCGCGACCCCTGCGGCGAGCAGCGCGCACGCGAGCACGAGGCTCCAGACGACGATCCCCAGCGGCCCGGCGTACCCGCCGCTGAGCACGAGCGCGGCCTCCCACAGGACCTCGATCGGGCCGAGCCCGAACTGCTCGGCGTAGTAGAGCCCGACGAGCACGAACGGCAGCAGGCCGAGCGCGACGAGCCCCAGCGCGACGGCGCGCGGGACGCGGACCTCGGGGACGGCGGCGAGCATCCACAGGTGCAGCGCCGGGCCCAGCAGCAGCGCGGTGAACGGGTTGACGATCCACACCGCGATCCCGAGCGCGGCCAGCGCGACGGCCCGCGCCGCGGCGGGGCCGCCCGTGTCGGGTGGGTGGGAGCCGATGTCCCGGGCCCGGCCCGCCCGCACCAGGCGCCGGAGCAGCGGGCGCAGCAGGAACCCGAGCACGAGCGCAAGGCCGACGGCGCTCAGCCCGGCGGCGTCGACCGGCAGCGCCTCGGGGTCGACCGGCCCCGGCGGCGCGGGCAGGACGCCGCTCGCGCCGAGCAGGCGCGCGAACAGCGCGGCGAGGAGGAAGGGCAGCGCGGCGACGGCGATCCACCGCAGCCACGGCAGCACCGGCGACCGGCGGCGGCGGACGCGCGCCAGCCCGTCGACCGCCGCGAGCAGCAGCGGGAAGAGCAGCATCGCGCCGAGCAGCCGGACCGCCCAGACGGGGACGACGCGGCGCTGCACGACGACGTACTCGCGCGGGCCGGCGGGGACGTCGGGCCCATTGTCGAGCGCGCTGATCGAGCGCAGCACGACCTGCCCGAAGGCGTCGAGCCGCGCGCCGGACACCTCGGTCGAGGCCGAAGGCGCGCGCTCGCCGGTCACCGACAGCGTGACCGCGGCGACGTCGGCCGCGCCGAGCGGGCCCTGCCCGGTCAGCGTCAGCGGTACCGCCTGGCGCGCGAACTGCGCCAGCGCGCGCGGCGAGCCCGGGTCGCGGACGTCGGTCTCCAGCTCGACCGCGTTCTCGATCGTCCGGCGCAGGCGCAGCGGCGCGATCCCGCCGCGCTCCGACCACGGGACGACCACCGGCAGGTCGTACTCGGACTGGCTCCCCAGGTCGCCGAGCACGATCGCCGCGTCGACCGGCCCGCCCAGGCTCTCGGCCAGCCGGCGCACCCCGGCGACGCCGCCGCTGCCGCCGCTCGTCGAGACGAGCGTGAGCGTCCGGCGCGTCGCGCGCCCCTCGAAGACCCGCGCGAGCTCCATCAGCGCCGCCGTGGCCGTCAGCTGCCCGGGCGCGCCGGGCGCGGCGGCGTCGCGGTCGGCGATCACGAGGATCCGCCGCGGGTCGCGGCCGGTCCGCTCGCCGACGACGGTCGTCAGCGGGATCTCGCCGTCGATCGTCTCCGCCTCGTGCACGCGGCTCGACGTGTCGAAGCCGGCGGCCGCGAGCTCGGACTCCACGCGCGCGGCGAGCGCGTCGTCGCCCAGCGACCCGGGGCGGCGGTCGCGGAACGTGTTGCGCGGGTCGGCGAGCAGCTCGTCGACCACGCGCAGCGCACGCCGGCCGTCGAAGGCGTCGGGCGCGAGCGTCGTGCCGATCGGCCGCGGGCGGTCGCCCAGCGAGAACGCCACCACGACGACCGCCACGAGGAGTGCAACGAACGCGCTGCGGTAGATGCGGACGTTCAGCATCAGGGGGGTTGTCACCATATGCGTACGACCACCATGGCCGAGCGCTCTCCCCGCATCCTGCTCGTCGACGACGAGCGCGCCATCCAGACGCTGCTCTCGTACCCACTCCAGAAGGACGGCTACGACGTGACGTGCGCGTCCGACGGGCGCGAGGCGCTCGCCCGCTTCGACGACGGCGAGTACGACCTCGTCGTCCTCGACGTGATGATGCCGCGGCTCGACGGCCTCGAGGTCTGCCGGCGCCTGCGGGCCAAGAGCACCGTCCCGATCATCATGCTCACCGCGCGGGCGGAGGAGGTCGACAAGGTCGTCGGGCTCGAGCTGGGCGCGGACGACTACATCACCAAGCCGTTCTCGCTGCGCGAGTTCCGCTCGCGGGTCAAGGCGGCGCTGCGGCGCTCGACGTGGGCCAAGCGCACGCAGGAGCTGGGCGACGACGAGCCGCTCGAGGTCGGCGAGCTGCGTGTCGACTTCGCCAAGCGCACCGTCCGTGTCCGCGCCGAGGACGTCCAGGCCACGTACGTCGAGTTCGAGATCCTCAAGGCGCTCGCGTGCAACCCCGGCCGCGTCTTCACGCGCGAGATGCTGCTCACGCGGATCTGGGGCGACTCGGCGTTCCGCGACCCGCGCACCATCGACGTCCACATCCGCCACCTCCGCGAGAAGCTCGAGCAGGACGCGAAGGACCCCGAGTACCTCTTCACGGTGCGGGGCGTCGGCTATCGCTTCCGCGACACCGACTAGAGGCGCCGGCGATGGCGCTCCGCCTCATCCGCACCCGACTCGCCCTCCTGGTGTTCGCCGTGGCGGTGTTCGCCGTCGGCTTCGTCTACGTCTACGTCGCGCCGACGCTCGAGGACAACCTCGAGGACCAGAAGCTCCAGAGCCTCGCCGCCGACGCGCGCGAGTTCTCCGACGCGATCATCGCCTCGCGCGAGCTGCGGATCGAGCGGCTGCGCAAGGTCGTGGCGCGGACCGGCGACCGGGCCAGCGCGCGGGTGACGCTGCTGCGCGTCGACCGGGTGAGCGGCAGCCTCGAGGTCGCGCCCACCGCGGACTCGATCGGCGAGACCGCCGACCTCCAGTTCGCGGTGGCCACCGAGGCGGCGCGGCGGCGGCGCGTGGCGACGGGCACCGAGACGAGCGTCGACGGGAGGCTGGGGCAGGCGGCGCTGCCGGTCATGCGCGGCAACGACGTCGAGCGGGTGATCGTCTACTCGGCGCCGCTGAGCGACGTCGAGGCCAACGTCGACCTCGTCCGCGACCGGATCCTCGTGTCCGGCGCGATCGCGCTCGTCATCGCGCTGGCCGCCGGCCTGCTGCTGGCCTCGCGCCTGGCCCGGCGGATCAAGGTGCTCGAGGGCGCGGCGCGGCGCGTCGCACGCGGCGACATGAGCGTGCGCTTCCCGATCGACCGCGACGACGAGCTCGGCCAGCTCGCGGTGGCCCTCGACGACATGCAGGGCCAGCTCGCCCAGCTCGAGAGCGCGCGCAGGCGGTTCATCGCCACCGCCTCGCACGAGCTGCGCACGCCGGCGGGTTCCTCGAGCTGCTCGCGGACGAGGATCTCGACCTCGAGACCCGCGACGCGTTCATCACGCAGCTGCGCGACCAGGTCGTGCGGCTGGGCAAGCTGGCCACGGACCTGCTCGACCTCTCCAAGCTCGAGGCGGGGTCGCTGACGCTGCGCCCCGAGCCGACCGACCTCGACGTGCTGCTGCGCGCGGTGACCAGCGACTTCGGCCCCGCGCTGGCGCGCCACGAGTCGCAACTCGAGCTCCGCGTCGCCGCCGGCGGGGTCGAGGCCGAGGTGGACCCGGAACGGGTGGCGCAGATCCTTCGTATCCTGATCGACAATGCGCTCGCGCACACACCGCCGGGGACCGACATGGTCGTGACCGCGGGCCGCCAGGACGGCCGCGTCCGCCTGGCGGTGCGCGACTTCGGCGAGGGGATCAAGCGCCAGGCCGTCGAGCGCCTCTTCGAGCCGTTCTACACCGCGGGCGACAACCAGGGCTCCGGCCTCGGGCTCGCCATCGCGCGCGAGCTGGCCGACCGCATGGACGGCCGCCTCTCGGTCGAGGCCGTCGCCGGCCGCACCACCTTCACGCTCGAGCTGCCCGCGTGACCAGGCTCCTCGCGACCCTGCTCGCCGCGCTCGCGCTGGCCGCCGCCGGCTGCGGCGGCGGAGGCGAGAACGTCGGCGGCCGCGGCTCCGACGACGACGCGGACCGGCCGGCGCCGGCGGCGGAGACCGTCGAGAAGACGACGCGCGTCGAGGTCATCGAACAGCAGGGCGACGAGGAGGGCGGGTTCGACTCCCGCGCCATCTACCGCCGTGCCGGCCCCGGCGTCGTGACGATCATCAGCGTCTTCGAGGGCGGCGAGGACGGCGGCATCCTCGGCGGCGACGAGGATGAGGACGATCCGCAGAGCGGGCAGGGCTCGGGGTTCGTGGTCGACGAGGAGGGCGAGGTCGTCACCAACGCCCACGTCGTCACCCAGGGCGAGGGGCGCGACATCACGAAGGCCAAGGAGGTCTACGTGAAGTTCGCCGACGACAACCAGGTGCCCGCGGAGATCGTCGGCTTCGATCCCAACGCCGACGTCGCGCTCCTGAGGCTGAAGGAGCGCGAGGGCCTCACGCTGCGGCCGATCCCGCTCGCCCGCAGCCGCGACGTCCAGGTCGGCGAGCCCGTCGCGGCGATCGGGTCGCCCTTCAGCGAGGAGCAGTCGCTGTCGGTCGGCGTCGTGTCGGCCACCGACCGCGCGATCGAGTCGCTCACCGGGTTCGACACGCTCGGCGCGGTGCAGACCGACGCCGCCATCAACCCGGGCAACTCGGGCGGGCCGCTGCTCGACGGCGACGGCCGCGTGATCGGCATCAACGCCCAGATCCGGACGCGCAGCGGTGGCGGCGAGGGCGTCGGCTACGCGATCCCGGTCGACAACATCAAGCGCTCGATCGAGGACATCAGGCGCGACGGCGAGGTCAAGTACGCCTACCTCGGGGTCTCGACCACGGAGGTGTACCCGCAGCTCGCGGAGCGCTTCGACCTCGGCGTCGAGCAGGGTGCATGGGTGCAGGAGGTCGTCGAGGACGGCCCGGCGGCCGACGCCGGCGTGCGCGCGGGCAAGGGCCGGCAGCGCTTCCAGGCCTCGCAGGTCTCGCCCGGCGGCGACGTCATCACCAAGATCGACGGGCGCCCGGTGGAGACGGGGACCGACCTCGGCATCATCGTCGCCAACCGCCGGCCCGGCGACACGGTGACGCTCGAGATCCTGCGCGGCGGCGAGACCCGCACCGTCGAGGTCAAGCTCGACGAGCGCCCCTCGCAGGTCGACCGCCCGTAGTGCGCGAGTTGCGCAGCAACTCGACGGCGATCACGAAGTGATCGCCGTCCTGGAGCTGGCGCTGTCGCTCCGGGAGGTCGTCCTTCCGGAGCTGGGGTCGCACGCCGGCCGCGTCCGGGAGGGGACGGCGCCGGGAGGCGACGCGACGTTCGCGATCGACGCGCGCGCCGAGGAGCACCTCGAGGCGTGGGTGGCCGAACACGCGCCCGGCGTCGCGTTCTACTCCGAGGACCGCGGGCTCGTCGGCTCCGGTGACCGCGTGCTGATCGTCGACCCGATCGACGGGACGCGGCCGGCGATGGCGGGCTTCGAGTCGGCCTGCGTGTCGGTGGCGCTGGCCTCGATGGGCGGGCGGGGATCGTCTCCCTGCATGCGCGACGTCGAGTCGGCGGCGATCGTCGAGATCAAGTCGGGCGCGCAGTTCGTCGCGCGGCGCGGCGAGGGGCTCGAGGCGAGCGTGCCGCTGCGCCTGTCGGCGAACGAGGACGTCGAGAAGATGTTCTGGGTCTACGGGCTGCGCGGTCGCCCGGCGCGCGTCGTGGTCGAGGCGCTGGCCGAGCTGATGGACGCCTCGTCGGCGTGGGGCGCGGTCTTCGACCTCGGCTCGGCGACCTACGACACGACCCGCATCCTCACCGGCCAGCTCGACGCCTACGTCGAGCCGTCGCCGCGGATCGTCGACGAGGTGCCGGGCATGCGCTCCGCGTTCGAGCGCGTGGGCCGCGGCGCCGTGCTCAACAACACCCCGTACGACCTCGCGGCGGCGGTCCTCTGCCTCGTCGAGGGCGGCGCGGTCGTGACGGACGCGCGCGGCGAGTCGCTCGACGCCCGCCCGCTGCTGGGGTCGGGCGTCGAGCACCAGATGTCGTGCGTCGCCGCCGCCAACCCCGCGCTCCACGGCAAGCTGCTGCGCGCCGTGGACGACGGCATCCGGCGCCTGTCCGAGGCCGGGACCGGCCGACCGCTACGGTTCGGGGCGTCCGCATGAGCGCCCCGCTCGTCCTCGTCTCCAACCGCGGCCCGGTCACCTTCGGGCCGGACGGCGAGGTCAAGCGCGGCACCGGCGGGCTCGTCACCGCGCTCACCGGCCTTGCCTCGCACCGCGAGACGACGTGGATCGCGTCGGCGATGACCGACGAGGACGTCGACAAGGCGACGGAGGCCGGCGGCCGCCCGTTCACGGTCGAGTCGCCCGCCGGCGGGTCGTACGAGGTGCGGCTCGTGGCGTCGGACCCGGACGCGTACGAGCGCTTCTACAACGTCGTCGCGAACCCGATGCTGTGGTTCATCCAGCACTACCTGTGGGACCTGTCGAACGCGCCCGACATCCGGCGCCACGAGGTCGAGGCCTTCGAGTACGGCTACAACGTCGTCAACGAGGACCTGGCCGAGGCGGTGCTCGGCGAGATCGACGGCGTCGACGACCCGGTCGTGATGGTCCACGACTACCACCTCTACACGCTGCCGGCGCTCGTGCGGCGCGCGCGACCCGACGCCTTCCTGCACCACTTCATCCACATCCCGTGGACGCAGCCCGACGCCTGGCGCGTGCTCCCCCGGCGGATCCGGGGCGAGATCTTCGAGGGGCTGCTGTCGAACGACATCGTCGGGTTCCACACGCGCTCGTACAGGTGGAACTTCCTGCAGTGCTGCCGCGACCTCATGGACCTCACGGTCGACTTCGGCCGCGGCGTCGTCGAGTTCGACGGGCGCGAGGTGTGGGTCCGCGCGTACCCGCTGCCGATCGACGCGCGCGCGACGACGCGGGTGGCGTCGTCGGAGCGCACGCAGGACTTCGAGCGCGAGCTGCTGCGGCGCAAGCGCGACTTCCTGCTGCTGCGCGTCGACCGCGCCGACCTGTCGAAGAACGTCCTACGCGGGTTCTCGGCGTTCGATCTGTTCCTGGAGCAGCACCCCGAGTACCTGGAGCGCGTCACGTTCGTCGCCCAGCTCATGCCGTCGCGGACCGACGTGCCGGAGTACGCCGAGTACCTCGAGCGCATCGAGGCGCTCGTCGCCGTCGTCAACCACCGGCACGGGACTCCGGACTGGATGCCCATCCAGCTCAAGCTGCGCGACGACCTCGAGGAGGCGATGGCGTCGTACAAGCACTACGACGTCCTGCTCGTCAACGCGATGTTCGACGGGATGAACCTCGTGGCGAAGGAGGGCCCGCTCGTCAACGAGGTCAACGGGGTGTCGGTGCTCAGCGAGAACACCGGCGCGCACGAGGAGCTCGGCGAGTTCGCGCTGTCCGTGAACCCGTTCGACATCCAGGAGACGGCGGACTCGATCCACGCCGCGCTGACCATGTCGCCGGACGAGCGCACTCGCCGCATGCGCGGGCTGCACGAGATCGTGACGTCGCGCAACCCCGGCGACTGGATCGACGACCAGCTCGAGGACATCCGGAACAAGAAGTCGGCGCTGGACAGCGCGCGGTCGTAGGGGCGGGGCTCACTCGAAGCCGAACTCGGACGGGGCGCCTCCGCCTCCTCCCCCTCCGCTTGCGCCGCTCGGCGCCGCCGGCCCACTCCCCGCGGCGTCGCCGGCCACCGCCGCCCCGCGCGCGCCACTCCGAGCCGGCGACCGCCCGGCCTCCCCGGCCGCTCGCCTGCGCCCCGCGCGCGCCTCGCCGCTCCGCCACTCGCCGCTCCGCTCTCCGCGAGCCGCACCTCTCCGCCGCCGCCCCTCGCTCCGCCGCCTCGCCCGACTTCGCCGCCGCGGCGTCGCGTCGCGCGTCTCCTCCGCACGCCTCGCCACGTCGCGCGGCGCGGGCTCCGCCACCGGCGGCGGCTCGACCGCGGCCGGGGGCTCGGGCGGCAGCGGCGGGGGATCGGACCGCAGCCGCGGCCACAGCACGACGAGGGCGACCACCGCGAGCAGCGCCGCGGCGCGTCCGACGTTCCCCCATCTGACCCGGCGGAGCAGCTCCATGGGAGGAACAGGCCGGCGGGCGGCGCGACTCGCCCCCTCGCTACAGTGTTCGACCGCGCCGATGGCCGACGCTGCGATCACATACGACCTGAACATCCTGCTCGACAGCGAGCTCCCGGAGGAGCAGCGCGAGCGGATCCTCGCCGACGTCGAGGCGATGGTCGCCGACAACGGCACGGTCGTCTCCGCGCACGACTGGGGTCGCCGGAAGCTCGCGTACGAGATCCGCCACAAGCCCGAGGCGGACTTCCACCTGATCCAGTTCCACAGCTCCCGCGAGCTGCTCGAGCGCCTCGACCGGACCCTCCGGATCACCGACGGCGTCGTCCGCTACCGCATCATCAAGCTCCGTCCGGGAACCCCGGACCCGCCGGACCTCAAGTCCGTCGCGCCGGTCACCGGCGGCGACCCCGAGCCCGCCGAGCGCTGAGACGAGCGGCCCCGCCGCCGCTCCGCGCCCGACGCCACCCACTTCGCGCCGCCTCCGCAACGAACCTGCGGAGATTCCGGCATGAACGGGGGTGACCGCCGAACCCGTCCGTACACTCGCCGTCCAGCGCAAAGTTCGTTGCCGAAAGGAGTCCGCGGGATGGCCGCGACCAACATCAACAGGGTGGTCCTCACGGGGCGCCTCACTCGAGACCCGGAGCTGCGGTCGCTGCCGAGCGGCATGTCGGTGTGCAGCCTGCGCCTCGCGTTCAACACGCGCAAGAAGGACCCCGCGTCGGGCGAGTGGGGCGAGAAGGGCAACTTCATCGACGTCTCGATCTGGGGCCGCCAGGGCGAGCTCGCGGCGCAGTACCTGACGAAGGGCCGCGCGGTCGCGCTCGACGGCCGGCTCGAATGGCGCGAGTGGCAGGACCAGCAGGGCAACAACCGCCAGAGCATCGAAGTCGTCGCCGACAACGTGGAGTTCCTCGGCGGCCGCGACGACGTTCAGAACGGCGGCAACGGCGGCGGCTTTACGCCCCGCTCGGACGTCCCGGTCGACACAAACGACTTCGCCGCGGCGCCGGCCGGCGGCGGCAACGGCGGCGGCGGCTCCGCGCCTGCCGACGACGACATCCCGTTCTAGGAAGGCAGGACCAGGAAGACGTGACGCGGGCCCCCTCAACGGGAGGCCCGTCGTCGTAGAGGCGGCGCGTCGTGAAGGGTCGGCCACGACAGCGGTACGCGGTACCGGACCTCGAATTCTTCGCCGAGATCACCAGCGAGTCGGCGTACTGGATCGGGTTCCTGACGGCCGATGGGTGCGCCACCGCCCGCGAGCTGATCGTCGTCCTCAAGACAGAGGACGCGGAACATCTCCGTTCCTTCCAGCGCGCCCTCGGATGCGCGGATCGTCCGCTGGCGCCGGCCAACGCCGGCGCCGGGCGGCGGCTCGCGATCGGCTGCGCTGCGCTCGCGCGGCAACTCCACGCCTACGGCATCGTCGCGGGCCGCGCCCATACGCACCCCGGGGTTCTCCCGCACCTGGCCGAGAGCCGGGACTTCTGGCGCGGCGTCGTCGACGGAGACGGTTCCCTTCGCGTCGACAGCCGGACGGGGATGCCCAGTCTGCTCGTCGTCGGCCCGCCCGCTCTGATGCAGCAGTTCGCGCACTTCCTCTCAGGCGTCTTCGCCGACGGGTTCGTCCCGGGGCTCCACAGACACGCGCGGAGCGACGCCGTGCGGGTAGTGCAGGTGGGCGGACGCCGCGCGAAGGCCGCCGTCGCGGCGCTCTACGCGGACGCAGGTGCACCCGCCCTGAGGCGTAAGCGCGAACGTGCGGCGCGGATCTCGGCATGGGAGCCGCAGGTCTACAGCCGCTACCCCTGGGACCGCTGGGGCGACGGGAGCGTCTGGCGGCTGCGTCGCGGCGCCGACTACGCCGTTGCCCGGCGGGTGTGGGAGAGCGGCCGACGCGCCGCCCGGACGCGGGCGAAGCGCCTGCGGTTCCGGGACCTCGGGGAGGAGATCGAGCTCCAGTTCGTCCCCCGGGAACCCCAGCGCTCCCGGCCGTTCGGAGCCGACGTGTCACAATGAGGGCTCGCCGGCGCGCGGACGGTCGCGCGCGGCCTGACGCGTCGAAGACTTCGAAGAGGTTTCTGAATGGCCAAGCAGCGCAGCCGCAAGCCCGTGCGGCGCCGTGATCGGAAGGGTGGGCCGTCCGGCGGACGGCGCAAGCCCTGCCCGTATTGCAAGGACAAGATCGAGCACGTCGACTACAAGGACGTCGACGGGCTGAAGCGGTTCATCTCCGAGAAGGGGAAGATCCGCTCGCGGCGCATCACCGGCGCGTGCCGGCGCCACCAGAGCCAGATCGCCCGCGCCGTCAAGCGCGCCCGCGAGCTCGCCCTGCTGCCCTACGTGAACGAGAACGCCGGCCGCGAGAGCGGCACCGGCCGGGGCGGCCGCGACCGCGATCGGGACCGCGACTAGCCGTGCCCGAGGTCATCCTGCTCCAGGACGTCGAGAACCTCGGCGAGAAGGGGACGGTCGTCGACGTCTCCAAGGGCTACCTGCGCAACTACCTCGTCCCGCGCAAGCTCGCCAACCCGGCGACCAAGGGCCTCCTCGAGCAGGCCCGCGCACGCCAGGAGGCCGAGGAGCGCACCGCCCGCCAGCTCACCGAGCGCGCGCAGGAGAGCGCCGCGGTCCTCAACCGCACGGTGCTCACGATCTCGCAGCAGGCCGGCGACGACGGCCGGCTGTTCGGCTCGGTCACCTCGCAGGACATCGCCGACGCCATCCGCGACGCCCGCGGCCTGGCCATCGACAAGCGCAAGGTGCACCTCGAGGAGCCGATCCGGCACGTCGGGACGTACATGGTCGTCATCGAGGTCAACGACGGCGTGACGGCGAACGTCAAGACGATCGTCGTCGACCAGAAGTAATCAGTTACGAGCTCCTCCGGGCGCCGCGGCGTCCAGCGCTCCTTCGCGGCGACCGATTCAGCGGCCGCTAGGCGCCCCGCCGCCGGGCGGGTTCCGTCCTGCCCGCGCGCGAACATGTGTTCGTGATCCGGCAGCCCGAAGGCATTTCTCCCAAGGTGCGGGGACGACCCCCGGCGACCCGTCGCGCGGGCGCCGAGCGGCCGTCACGCGGACCTACACTCGCCGACCGATGACGACGTTCGCGACCCCCACCGACGGCGCGTCGGCACCCTCCGGGCCGCCGCACTCGCTCGAGGCCGAGCAGTCGGTCCTGGGGGCGATCCTGCTGTCCGAGCGCGCGATGTACGCGCTCGTCATCGACGAGGGCCTGAAGCCCGACGACTTCTATCGCGAGCGTCACCGGCTGATCTTCGGCGCGATGATGGGCCTGTACTCGGAGAGCGAGCCGATCGACGTGCTCACGGTCTCCGAGCGGCTGCGGTCGGAGGGCAACCTCGACGCCGCCGGCGGCCAGGCGGCGGTCGACGGCCTCGCCGCGTCGGTGCCCGCGGCCGGCCACGCCCGGCAGTACGCACGCATCGTCCGCGAGCACGCGCTCATCCGGCGCCTGCTCAACACGACCTACGAGATCCAGGAGAGCGTCGCCCAGCAGCAGGGCGCGCCGCGCGAGCTGGTCGAGCGCGCCGAGCGCGCGATGCTCGAGGTCGCCCACGACGACCGCCAGAAGGACTTCCGCTATCGAGGAGATCCTCGACGCCGAGATCGACAAGCTCCACCGCCTCAGCCTCGAGCAGACCGCGCTCACCGGCACCCCGAGCGGCTACAAGGACCTCGACGAGATGACCGGCGGCTTCCAGCCGGGCAACCTGATCATCATCGCCGCCCGCCCGTCGATGGGGAAGTCCGCGCTCGTCACCAACATCGCCGAGAACGCGGCGATCGACCACAACCAGCCGGTGGCGCTGTTCAGCCTCGAGATGTCGGAGACCGAGCTCGCCCAGCGCTTCGTCGCGTCGCAGGCGCGGATCAAGGGCGACGAGCTGCGCAAGGGCCGCGTCGCCGAGCACAAGTGGCCGAAGATCCTCGAGGCCAGCCAGAAGCTCGCGCGCTCGCCGCTCTTCATCGACGACTCGTCCGACGTCGGCCTGCTCGAGATCCGCGCGAAGGCCCGCCGGCTGCACCAGCAGCACGGGCTCGGGCTCGTGATCATCGACTACCTCCAGCTCATGCGCGCGGACGGGCGCGTCGAGAACCGCGTCGAGCAGATCGGGCAGATGTCGCGAGGGCTGAAGATCCTCGCGCGCGAACTCGAGGTCCCGGTCATCGCGCTCTCCCAGCTCAACCGCGGCGTCGAGCAGCGCCACGACAAGCGCCCGGTCCTCTCCGACCTGCGCGAGTCGGGCTCGATCGAGCAGGACGCCGACCTCGTCGCCTTCATCTACCGCGACGAGTACTACGACCGCGAGTCCGAGCGCGAAGGCGAGGCCGACATCATCATCGCCAAGCACCGCAACGGCGCGATCGGGGACGTCGTCCTGACGTTCCAGAAGAGTACCCCAAGTTCCTCAACTACGCCGAGCGAGCGGTTCCAGGCGTGAGTGCGTGCCCGCACAACGCCTGCGACGGCTCGGGCTTCGTCATCGACGAGGCGACGAACACCGCGCGCGACTGCACCTGCCGGCCGCTGCGGCGCAGCACGCTCAAGGCGCGCCGGCTCGAGGCGCGCCTCCCCAAGCGCTACCAGCACGTCGCCTTCGAACGCGAGCCGGTCGTCGGCATGCCCGAGACCGTCGTCCGCGAGGTCCGCCGCTTCACCCGCGACATCGACCGCAACGTCGACGAGGGCCGCGGCATCTGGTTCGTCGGCGACGTCGGCACGGGCAAGACGACGCTGGCCATGCTCGTCTCGAAGGCGGCGATCGAGGCGGGGCGAAGCGTCGCCATCTACTCGCTCCCGCGACTGCTCGGCGTCCTGCGCGAGTCGATGACCAGCGAGGACGGGATGCTCAGACTCGTGGACGACCTGTCGCAGGTCGACCTCCTCCACCTCGACGACCTCGGCGCCGAGCGCGCGACCGAGTGGGTCCTCGAGCAGCTCTACGCGATCATCAACGCCCGCTACGAGGAGCAGCGCTCGCTCGTCATCACCACCAACCTCGACCCCGAGCAGCTCGCCGAGCAGCTCGGCCCGCGCATCCTCAGCCGCATCCGCGAGGTGTGCGGCGACCCCGTCCTCCTCATGGGCGAGGACAAGCGCGCGCTCGCCGGTCCGGCCGTCGACTACTCGACCTCCTACATGGAGGAGCTCGAGCGCAAGGTCGCGGGCATGCGCCGCGGCGGCGCGTCCTAGACTTCTGGCCACGATGCCCGGCATCGTCATCGTCGGCGCCCAGTGGGGCGACGAGGGGAAGGAAGGTGGTGGACCTGCTCGCCGAGCAGGTCGACGCCGTCATCCGCTTCCAGGGCGGCAACAACGCCGGCCACACCATCGTCCGCGAGGGCGAGAAGTTCGCCCTGCACCTGATCCCCAGCGGGATCCTCTATCCCGGCAAGCGCTGCATCATCGGCAACGGCGTCGTCATCGACCCGCGCGTGCTGACCGAGGAGATCGACGGCCTGCGCGCCCGCGGCATCGACATGAGCGGCCTGCGCGTCAGCGCGAACGCCCACCTGATCATGCCGTACCACCTGCTGCTCGACTCGGCCGGCGAGGCCAAGCTCGGCAAGCTCCAGATCGGCACCACGCGCCGCGGCATCGGCCCGTGCTACGCGGACAAGGCGGCGCGCCTCGGCATCCGCGTGCAGGACCTGCTCGACGAGAAGATCCTCAAGAAGAAGATCGTCGCCGCGATGGACCCGAAGCGCCTCTCGCTGCGCCCGTTCATGAAGGACCCGCGGCTCGACCTCCAGACGATGACCGAGGAGTACCTGACCTACGGCCACCGGATCGAGCAGTACATCGCCGACACCGCGCGGCTGGCCTGGGACGCGCTCGACGCCGGCAAGAGGGTCCTCTTCGAGGGCGCGCAGGCGACGCTGCTCGACATCGACCACGGGACGTATCCGTTCGTCACGTCGTCGAACCCGGTGGCGGGCTCGGCGTGCGTCGGCGCTACGTCGGCCCGCGCGACATCACCGAGGTCTGGGGGATCGTCAAGGCCTACCAGACGCGTGTCGGCGCGGGCCCGTTCCCGACCGAGCTCGAGGACGCCACCGGCGAGGAGCTGCGCCAGCGCGGCGGCGAGTTCGGCACCACCACCGGGCGGCCCCGGCGCTGCGGCTGGCTCGACCTCGTCGCGCTGCGCTACGCCGCCCGCATCAACACCCTGACCGCGCTCGCGATCACGAAGCTCGACGTCCTCACCGGCTTCGACCGGATCAAGGTCGCCACGCGCTACCGCGGCCGCGACGAGGCGGTCTTCGAGAACTTCCCGTACCACCAGTCCGTCCTCCACCACGCGACCGGGGAGTACGAGGAGCTGCCCGGCTGGACGGAGGACATCGGCGAGGCCCGCACGCGCTCGGACCTCCCGCAGGCGGCGCAGGAGTACCTGGACTTCATCGCCGAGCGCACCGGCGTCCCGATCGCCGTCGTCGGCGTCGGCCCGGGGCGCGAGCAGGTCGTCTGGATGCAGGATCGCGCGGCGCTGGCCGCTGCGGCCTAGTCCTTCACGACGCGCGAGTCCACGACGATGTCGTGCAGCGCGCGGTTGCGGTCGTCGAAGAACGGCCAGAGGTAGTTGACGAGGTAGCCGATGCCCGCGGTGATCGACCCCACGATCCCGAGCGCGAGCGACTTGATCAGCACCTCGCGGTAGGCGGCCCAGAGGAAGTCGACCTCGCGCCCGTTGCCCCGCACGACCCGGCACCCGGTCATCAGCTTGCCCACCGTCTTGCCGTTCGTGCGGGCCATGATCAGCGGCGCGTAGACGAGCGCGCCGACGGTCACCGCGCCGACGGCGATCAGCGCGATGACGAGCGCGCCCGCGATCCCGCCCGGCGTGTCGAGCGAGAGCGCGCCGAAGGCCACCGCGCCGAGCACGAGCAGCACGATGCCGGCGACGACCGCGACGAGGACCGCGTCGATGATCGCCGCGACCGCCCGCTGGCCCCAGCCGGCGAGCGGCGCGCCCGCGTACAGGTCGGCGACGCCGCCGCGCTCGCGCGTCGCGAACGCGCCCGGCGGCACCGGCCCGCCGCCGTAGGGCCCGGAGGGCGCGGGCGCGGCGGTGCCTCGGGTGGCGCGACGTCCTCGCCGAGCGGATCGCCCGGCGTCAGCCCGCCGCTCACGCCTCGGGCTCCAGCACGTCGGCCTCGCCGCGGCGCAGCACGCGCAGCACGAGCGCGAGCGACGACAGCAGCGCCAGCGTCGCCAGCGTGATCTGCACGCTGACCACACCCCGCTCGCTCCAGTAGACGTCGTCGAGCTCGAGCAGCAGCGCCGACTCGTCGAGCGTCAGCGCGACGCGGCGCCGAACGGCAGCGCGAGCCACGGGTCGAGGTCGGGGCTGCGCGAGACGACGGAGACGCCGCCGGCGATGAACGCGAGCAGGATCCCGGGGACGAAGTGGTGGACGTGGCGCCCGCCGAACCGGTAGTCGCGGATCGGCCCGAACCGGCCGCGGCGGCGGATCATGTGCGTGAGCCCGCGCGCGATCCCGAACGTCAGCGTGAACGACCCGAGCAGGTTGAGCAGCGCGTTCTCGCGCGTCGAGCCGCCGCGGTAGCCGGCCCGCGCGACCTCGACCGTCTCGCGGACCGCCTCGCCGGTGGCGCCGACGACGTCCGTCGTCTCGGTCGGGAGCGGCGCCGAGCCGCGGTGCCACACGCGCGCGAGCTCGCCGGCGCCGACCGCGACCGTCGTGCCGAGCGCGACGACGCCGAGCGCCCACGTCCGCCGGTCGATGCGCAGCTCGCGCCGCTCGGCCCGCGCCCGGCGCACGCCGTAGACGGCCGCGGCGACCACCGGAGGAAGGGCTGCCGTGCGGCGCGGGTGCGGGATGACGGCGGACACGGGAAGTACCCTAACGGCCCGATGGACGGGCCCCAGCCTCCCCGAGAGCCGGTCCGCGCGCCGAGCGGGGGGAGCGGCGACGCGCCCGCCGTGCTCCGCGGCGCAGTGCTCGGCCTCGGCATGATCGGCCGCCACCACGCGCGCGGATCCTCCAGAGCGCCCCCGGCGTCGAGCTCGCCGGCGCCGTCGACCCCGGCGGCGACCGCTTCCGCGCGGTCCACGACCCGCAGCGCCTCTACGCCTCGCTCGACGACCTCCTGCGCGGCGGCGCCCCGACTTCGCGGTCGTCGCCGTCCCGACCGAGGAGCACGTGGCGTGCGTCGAGCGGCTGGCCGGCGAGGGCGTCCACGTGCTCGTCGAGAAGCCGCTCGCAGCGAGCGGCGACGAGGCGCGCGAGATCATCGCCGCGGTGGAGCGGGCCGGCGTGCGCGGCGCCGTCGGCCACGTCGAGCGCTACAACCCGGCGCTGCTCGCGGCCCGCGCCAAGCTCGACCAGCTCGGCGACCTCCTGCTCATCGCGACGGAGCGGACCGGCCCGTTCCCCGACCGCATCAAGGACGTCGGCGTCGTGAAGGACCTCGCCACGCACGACCTCGACCTCGTCCGCTGGCTCGGCGACGCGCCGGTCGAGGTCGTCGCCGCGCAGACGTCGCACCGGATGGGCCGCGAGCACGAGGACCTCGTCCTCGCCACCGGCCGGCTCGCCTCCGACGTCCCCTTCCACTGCGCGGTCGACTGGCTGACCCCGACCAAGACCCGCCGCACGCGGATCCTCGGCGCGCGCGGGATGCTCCTGGCCGACACGCTGACCGGCGACCTCACGCTCCACGAGAACGCCGACGTCGCGATCGAGTGGGCGGCGACGCAGCAGCTGCGCGGAGTCTCGGAGGGCAACGCGACCCGCTTCGCGCTCCAGCGCCGCGAGCCGCTGCTCGTCGAGCACGAGGCGTTCTATGCGTACGTGGCCGGCGACGACGACGCGCCGGTGGTGCCGCTCGAGGCCGGCCTCGAGGCCGTCACGACCGCCGAGGCCGTGCTCGCCTCGGCCCGCGACGGCGAGACCGTGAGGCTCGCGCCGCGGTGAAGGCGGTCGTCGTCGCGCTCGGCAAGGTGGGCCTCCCCTTGCCGCCCAGATCGCGCGCGCGGGCCACGACGTCGTCGGCTGCGACGTCGACGAGCGGGTGGTCGAGCTCGTCAACGCCGGCACGCCGCCGTTCCCCAACGAGGACGGGCTCGAGGAGGCGCTGGCCGAGGCGGTCGGCGCCGGGCGGCTGCGCGCCCAGCGCGACACCGCGGCCGCGGTCGCCGAGGGCCCCGACCTCGTCGTCGCGGTCCCGCCGCTCTACGTCGACGAGCGCGCGGAGCCGGACTGGCGGATCCTCGACGCGGTCGTCGAGGACATCGGCCGCGGGCTGCAACCCGGCACGCTCGTCAGCATCGAAACCACCGTTCCCGTCGGCACGACGCGCGAGCGGATCGCGCCCGCGCTCGAGCGACACAGCGGGCTCGCCGCCGAGCAGGACTTCTTCACGGTCTTCAGCCCCGAGCGCGTGTTCAGCGGCCGCGTGCTGCGCGACCTCGCGACGTACCCGAAGCTCGTGGGCGGCCTGAGCGAAGCCGGAGAGGCCCGCGGCGTCGAGCTGTACGACGCGTTCCTCGACGCCGAGGTGTGGGGCATGGGCTCGGCCGAGGCCGCGGAGATGGCCAAGCTCGCCGAGACGACGTACCGCGACCTCAACATCGCCTTCGCCAACGAGCTGGCCCGCGCCGCCGACGCCCGCGGCCTCGACGTGCAGCGCGTCATCGACGCGGCGAACTCCCAGCCGTTCAGCCACATCCACCGGCCGGGCGTCGCCGTCGGCGGCCACTGCATCCCCGTCTACCCGCGCTTCTACCTCGCCGGCGACCCGGCGGCGCGCCTGCCCGCCGTCGCGCGCGAGGTCAACGAGGCGATGCCGGCCTACGCCGTCGGCCTGCTCGGCGACGTCGAGGGCAAGACCGTCCTCGTCCTCGGCGTCGCCTACCGCGGCGGCGTCAAGGAGACGGCGTTCAGCGGCGCGTTCGGGCTGCGCTCCGAGCTCGAGCGGCGCGGCGTGCGCGCGGTGTTCGCCGACCCGCTCTACACCGACGCCGAGCTCGCCGAGCTCGGCTTCCCGCCGTGGGACGGCCAGCCGGCCGACTTCGCGATCGTCCAGGCCGACCACGCCGAGTACCGGCGCCTCGACGCACCCGCGCCGGTGGTGCTCGACGGCCGCGGCGTCGTCGAGGACGCGGGCGGCGCCGAGGTCAGGCGGATCGGACGCCCAAGAAGCCGCTGAGCGCGTCGACGACGCGCTCGGCCGCGCGCCCGTCGCCGTAGAGCTGCGGGCGCTCGTCCGGCGGCGGCGTCTCCAGCGCGCGCTGCGCAGCGGCGGCGTCGAGGTCGACGAGCACGTTCCAGCCGGTCGTCAGCGTCTCCACCCACTCGGTCGTGTCGCGCAGCGTGATGCACGGGACGCCCGCGAGGTAGGCCTCCTTCTGCACGCCCCCGGAGTCGGTGAGGACGGCGCGGCTGCGCAAGAGCAGCGCGGTGAAGTCGAGGTAGCCGAGCGGCGGGCGGACGTCGACCGCCTCCTCGACGCGCGCCAGCAGCCCCGCCGTCTCGAGCCGCGCGCGCGTGCGCGGGTGCAGCGGCAGGACGACCGGGAACGGCATGCCGACCAGCAGCTCGACCAGCCGCGCGAGGCGCTCGGGGTCGTCCACGGTGCCGGCGCGGTGCGCGGTGGCGAGCAGGAACGGCTCGTCGGGAGCGTCGACCGCGCGCTCGCGCGCCCGCGGCTGCATGGCGAGCGCGACGTCGACCATGACGTCGCCGACGAGCTCGACCCGCCCGGCCGCGCGCTCCGCGCGCAGGTTCGCCACCGCTCCCTCCGACGGGCACAGCAGCAGGTGCGCGGCGTGGTCGACGAGCACGCGGTTGAGCTCCTCCGGCATCCGCCGGTCGAACGACCGCATCCCGGCCTCGACGTGGGCCACCGGCACGCCCGCCTGCGCCGCCGCAAGGCCGCCGGCGAGCGTCGTGTTCGTGTCGCCGTAGACCAGCACCACGTCCGGCTGCTCGCGCGCGAGCAGCGGCTCGAGCGCCCCGAGCATCCGCGCGGTCTGCGAGGTGTTCGACCCGCCGTGGATCTGAAGCTCGACCTCGGGCCGCGGGATCCCCAGCTCCTCGACGAAGACCGTCGACAGCTCGTCGTCGTGGTGCTGGCCCGTGTGCACGAGCGTCTCGGCGTGCCGCTCGCGCAGCGGCCCCGACACCGCGGCCGCCTTGACGAACTGCGGCCGGTTCCCGATGACGGTGAGGACCTTCACCCGGAGGTCGCTTCGGCGATGCGCGCGCGCAGCAACCGCGCCGCCTCCCGGGTCAGCGGCCCGCCGCGTTCCAGCTCGTGGTCCTCGATCGCGTGCACGGCCTGCACCTCGCGGGTCGTCGAAGCCATGAACGCCTCGGTCATCCGCGCGATCTCGTCGCGCGCGGTGATCCGCTCGCGCGCGCCGGTCAGCTCGAGCACGTGGCGGCGGGTGATCGAGTCGAGGATGTGATCGTCGAGCGGCGGCGTCCACAGATCACCGTCGAGCACGTAGAACAGCGACATCGTCGGGCCCTCGAGCACGCGCCCGTGCGGGGTGACGAGCAGCGCCTCGTCGAACCCGCGCTCCTCCGCGACCCGCGACGCGAGCATGTTCGCGGCGTACGAGAGCGACTTGACCTGGTCGAGCAGCCGCGACGGCGCGTACTCGACGATGGCCAGCGACAGCGACGGCGCGGGGTCGGTGTGCTCCTCGATCAGCAGGATGCGGCGCCCGCCGCGGGTGACCATGATCCGCAGCCGCGCGTCCCCGGGCTGCGCGGCGGCGAGCAGGGCGTCGACGTCGCCGCGCACGGCGTCGACGTCGATCGGCAGCCGGAGCCCCGCGGCCGAGCGCTCCATGCGCGCGAGGTGCTCGTCGAGCGCGAACGGGCGACCGTCGTACAGGCGGGCGACCTCGAAGACGCCGTCGCCGCGGACGAGCCCCGCGTCGGTGACCGGGATCGTGGCGTCGGCGGCGTCGCAGAGCGCGCCGTCCATGGAGGCGAGCGGCATGTGCGCGAGTCTATGCTCGACGCCATGGGGCCGACGCGCGAGCGGCTGATCGCCGACCTGCGCCGGCACGTCGGCGACGAGCGCGTCCTCGCCGCGCTCGCCGCGGTGCCGCGCGACCTCTTCGTGCCGCCCCAGCGCCGGCGGGCGGCGTGGGTGAACGAGGCGCTGCCGCTCGGCGGCGGCCAGACGATCTCCCAGCCGCTCGTCGTCGCGCACATGGCCGAGCTGCTGCGCGTCCGGGAGGGCGACCGCGTGCTCGACGTGGGAACGGGCTCGGGCTACCACGCCGCCGTGCTCGCGCAGCTCGGCGCGCGCGTGTGGAGCGTCGAGCGCAACCCCGAGCTGTCGGCGCGCGCGCGGGAGAACCTCGCGGCGGCCCGCGTCGAGGGCGTCGAGCTGATCGTCGGCGACGGCACGCTCGGCCACCCGCCGGCCGCGCCCTACGACGCGATCAACGTCGCCGCGTCGGCGCGCGACGCGGTGCCGCCGGCGCTGCTCGACCAGCTCGGGCACGGCGCCCGGCTCGTCATCCCAGTCGGCGAGCGGCTGCTGCTCGTCGGCCGCGACGCCGACGGCGCGCTGCACCACGCCGACGCGGGCGGCGTCCGCTTCGTCCCGCTGGTGCCGGGCGACGCCTAGGCCGCGTGCAGCCGGCGCACCGGGCGCGGCGCGTACACCGCCACCGTCTGCCCGCGGCCGGCGACCGCCTGCTCGCCCGAGGGCGCGAGGCGGACGCGGCTGTGCTCGTCGAGGCGGTCCCACGTCGCCTGGCTGACGAACAGCGCGTGCGGCGTCCCCTTTGTCGCTGCCTGCAGGCGCGCGGCGACGTTCGTCGTGTCGCCGACGGCCGCGTACTCCATCCGCCGCTCGTTGCCGACGGTGCCCGACATGACCGCGCCGCTGTTGAGGCCGACGCCGAGGCGGAACGGCGGCAGGTCGCGCTCGGCGAGCCAGTCGTTCAGGCGCGGGAGGCGCACGGCCAGCAGCTCCTCGGCGGCGGCGAGGCCCTGCGCCGCGTGGTCGGAGCGCTCGACCGGCGAGCCGAACACGGCCATGATCCCGTCGCCGAGGTAGGAGACGACGGTGCCGTCGTGGCCGAGGATCGCCTCGGTCATCTCGCCGAGGTACGTGTTGAGGACGTCGATGACCAGCTCAGGCTCGGCGCTCTCGGCGAAGGTCGTGAAGCCGCGCAGGTCGCAGAAGAGGACGGTCGACTCCTGCCGGACGCCGGCGATGCCGCCGGTCGCGTCCTCGCGGGCGAGCAGCTCGTCGACGACGGGCTCGGGCACGAAGCGGCCGAAGAGGAAGCGCATCCTGCGCCGCTCGCGCGCGTTCAGCAGGGCGGCGGCGCCCAGCGCGCCGACGGCGCCGGTCAGCAGCGCGAGCACCGGCGGCAGGACGGGGAGGACGGTCCCGCGGTCGAACGCGAGCTGCGCGGCGACGAGCCACAGCGCGAGCGCGGCGACGGCGAACGCGATCGACCAGCGCGCGCGCAGCCGCAGCGAGGCGAGCGGCACGATCACGGCGAGCGCGACGACGAGCAGGATCTCGAGCCAGCGCGGCGCGTCGCGCAGCGGCAGGCCCTGGAGGACGGTCGAGATGGCATTGGCCTGCACCTCGGGCCCGGGCATCAGCTCGTCGCGCGCGGTGGGGACGGGGTGGAGGTCCTGGAGCGACGGCGCCGAGGCGCCGACGACGACGACGCGGCCGCGCAGCTTCGCCGGGTCGATCCGCCCCTTGACGAGGTCGATGAAGCGGTAGGTGGGGATCGTCCCCGGGCCGCCGTGGTAGTCGATCGGGGCGCTGTCGAACGGCGCGACCGGGCGCTTGGTCGCCGACTCCGCCGCCGCCACGGCGAACGTCTCCAGCCCGTCGATGTCAAAGTAGACGCGGCGCACGACGGCGCCGGTGTCGACCGGCGTGCTCGTGTTCGCGGCGCGGGCGCCGACCGACTTCAGGTTCTCGTCCCCGCCGAGGACGTTGGTCCTGCCCTTCTCGTCGACCTCGGTCGTGGAGAGGACGGTCCCCTTGGCGCGGGCGACAGCTTCGAAGAGCGCGTAGTCGTCGGCGCCGCGGCCGCTCGGCTCGGTGAACTGGACGTCGTAGCCGATGCCCCTCACGCCGGCCTTGCGCAGCGCGTCGACGGCGCGCGCGTGCCAGACGCGGCGGATCGGCCAGCGGTTGAGCGCGTTGATCGACTGCGCGTCGATCGCCACCACCGCGACGTCGGTGGCCGGCCGCTCGCCGCGGACGGCGAAGCGCGCGTCCTGCGTCTGGCCCTCGAGGCGGTCGAGCACCCCGGTGGCCGAGGCCGCGAGCGCGATCAGCACGGCCGCCAGGGCCGCCGCGGCGACGCCGAGGCGCCGGCGCATCACTCCGCCGCGCGCAGGTCCGGGCGCTTGGCGATGAACAGCGCCGCCAGGTCCGGATCGAGGTGCGACCCGGCGAGGTCCTCGATCTCGCTCAGCGCGTCGTCGACGAGCCACGCCGCCTTGTACGGGCGGTCGGAGACGAGGGCGTCGAAGACGTCGCAGACGGCGACCATGCGGGCGACGAGCGGGATCTCCTCGCCGCGCAGGCCCTCGGGGTAGCCGGTGCCGTCCCACTTCTCGTGGTGGGTGCGGGCGATGACCTCGGCCATGCGGACGACCGGCGAGCGGCTGCCCGCGAGGAGCTGGGCGCCGGCCGTCGTGTGCGTCTTCATGATCTCCCACTCCTCCGGGCCGAGCGGGCCCTCCTTGAGCAGGACGCGGTCGGGGATCGCGATCTTCCCGATGTCGTGCATCGAGGAGGCGTGGAGGATCTGCTGTGCCTCGGCCTCGCTCATGCCGGCGTCGAGCGCGAGCTGCGCGCACATGCGGCTCATGCGCGTGATGTGGATGCCGGTGCTGTCGTCGCGCGACTCGGCGGCGTGGGCGAGGCGGCGGACCAGCTCGAGCTGCGACTCGCGCAGGTCGGCGGTGCGCTCGCGGACCTTCGACTCGAGCTTCGAGTTGTGGCGCGCGAGCTCCTCCTTGGCGAGCGTGAGGCTGAAGGCGAGCGTGCCGAGCATCTGGCGCATGGCCTTCGGGTCGGCGTCGAGGACGCGGTCGAGGTCCTCCTTGCGCACCTCGACGGTCTCGCTCTGGTCGATGGCGACGATGCTCGCCAGGCGCGGGGCGGCGTTGAGCACGCCGACCTCGCCGAAGACGTCGCCGCGGAACAGGCGCTGGAGCACGAGGCCGGGGTCGCGGCTCGGCCGGACGACGCTGAGCTGCCCGCGCGTGACGACGTGCATCGAGTCGCCCTGGTCGCCCTCGCGGAAGACGATCTCGCCGGGGCGGAACTCGCAGCGGCGGGCGTGGCCGGCCAGCTCGCGCAGCGCCGGCCAGGGGAGTCCGGCCAGCAGCTCGATGCCGGTCAGCTCCTCGGGCTGGACCGGGTGATCGAGGCCCATGCCTCCGGACGGGATGGTGGGCCCGCCGAGCGACGTGGCGCCCAGCGTGGTGCCGAGCTGTTCCATGGTCTTCTCGCGAATCGGCCCCGGGGGCGCTTTCTTGAGGATGCGGGCGCGTTCGTGGACCTCTGCCGTCGCCCGCTCACGGCCCCCCGCCGCTCAGGCGGCGGCGGGGCGGTAGGCGCAGATCAGCACGCCGGTCGAGGCCTGCTCGACCGACAGCAGCTCGAGCGGCCGGGCCTTGCCGTCGGTGGGGAAGATCGTCTTGCCGCCCCCGAGCAGGATCGGCTCGAGCATCAGGCGGTACTCGTCGACGAGATCGTTCTCGACGAGGTGCAGGGCGAGCGACGCGCTGCCCATCACCTGGACGTCGCCGCCGTCCCGGTCCTTGATCCGGCGGATCGCGCCGGCCGGGTCGTCGCCGCCGATCAGCGTCGTGTTGTTCCACCGCGACGAGGCCTCGTCGGCGGTCAGGCTGCGGGAGACGACGTACTTGGGCAGCGCGTTCATCTTGTCGGCGAACGGGTCGCCGGCGCGGTCGGGCCAGGCCGAGGCCATGACCTCCCAGGTGCGACGTCCGAACAGCAGCGCCTCGGTCCGGTCCATGACGTCGTCGAGCACCGGTCCCATGGCCGCCTCGTCGAAGAACGGCATCGACCAGCCGCCGTTCTGAAAGCCGCCGTCGGTGTCCTCCTCCTTGCCGCCGGGGGCCTGGACGACGCCGTCGAGGCTGATGAAGTCGCTCACGATGATTCGCATGCCCCTATGACTAGCGGGGTCGGCGCCACTCATCGCGAGGACCGGCGGCGGACCGTATGGTTCGTGACGTGGACGCGCCCTTCGTCATGAACGTCGCCGACGCGCCGGCCCTCGCGCACCCGCGCCGCGCGACTATCCTCGACTTCGAGGGTGAGGAGGTTTCATGGCCGGACCTCGGGGTCAACATCCAGATCATGGAGCCCGGCCAACCGAACTGCCGCTACCACTCCGAGCCCGTGCAGGAGGACTTCCTCGTGCTCTACGGCGAGTGCATCGTCATCCTCGACGGCGAGGAGCGGCCGCTGGGCCAGTGGGACTTCGTGCACTGCCCGGCCGGGACCGAGCACGTCTTCGTCGGCGCGGGCGACGGGCCGTCTGCGGTGCTGATGATCGGCTCGCGGCGCGAGGATGCCGCGCACTACCCCGTCAACGAGGTGGCGGCGAAGTACGACGCGTCGGTGCGGACGCCGACCGACGAGCCGGCCGAGGCGTACGCGGACTGGCGGCGGGAGCCGCGGCGGGCCGTGCCGAACCCATGGCCGCTCGGCTGAAGGCGGCGGTCGCGCTCAGCCTGCCCTGGCTGGCCCTGCTCGGGTGTGGCTCCGAAACGGGCTACTCCGGGGCGTGCGCCGTGGCCATCCGGCTGGAGGGCGCGCGCTACGTCGCCCAGCGGAGCCTCGACGTGCCGGTGGGCGCCGAGGTCGGACAAGCGGTCACCGCGAGCTGCGAAGGCCAGTTCGGCGGCCGCCGCGTCACCGTCCGGCGTTTCGGCGACGTGCCACCCGCGCTCGCCGTCGCCGTCGCCGTCGACGGCGAGCCAGGCGGGTACCACGCGGAGGGCTACCTGCCCGTGCTCCGCGGGCATCCGCTCCACCGTCACATGTACGGCA
The DNA here is from genome assembly GCA_030447275.1 of Solirubrobacteraceae bacterium. Classification (GTDB taxonomy): domain Bacteria; phylum Actinomycetota; class Thermoleophilia; order Solirubrobacterales; family Solirubrobacteraceae; genus CADCVT01. The sequence goes on along the minus strand of JAUJPF010000003.1, from coordinate 5,524 downwards.
GCGATGACCGGCCGGCCCCTCGCAGACGTGGCTGCGGGCGCAGCTTCCGCTGGGACGGCGTCGTCGTCGTGACGCCCGAAACGGGCAACGAGCTCGTCGTCCGCCGCTTCGGGCGACGGCGCACGACGTTCCTCGACCTCCACGCCCGCACGCGCGTCCACGGGTTCTCGCGCAGCGGCTTCCCCTACCTCGCCAGAGGCGACCGGGTGCGCGTGTCGGGACGGATCTGCCGGCCCTACGACCGCGACCTCCTGCGGGGCGATGTCATCGGCCCGATTCCGTCGGGGAGCGTCAGCGCGACCCCGTCGGAGAACGGCGTGTGACGGAATTCAGCGGTGCAGACGGATCGCGCGGACGACCGCCCGCCGGTTGCCGGCGGCGTCGCGCAGGACGAGCCGCAGGCTCGCGCGCTCGGGCGCCTCGGCGCGCAGGCGCCGGAGCGCGGTCGCGCCGAGACGGAGCCGCACGCTCGGCCGCGCGGCGAGACGCGAGCGCCCTGCTGAGACGACCGTCTTCACGCCGAGCGCCCGCGCCCGCTTCGACGAGAGGCGCAGCTGGGCCGTCGCTCGGCATGCCTCCGAGCAGCGCAGGCGCAGCGCCGTGGTCCGGCCCAGCCGCACGCGGCGCGGTGCGCTCAGCAGCCGGGGCGCGGTGCGGTCCGCGGCGTCGCGGATCGTCAGCGTCGCGGTGCGCCGCGCGCTGACCTGGCGCGTGATCCCTGCGGCGTTCAGCTTCAGCGTCACCGTCTCGCCGCGCTCGCGCCGGCGGTCCCCGATGAGCCGCACGGGCACGACCTTGCTCGAGTCGTTCGGCGCGAACGAGAGCGTCGGCGGCGGCGCGACGAAGTCCACGCCGGGCGTCGCCGTGCCCTCGACGGCGACCTCGACCGTCGTGGCCTGCGGCCGCGTCGAGACGGGCCGCGTGACCTCGATCGGGACGATCCCGGTGGTCTCGACGGCGCTGACGGCGCTCGTCGCGAACTGCGGGTCGTTGAAGTCGAAGAGGAGGACCTCCTTGCTCTGGGGCCCGTACCCCTGGTCGAGCCGCAGCGTCACGGCCTCGACCTCCTCGCCCTCGTCGTCGTCGATGATCGGGATCACGACGTCGTAGGAGCTCCGCCCCGGCGGCAGCGTCACCGTGCCGCGCTGCGGCTCGAAGTCGACGCCCGGCTCGGCGGCGGGGCGGTCCCCCGACGTGCTGCGCACGGTCTCGAACGTGACCGTGGCCGGCGCGTCCGGATCGCCGCGGTGGACGAGCTTGACGACCCACGGCACACCGCGCCCCTCGTAGCCCTCGGTGCCACAGCAGTACGGGTTGGTGATCACGTGCGCGGGGGCGACGACCGCGAGGTCGCGCACCGTCCGGCCCTCGGCCAGCGGCAGCGTCCCCTTGGCGATCGCCGCGCCGGTGCGCAGGTCGACGTCGTACAGCGTGCTGCCGACGACGAGCAGGCCGCGCCCGCCGAAGGTGTCGAAGCCGCCGCTCGGGCGTGTGACGGCGACGCCGAGCGGCCCGACCGGCACGAAGACGCCGGGAGCGTCGGCGACGAGCAGCCGGTCGCTCGCGGCGTCGATCGCGTACTCGCGGTCGCCGTCGAACGCCGTCGCGGTGAGGTCGAGGCCGGCCGGACTCAGCGGGCCTCCGGTCCCGTCGGCGCGCGAGACCGCCGGCCAGCGGTACCAGCGCTCCCCCGTCACGACGTGCAGGCTGCTCTGGTCCGGGCCCGTCGCCAGGCCGCGCACGTCGCCGCGCGGCCCGCCGCTCCCGGCGCCGCTCGGCTCGTGCGGCGCGTTCGGGTCGATGGGGTTCATCGAGCCGTACTCGTCGATGGCGACGAGCTCACCGCCGCCCCAGGCGATCCCGCGCAGCGTCGTCGCGTGCATCTGCGTCCACGCGGGCCGGTCGTACTTCGCGAACGCCCGATCGAACTGGAGGCGGGACGGGTCGTCGGTCGAGAACCGGACCAGGTGGTCGTCGGAGGTCAGGCCGTAGACGTCGACGGCGTGCGCCGGTGCGGCGACGGCGAGAACGGCGACGACGGCAACGAGAGCACCCGACCACCGACGCACCGAGAACATGCTTGAAAACGGTACCGCGCTCGGAGGGCTTTCGCGCCGGCCGACGAGGGCACGGCCCCTCAGGACCCGCTGACCCTCACGTCGTCGACCCCGGCCTCGACGAGGCTCGCGGTCGACGCGTCGGCGGCCTCGACGACGATCCGCACCGTCTGGCCCGCAAACCGGTCCAGGGCGACCGACGCCTGCGCCCACGCGGCGTCGCGGTCGGTCGCGGCGCCGCGCTGCTCGAACACGGTGGCCGACGACGTGTCGCCGACGACGCGGACGCGGAGGAAGTCGCTCGTCGACGAGTCCCTCCCGTGGCCGAGGTACCACTGGAACGTCAGCGCGTACGCGCTCGCGCCGCTCAGCGTGACGGGCGCGGACGTCACCGAGGTGAGGCCGCCGTCGAGGTCGTTGGTCGACGCGCTCTTGCCGGCGATCCGCCCCGTGACGAGGTCGTTGAGCCCGCTCGTGGTCGTGCCGAGCTGCTTCGGCCCGCTGGAGCTCGTCGCCTCGGGGTCGCCGCGCTCGAACCGCCCGCTCGTCGCGGTGTCCGTGCCGCCGGCGTTCGCCGTCCAGCCGCGCGCGGCCTCGAAGTCGTCGCCGAAGAGCTGCGTGCCGCAGTACGCCGCCTGCTTGCCGATCGCGCGGTACGGGCAGTCGGCGTGCTCGATGAGCATGAGGACGGCCTCGCGGTTGCGCGCGGTCTCCGTCGCGATGACCTCGTCGGGCGGGTAGAAGCCGGGGCTCGACGTCTTCGGGTACATCTCGAGCGTGTAGGCGAAGATCCGGTGGTTGGCCCACATCCAGTCGAGGCTCGTCCCGTCGGTGATGTAGAGGTCGCTCGACTGCTCGGGCGTGTAGCCGTTGCTGCCGGCCATCGCGCGCCCGAGGGTGGCGAACGTCGCCTGGTCGTCGGCGGTGAGGCCGGTGTCGGTGTCGGCGGTCGTGTAGCCGTAGGGCCACAGCACGAGCTCCGAGTACGCGTGCCAGTCGATGGCGACGCGGATCTGCTGGCGCCCGCCGACGACGCGCGAGTCGATGAAGTTCCGCATGAGCTGCGTCTCCGGCGCCGAGAACGGCGACGGCCCGCGGTAGGTGTCCGACGAGGTCAGCCCGCTCGACCCGCCGCAGCAACCCCACTTGTAGCCCCAGTTGCGGTTGAGGTCGGTGCCGACGTAGGTCGACCCGCTGTTGGGCTGGCGGTTCTTGCGCCAGCTGCGGTACGTGCCGGTGGCGACGTCGAACTCGCTGCCGTCGGGGTTGACGTTGAACACGATCCACGTCTCGCGCCCGTCGACCGCCGCGCGGATGCGCGCGTCGCTCGCGTACTGCGACGTCAGCTCGTCGAGCAGGTAGAGCGCCATCTCGACGGTCAGGTGCTCGCGCGCGTGCTGCCCGGAGTTGAAGAAGACCTCCGGCTCGTCCTCGTCGACCCCCACGTTGTCGGAGATCTTGACCGCCCACAGCTCGCGCCCCTCGTAGGAGCGCCCGAGCGAGAACCGGCTCACGATCGACGGGTTCGCCGCGGCGACCTGCTCGACGTGGGCGGCCATCTCGCCGTAGTCGTGGAAGCCGGCGTCGGCCGCGGGGAACGCGGCGGCCCGGGCGCGCGGGCCGCTGCCGGCGCGCGGCGGAGCGGCGACGCCGCGCATGCGGACGGGGCGCGCCCTGTAGCCGAGGCGCCGCATCGCCCGCACCTCGCGCTTGGTCGCGGTGACCACCACCGCGCCGTGGTCGACCTCGACGATCGCCGCTCCCGTGCCGGCGACCGCACCCCGGTCGACCACCGTCCGCACGTCGGTGACGCGATAGCTCGGGGCCGCCGAGGCGGCGGCGGGGACGGCGAGGAGGGCGAGCAGCGCGCATGCGCCGCGGGCGATGGACCGCTTCATGCAGCGACCCTCTCTGGTCAGGACCGCGCGGTCAACTCGGTCATCCGTCCGTGGCTTGGTTGGCCGGACAGCGCCGCGAGGACGCGGCAGCAACGTTGAGACCGTCCGCGCGCGACCCAACGCCGCTGCAGCGCGCTCTAACCGCGGCCTTGACCGCGTCAGAACTGAGGCGAGAACCGCTTCTGCCCGCACTGCTCGGGCGAGATCGCCGGCGACGCTGGGTCCCATCGCACCGTGAACCACACCGCCCCTACCGCAAGTACGACAAGGAACGCGACGACGAGAACGCTCATCGTCCGCACGCTACCCCTCCACGCTCCGGCACTTGCCGAGCGGCGGAAGTGTGAAGCCGGCGTCCGGGGCGCCACGACCCACGACCACAGAGTCGTCGGCGTCGCGCACGAAATCGCCAGGCGATAGCGACGCACGGAGACCACGAATCCGCGCCTTGACGCAAGCCGGCTCGACGACCGGGTCGAAGTGCGTCGTCGTCATCGTTCGCCGTAAAGCGCAGGCCGACTGTGATCGTGCTTCCGGGCTCCTCCTCCTGCGGGCGGCCACGTGGCGCGCCGGCGCTTGTGACCCGGCGCACGATGTAGACCGATGCTCCAGGGTCCGGTGGATGAGCCTCCGTCGGAAGTCCGTGCTCGCGGCCGTGCTGCTGCCCCTCCTCGTCCCTGCCAGCGCGCAGGCCGCGGGCGAGGACGACCGCTACGCCCTGGTGCACGGGTGCTACGACATCGTCGGTTCGGGCGCGCCGCAGCAGGGGCCCGTGCGGATGCAGGCCACGCGGCTGGGCAGCTACCTGCTCTACACGAAGGAGCGCCGGTTCGTCATCGCGGGCGGCGTGGCCACGGCGCCGAGCGACGCGGCGGATTTCGCGGTCGAGGGGACGAACGCCGAGGGCTTCACCCTCACCGCGCGCGACGGGTCGAAGTTGGCCGACGGCGGGCGGCTGCGGTTCCGCGAGGCCGAGGGCTGCGCCGTGTATCCCGAAGTCCAGGATTCGAGCACGGGCACGCCGGCCAAGGGCCTGACGCCCTACTCGGAGACGCGCGGCTACATCGACGCACACATGCACCTCATGGCCTTCGAGTACTTCGGCGGGCGGATCCACTGCGGCCGGCCGTGGCACCCGTACGGCGTCGAGTACGCGCTGCCGGACTGCAACAGCGACCCCGCCCTCGGCGCGCAGAACGCCGCGCTGGAAACCGTGGCGGGCAGGGGCACGCCCATCGACCAGGTCGGCTGGCCGACGTTCCGCGAGTGGCCCGCCTACAACTCGCTGACGCACGAGGCCTCCTACTGGAAGTGGCTCGAGCGGGCCTGGGAGGCGGGGCTGCGCGGCTACGTCAACCTCTTCGTGGACAACGAGAGCCTGTGCAAGAAGGCCCCGGTTCGGTCGAACCCATGCAACGACATGGAGTCGGTGCGCCTGCAGCGCAAGCGCATCTTCGAGCTGCAGGACTACATCGACGCCCAGTACGGCGGCCCGGGCAAGGGCTTCTTCCGCATCGTCACCGACCCGTTCGAGGCCCGTCGCGTGGCCAACGACGGCAAGCTCGCGGT
>JAUJPF010000043.1 GCA_030447275.1 Solirubrobacteraceae bacterium | reverse complement strand
GCCCTCGGTGGCCAATGCGGTCGCCTCGGGCAACACCGCAGCCGCGATGGTCGTCGCGAGCCTCGTGACGGCGCGGCGCGATCTCGCCGCCTCGCCCGCCGGCCAGGGCGCGAGCCGATGAGCGCGCGCACGCTCGCCAGGCCGCGCGACGTCGCGGCGCCAAGAGGCTCCGGGCGCACAGGGCTCGTGCTCGCGCTGATCGTGACCTGCCAGCTGATGATCGTCCTCGACGCCACCGTGGTGAACGTCGCGCTTCCGCCGATCCAGGCCGACCTCGGCTTCTCGGCGACCGGCCTGTCGTGGGTCGTCAACGCCTACACGCTGGCCTTCGGCGGACTGCTCCTGCTCGGCGGCCGGCTGGGAGACGCCTTCGGCCGCCGCCGCGTGTTCGGCGCGGGCGTCGCGCTGTTCACCGTCTCGTCGCTCGTCGGTGGGGCGGCGCCGAGCGAGGCCGTGCTGGTCGTGGCCCGTGCGGCGCAGGGCGTCGGCGCCGCGGTCGCCGCTCCGTGCGCCCTGGCGATCCTCATGGCCACGTTCGCCGAGGGCGCGCCGCGCAACAGCGCCCTCGGCCTGTTCTCCGCCATGTCCGCCGCCGGCGGGGCGATCGGGCTGCTGGTCGGCGGCGCGCTGACGTCGTGGCTGTCGTGGCGATGGGTGCTGTTCATCAACGTCCCTGTCGGAGCCGCGATCGTGCTTGCGGCGCCGCGCCTGATCGAAGAGTCCGCGCGCGTCCCCGGGCGGTTCGATCTGCCCGGAGCGCTGGGCTCGACGGCGGGCATGACTGCCCTGGTCTACGGCTTCATCCGGGCCGGCGCGCAGGGCTGGGGCGACGGAGTGGCTGTCCTCGCGTTCGTCGCCGCGGCCGTGCTGCTCGCGGCCTTCGTCGCGATCGAGCAGCGCGCCGAGCAGCCCCTCGTGCCGCTGCGCCTCTTCGAACGTCGCGTGACCGCGAGCGCCTACGTCACGATGCTTCTGGTCCCCGCCGTGCTGCTCGGGATGTACTTCTTCGTCGCCCAGTTCCTGCAGATCGTGCTGGGCTACTCCGCGATCGAAACCGGGCTCGCCTTCCTGCCGATGGCGGCGCTGATCTTCGCCGGTTCACAGGCGGTGCCACGGTTCCTCCCGCGCTTCGGGCCCCGGCCGTTCATGGTCGCCGGCGCGCTGTCGCTCACCGCCGCGGCGCTGTGGCTCACCCAGATCTCCGCGACGAGCGGGTATCTGACCGCCCTCGCCGGCCCCATCGTCCTCTTCGGCCTCGGCGGCGGGCTGCTGTTCATGCCCCTGAGCGCCGTGCTGCTGTCCGGCGTGCGCCTCGAGGACTCCGGGGCCGCGGCCGGAGCGATGCAGGCGTCCCAACAGCTCGGGGCCGCTCTCGGCGTCGCGATCCTCGTCTCGGTGTTCGCCGGGGTCGCGAGCGGCGCCGCGACGACGCGCCCCGAGGCGTTCTCCGCAGGCGTCGCCGATGCCTTCGTCGCAGGCACCGCCTTCGCCGTCCTGACGCTGGTGCTGGTGGTGTTCGCAGTGCGCCCGTCTCACGCCCGAGGAGCCGATGCCCCGTGAGCGACGAGGCCCAGGCGTTCTGGGACGAGGTCCACCGCAGGCGCGATCGGTCGTGTCACCGCGAGCCGCACCCGTACGTCCTCGACGCGCTGGCCCCGGCGCTCCCGGGGCGAGCGTTGGAGCTCGGATGCGGGCACGGCGACACCGCCATCTGGCTGGCCTCGCAAGGCTGGACCGTCACCGCAGTCGACATCTCCCCGGTCGCGCTCGACGCCGCCGCCGAGCACGCCGAGCGCGCCGGCGTCTCATCGCGCATCACGTGGCAGCACGCCGATCTGCGCGACTGGACCACGCAGGAGACGTTCGACCTCGTCATCTCGCTGTTCCTGCACACGCCGCTCGAGCTGCACGGCCCCGCCCTGCTCGCCCAGGCCGCCGCTGCAACACGGCCGCACGGGACGCTGCTGAGCGTCGGCCACTGCACGTTGCCGCCCTGGGCCTGGGATCCCGATGACACCGGCGGCCTGCTGAGCGCATCTGAGCTCGCGACCGCCCTCGGGGTGCACGAGCCTGACTGGCGGACCGTGCTTGCGGAGGAGGTGCCGCGCACGGTGACGGGCCACGACGGCCAGACCGGCACCGTCCTGGATGCGGTTCTTCACGCCGTGCGCCGGTCGTAGCGCGAGCGCGCCGCGCTGTCCGCGGGCGCTCAGGGGTTGAGGCTGCAGTACGGCGCGAGCTTCGCGTCGACGTCGCGGTCGCCGCTCGAAGCGACGGCTCGGCGGGGACGAACCGTCGCGGGCGGTTGTCGGCGCTCGCTCGCAGGATGCGCCGCATGGGCGACCGCACCGCGCGCCGGTTGCGCGCGAACTCCGCGGTCATGACGGCCCACCACCTCGACGACGCCGTCCTGGCTCGGCAGCGCGACGTCGGCCGCCGTCGCGCTTGCGCGCTCCCACATCTGGAGGTAGGCCTCGGCGCCCGACCACATGTCCGGCCATCCGCTGGCCGCCGACGCGGCGCAGGTCCTCGAGCCAGTCGGCCGTCGTAGCTCTTGAACGGGTAGGCGATCGAGCCGCCCGCCCGCCTTGGCGGGCTGATGCGCGGGCCGCCGCGTGCTTCGGCGCCAGGTCCCCCGCCGATCCGTTCGCCGTGAGCCAGCTGCACCCGCTGATGCGGCCCACGTGTCCTTCCTGATCCGAGTTGCGGCCCGCCACGTCATGGTTGCCGGCTGCTGCGGCGGGATAGCCGTGGCGACAGGAGACCCTCTTGTCACTGACGACGCACAACAGGCTTCGTTACGCGCAGTGCCGGATGAGCGGGCGCCCTCCCGGACGACGCGTCGTGGTAACCGGCGCTAGCAGCGGCATCGGGCCGGGTCGAACCGAAACGCGGCGGTTGCTGCTGGCGCTCACGCTGGCGGCCATGTCTGCCTCAGGCTGCGGCGGCGGCGGCGATTCCGGACGCCGGGCCGCGCGCCCCGACCAGCCGTATCCACCGCGCGCCGCCGAGCCGGCGCGCGCGCCGCGCGCTGACGACAAGCCTGCTGGGCAAGTCGTCCGGATCGGCGGCCGCTCCGAGGGGCTCGCGGCCGATCCGCGGTCGGGGGTGCTCGTCGTCGCGCTGCTGGACGAGCCCGCACTCGCGCTCGTCGACGCCCAGTCGGGGAGCGTGCGGCGGCGCGTTCGCCTGCCCGCAGCGCCGCGCCACCTCGAGCTCGCTCAGCCGGGCGGCCCGGTGCTGGTCCCGGCCGAGGAGGCGGACGCGCTCGTCGCGGTAGACCCATCCTCCGGCGCCGCGACGACGACGAAGGCGGGCGACCACCCGCACGACGCGACGTTCCTCGACGGCCGCGCCTACACCGTCGACGAGTTCGGCGCCACGCTCACCGAAATCCGCGGCGGCCGCAGGATCCGCGCGGCGCCGGTCGATGCGCAGCCGGGCGGCGTCGTGGCCGTCGGCGACCAGCTCGGCGTCGTATCGGTGCGCGCGTACACGTTCGAGCTCTTCGACCCGAGGACCCTTCGCGGAACCGGCTCCCAATCCGCCGGCCTCGGCCCCACGCACGTCGTCTCCGACGAGCGCGGCCGCGCGTACATCACCGATACGCGCGGCGACGCGCTCATCGTCTTCGCGACCCGCCCTCGGCTCAAGTGGCTGGCGCGCGTGCCGCTGAAGGGCGCGCCGTACGGCATTGCCATCGACGCGCAGCGCGATCGCCTGTGGGTGGCGTTGTCCGCACGCAACCAGCTCGTCGAGCTGTCTGCCGGTGATCGCCCGGAGCGGCTCCGGTCGCTGCCGACCGTCCGCCAGCCCAACAGCGTCGCGACCGACCCCCGCAGCGGGCGGGTCTTCGTCGCCTCGGCTGCCGAAGACGCCCTGCAGCTCATCGACCCTTAGGCGGCGAGCGCGCGTCGAAGACCTGGGTCGGTCAACGAACCCGCGTCTCGCATCCGACGACCGCTCCGCAACGAATACGTCGGCATCACGGCGATCGACCACGGACGCTCCGCTGTCCCGCCGCCCGGCCGCGCGTGGCCGGCGGCGCGTGCGCAGGACCGGCCGTTCGCACTCTTCGGAGCGGCCTTCGCGCTGGCACTCATCGCCCACCAGCTCTGGTGGCGCGGCGTGCCGACCCTGGACCTGCACGGGGTGGTGGTCGCCCTCGCGATCCTGGTCGTCGCGCGTCCTGCCGCGCCCGTATGGCTGGCGGCGCTCGCGGCCGCCGAGGTCGTCGCCGTCGCCCGCGATCTGCCGGCGGTCGGCGACCACACGCTCCTGGCTGCGGTCACCGCGCTCGCGTTCCTCGGGGCTCTCGCCGGCGCGGTGGTACGCGAGCGCGGGATCCCATCGCCGGACGCGCTCTGGTCACGGCTCGCGCCGTTCCTGCGTGTGCAGGCGGTGCTCCTGTACGCAGCCGCGGCACTGGCGAAGCTCAACGGCGGGTTCCTCGACGTCGCGTCGAGCTGCGCCGGCCCCCTGGCGGCGCAGCTCGCGTTCTTCGACCCGTCGCTGCTCGACGCACGCTGGCACGTCGCTCCGGCGATCGTCGCCACGATCGTCGCCGAGCTCGCCTTGGCGACGTCGCTGGCGATCCCGCGCACGCGGATCCTCGGCATCGTGCTCGGTGCGAGCTTCCACGCTGCGCTCGCGCTCGCCGGCAACGTCCCGTTCGCCGCCTACGCGCTGGCTCTGTACGTCGCGTTCCTGCCGGCGCACAGCCTGCCGGCCTGGCGTGCCGCACCCCGGAAGCACGCCTTCACGGTGGCGGCGGTGTGGCTCGCGGCCTCGGCCGCCGATCCGGCCGCGGCTCGCGACGCGCTCCAGCTCGGCCTGCGCATCGTCTTCGCGGTCGCGCTGCTCGCGCTCGCGGTCGCGGTCGCACGGCGCGCGCCCCGTCACGCGGACACTGCGGTGGCCGGGCGCGTCCGCGCGCTCCATCCCGCGTACGCGCTCGCCGCCGTGCTGCTCGTCGTCAACGCCGCAAGCCCGTACATCGGCCTGAAGACCGAGGCTTCCTTCGCGATGTTCAGCAACCTCCAGACCGAGCCCGGCCACTGGAACCACCTGCTCGTGCCCGAGGCCGTGCGCGTCTTCGGCGCGCAGGACGAGCTGGTCCGCCTCGAGTCCGCCACCTCGCCGACGCTCGAACGCCGCCGCCGCGCCGAGATCCTCATGGTCCGCGCGGAGCTCGAGCGCTACCTCCGGCAACATCCCGGCGAGCGCGCGACGTACGTCGACGCCCGCGATGCGTCGCGCCGCTTCACCGCATCGGCGGCAACGCTGCCGGCGCGCCCGCTGCGCGACCGGATCATGAACTTCTACGACGTCCGCGCGGGCGCGCGCGGGCGCTGCTGAACGCGCGTGGCCGCCCCGCCTGGGCGGGACGGCCCCACGTCATCTTCTGTGCGCCCGCCGCTACTTCGCGGCGAGGCCGATCGCGCCGGGCGGCAGCGCCATCGGCAGGCTCTGGATCTCCTCGAGCGTTCCGTCCGCCTGCACGGCGAAGGCGAACAGGTCGCCGTCACGTGCGTTGCGTGCATAGAGGAACTGGCTGTCGCCGCTGAGCGCCAGGTCCTCGGCGATCGCCACCGGGCGCGGCAGCTCGTCGACGCGGCCGGCGTTCGCCTCGAGGAGCGTCAGCGTCCCGTCCGGGCGGACCCGGTAGCTCGAGATGTTGTTGCTCATCGCGTTCGTGACGTAGGCGTACCGCCCGTTGTCGGTGACGACGATCCAGCACGTGTCGGTCTGCGTGTTGCGCACGTTGCCGGTCACCGGGGTGAGCGTCGCGTCCTTCTCGATACGGAACGAGGAGGCGGCGCCCTGCCCCTCGAGCTGACCGTTGTTCTCGGTCGTCAGCAGCCGGTCGGTCTGGGTGAACGTGAACCCGAACGGCCCGATCCCGGGGGTCTCGTTGCGAATCGGCTGCGACGCGTAGCCGTCCTGGCCGACGCGGTAGGTCGTGATGACGTCGGCGTTCTTCTCCGTCACTGCGAGGACGTCGCCCGTCTTGTTGAACGAGACCTGCGTGCAGCCGGAGACCGGAGGCCCGTTGCCCGCCAGGGGACGCGTCGAGCCGGGGAGCGGCGTGAGCTGCCCGTCCTCGTCGAGCGTGAACCCGGTGATGCTCGCCCGCAGGGTCGCGCACTGCGACTGGTCGCTGTTGAGCGCGTAGACGATCCCGTTGGAGACGGTCACGCTGATCGGCCGGTCGAGCTCACCGCCCTCCTCGACCTCCACGAGCTCGAGCCCGTCCGGCTCGACGCGGAAGACCGAGACGCTGTTGCTGCCGGTGTTGGTCGTGAAGAGGAAGCGCGGCGACTGCGTGAAGCTGATCGGCGACGACTCACCGCCGCGGTTGCCCAGGACGACGCTGTTGGCGGACTGCTCGAAGTTGCCGCTTCCGGTGCCGCCGGTGGCGAAGTCCCCGGCCGGGGTGAGCCGTCCGTCGGCGCCTCGCTCGAAGACGCGGATCTCGTTGCCGGTCGGGTCGTTGGTCGGGGCGTAGACGGCGCCGGGGCGCGTCGGCGTGGGACCGGGCTCTGCGGCCGCGGTGCCGGCCGGCAGCACCGCGGCCAGCAGCGATGTCGCCGCGAGGGCGGCGAGGACGGGGGTACGACGCATGGGTGACCTCCTGAGGGTTTCGCGTCAGTGGCGGGCGGCGGCTGCCGCCCGGTGCACCTGCGCCTCCAACGTGGCACGTCGCTCGCTCAGGTCAAGCGTTGTTCGCAGACGGTAAGCGGACCGTCCGCGGACAGTAATCCGCCGAGCCCGGCGGCATCCCGCCGCCGTAAGGTCCTCGACAGATCCGTGCGCGAGGATCGAGGCATGCGATCTCTGCGCAGCGCCCTCCTCGTCGTCCTGCTCGCGGGTCTGGTCGCACCTCACGCCGCGCCGGCCGTAGGCGCCGACGGAACGAGGATCACCGTGCGGGAGTCGCGGTTCGGGCCGATGCTGTGGGGCCCCGGGCGCCAGGCGATCTACGGCTTCGAGCGCGACCGTCGCGGCGTCTCGCGCTGCTACGGAGCCTGCGCACGCGATTGGCCGCCGGTCTACGCCAAGGGGACCCCGGTCGCCGGCCGCGGTGTCCGCAAGGACCTGCTCGGCACGACCCGCCGCCGCAACGGACGCCGCCAGGTGACCTACGCCGGCAAGCCGCTGTACTACTACGTCAACGAGGGCCCGGGCGAGGTGCGCTGTCACAACGTGAGACTCAACGGCGGGCTCTGGTGGGTCATCGCACCCGACGGCAGACGCCGCCCCTGATGTTCGCTCCCACACACTCGAGAAAGGCACGCTGATGCCGCTGTCCCTCTTCACGCGCCGGCAGAAGTCCCCCGTGCGCGACGCCTCGCCGTTCCCCGTGCCCGCGCGGCACGCCGTCCTGGGGACGCCGCTCCAGCCTCCCTTTCCCGACGGGCTGGAGACGGCGGTCTTCGGGCTCGGGTGCTTCTGGGGCGCCGAGCGGCTCTTCTGGCAGCTCGACGGCGTCTACTCCACCGCTGCGGGCTACGCCGGCGGTTCCACGACGCACCCGACCTACCGCGAGGTCTGCGGCGGCGGCACCGGTCACGCTGAGGCCGTCCAGGTCGTCTTCGACCCCGAGCGCGTCTCGTACGACGAGCTCCTCCGCCGCTTCTGGGAGGCGCACGACCCGACGCAGGGACAGCGTCAGGGCAACGACGTCGGCAGCCAGTACCGCTCGGCGATCTTCTGGACGAGCGAGGCGCAGCGCGTGCGCGCCGACGCCTCGCGCGCCGCGTACGACCGCGCGCTGAAGGACGCCGGCCGGGGCGCCGTCACGACGGAGGTCGCCGCCGCCGGCCCGTTCTTCTACGCGGAGGACAAGCACCAGCAGTACCTGCACAAGGTCCCGGGCGGCTACTGCGGCCTGCGTGGCACCGGCGTGAGCTGCGCACTGCCCCCCGCGACCGAGACGCCGGCGCTGCGGCCTGTCGCGGCGAGCGACGGCGAGTGGCGCGAGCGCCTGAGCCGGGACGAGTTCCGCGTGCTGCGCAAGGCGGGCACGGAGCGCCCCTTCAGCGGCGAGTACGTCAAGACGAGCGCGGACGGAACGTACCGCTGCCGCGCGTGCGGCAACCCGCTGTTCGACAGCGGTGCGAAGTTCGACTCGCGCACGGGCTGGCCGAGCTTCACCGAGACGGTGACGCCCGACGCGGTCGAGCTGCGCACCGATCGCAAGCTCGGCATGGCGCGCACCGAGGTGCGCTGCGGGCGCTGCGAGTCGCACCTCGGGCACGTCTTCGACGACGGCCCCCGCAGCGCGGGCGGCCAGCGCTTCTGCATGAACAGCGTCGCCCTCGACCTCGAGGAGCGCTGATCCGTTGCACGCCGTCGTCCTGAACTGCACGCTCAAGGCGTCGCCCGAGCCTTCGAGCACCGAAGCGCTGGCGCGCGTCGTGATGACCGCGCTCGAGGAGCGCGGCGTCACCACCGACCTCGTGCGGCTCGCCGACTTCGACATCGCGCCCGGCGTGGTGTCCGAGGCAGTCCGCGAGGGCGACGACTGGCCTGCGATCCGCGCGCGCATCCTCGCCGGCGACATCCTCGTGATCGCGACGCCGACGTGGCTCGGGCAGCCCTCGAGCGTCTCCAAGCGCGCGCTCGAGCGGATGGACGCCTTCCTGTCGGAGAGCAAGGACGACGGCCGCCCGATCGCGTACGACAAGGTCGCGGGGTTCGTCGTCACCGGCAACGAGGACGGCGCACACCACGTGATCGCCGAGCTCGCGCAGGCGGTCATCGACCTCGGCTACACGGTCCCGGGCCACAGCTGGACATACTGGAACAAGGGGCCGGGGCCCGGCGACGAGGTCTACCTCACGACGGACGAGCGGGAGTGGACCGACCGCACGGGCCGCACGGCGGCGCTCAACCTGCTCGCGGTCGCGGAGGCGCTCGCGGCGCGGCCGCTCCCGCCGCCGAGCGACTGAGGTCCTCAGCCGTTCGTGACCCTGCCGAGCAGGATGTACGCGGCGCTCGTCGCGAACGCGAGGACACCCTTTCCGAACAGGTCGGTGGCGAGCTCCGCGCGGGGCCAGCGCCAGGGCTCGTCGGCGATGCCGAGCGCGCGATACATGGCCGCGTCCCCGCCGAAGACCATCGGATAGAAGGCGAGGGTCGCAGCGGCCGGGCTGAGGCCGGCGCGGTCGAGGCCGCCACGGACGGCGCCGAGGCCGATCCCGTGAGCCCAGTGGACCACGGGGTCCAGGCGCTTCACCCGCTCGGGGTCGTCGTCGGGATCGTGGCCGGTGAGCTTCGTCCCCACCTGCCCCGGCACGCTGCTCGGTTCGCGGCCGGTGAGCTTCATCTCCGCCTGCTCGGCGAGCGTCAGCGCAACCGTTCCGATCGCGCCTGCCACGAGCCCGCGGCTCACTGCTTCCAGCGTCTCCATCGTTTCCCCGTCCGTCGCGTTCGCTGACTGTACGCTCGACGACCCGCGATCGGATGCTCGCGCGCAGGATGTAAGGGAATCGTCATCCGATCGCCGGGGCGCTTGCGACATCCTGCTCGACGAGGGGATCTGAGGGCGTCGCGCGCCGCCCACCCTGCCGCGTCGTCAGCGCGGCCGCGCGCGTCCTCGGAGGACGTCGGGGCGTGTCGGGGCCGGGTCCCCGTCGCCCGGCTCGACGGTGACCGCGAGTCCCGCGTACGTCGCCGGGTCGGCCGCAGCGGTGAGCGAGACGCGCGAGCGGCCCTGCTCGTCGGGGTGGAACGTGCCCGCGGAGATCCGATCGGACGCCCCCGGCCGGTCGTCCGGACCGACGAACCACAGCTCGTAGAACTGGCCCTTCGGAAGGATCGGGAGGTCGTCCGTGTCGAGCTCGACGACGCGCCCGATACCGGTGACGAAGATCTCGGCGGAGGCCTCGCCACCGCCGGCGGGCGCCTGGAGGGTGGCGACCGCCTCGAGCCGGCCGGGGTCGTCGTCGCCCGTGCGGACGATCAGCAGCGCGAGGAGGACCGCGGCGAGCGCTGCAGCGGGGACGCCGAGCCGCGCGAGCCGGAAGCGAGACCGGCGCTCAGGTGTCGCCGACCGGACCGACGCGGCGCGCGGCTGCCCGGCGGCGTGCGCGACCGCGAGCAGCGTCCGTGCGCGCAGGTCGGGAGGCGGCGACGGGAGGGGCGGCGCGGCGGCAGCCAGCCGCGCGACCGGCGCCAGCTCGGCCAGCTCCGCCCGGCAGGCATCGCACTCGCGCAGGTGAGCCTCGAAGCGCGCCCGCTCCTCGGTGTGGAGGGTCCCGAGCGCGTAGCCGGCGACGTCGAGGTGCGGTCCGTCCCGTGCGGTCACGCGCTGCCTCCATGGCCGAGTCGGTCCTTCAGTGCGCGCAGAGCGTGGTAGGTCCGCGTCTTGACCGTCCCGAGCGGAATGTCGAGCCGGTCCGCGATCTCGCGCTGGGTGAGCGCCTCGTCGTAGCCGAGCGCGAGGACCTCCCGGTGGCTGGGGCTCAGCTCCTCGAGCGCATCGCGGACGTCGAGGCTCAGCAGCATCCGGTCGATCTCGTCGGTGACGACCGGCTCCTGGCCCGCGTCGCTGCGCGCCGCGCGCGGCCGCACGGCCGCGCGGCGCTGCATGTCGATGGCCGCGCCGCGTGCGATCATCCACACCCACGGCGCCACCGCGCCCTGCGTCGCGTCGTAGCGCCCCGCGCTCTGCCACAGGCGCACGAACGTCTCCTGCACGAGCTCCTCGGCCAGCGTCGCGTCGCGCAGGACCCGCAGCCCGAGTCCGTACACGCGCCGACCGTAGCGGTCGTAGAGGTCCGCCATCGGCGCCTCGAGCTCGCCGGCCGCGAGCCGGTGCAGGATGGCCGCCTCGGCGGCGTCGGCGCCCTCCCGGGTCACGGACGGGCGGCGGCGGATGCGGTGGGCTTGAAGGAGAACAGCGGAGGCAGCGTAGGCCGGGACCGGGCAGTCGTGCCGACGTCCGAGCGATCAGCGCACGCGTGGCCGTAGCGTCCGGACCCTCTGCGGACGCAGGCGGTCATTGCCGTGGAAGCGCACGCGCACGGTGAGCCTCGAGCGCCGGCTGAAGCGCTTGCGGCTGCGGAAGACCACCGTCGACCGGTACCTGCACGACTTGCGCAGGGCAGGCCGCCGGTTCGAGATCGTCTTCCCCCCGGCCTTGTACTGCACCGAGAACCGACCCTGGCCGCACCCCCTGCCCCGCCTGAGGCCCGGCGGGAGGACCACGCGGCCGGAGACCGTGAACCTGAAGGGCCGCCGCCGGTCGCGCCGGGGGCGCAGCTTCGCGGTGATCTTCAGCGCTCTGACGCGGCCGCGCGGGTCTGTCTGACGGTTCCCGTTGCTGACCGTGACACGCCGGCCCGCGCTGATGGTCCGCAGGGTCCCGTCGTCGGCGACCACGTCGACCACGTGGGCCCCGTCGGAGATCCTCGTCGAGTCGAGCGTCGCGGAGAAGGTCGCCGGGGACGCGGCGTTGAACGGGGACCCCGAATCCGGTGTCGCGTCGGTGGCGAAGGGCTGGCCGTCCACGCGGAACGCCACCGAGGCGATGCCGCGCGCGTCGGAAGCCGTCGCCGCGACGGTCACCGTTCCCGAGACGGCTGCGCCATCGGCCGGTGCCGTCAGCGCCGTCACCGGCGGCACGAGGTCGCGCGTCCGGTAGGCGTACAGGCCGGTGTTCGTCCCGAAGTGGACGAATCCGCGTGTCAGCGACGGCTGACCGACCGCGGCCTCGGCGCTGGCGTTGCCGCGATCCTCCTGGAAGTCGGCCGGCGCGACCGGCCGCGTGTCCTGGAGCGAGAACACGATCTGCCGGCCGCGGTCGGAGGTGACGAAGCCGAAGTTGCCCGCCACCAGCGCGACGTTGTCCTCGAACGTGTCGGCCGCGACCTCCTCGGCCTCCGCGGGCGTCAGAAGCTGCTGCGCGCCCCTCAGATCGCTGGTGTTGACGGTGTAGAGGTTGTCGCGGGTCGTCACGACGACCTCGCCGTCGGCCGGGGCGGCCGTGGCCTTCTGGCTCACGGCTACGGCCGTGGCCGGCGCGCCCACCAGCGAGTCGCTCTCGGCACGCTCCACGAGATCGCCGTTGCCCTCCTGGGAGAGCTTGTGGACCGTCGTCGTGTCGCCCTCGGCGACGCCCACGTAGACGAACGGCGCATCCGCCGGCGGCATGCCGTCCGGCGCGACCGGCACGACGGGCGTCTGGACGATGGGGCCCGGATCCAGCGGGAAGATCGGCGGCGGGCGCAGCCGCGGCGACACGGGGCCGCGGGCGAGGTCGCTGGTGGTGAAGGTCGCCACCGTCCCCTCACGCGTCCCGATCGCCACGTGCGGAGTGCGGGCGCCACCGGAGTTGCGGAGGTTGAGGAAGGTGGGGCTCGCCTCGGTCGTCGCCCTGGCGCCCGCGGTCCGCGTCACGGTGCCGAAGACGGCGCTCCGCGATCCCGCCGCGGCGATGGGCAGCCGTCGCACCTCGCCGTCGGAGAGGGTGAAGAACATGACGCGGCCCCCACCGGCGTCCGGCCCGGTCAGAACCGGAGTCGACTCCGCGGCCTCGCCGGTGGTGTCGGGCACGTCGAACTGGGCGACCACCTCACCGCTGGCCTCGTCGATCTGGGCGATCTGCACGTCAGAGCTGCCCGGCGCGTCGTTGTCGTTGTGCAGGACGTAGAGCTGCCCGAGCCCCGTCGCCACCGACGAGTCGGCGAAGGCCGTGAATCCGGGGGCCACCCCGAAGACGTCGTTGTCGGGCACGCCCTCGTCGATGTCGCGCCCGTCCTCGGGCGTGACGGCCGCCCCCGTGGCCACGACGCGCAGGTGCACCCGACCCGTCCCTGTGCCCCAGGCGACACGCTGCACCGCCGGGCCGCCGCCCGCGGTCGTGATGATCGGCGTCACGACGTTGCGCTGCGAGGCTCCCGTGAGCGCGTAGGAGAACGACACCGGCGTCGCACCTTCGTCGACCGGCTGAAGACCGCTGCGGCCCGCATCGCCGCCGAAGTAGGGCCAGTGCACGGCGGCCGCGGTAGCCGGGAGAGCGAGCAGGAGGGCGACGAGCGCGCCCAGGATACGGGGAGTCATGGCCCTCTGTCCGCAGCGCGTCCGCATCCGGTTCAACGACGACGTAAGAACATCGTCATCCGATCGTCGGGGTGGGTGCGTAGGTTGTCGAAGCATGTTGCTCTCCATCGCGAGCGACCTCGAGAGCGTGCGCCGCCGGACGCTCGAACTGGTCGCCGACCTGTCGGACGCCGACCTCGAGCGCCGGCTGCACCCGCTCATGGGGCCGCTGGTCTGGGACCTCGGCCACGTCGCCGCCTTCGAGGACCTGTGGCTCGTCCACCGCTACGGCGACCGTCCGCTGCTGCGCGCCGACCTCGCGGCCGCCTACGACGCGTTCGAGACGCCGCGGCCGCTGCGCGAGAGCGTCGAGATCCTCGACCGCGCGGGCGCGAACCGCTACCTCGACGACGTGCGCGCCCGCACGCTCGAGGTCCTCGAGGAGCGCGGCCCGCACCCGGAGCTGCACGAGATGGTCCTCCGCCACGAGCTCCAGCACACCGAGACGATGCAGCAGGCGCGGCGGCTCGGCGGCTTCGACGCGCCGCGCCCCGGGGCGACGAGCGGCACCGGGCTCGAGCTCGTCGCCGTGCCCGGGGGGACGGTCGAGATCGGCGCCGCAGCGGACGGCTTCGCGTACGACAACGAGCGCCCGCGCCACCGGCGCGACCTGGCCTCCTTCCGCCTCGGGCGCACGCCCGTCACCAACGCGACGTGGCTGACGTTCACCGAGGGCGGCGGCTACGTCCGGCGGGAGTGGTGGTCGGACGAGGGTTGGGCGTGGAAGCAGGACCACGACATCACCCACCACCGGGGCGCGCAGGAGGGGGACCCGGCCGCCCCCGCCTGCCACCTGTCGTGGTTCGAGGCCGAGGCCTTCGCGAACGCCCACGCGATGCGCCTGCCCACCGAGGCGGAGTGGGAGCACGCGGCGAGCGCCGCCGCCGAGCTCGGGCTCGCGGCGCTGGGGAGCGTCTGGGAGTGGACGGCGAGCGAGTTCGGCGGCTACCCCGGCTTCGTCGCCCACCCGTACCGCGAGTACTCCGAGGTGTTCTTCGACCGCGGTTACCGCGTGCTGCGCGGCGGCTCGTGCGCGACGCACCCTCGCGTCGCCGGCGCGACGTTCCGCAACTGGGACCTCCCCCAGCGCCGGCAGCTCTTCGCCGGCCTGCGCCTGGCGGCCGACGCATGACGATCACCGCGCTCGACCCCGACTTCCGCGTCGACCATCACCTCGACGGCGACCACGATCACGCGCTCGCCGAGGACGTCCTCGACGGGCTGACGCGCCCGTTCAAGGAGCTGCCGCCGAAGTACTTCTACGACGCGCGCGGCTCGGAGCTGTTCGAGCAGATCTGCGAGCTCCCCGAGTACTACCCCACCCGCGCGGAGCGGGAGATCCTCGCGACCAACGCCGCCGACATCGTCGCCCGTACGGGCGCGACCGAGCTCGTCGAGCTCGGGTCGGGCTACGCGACGAAGACGCGGGTGCTGCTCGACGCGATGCGCGACGCCGGCGCGCTGGAGCGGTACACGGCGTTCGACGTGAGCGAGACGACCGTCCTCGCGTGCGGCGACCAGCTGACGCGCGAGTACGCGGGCCTGCGCTTCCACGGCGTCGTCGGCGACTTCGACCGCCACCTCGACACGATCCCTTCCCCGGACGGGCCGCGGATCGTCGCCTTCCTCGGCGGGACGATCGGCAACTTCCTCCCCGGCAGCCGCAGGCGGTTCCTCCGCGGGCTGTCGGACCTGCTGGGGCCGGACGGGTACCTGCTCCTCGGTACCGATCTGGTCAAGGCGCCCGACGTCCTGGAAGCCGCGTACAACGACAGCGCGGGCGTCACCGCCGCGTTCAACCGCAACGTGCTGAGCGTCGTCAACGCGAGGCTCGGCGCCGACTTCGACGTCGACCTGTTCGAGCACGTCGCGTTCTACGATCGCACGCGTGAGTGGATCGAGATGCGGCTGCGCGCACGCGCCGCGTGCACCGTCACGGTGCCCGCGCTCGGTCTGCGCGTGGCGTTCGCCGCACGCGAGGAGCTGCGCACCGAGATCAGCGCGAAGTTCGCCCCGGCGCGCCTGCGCGACGACCTCGCCGCCGCGGGCCTCGACCTCGAGACGACCTACCGCGACCGCGAGCGGCGCTTCGGCGTCTCCCTCTCGCGGGTGGCGCGCTGACGGGCGCACCGAGGCGAGCCTCTCGGCGCCACGTTGCGGCGCGTCGTGATCCGCGCCGTCCACCGGATCGCAATGGACCGGTGGATGACTCGACGATCTCGACGCGCTCCATCGGCGTGGCGAACGGCCTGGACTCCTCCCGTCCCCACCCACAGGAGCACCCCATGAAGAAGATCATCGCCGTTGCGGGAGGGCTTCTCGGAGCCTTGGCCGCCGGCGTCCTCCTCGTGGCCATGAGCGCAGGCTCGAGCCACCGCGAGGCCCCCAACAGCACCCGCGACCCGCAGGCGGACTGGACGGACGTGTACGCCTTCACGGCTCGCGACGCCCCGAACGCGCTGACGATCGTCGGCAACCTGGACCCGTTCCAGCTGCCGCAGGGCGGTCCGAACTACAACTCGACCTTCGACCCGAAGGCGCGTTACTACATCAACGTCGACAACAGCGGCGACGGCAAGCTCGACGTCCGCTACCGCTTCGAGTTCAGGGACAACCTGCGCGGCACGGCCGATCAGGGCTACCCGCACTCGCTGCCCACCGTCGACTCGGTGAACGATCCGGACTTCGCCTTCCGCCAGCGTTACACGGTGGTCGAGGAGCGCTACAACCGGCGTGGCCGTCGTACTAGCAGGCGCACGGTCGCGAGGAACATCGTCGTGCCTGGAAACGTCGGGCCCAAGACGATGCCGAACTACGACAGGGTCGTCCAGAGCGGCTTCGGTCGCCTGCGCGGCGGCGGCCGTGTGTTCGTCGGCGCCCGCGACGATCCGTTCTTCATCGACCTCGGCGGGGCGTTCGACTCCATCAACCTGTGCCGCGGCACGGGCAACGAGGGTGGCTGCCGCGACGACCTGGCCGGCTTCAACGTCAACTCGATCGTCCTCCAGCTCCCCGAGGCGCGCATCACGCGTGACCGCAAGGGCGTGACGGGACCGAGCGACAGCTCGGCCGCCGTCGGCATCTGGGCGAGCACGTACCGTCAGCGCCTCCAGGTCTCGAACTCCTCGAGCCGCCAGACCCGGCGCTCGCAGGTGCGGCGCGCTCGGGACGCCAGGTGGACGCAGGTCAACCGCCTCGGCAACCCGCTCGTCAACGAGCTGGTCGTGCCGCTGACGGTCAAGGACAAGTTCAACCGGACCAAGCCGCACAACGACAAGCAGTACGGCGCCGCCGTGCTGAAGCCGTTCCCGGCCGCCGCGCTGAACGCGCTGTTCGACCTCGGGATCAAGGAGACCGGGCGGACGGACATCGTCCAGGCCCTGCTCACCGGGATCCCCGGCGTGACGCAGATCGGCAAGAAGCCGGCGATCGCCGACACGCTGAAGGTCAACCTGGGCGTCCCGCCGTCCGAGACCGAGAACCGCTTCGGCGTGATCGGCGGAGACAACGCGGGCTTCCCGAACGACCGCCGGCTGGGCGACGACGTCGTCGACATCACCCTGCGGGTGGTGGGCGGCTACCTCGTGCCCGAGAACCAGGGCGGCAAGAAGCTGCCCCTGGGCGACGGCGTCGACAGGAACAACCTCGACTTCCTGTCGACGTTCCCGTACGTCGCGCCGCCGATGCCCGGCCGGACGGTCGAGTTCGGCCGCACCGAGCCGGTGCACGAGCCCACGCCGGGCGAGAACCCCCGGTAGTCCACAGGACCCACGATCAGGCGAGGGCCGCCGCCACCGCGGCGGCGGCCCTCCCCGGTCACCACGATGCACCGACTTCCCTCCACAGCCCGCTTCGCGCTCGTCACGCTCGCGACCGCCTTCGTCGTGACGCTCGGCGTGCTTGCTCTGAGCGGTGGCTCGCAGCCGGATCCCGCCGGGGGTCCCCAGGCCGGCGGCCCGTTCTCTCGCAGCTCCAGCGAGGTCGCCTTCGGCGATGGCGCTCGCGACGCGACCACCACCGACGGCCGCATCAAGAAACTGTCCGTCGCCGTTCGCTCCCGGCCCGACGACACGGCCGCCGCCGCCGCGCTCGCCGGCGCCTACCTCCAGCGGGCGCGCGAGACGGCGGACCCCAAGAACTACCTCCAGGCGAACGACGTGCTCGAGCGCGCCCTCGCCCGGAAGCCCGGCGACCCCGCGGCGCTCAGCACGCGCGGCGCCCTGCGCCTCGCCCGCCACGACTTCGCCGGCGCGCTCGACGACGCGCGCTCCGTCCTCGCGTCGCGAGGATCCGTGCGGCCGTACGGCGTGCTCGTCGACGCGCTCGCCGAGCTCGGGCGCTACGACGAGGCCGCAGACGCCGTGCAGACCATGCTCGACCGCAAGCCGAACATCGAGTCCTACGCACGCGCGGCCTACATCCGCGAGTTGCGCGGGGACCTTCCGGGCGCCGCCGAGGCGATGCGCCTGGCCGTGGCCGCCGGTGGCGCGGTGCCGGAGAACGAGGCGTACGTCGCGAGCCTCCTCGGCGACATCGAGTTCACGCGCGGCCGTCTGGCCGCCGCGAAGACCGCGTATCGCGACTCGCTGCGCCGCTTCGCCGGCTTCTCGCGCGGGGAAGCGGGTCTCGCGCGCGTCGAAGCGGCGCGGGGACGCCCCGCTCGTGCGATCGAGCGCCTCCGGCGGCTCGTCAAGCGGCTGCCCGCCGCGCCCGCCCTCGTCGAGCTCGGCGAGCTCGAGCTGGCTGTCGGGCAGTCCGCGCCGGCGCGTCGCCACCTCGCGCTCGCCAACGAGCAGAACCGGCTCGAGCTCGAAGCCGGGGTCAAGCCCGACGCCATCTTCATCGTCCAGGAGATCGACCACGGCGACCGGCGCCGCGCGCTGCGCGTCGCGCGCGAAGCGTGGGACGGCGCGCCGAGCGTGCGCTCCGCCGACGCGCTCGGCTGGGCCCTCACGCGAGCAGGCCGACCCGCCGAGGGGCTGCGGTGGGCCCGCCGCGCGCTGCGCCTCGGGTCGCGCGACCCCAACTTCCTCTTCCATGCCGGCATGGCCGCCCACGCGGCCGGTGCCGGCGCCGACGCCCGCCGCTGGCTCGGGCGCCTGCTCCGGGAGACGCCCCACTTCTCGGCGCTGCGCGCGCCACAGGCCCGGCGGGCGCTCGCGGCCTCGCGGGCGCGGTCCTGACCCGGCGCGCCGCCGCTCGCGGGCGTGATCCGCGATCGGCCCCGCCGCGGTAGGGATCTCCACAGAGTCCGCGCACGAAAGGGAGGCCCCATGCCGGACGAGGTAAGCATCGAAGAGATCGACCGCCACGGCGCGGTCGCGGAGGCGGACGAGGCGCTGCGCAGCACCACGCGCTCCAGCCTGTTCCGGCGCGCCGGGCTGCTGCTCGGTGGCGGCGTCGTGGCCGCAGCGGTCCCGATCGGCCTGGCGACGAGCCAGGGCGGCGGGCTGTCGAAGGGCGACGTCGAGATCCTCAACTACGCGCTCACGCTCGAGGAGCTCGAGTCGGCGTTCTACGCCGAGGCCAACAGCAAGGGCAAGCTGACGGGCATCGCGCGGACGTTCTCGCAGGTCGTCGGCGCGCACGAGGCGGCGCACGTCTCGACCCTGCGTCAGGTCCTCGGCGCACAGGCGAAGCCCGCGCCGAAGTTCGACTTCAAGGGCACGACGAACGGCAAGGTCATGTTCCTCAAGACCGCACAGGTGCTCGAGGACACCGGCGTGGCCGCGTACCAGGGCCAGGCCGGCAGGATCAAGTCCCCCGACGTCCTGGCCTCGGCCGGGTCGATCCTCGCGGTCGAGGCGCGGCACGCCGCGTGGGTGCGCGAGATCCTCGGCGACTCGAGGTCGCCGAACCCCGCGCCGGAGGCGTTCAGCACGCCCAAGTCGATGCAGGCCATCCTCGACGCGGTCGGCGAGACCGGCTTCATCAAGAGCTAGGGAGACGCACCGATGAGCAACCACATCGAGCCGGTCGACGTCTCGCACCTCGCGGCGTTCGACCGCGACGGAGCGCTCGGCGAGGCCGCCGAGCACATCAACGACACGAGCCGCCGCTCGTTCCTGCGCAACGCCGGCGTCGTCGCCGGCGGCGTCGGCGTGCTGGCCTGGCTGCCGGGCGTCGCACGCGGGCAGTCGCTGCCGCAGGGCGACGTCGACATCCTCAACTACGCGCTCACGCTCGAGTTCCTCGAGTCGGCGTTCTACGACGAGGCGAACAAGAAGGGCGCGCTCAGCGGCGCGTACGCCCGCTTCGCCAAGGTGGTCGGCGCGCACGAGGCCGCGCACGTCGACGCGCTGAAGAAGACGCTGGGCGGCAAGGCGACGAAGAAGCCGAGCTTCGACTTCAAGGGAACGACGGCGTCGCAGGGGACGTTCGCGCAGACCGCGATCGTCCTCG
Organism: Solirubrobacteraceae bacterium; assembly: GCA_030447275.1. GTDB lineage: Bacteria > Actinomycetota > Thermoleophilia > Solirubrobacterales > Solirubrobacteraceae > CADCVT01. Next base: position 4,109 of record JAUJPF010000043.1, on the reverse strand, counting down.
AGGACACCGGGGTGAAGGCGTACCAGGGGCAGGCGACCGAGATCAAGACGCCCGCGGTGCTCAAGGCGGCCATCTCGATCCACCCGGTCGAGGCGCGGCACGCCGCGTGGATCCGCTCGATCGTCGGAGGCGGGAGCGGCTCGCCGTCGCCGGCGCCCGACGCGTTCAACCCGGCCGCCGACATGGCCACGATCCTCGCCGCGGTCCAGGGGACGGGCTTCATCAACGCGATGGAGACCGCCGCATCCGGCGGCGCGGTGACGGGCCAGCCGGCGATCGGCGGCTAGGACGTGCGGCGCAGCCTCGTGCAGCGCATGCTCGCCGGGGTGGCGGCCGTTCTGGCCGTCGCCGCCGGCGGCGGGGTGCTGCGCGGGGCGCTGCCGGCGTCGGACGCCGCGTCGCCTCCCGCGCGCGGCGTCGCCTCGCCGCGGCCGCCGGAACCCTTCTCGCTCGCCGACGTCCAGTCGCGCAAGGTCCCGCGCGGGTCGTCGCTGATCGCCGTGCCGAAGGCTCGCTCGATCCGGGCGTATCGGCGCCCCCGGGCGCGCCGCACCCGGCGCCTGCGCCCGCGCGTGATCGAGGGCCAGCGCGTCCCGATGCGGTTCATGGTCGTGGCGCAGCGCAAGGGCTGGGTGCGGGTGCAGCTGCCGTCGCGGCCGAACCGCTCGACGGCGTGGCTGCGGCGGCGCGACGTCGTCCTCACCACGACGCCCTACCGGCTGGTCATCGACCGCAAGCGCCACCGGCTCAGCGTCATCAACCGCAACCGCCTGACGCTCCGCGTCCCGATCGCCGTCGGCTCCTCGCTCACCCCCACGCCGCGCGGGCGCTACTACGTCACGGACCTGATCCGCTCGCGCGACCCGTTCTACGGGCCGTACGCGCTGGGGCTCTCGGCGCACTCCCCCGTCCTGACCTCGTACGCCGGCGGCAACGGCCAGCTCGGGATCCACGGCACGAACCAGCCGTGGTCGATCGGCAAAGACGTCAGCCACGGGTGCATCCGGGTCCGCAACCGCTTCGTCAGGCGCCTTGCGCGGGCGGTGCCGATCGGGACGCCCGTCGTGATCCGGTGATCACGAACACGATCGCCGAGCCCGCGAACAGCAGCCCCGTAACGAGCAGCCAGCGGCCGAGGTAGCCCGACGGCGACAGGCCGCTGAGCGTCTCGTAGGTCCGTTCGCTGCGCCCGAGGATGAGCGGGAAGTAGACGAGCAGCAGCAGCGCCGAGAGCCCGGCGGGAACGCGGAGGAAGTTGGTCGTTCGCCCTGCTGCCACACGGCGGGCCGCACGGTCGAGCCCGCTGTAGAGCGGCAGCAGCACGAAGTCGTGGAGGATCACCGCCCCGACGAGCCACAGCACGATGTTGTCGGCGCGGCGGGCGTCGACGATCTGGAGCAGTGCGTACGCGGCGAGCGCGAACGCCGCGACGTGGGCGACGAGGTGCAGCGGCGTCGTGCCGTAGCCGCGGCGCAGCAGCGTCATGCGCGGCTCCGGAACGTCATCGCTGCGACCCACTTCGTGTTGTGCACACCGGGGAGCGCGGGGACGATCACCCGGGCGGGGAACCCGTGGTCGAGGGAGAGGTCGGAGCCGTTCACGCGCAGGGCGAGCAGCGAGCGCTCGTCGCGGAACTGGTCACGGCTCAGCGTCGACTCGCGCAGGACGCCGCGCGGTTGCAGCGACTCGACGAAGACCTCGTCCGCCTCCTCGGCGCCGACGAGCCGCGCGAGCTCGGAGAGCGGGACGCCGCTCCAGCTCTGGGTCGTCGACCAGCCCTCGACGCACGCGATCGGCAGCGACTGGGTCCGCTGCGTCAGCGCGAGCAGGTCCTGCCGCGACAGCTCGCGCTCGCCGCCGTCGCCGCGCAGCATCAGGCGGTAGGTCCCGGCCCCGACGGCCTGCTCGGGCACGCCCGCGCCGCGGAACGTCTTGTTCACCGGGAACCCGTTCGGCCCGTCGTCGGCGACCTGGCGGCGCGGCGCGAGGAACGCGAGCGAGCGCAGGGGTCCGCCGATCGACTGGCCGGCGTTGGCGACGAGCAGCAGCAGCGCGCCGCCGCCCGCGAACGCCAGGACGCCACGGCGCGTGATCGTCGGATCGGCCGGCTTCTCCGCGACGAGCCCGTCGGAATCCTCCGGCTCGCGTTCGGTCGACGCGAGGTCCGCCCGCAGCGGCGCGAGCGCGCCACGTGTGCGGTAGGCGCGCAGGATGACGGGCGTCTTCACCGCGAGATGGACCGCGAGCGCCGCGACGAACACCGCGGCCGCCCAGTAGTGCGCCACGACGAAGTTGAACTTGAAGGGGTACCAGTAGAGGATGTTCGCGACCCCGGTGGCGAACAGGAAGACCGCGCTCGAGACCAGCAGCGCGACCGCCGTCCGCTCGATCGCCTGCGCGGGCGTCGAAGCCGGCGGCCACGCGAACAGGCGCGGGATCACGGACCACAGCTTCGCGAGCAGGAAGGGGATCGTCGCGAGGCCGATGTTGACGTGGAGGCCCTGCGACACGGCGTACAGCCACGAAGGGCTGGTCGGCCAGTCGAACGTCAGCGGCAGGTCGCGGCCCGGGTCGACGATCGCGTTCATCCCGAGCGACGGGTTGTACGCGGCGTGGGAGAGGAAGCCCGTGGTCGCGACGACCACGACACCGCCGAGGAGGATCGTCCCGAGGATCGACGTCAGCCACGGTCCGCGCAGCGGCGACGACCAGAACGTGCGCCGGAACGGCCCGGGCGGCGGCGTCTGCGGGAACAGGCGCGCGAGACCCCGTCGCTCCGATCCCTCGTCGTCTGCGGGGACGGCTCGCTCTCCCGGCTGCACGACGACGACGCTACAGGCGAGTCCTTACGACTTGGTGACGGACGGGTCGCCCGGGGTGTGCGTCACGGGTAGCCTCCCATCAGCGTCCGCCCGGAATCTGGCCACTCTCGCCCCGCGCGCTTCGACAACGAGAGTGGTGTGACGAGGGATGAGATGGAACAGGCCCAGGTACTCGACGACGTCTCCGAGGCGATCGCCGACGTCTACCGCGAGCACTACGTGCTGGAGAGCACGGCCGTGAAGAGCTACCTCGTCGACGACCTCCTGGTGTGTGTGCTCGAGGACGTCGGCACGACGGAGGAGCAGGCGGCGATCGACCGCGACAGCGTCCTCGAGCGGCGGCGGAGCTTCCAGCGGCGCCACGAGCCCACGTTCTGCGAGGCGGTCGAGCGGCTGACCGGTCGGCGCGTCAAGTCCTTCCTGAGCGCCAACCACGTGGCCGACCGGATCGCGGCTGAGGTCTTCTTCCTCGAGCCGGCCGCCGCAGCGTGACGGCCGGCGCCGCGGCGACGGCGGCGCTGGCCGCGGCGACCGGGCTCGCGATCCTCGCGGTCGGCCGCCTCGTCGTGCGTGAGCGCGACCGGATCGACACGATCGGAAAGCAGTTCGCGTTGGGCGCGGGAGGCGGCGCCCTCGTCGCGGCCGTCGGCGGGTCGCTGATGGTCGCCATCGGCGACGACGGCCTCCGCGAGCCGGCGCTCGCGCTCGTCCTGACGGGTGCGGTGCTGCTCATCGCCCGCATCGCCTACGTGATCGGCATGGCGGTGGGCCACGACGTCGACCGCGCCTCCGACGGCCTCATGTCGGTCGGCGAGGGCGATCGCTCGGTGCGCCTCGCCGCGAGCGGCGGCGATCAGGTCGCGCGGCTGGCCGAGGCCGGGAACCGCATGATCGATCAGCTTGCGCTGCGCGAGGCCGAGCGCGACGAGGCGCAGGCCACGCGCCACGAGCTCGTGCGCACGATGGTCGAGCAACTGCGCGAGCGCGAGACCGAGCGCGACGCGGTCGAGGAGCAGCGCAAGCACCTCTTCGTCGGCGTCTCGCACGACCTGCGCACGCCACTCGCGGCCCTCCAGCTCCTCGCCAACGCGATCCGCGACGAGCTGGCGTCGCCCGACGAGGCCTACGTCATCCTCGGCGGCAAGTACCCGCACCCGGAGACGATTGTGCCGGGCGGCATCAGCACGACGGTCACGCTGACGACCTTCAACGAGTACTACTCGCGGCTGGTAAAACTCTTCGACTACGCCAAGAAGGTCGCGCTCCTCTGGGACGATGTCTTCGACT
>JAUJPF010000042.1 GCA_030447275.1 Solirubrobacteraceae bacterium | reverse complement strand
GCGGGTCGCAGGTCGCCACCGCGGTCGCCGGCGTGGCCGGGGTCGCCGGCCTCGGACTGCTCGTGGCCGGCCTGCTCGGCTAGCGCTGACGGCACAGGAGGAGCACGGCGCCCGGCCGGGCGCGGCGGGAGCCTCAGCAGGCGACGATCAGGTTGAACGAGATGTCGTCAGGTCGTCCGTCCGCGTCGAAGGTCCGGACCACGATCGTGGAGCCGGAGGCGGCTGCCGTGATCCGGCCGGCGGGGGGCTCGTCAGGGCGCGGGCCGCCCTCTACGCGGCGGAGCGTGGCGACGGGAGTGCACTGGCTGACGTCGCGCCCGAAGGTCAGCTCGTAGCGTCCCACCTCGGGCTTCTGGGATCCCGCAGGGCTGCCCCGGACCACTGCCCCGGTGAGCTCCACGCTCGCTCGGAAGGTCACCGGGCTCGGCCCCGCCGGTCCCGTCGGCCCGGCCGCTCCGCGCAGCGCCCGCCGCGCCGACCGAGAGAGCTTCCTGGTCGTGACCGACCCGGACGCGAGGTGCCGGCTGCGGACCGCCGAGGACCGCAGCTCCGACCCGCCGACCGCCTTGGCGCGGAGCTCGCGCGATCCGACGCTGTTGCGTCGGAGCGAGACCGCCGCGCACGACGACCCGCCCAGAGCGACGAACAGCGCCGCTGAGGCGACGATGATCCTCAACATCCCGGTTTGCCGAGCGTCCCGATCCCGCCGCTCGAGGTGCCGCTCCCCCGCCCGGTCTGCGCGGTCGACGGGTGCGACGCACCGATCAAGGCCCGCGGCTGGTGCGACCGTTCACTACCGGCGGTGGCTCAACCAGGGTGACCCGACGACCGTCCATAGCCATCGGGTCGAGCCGGCTCGGCAACCGATCATCCCGCCGGGCTGGGACACGCAGGGTCAGCATCCGGCCCGCAACGCGACTGTCGAGGTGACGCCATGACCGAACATGAGGACCGCGAGCCGATTCGACAGTTGTCGCCGTCCGAGATCGACCGCGAGATCGCGGAGCACATCGCGACGACGCACATCTGGGACGACGATGCGGGCGAGATGTACGAGCCGACCGTGGTCCCGCCCCGTGACGACGGGGACGGCGACGACTAGTCGGTGCGTCCCTCACCGATGCGCGTGACGGTGAGCGAGCGCGGTGACGCCTCGAGCTCGACACCCCGGCGTGCGGCTTCAGCCCCAGCGACAGGAGGCTAAGAGCCTCCGGGAGCCCGGCGCGGCGACTCACCGCAGAGCCGAGGTCGCGGTTCTCCGTGTGCCCTCGACGATCCGAAGCGGCCGTCCGAGTTTGTGCATAGCCTGCGCGAGGAGGACCCGCCAAGACCGACGCCACTAGAAGGCCGAATCGAGAGGACGAGTTGGGCGAGTACCTAGATCGTGCGCTACTTGACGGCCACGCGTCGCTGGAGACGTCTGGCGGCAAGATGCGAATCACATACAAGGCTGTTGGCCGCGAGGAGATCTATGACGATCCAGAAGAGAAGGTGCGGGCGGACTTCTGGGCGGAGCTGATCTATCGCTACAGCTACGAGCCGCAGCGCATCGGCGTCGAGATAACCGTCCCCGACCGGACGCCGAAGGACTCCGCGGATCTCGTCGTCTTCCGCGACGACGCCCGGAAGGACCCCTTCGCGGTCATCGAGACCAAGAAGGACGGGATCACCGATAACGAGTTCAGCCAGGCGGTCGAGCAGGCGGCCGGCAACGGCACCGCTGACAAGTTCCGCGCAGAGTACGTAGGCGTGGTCGCCGGTCTCACCCGGCGCTTCCTCGACTTCACGGGCGCCTACGGCGCCCTGGAGCGCGAGAAGAACGTGATCGCTGACCTTCCGGCAGCTTACGGCAAGCCCCAGGAGTTCAAGTACACCAAGGGCGGCCCGCTGGACATCGCGGCGGTCAGCCGCGAGGACCTAATCACCGCGATCCGAAAGAGCCATCAGACGCTGTGGCAAGGCGGGAAGCTGTCGCCACCGCAGGCGTTCAGCGAGCTGTGCAAGTTGATCTTCGTGAAGATCGCCGATGAGAAGGCGAAGCGGAAGGACGGGGAGCCCTATCAGTTTCAGATCAAAACGCACGAGAGCGCGAAGGCGCTGGCTGGGCGCATCCGAAAGCTTTACGACGAGCAGAAGGTCCGCGACCCCAACGTCTTCACCGAAACGATCAAGGTCAGCGACGGACAGACCCGCGCAATCGTCACTCATCTCCAGGAAATCAACCTCAGCGCCACGGACCTCGACGTCAAGGGCTTGGCGTTCGAGCAGTTCATGGACGGCTTCTTCAAGGGCGACTTCGGTCAGTACTTCACGCCCCGAGACGTCATCCGCTTTGCGGTCGATCTCGTCGCCCCTACCAACGACGACCGCGTCCTTGACCCGGCATGCGGGTCGGGCGGCTTCTTGCTCTACGCGCTGGACGCCGTCCGGGCGGAGGCCGACGAGTTCTACGCGCCGAACACCAGCGAGCACTACGCGCACTGGCACGACTTCGCGATGACCCAGTTGCACGGCATCGAGGTCAACGAGGAGATCTGCCGCGTCTCGAAGATGAACATGATCCTCCATGACGACGGCCACTCGAATGTCGTCTGCGAGGACGCGCTCCAGCCGATGAAGCACCTCACCGCCGCCAACCGCGAGCTCAGGGCAGGCAACTTCGACGTCGTCCTGACGAACCCGCCGTTCGGCGCGGCTGTCGAGCTGTCCGACGCCTCGTGGCTGGAGGAGTACGAGTTCGGCAAGAAGGCGCCGAAGGGCAAGAAGAAGACCCGCGAGCCCCGCGAAAGCCAGAAGACGGAGATCGTCTTCATCGAACGTGTCTGGGGGCTGCTCAAGCCCGGAACCGGGCGTGTCGGCATCGTCTTGCCCGACGGCGTCCTCTACAACAAGACGCTCGCCTACGTGCGCGAGTTCATGCGCGAGCGGTTCCAGACCCAGGCGATCGTCTCGCTGCCCGCCTCGGCGTTCGCGCACTACGGGACCACCGTCAAAGCGAGCGTTGTGGTCATGCGTCGCCGCGCCGACGGCGAGACGATCAGCGACGACGAGCCGACGTTCATGGCGGCACCGGAGAAGATCGGCTACGACGCCACCGGTCGCAAGACCGCCAGCGACCTGCCGGAGATCGCAAAGAACTTCCGCGAGTTCCTCGCCGACCCAACGCCGTTCCTGCCCGAGGAGATCGTCGAGGAGCAGCCGGCGTGAGCGCGCTCGCCCCACCACGCCCGGCGCTCGGCTTCGCGATCCCGCGCTCGCAGCTCGCCGTGCGCGCCGACGTCAACTACGCCCGCATGGAACCGACGGTCACCGACCTGCTCGGCCGGTTTCGCCATCCCCTCAGCCGCCTCGGGGACCTCACGAGCAAAGTCCAGTACGGCAGCTCCTCCAAGGCGGTCGAGGAGGCAGTGGGCACGCCGATGCTCCGCATGACCAACCTCCAGGACGGCGACTGGGACCTCGACCTCCTGAAGTACACGACGCTCGACGAGGACGAGCAGGAGAAGTACCTGCTGAAGAAGGGCGACCTGTGCTTCACGCGCACCAACGGCTCGAAGGACCTCGTCGGGAAGTGCGCGGTCTTCCGGCAGGAGGGTTCGTGGATCTTCGCGTCCTACGTAATCCGCGTGCGGATCAAGGATCAGGGCGAGTATCTGCCTGAGTTCCTGGCCCGGTTCCTGAACTCCGACGTCGGGCGCGTCCAGATCAACCGCTTCAGTAGACAGGCGCTGATGACCAACATCAACTCCGAGGAGATCAAGGAGCTGATGGTCCCGCACCCCGACCCGGCGGCGCAGAAGGCGATGGTCGACGACCTCAACGGCCACTGGGAGCACTACCGCCAGCGCATGAAGGCGGTCCGCAACCTGCTCACCCAGGGCGACCAAGAGGTCGCGCAGCGCCTCGGGCTCGAACGACCACCGTCCACCAACCCGATGTCCTGGGCGGTCCGGCGCAGCGGGCTCATCGCCGGCGGCCGACTGAACGCCGAGTTCTTCCACCCCGAGCGCGTGCTCACCGCGCGGGCGATCCTCGACGGCGAGCACCCCGCCTACCCGCTCGACCAAGTGGCGACGTTCGTCAAGGCCAAGCAGAAGGGCATGAAGCCGACCGACTTCTACGTCGGCCTCGCGAACGTCGAGCGCGACACGGGCGAGTTGCTGCCAGGCACCGACGAGGACGACCTGCCTACCGGCGACGTCGTCCAGTTCAAGGCGGGTGACGTGCTGTTCGGGAAGCTCCGGCCGTACCTCAACAAGGTGCACCTCGCCGACGTCGACGGGGTGTGCTCGCCAGAGTTCTTCGTCCTGCGTCCCAATGAGGGCGCCCGCGGCGAGTACCTGGCGGCGATCCTGCGCTCGCGGCTCACGCTCACGCAGACCAAGCACATGGCTGGCGGCAACACACACCCGCGACTGACGCCGGCCGACGTGCACGCCATGTACATCCCGGTCCCGGACGACGACACGACCCAGGACGAGATCGCCGACGTCGAAGCCGAGAACCGCGTCGAGGCCCGCAAGGTCAAGGCGCAGGCGGACGAGAGTTGGACCGCAGCGAAGCAGCGCTTCGGGGATGACTTGGTCGAGTAGTCCACTACGGCGCCTTGCCGTCCGGGAGGACCGTCACGCTCGGTGGTCACACGACCCAGCGGAGGCCCCCACATGACGCCGTGGACCCCCGTGAGCCCGATCGCGCTCCCGATGCCGAGCGATCGGACGACGCAGGTCCGCCTCGCTCGAGAGACTCAAGGGCCACGCCACCGCCGCGACCTGGCTCCCCGAGGGCCAGTGGGCGGAACTCGATGAGCTTCGTGAGGAGCAGCTTCGCGTGCGGGGCCAGCTGGCCGAGCAGCTGGACGACGTGAACGGCCTCGCCGCCTCCTTGGTGTAGCTCCAGCCCTGCCGTTCGCCGATCTCGACGTACGAGTGCCCTTCGGCCTTGAGCAGCAGGGCGGTTGCCTCGTCGGGCTTGAGCCGGCGCAGGACCTCGGCCGACCGGGCCGAGCGCTCCGCCTGGGCGAGACGCTCCTCGAGCTGGGGGATCGCGTCGTCGACGCGCGCGTCGAAGTCGAGCTCCTCGCCGCTGACCGAGCCGGAGCGCATCCGTCGGACCGCCATCGCCTCGTGGCGCACGACCGTCCCCTGAAGGGCTTCCGGGCTCGAGCTCGCGACTCGGGAAGGGCGCCGCGGCGTCGAGCTGATCTTCGGTTTCCGAGCCGACAAGCCCGGCCGCTACGTGATTCCGGGCATTCGGATCGACTACAAGATCGGCGACACCTGCTACAGCGAGGTGCTTCCCACCGCACTCGCCGCCTGCGCTCAACCATCACCCCGACAGCTACGCCGGGACTGCGCGTCGGCGCCGTTCCCATCGCAGCCACCGACGCGGGACTGAACGCCATCCCGATCTTCGGCACGCAGTCACCATTCAGAAGGGTCGCGTCATCGACGTGACGCGCGTCTGAAATGAAGCACTCGTGCGTTTTGACCCCTCAGACTGGCGGCACTTGACGGGGAGCGCTAGTCGTCCGCCGGCGACTCCGCGGGCGGTTCTTCGGCTCGCAGGGAGCGCCAGCGCTCGACCGACTCCTTGAGCGCTGCGTCGTCGGCGATGTCGGCTTGCGCCACGAGCGCGGCGAACAGCTCGTCACGCGTCACCTGGCCACAACCGGCCTCGATCGCCCGGCTGCGCAACTCGGCGAAGGTCGCCCGGATGGGAGCGCACGCGCGCACCCCCACGGAGTCGCGGGGCAGCTTGTGGAGCAGCACGCCATCGGCCTCTTCGTCCTCCATCCGGTCCCCGCTGTAAACTGCTCCCATATTGAGAGCAGATCGCTCCCAAGTGGATTTCGTTGTGCATGCACTATGCTACCTCCTGCTCGGTGCGGAGATCCGGACGGGCGTCTGGGCGCCCGACTGGGCGCCCGACGCGACGCGCTCCCGGCCGTCGTGGACCTCGCATAGGCTCGCCGCATGAGCGTCCCGATCTCCAAGGCGCCGTCGGCGTCGGCGACGGGCCTGTTGCACTCCACGTTCGTGCACCTGGCCGGCATCGGCGCCCGCACCGAACGCCGGCTGTGGCAAGCCGGCATCGACACTTGGGAGGCGCTCCGCGGCACGCCATGGGCGGACCGCCCGGAGATCCTCGGCCGGCTTGACGCCTCCGACCACGCACACGCCCGGCAGGACCTCAACTACTTCCACGAGTGGCTGCCGAGCTCGGAGCGGTGGCGAACCTTCGCCGACTTCTCAGACCGGTTCGTGTCCGTCGACATCGAGACGACCGGCATGTCGCCCGTCTACGATCACGTCACCGTCATTGGCATCGAGCACCACGGCCGCTACGAGACGTTCGTCCGCGGCGCCAACCTCGACGACGCCCGCGAGCTGCTCGCCGACGCCGGCGGCTTGGTGACGTTCAATGGCGCCCGCTTCGACCTGCCGTTCCTGCACCGCACTTTCCCGGAGCTGCGACTTCCCGCTGCGCACCTCGACCTGCGCTTCCTCGCGCGCCGCGTCGGGCTTGCCGGACCGCTCAAGACCGTCGAGCGCCTCGCGGAACTGCGCCGCGCGGAAAGCCTCGAGGACCTCTCCGGCTACGCGGCCACCGTGCTCTGGGCCGACTACGAGCACGACGACGACCTCGAAGCGCTCGCGCAGCTCGTGCTCTACAACGCCGCCGACACCCTTGTCCTGCGGCCGTTGGCACAGCTCGTCTGCGACCAGCTCCGTCACGAGCTCGTCGCCTATCCCGAGCCCGATGACACCGACCAGCTTGCGCTCGAGCTGCTGCACCAGACCTGGGTGCCGTGGCGCTACGAGCCGCCCGTCCGCGACCTCGAGCCGCTGCCGGCCGTCCGGCGCCGCGGCCGCCAGCTCCATGTAGGTCGAGGCCGAGTCAAGCTCCCCGCGCGCCAGCTCGTCACCGCCGCGTTCACCCTCGGTGCGCTGCATGCCCGGATGCGCGACCCGCTCGCACGGGTGGTGGGGATCGACCTGACCGGCTCGCAGACCAAGCCGAGCGGCTGGGCGCTGCTCGAAGGCGACCAGGTCATCACCGGGCTCGTCGGCTCTGACGCCGAGCTGCTGGCCCGCACGCTGGCGTGCCGACCGCGGCTGGTGTCGATCGACTCGCCGCTCTCGCTGCCGAGCGGGCGCCACTGCGCCTCCGACGACTGCCCGTGCCGCGCCGTCGGCGGGATCATGCGCGAAAGCGAACGCGAGCTCAAACGCCGCGGTGTCAACGTCTATCCCTGCCTGATCCAGAGCATGCAGGCGCTCACCGTCCGCGGCATGCGGCTCGCTGGCGCTCTGCGCGCCGAGGGCGTCGAAGTCATCGAGAGCTATCCGGGCGCCGCCCAGGACGTCATGCGCATCCCCCGCAAGCGCGCCAGCCAGCGGCACCTGCGCGCCGGGCTCGTCCGATTCGGGGTCCGGGGCCTGCGGCCCCGGCTCGCGTCACGCACGACGAGCTCGACGCGGCGACCAGCGCGACGGTCGGGGCGTTCTACCTCGCCGACCACTACGAGCCGCTTGGATCTCCGCAGGAGAACCTGATGATCGTCCCGCACGCCGACGCGATCCCCGACGCGCCGCCCTGCTCGGCCGGCGAAGAGGTCCGATGCGCTCGTCGGCCCGGACGCCCGCCGCCTCGCACGGACGCTGCGCCGCCCGCACGTCGACACCGTCACCGACTCGACCGCAGAGCGCCCCTTGGTCGTCCTTGAGTCCGTCGACGCCTACCATCAGGCGCTCGCCGAGCACGGCCCGTGCCTGCGGGCCATGTGGGTGCAGCCCGCCGGGTGGCGCGGGCCGCGCAAGCCGTCGCTGTTCGACGAGCAGCGCCCCATAGACGCGCTCGATCTCGCCGACGCCGCCCGCGCGTTCCTCAGGCGTCGACCGACCCGGCAGGGCTGATGAGCCTCACCATCGTCGTCGGCGGCCAGTACGGCTCAGAAGGCAAGGGCAAGCTCGTCTCCCACTTGGCCGCGAAGGGCCGGGACGTCGTCGCGGCCCGCTGCGGCGGCCCGAACGCCGGGCACACCTCCCACGGCGCCGACGGCCATGCGCTGCTCCGCCAGCTCCCGGCCGCCGCGACGAGTCCCGGCACCCGGCTGCTGCTGTGCGCCGGGATGCAAGTCGACGCCGAACTGCTTCTCGACGAGATCGACCGGCTCTCCATCGACCCCTCACGGGTCGGCGTAGACCGCCGCGCCGTGCTGGTCGGCGAAGACGACCGCCGCCGGGAGCGAGACGAGCGGCTCGGACCCTGGATCGGCTCCACCGAGACCGGCACGGGTGCCGCTCTGACCCGCAAGGCGATGCGCGGACCGGACGTCGCGCTCGCCCAAGACGATCCTCGCCTGGCCGACATGGTCTGCGACGTCGCCGTCGAGCTCAACGACGCCGTCGACCGCGGGGCCACGGTCATCGTCGAGGGCACCCAGGAGCCGGCCTGTCGCTGCATCACGGCCCGTATCCGCACGTTACCGCCCGGGACACAACCGCGGCCGGCTTTCTGGCGGAGGCGGGGCTGTCGCCGCTGCTCGTCGACGAGATCGTCATGGTGCTGCGGACGTTCCCGATCCGGGTGGCGGGGGCGTCGGGGCCGCTGCCGGGCGAGCTGTCATGGCCGGAGGTCGCCGCCCGCGCAGGACTCGAGGGTCCCGTCGAAGAGCACACGACGGTCACGGGCCGCGTGAGGCGGGTGGCCGAGTTCGACTGGCGGCAGGCGGCCCACGCCGTGCGCCTGAACCGCCCGACCGCCCTCGCCGTTCACGGCCTCGACTACCTCGACGCCGCCGACCGCGACGCGAGCGCGTGGTCGGAGCCTCAGTGGGCTATCTCAGGCGTTCGTGCAGGAGCTCGAGGTCCGTCTCGGCGTGCCCGTCCCCTACCTGTTCACCGGCCCGGGCGGCGGCGCGTTCATCGACCGCGACGTCAGCGTGGGGATCCCGGCTCTCCGCGCCGCGGGCCGCACGCCGTGACGGCGTCATCCGGCGGCGCGGATTGGTGGGCCGAGCCGGCCGACCTCGACCTGCCGCGCTCTTACTACAGCGACCCGACCCGCGGCCAGCCCGGCGGGGTGCTGGGCGGCGACCGCATCCGGCTCTTGTGCGCCGCGTTCGGGATGATCCGCCCCTACGACGACCGCAACCTCAAGCCGGCCTCATACGGCCTGACGCTCGGGACCCACGCGGAGGTCGACGGGGAGCTCCGCGAGTACGAGCATGGGGCGCCGGTCGTGGTGGGGTCGGGCGGGTGGGCGAAGCTCGTCCCCGCCGAGGCGATCGTCCTGCCGCTCTACCTGGTCGCCCGGATCGGCCTCAGCGTCCACCTGGTGCATCGTGGGCTGCTGATGGGAGCCGGTCCGCAGGTCGATCCTGGCTTCCAGGGGTACCTGTGCTGCCCGGTGCACAACCTCACCGGCGAGGCGATCACCCTGACCGTGGGCGAGCGCTTTGGCCGGATCGACTTCGTCAGCACCACCGGCCAGGACGCCGCCGATGTCCTCGCCGATGTCGAGACGGCGCGCCGATTCGACGACCCGGACCGTGTTGACCCGGCCGACTGGCGAGCGCCCCGGTTCGACCCGGCCCGACGCTGGCGACACCCGCTCCCCGCACCAGAGCGGTGACGCGCCCCGTCGCGCGCTCGCCCAACCGGGCGACGCAACCGCTGATGAAGCGGGCACAACGGGCCGCATGAGCGACGACGACGAAGAAGATCTGATCGAGATCGAGGTCCCCGCGCCGCGGGAGAGGGACGTCCTCGACGCATTCCGGAAGCTGATGGCCGAGCGGGACCGCATCGATCAGGAGACAGCCAAGCTCCCGATGATCCTGGGCCGGTTCCCGGTGCGCCGCAGCCGGATCTGGCCGCTGTTGTCCGTCGACGGCGGCGGCATGCGTGGTCTGGTCGCCGCCAGGTTGCTCCAGGAAGTCGAGAAGAGGCTTCCCAACCCGCTCGGGCACTACTTCTCGGTCGGTGCCGGCACGTCCACCGGAGCGCTCGTCGTCGCGGCCGCGCTCGGCACGGACCAGCCGAAGAACGGCGAGGAGATCGCCAAGCTGTACCGGCAGCTCGGAGAAGACGTCTTCGCCGACGGTTGGATCAGACGACACCGGCGGCTCATGCGGACCGGCAGTCGCTACCGCGATGACACGCTGAGAGAGGCCATCAAGGGGGTGGTTGGCGACCGACGCTTCGGTGACGCGCCCAAGCGCCTCATCGTCCCGGTCACCGCGGAGCAGGCCCGCGCGGGTCGCGTCCTCGACAACCGCCACGACGACGACGACGAGCGCGACGCGGTCGCCGGGCTGCCGCTGGCCGAGGTCCTCATGGCCAGCGCGGCCGCCCCGTCCTACCTGCCTCCCGTGAAGCTCGCCGGCGACTATTACCTGGACGGCGGACTTTGGGCGAACAACCCGACGCAGACGGCGATCGACCAGATCCGCGACTCGGCGACCGACCACGGGCCGGTCGGCTTCGTGGTGTCCATCGGCACCGGACTACCGAAGCCGCCGTCTGGCTCGCGCAGCCTGCGGACCCGGTCGGGTCGCGCCCGCTACGGCGCACTAGTCGGTGACGTCATCGGACAGATCCCGACCGAGCGGATGCTCGTGACCATGCCGCTGCGACGCGTTGAGGTCGTCCGCCTTCAGGTGGACCTCCCGGTGGGCGTCGGGCGACTCGACGAGGCCGAATCGAGCGAGCTTGACCGGCTCGAGCAGGCCGTCGACGACGCGCTGCCGAAACTCGGCCAGAAGCTCGACCGCGCCCGTGAGGTGCTGACCGCCCTTCGGCCCTGACCCCGCCCGCCGGCGGCATCGTTTGGCCGGCGGCATAGGATCCTTCGATGGAGCGAGCCCGGCTCGAGTACTGGCGACAGGAGTTCTGGGCCGACGACGCGCCGCTGACGCGCGCCTACTGGGACGACCCGCTGCCCGACGTCCAGGGGATGCTGACCAGCGAGTACATCGTCGCCTATCAGCACCTCGTTGGCGGGATGATCCTGCGGTTCGAGGACCGCCTGCTCAAACCGGCCGCGTACGAGCTCACGCTCGGGCGCAGGTGCATGGTGGAGGGCTCCGACCACCTGCTGTCCGAGGAGGACCCGTGGCTTGAGATCCCGCCGAACTCGATCGCGTTCGTCTCCATGGAGCAGGTGCTGCGCCTGCCGCACTACATCGTCGGGCGCTTCGACCTCGCCATCGACTTCATCTACGAGGGCCTGCTGCTCGGCACCGGCCCGCAAGTCGACCCCGGATTCCAAGGCGCGTTGAGCTGCCCGCTGCACAACATCTCCAACGACCCAATCTACATTCGGCTCGGGCAGGAGTTCGCCAAGATCGACTTCGTCAAGACCGCCCCGCCGCTGCGGCCGGGCAAGGCGCTTCAGTGGCGCGACGAAATCGACGACGTCGAGGAGCTCGGCAACGTCATCGGCCACAAGCCCGCGCCCAGGCACCTCGAGGACGTCAAGCTGTTCAAGGACGGCGACCCGGAGTGGCGCGAGCCGATCTACGGCTACCTGCGCGCCAAGCGCCCCAAGTCGTCGGTCAAGCCGCTTCGCGACGACGTCCGCCGGCTCCAGCGCTACGGGGTGGTCGGGATCATCGGCGTCTTCCTGACCTCGCTCGGGTTCCTAGCGCTTTACGTGCAGGCCCGGACCGAGCGGCTCGCTAGCCGTGATGACGTGACCGAGCTGCGCGAGCGCATCGACGACCGCGACCGAGCGGCACAGGCCGAGATCCGCCGGCTGCGCGCCAGGATCGCGGCGCTCGAGTGAGCCGCCCGAGGCGGCTGCGATGCTCACGGACCGATGATCGTCGCCCTCGAAGGTCTACCCGGCGCCGGCAAGACGACCAGCGCCAGGCTGCTGGCCGACCGGCTCGGCGCCCGGCCGCTGATTGAGTCGACCGACAAGCACCCGTTCCTCGACGCCGTTTACGACGACGCGGACCGCCACGACCTTCAAGTCGAGCTGGCGTTCCTGGTGGTCCACTTCGCAGGCTGGCGGCGAGTGCCTCGCGACGAGACCGTCGTGTCCGACTTCTCGCCCGGCAAGGACCTGCTGTTCGCCTACGACATGCTCCGCGGAGAGGACCTCACCGCGTTCGAGACGGTGTTCGACCGGCTCTACGACGGACATCACCGGCTGCCGGATCTCGTCCTGTGGCTCGACCTGCCGCCAAGGGCCTGCCTGGAGCGCGTCCGGCGGCGCGGCCGCGACTTCGAGGCGAAAATGACGCTCGAGCGGCTTGAGCGGATGCATGCCTTGTACGCCCGGCACCGGGAGGCGCTGGGCCCGGCCGTCGAGCGGGTCGAACTCGACCCAGACGTGACCCGGGAGGAGGTCGTCGACCTGCTGCTCGCCCGGTTGCCAGCAGAGCCGGCCACGACTGACCGAGCGGCAGAGACTCCCTGACCGGGTCGGTTCAGCGGGCGGTGGGCGTTGCGGTCGGCTTCGGGGCCGGCAGCTCTCGAGTCCGCTGCCGCGCCCGGTAGGCGAGCTTGCGCGCGGCGTCGTAACCGCTGGCGTCGACCCGGACCGACCGGGGCCCGAGCACCAGCTTGGCGACTTGTGCGTCGGGTACCGTCACCAGCTCGTTGAAGTAGCAGTCTCGGCCGTCGGCGAGTGCGCTGACCGCCTCGGTATTCGTGCAGCGACCTAGCTCTGACCCGAGGCGCGCCTTCGTGCGGCGAGGGGAAAGGTCCGACGGTCGCAGCGGACGTACCGCCTCGATGAGCAGCACCCCCTTCGCGCTGGTAGACAGGTAGTAGCCGGACACGACCGACCCGTCCGTCCGCAGCACCGCGGCGAGGTCGAGACGGGTCGGGCGAAACCGCTCGTAGGCGTAGGCGAAGATCCCGACGGAGAGCCCGACCGCGGCGAACCAGACCGCCGCGGCGGCGAAGTACCCGTCAGCCTCTCGGATCGCGAACGCCGTCAGCAGGGTGAGGAGCCCGATCAGCACCACGAGAACGCCCTGCACGTTGTCGGGCACCGTCTTGCTTCGCAGAACGGTGACGACGGCGAGGACGGCGAGCGCCGATCCGAGGACGAGCACCGCTCGCGGGAGGTGGCCCGGTTCGTTGTGGCGCCGCTTACGCACCTGCCGCGACCGATCGGTGAGCACCAGCACGAAGAACACGAGCGCCAGCAGGAGCGGTGGAAGAGCGAAGCGAGCGCCGACCAGCAGCCGATGCTCGTTGGGGATCATCGCTACCGACGCGAACGACGCCACGCCGAGCTCCGACATCCGCACGAGGAAGACGCCTGCCCCGACCAGCGCCACCCAAGCCGCTCCGCTCACTAGTCCGCCTGCGACCGCCAATGCAACTTTGACGGCCCGCGGCGCGTCGTCGAGGCCCTGCTCCGAGCTGGCCTTCGTCCTGCGCGGCGGCGACTTCGGTGACACGGTCCGCTCCTCGTTCGGTCCGCGGTCCTGCGAGCCCTGATCGCGGGGCTTCCGTACGACCGGCGACCGGAGCGTGAAGGGCACACGAGTGATGAACCGGATTCTCGCAGCGGACGCTCCGTCGCGCACCAGCGCAACGACGGCCGTCGCCCGAACGGGCGGGAACCGCCCGTCTTGCGCGCCGCACAGAGCCACGCGGGACGTAGCGTTTCTCGGTGCGCCTGGCGGATCGCTTTTTCCTTGGTGAGCGGGCGCGCCACGGTCCCCGCGCGCACAACGTGCCGACCAAGACCGGAAAGCCGGCCACCGGCGGTCACGTCGTCTGCGCACCGGACAAGTTCCGCGGCTCGCTCACCGCGATCGACGCCGCGCGGGCGCTCGCCGACGGTGTGCGCGACGCCGGCATGGTCGCCGAGCATTGCCCGCTGGGCGACGGTGGCGAGGGCCCCCTCGACGCGCTCGTGGCGGTCGGGCTCGCAACGGCGGTGCCCGTCGAGGCGCGGAACCCACTCGGCCGTACTGTCCAAGGTCGGCTCGGCGACCTCGGCGACCTCGGCGACGGGCACCGGCTCGTCGAGGCGGCCGAGGCGATTGCCCTCGGCGAACTCGACCCGGAGCAGCGCGACCCGCGGCGCACCCTCCAGGCGCGTCGTTCGCCTCCTCGTCTTTAGGCGGCATCGTCGACGCGGAAGCCGGCGGTCTCCGCCTGAACCACGCTCGGGCGGGAGGCGATCGAGGCGGCCGCGGGAGGCCGCTGGGCGCCGATGACCGACCGCGTCCTTGACGCCGGCGGCTTCGAGGTCGACCTCGAGCGCCTGCTCGCGACAGGAGAGGTTCTCGACGCGTGGTCACCCGGAAGGGCACCTTCAACGTTGCCGTGACCTGAAAGGCCTTGGCGCTGCGCCGGCCGGTTCGAGGTGACTACCAGACGGGGAAGCCGGAAGGTCGCGTTCGGGCGCTACGGCGTCACTGCCAGCCGGCGGACCATTAGGGTCAAGCTCACGGCCAAGGGCCGCGCCGCGCTGCGGAAGGCTGGGAAGCTCCAGGTCGTTCTGCGGCTGATCCCCGAAAGGGCAACGGCGCGGAGACGACGCGCACGATCAGCTTGAAGGCGCCGCCTCGAAAGCAATAACGCTCGTTCCTGGTCCCGCTGCGGTGTGACATGCGCCGTGTGCCGAACTAGCGGTGCGTGACGACCTTCATCCAGGCGCCCTCGGTGGCGGGATCGACGGTGTCGAGGCGGCGGAGGTAGATCTCGAGCGCGCGCTGGTAGGCGTCGTTGGCGTCGTCGACGCACAGGGAGTGATGGCGCGCGACGCGCAGGAGGGCTGCGCCGTGGGCGTCGACGAGCGCCGCGATCCGGTCCTCCGGGTCGGTGCCCAGCGTGGTCGTCAGCCGTCGCCCGAACCTCCCTGCCGCCAAGAAACCGCTCCTTCCGGTGTGCGTCTGCCGAGAACGGGTCAACCAAGCCGACGCTGCCGCGATCGGCTACCGTTCCGTATAGGGCAAACCCAACGGCGCTCGCCCCGGTCGCGACGTCTTTGTCCGCAAAGAGCGGCTTTCGACGATCCGTGCAGGGGATTGGATGGGTGAGGGTGGACCAGTGAGCGACGAGCTCGGAGATCCCCGTGGGTTCAGGGCGGCGCAGTTGCAGGCGGTGCTGGACCACGCGCCCGACGCGTTCGTCTCGATGGATCGCGGTGGGCGGATCACCGAGTGGAACCTGCAGGCCGTGCAGATGTTCGGCTGGTCGCGTGAAGAGGCGCTCGGCTGCACGGTCGCGGAGTTGATCGTCCCGCCGGAGTTGCGCCGCGATCACGAGCGTGGCATGGCCCGGTACCTGCAGACGGGTGAAACGCGCATCCTGAATCGGCCGGTCGAGGTCGAGGGCGTCGCCAGGGACGGGCGCTCGGTCCCCGTCGAGCTGACGATCGCCGCGGTCGGAAGCCGCGAGGAGCCGACGTTCAACGCGTTCCTGCGCGACATCAGCGAGCGCCGGGCGCACGAGCTGGCGTTGCGCGAGGCCGACGCGATGTTCCGCGGCGCGTTCACGCATGCGTCCGTCGGCATGTGCCTGGCGACTCTCGACGACCCCCGCTGGTCGCAGGTCAACCCGGCGCTCTGCGCGTTGCTGGGCCGCAGCGAGGATCAGCTGGTGGGGATGCGCTTCGACGAGTTGACCCACCCCGACGACATCGAAGACACCTTGGAGGGGGTCCGGCGCCTTCGCGACGGGGAGTCGGCCGTCCATGAGACCGAGACGCGCTATCTGCACGCCGACGGTCAGGTGGTCTGGGTCTCGTTGTCGGTATCGCTCCTGCTCGACGCACAGGGCGCCGCGCGCTGCTTCATCGCCCAGGTCCTCGACATCACCGCGCGCAAGGCCGCCGACGAGGCCCTGGCCGCCAGCGAGCGGCGACTGGCCGACGCGCAGGCGATCGGAGAGGTGGGTTCGTGGGAGTGCGATCTGGCCACCGACCAGGTCACGTGGTCGCACCAGCTCTGCCGGATGGCCGGTTTCGCTCGAGGGGAGCATCCGACGACCCTCGATGGGTTCTCGGCGCTCGTGCACGAGGCGGATCGCGCGCAGTGGGCGCAGAGCATCCGGCAGACGCTCGAGGTCGGCGTGAGCGAGAGCGACTATCGCCTCGTGCGTCCCGACGGAGACGTCCGCTGGGTTCACGGGCGCCGCCGCGTGATCCACGGCTCCGGCGGCAGGCCGGTGCTGATGTCGGCCACCGTCCACGACATCACGCGCCGTGTGGCTGACGAGCACGCGCTGCGTGATGCCGAAGAGCGGTTCCGCCGCTCCTTCGAAGAGGCGCCGATCGGGATGGCGCTCGTCTCTCTCGAAGGCCGCTGGATGAAGGTCAACGACTCGCTGTGCGAGATCGTCGGCTACTCGCAGGCTCAGCTCATGGATTTGCGCTTCCAGGACATCACCCACCCGCACGATCTCGGCTCCCACGAAGAGTTCGTGCGTCGGACGATCGCCGATGAGGTCGCGACCTATCAGATCGACAAGCGCTACCTGCACGCCGACGGACGGATCGTCTGGGTGCAGCTCAACGTGTCGCTGGTCCGCGATTCCGCCCGCCAACCGATGTACTTCATCTCCCAGATCCAGGACATCACCGAGCGCAAGCAGGGCGAAGATCGCCTGGAGGAGATGGCGCGCCGCGATCATCTCACCGGCGTCTACAACCGGCGAGGCTTCGAAGAGGAGCTCGACCGCCAGGTCTCCGGCGCCCGTCGCTATCGGCGCAGCGGTGCGGTGCTCCTACTCGACCTCGACGGTTTCAAAGCGGTCAACGACACGTTCGGCCACAAGGCCGGCGACGAGCTGCTCTGCGGGATCGCCCGCGGACTCAGGGAGCGACTGCGCAAGACCGACATCCTCGGGCGACTCGGCGGCGACGAGTTCGCGATCGTCCTGCCGCAAGCCTCGGCCGAGCAGGCCGAGACCGTCGTCGCGACGCTGAAGAACGCGATCATCCGCCACTCGCAGCGGTTCACCGGCGAGCGCGTGAGGGTGACGGCGAGCATCGGATTCGTGATGTTCGACGGCAGCGCGGACGCGGAGGAGATCATCGCCGCGGCCGACGCCGAGATGTACGCCGACAAGCGCATCGCCTGACCTGAGGCCGACGGCAGGTCGTCACAGGAAGGCCATCCCCTCGCCGCGATAGGTGGGGATCTCCTCAACGACGCGGTCGCCGGCCACGAGCTGCAGGAGGCGAAGCGCTCGCACAGCTCGCCGGCCTTCGCGTGGCGCAGGTAGACCCGGTCGCCGACCTTCAGGTCACCGGCCGCGGCGGTGAGCGGGGTCTGCACCTCCCCGGCGCCCTCCGAGCCGGTGAGCCGGAGACCGGAGGGCAGGTGCAGGGAGGCAGCCGGTCGCCGCCCGCCGCGCCCGAGGCGAGATAGCCACCGCCGAGGACGGTCGCCACCCCGGCCGACGGCTTGCGCACGACCGGCAGGCAGAACATCGCGGCCGGGCGCAGGCGAAAGCTCGCGTAGCGGTCGAAGAGCGCGGGCGCGTAGAGGCCGGAGCCCGCGGCGACCTCGGTGACCGCGTCCTCGGCCGCCGTGCTCTCCAGCGAGCCCGTCCCGCCGCCGTTGACCAGCGGCACGTCGGCCACCGCGCGGACCGCCTCGACCACCGCCGCGCGCCGCTCGGCGAGCTGTGCCCGCGCGGCGCGCTGCATCCGCCGGACCGCCGCGCCCATCGCCGGGTTGCCCGGGCGGTCGCCCACGCCGGCGACGTGGCCCTCGTAGCCCATCAGCCCCGCGAGCTCGAAGCCCGGCTCATTCAGGACCTCCCGCGCGAGCGCCACGACCGCCTCGGGCGTGCGCAGCGGCGAGCGCTTGGTCCCGATCCGCACGCTCGCCCGCCCGCGCCCCAGCTCGAGCGAGGTGTCGAACTCGATGCACACCCGGATCGGCGCGGCCGGCGACCCGCCGACCGCGCGCGCGATCAGGTCGAGCTGCTCGACGCCGTCGACCATCACGATCGGCCGCCCCTCGCCCTCCAGCCGCCCGAGCGCCGCGAACGCCGTGCGGTCGGCGCTCGGGTAGGCGAGCAGCAGGTCGCGGTGGCCGAGCCCGTGCAGCCACAGCGTCTCGGGCAGCGTGAAGGTCATCAGCCCGCGGAAGCCGGGGCGCTCGAGCGCCGCGTCCTGCAGCGGCCGGCAGCGCAGCGACTTGGTGGCCAGGCGGACCGGCTTGCCCGCGGCGCGGCGGACGACGTCGTCCGCGTTGGCCCACAGGGCGTCGAGGTCGATCAGCGCGAACGGCGGCTCGACGCCGGCGAGCGCGCGCTCCAGGCGGGCGTACTCCCGCGCGGGGTCGTACATCGCGCGAATCGTAGGCCGCTGGGGGCCGGATCCGGTGCTCGGGCCGTGAGCCGCGGCCGCCGCGCCGGCGCTACGCCGGCGCTACGCCGGCGCGGCGGCCAGCGCGCGGCTGAGCTCCTGCGGCTCAGCCGTGCCGAGCTTGCGCAGCGCGGTGGCGATGCGGGCCTCCGCCTCGTGCGGGGTGAGGTAGAGCATCTGGGCGATCGTCCGCTCGTCGCGCCGCTGGGAGAGCAGGTAGGCGACGCGCCGCTCGTCGTCGGTGAGCGCGATGACCCCGGAGAGCGGGGGGACCTCCTCGGGGGCGCCGGCGGCCATCAGCAGCTCGCGGGCGCGGCCGGCGAGTCCGTCGGCGCCGCACACCTCCGCGAGGCCGGCGCCGTGCTCGAGCGGCCCGTGTGCGGCCTCGGGGTCGTCCTCGGCCAGCAGCGCGGCGCCGAGATCCACGTTCGCCTTGGCCCGCTCGAGGCGCGAGCAGGAGCGCTCGAGGACCGCCGCGGCCTCGCGCAGATGAGAGATCGCGGACTCCGGCTCGACGAGCGCCAGCATCCGCAGGGCCCGCCCGATGGAGGCTGGCGCGCCCCACCGCCGGGCGAGCGCCAGCTCCTCCTCGACCAGGGGGAGCGCCTCCTCGCTACGGCCCAGCGCCGCCAGGCACCGGGCCTTCAGGCCGCGCCACGGCAGCCAGGCCGGATTGACTTCGGGGCGCGCGCTGCGGCCGACGGCGTCGACGGCGTCGAAGGCGCCGGCGACGCGGCCCTCGGCCAGCAGGATCTCCGTCCAGACCAGGCCCACGAAGCGTCCTGGATCGCTTGCGCCCGCCACCTCGGCCTCCTCGAGGGCCGCCCGCGCGGCCGCGACGTCGCCGCGCTCGAGCTTGGACTGCGCGACGAACGCGATGTGGTACGCGTTGACACGCGATCCGGTCCCCCACAGCTCGAGCTCCTCCTTGCCGGCCTCGAGCGAGCGCTCCGCGTCGATGACGTCGCCCCGCTTCAGCAGCGCGTACCCCCGCCACAGGTGCACGGTCAGCGTGAGCGAGAGCGAGCCGCGGCGATGGGCCTGCGCGAGGGCGGGATCCCAGACGCGCAGCGCGTCGGGATGGTCCGCACACGCGAAGACCTGGGTGGCGCCCGGGATGAACAGGCCGTTGTCGCGGCTGACGAGGGTCGTGCCCTCGAGCGCCTGCGCGGCGAGGGCGAGGCACGCCTCGCGCGGGCCGGTGTCGATCATCCAGTCCAGCCCGACGAAGGCGGCGAGCATCTTCGCGCCCGGCCCGGACTCGGGGATCGGTTCCTCGCGCAGGTGGCGCAGGCGGTCGTTTGCCTCGCTGCCGACGCCCCACACCATCCTCACCACGTACTCGATCGCCTCGAGCGCCCGGCGCTCGTCCGCCGACTCCGGCCCGAGACCGGCCGCGACGTCCATGACGAAGGCGACCGTCTCGTGGGGATCGCCGACGAAGAACATGGTCCACGCGCGCTCGAGCGCCGCCTCGAGGCGCTGCGCGGGATCGGGAAGCGCGTCGTAGGCCTCGGTGAGGTGGCCGAATGCGGCGACGGCGTCCACCGACTGCTCCGCGCGCCCCAGCTCGAGCAGCAGCGCCGGTCGGCGATCGGCGGACGGCGGCTCGGCGAGGGCCCGCCGCAGGTAGCCGACGGCGGCCTCGGTGGCGCCGCGCGCCCAGGCCGCGAGCCGGCCGGCGCCCAGCAGCGCGTCCACGACCCAGGGGTCGCCGCGGCGCGGGGCGCTGAGCAGGTGGACGGCCACCTGGTCGTCGGGCGCCCGGGCGTCGGCCAACGCGCGGGCGGCGCGGAGGTGGTGCAGCTCGCGCTGCCCCGCCGGCAGCTGCGAGTACACCGCGTCCCGGACCAGCGGGTGGACGAAGTCGAGCGGCGGCGCGTCACGCAGGACCTCGCCGCGGACGAGCGCGGACATGGCGGCGGCGGTCTCCTCCAGCCCGAGCCCCGCGAACGCCGACACGACCGGCAGCTCCGCGCCTTCGCCGAGGACCGCGATCGCGCGCGCCACGGTGACCGTGTCGGCGGACATCCGGGCGAGACGCAGGCCGATCGTGCGCGACACGGCGCGCGGGCCGATCTCCCGGACGACCGGCGTGTTCGCGGCGTCCGGGCGGACGCCGTCGTCCTTGAGGCCGGCCAGGAGCTGGCGCAGCAGGAGCGGGTTGCCATGGGTGACTGCGTGGCACGCCGCGCAGAAGTCGGGATCGGCGTCCGCGCCGAGGCGGTCGCGGACCACGGTGGTCGCCGCCTCGACGCTGAGCGGGCCGGGCCGCACCGAGACGGTCGCCGGGTCGCCGAGCATCTCCTCGAGCAGGACGGGATCGGCGGACGCCTCCCCCGTGCGCAGCGTCGCGGCGATCCGAAGCTCGAGGCCCTCGAGCCGCCGGACGAGGTAGGCGATCGCCCGGAGCGACGGACGGTCGCACCAGTGCAGGTCGTCGACCGTGAGCAGGACGGGCTGCTCCCCCGCGAGGTTGACCGTGAACCAGAAGAGGCCGTGCAGCACCGCGAAGGAGGAGTCGGCGTGCTCGGCCCCCGCCGTGCCGAGCCCGAAGACCGCGGCCGCGGGCACCGCCGCCCCGCTCAGCAGGCGCTCCCGCCGCGCCGGCTCGGCGAGTTGGCCCTCGAAGAGCTGGCGGATCACCCCGAACGGAAACTCCTGCTCGAACTGGCCGGCCCGTCCGGCGAGGACCAGCGTGCCGCGCTCCTCCGCGCGCCGGCGGACCTCGGACAGCAGCCGGGTCTTGCCTACCCCCGCCGGCCCCTCGATGACTGCCAGGCGCCCCGTGGGGTCGTCGTCGCTGAGCACCGCCGCGAGCTCGGCCAGCTCGCGCTCGCGCTCGACGAGGTCGGCGGGCGGGGGCGCCGGGGCGGCGGTGGCAGAGACCGGGGCGGGCGCTTTCGGGGCCGTGCCGGCCGCCGAGTCGGCTTCGGCCAGGATCTGGGCGTGGAGCGCCACGAGGCCCGGCCCGGGCCTCGTGCCGAGCTCGTCCCGCAGCAGCACGCGCAGCTCCTCGTAGGCCTGCAGCGCCTCCGCGAGGTTGCCGCGCGCCCGCAGGATGTCGAGCAGGCTCGTGTGCGCCGCCGCGCGGCGCGCCGCCGCCTCGACCGCCGCGCGGGCCGCGGCCTGCGCGCCGGCCAGCGCACCGCCGCCCTGCCCGAGGCCGGCGCGGGCGGCGACCTCGAAGGCCTCAGCCCGCAGGTCGGCAAGCGTTGAGCGACGCTCCTCGATCCACGGCGCCTCGAGCCCCGGCAGGAGGCCGCGGCCCGCCACCTCGAGTGCGGCGCCCGCCGCCTCGGCCGCCTCGCCCCACCGCTCGGCGGCGAGATGCTCGCGAGCGCGCGCGTAGTCGTGGTGGGCCGCCTCGAGGTCGACGTAGGCGCCCTCGGGCAGGGAGAAGGTCAGGTCGCCGCGGCCTTCGAGGGCGTCAGGGCCCACGAGGCGCCGCAGGCGCGACAGCAGCGGCGCGAGGTGGGCCTCGACGCCCGGCGGGGCCTCCTCGAACCACACCGCGTTGACGAGCTCGTCGCGCCGCAGCGGGCGGGCGCGGTTGAGGACGAGGTAGGCGAACAGCAGCCGGCCCTGCCTGCCGCGCAGCCCGTCCTCGATCGGCTCGCCGCGCCACTGGACGCGCAGCCGGCCGCACAGCTCGATCCGGGTGGCGTCGCTCATCGTGCGGGACCGTAGCCCAAGCGGGCGTCCTTGCCACGACCTTGCCGCCGTTTGACAAGACCCGGGCAACCGCCGCGGGCGACGGTTGCGCCACCCCGATCCGAAAGGAGCCCGCATGACCGTCGCACCGCCCGCACCCACCCTCGACCTCTCCGACCTGCGCGCCGCCTGCACCGGGACCGTCGCTGGCCCGGGCGACCCTCGCTACGACGAGCTCCGCGCCCCCTGGAACGCCTCCGTCGACCAGCGCCCGGCGGCGGTCGTCGAGCCCGCCGGCGCGCAGGACGTCTCTCGTGCGCTGCTCGCGGCGCGGGCGGCCGGCCTGCGCGTCGCGGTCCAGGGGACGGGGCACGCGGCCCAGTGCCTCGGCGACCTCTCCGGGACGCTGCTGCTGCGCACCTCGGCCCTGACCGGCGTGGAGATCGATCCGGTCGCCCGGATCGCCCGGGCGAACGCCGGCGCGCTCTGGCAGGACGTCGTCCCGGCCGCTGCCGCCCACGGGCTCGCGCCGCTGGCCGGCTCCTCGCCCGACGTGGGCGTCGTGGGCTACACCCTCGGCGGCGGCATCGGCTACCTCGCCCGCCGCCACGGCCTGGCCTGCAACCACGTCACTGCGATCGAGCTCGTCACTCCGGACGGCGCGGTCCGCCGCGCCGACGCCGAGCACGAGACCGAGCTCTTCTGGGCGCTGCGCGGCGGCAGCGGGCAGTTCGGCGTGGTCACCGCCGTCGAGTTCCGGCTCGAGCCGGTCGCCGAGCTCTACGCGGGCGCGATGTTCTGGCCCTGGGAGCAGAGCGCCGAGGTGCTCGAGACCTGGCGCGCGCTGACCGCCGACGCGCCGGACGGGCTCACCTCGATGGCCCGCCTGCTCCAGCTCCCGCCCTTTCCGGAGGTGCCTGAGCCGCTGCGCGGCCGGGCGTGGGTCAACGTCCAGCTGGCGTTCCTGGGCGACGAGCCCGCCGGCTCCCAGCTCGTGGCAGGGCTGCGCGCGCTCCGTCCCACGCTCGACGTCGTCGGCCCGATGCCGATCGAAGGGCTCCTGCGGCTGCACGGCGACCCCGAGGGCCCGACGCCCGGCCTCACCGACCACGCCCTGCTCGACGTCCTCCCCGGGGAGGCCCTCGACGCCCTGCTCTCCGTCGCGGGGCCCGGAACGGGCTCGCCGCTCGTCAACGTCGAGCTGCGCCACCTCGGCGGCGCCCTCGGCCGGCGGACCGAGGACGCCGGTGCCCTGGCGACGCTGGACGCGGCCTACGCGCTGCACACCGTCGGCATCCCGGCCGGCCCTGAGGCGGCCGGAGCGATCATGGAGCGCAGCGCCGCCCTGCGCGCCGCGCTCGCGCCGTACAGCTCCGAGCGCCGCTACCTGAACTTCGCGGGCGGCCCCGTCGCCTCCCGCGACGCCTTCTCCCCTGCCGACGAGGACCGGCTGTCGCGCCTGCGCGCGGCGGCGGATCCCGACGGCCTCATGCACTGCGGCTACCGCGCCGCCTGAACCCAGAACAGGAGACCATCGTCATGCGCATCATCCGCCGTCTGTCCGCCGCCGTCGTGGCGCTCGCCGCGTCGGCCGCCATCGCCCCCCCCGCCGCCTCCGCGTGGACCGCCGTCTACGAGGGGCCGGAGGGCGCCGAGATCCTCGTCGTGCGCGCCGAGCCGGGCGAAGCCAATCGCCTCGGGATCCAGGACGGGCCCGTGGACGAGTCCGTGAGCCTCTACTCCGCCGTGGAGCGGTTCACCGAGTACTCGGAGTACTGCTACAACAACTCGACCAGTGACACGTACATCATCTGCCCTGCCCCCTACGGCGTGCGTGTCGAGCTGGGGGAGGGCAACGACAGCCTCACGGTGTCCAGCGGCGTCGAGGAGCCCGTGACCGTCTTCGGCGGCCCGGGTGACGATCAGATCGATGGCGGCGAGGAACGGAGCACGCTGCACGGCGAGGCCGGCAACGACACGCTCAAGGGCTACGGCAACGACGATCAGCTCTTCGGCGGCGACGGCAACGACACGCTCGACGGCTACTCGGGCGCCGACCGGCTCGACGCCGGGAGCGGCGACGACCTGCTCCATCCCGACGGCTACGAGGCCGCGTCGCCCGACGTGGTCGACGGTGGCCCGGGCGTCGACCGGATCGAGAGTGACTACTCCACCCGCCTGCTCGGCGACCCCGAGCCGCCGGTGTCCATCACCCTCGGCGGCGGCGCCGACGACGGGCGTCCAGGCGAGGGCGACGACCTGCGCGGGGTCGAGCGG
Source organism: Solirubrobacteraceae bacterium (assembly GCA_030447275.1). GTDB lineage: Bacteria > Actinomycetota > Thermoleophilia > Solirubrobacterales > Solirubrobacteraceae > CADCVT01. The sequence continues at coordinate 10,592 of JAUJPF010000042.1, read as the reverse complement.
GTGATCCTGAGCAAGGGCGGCCGCGTCGTGGGCTCGGCCGCGGCGGAGTACGTCAAGCTCCACCAGGTCGGCGAGCCGGGCGAGCTGGTCGGCCGCGGCGGCGACGACGAGCTGCGCGGCGGCGACGGCAACGACACGATCGACGGCGGCGCGGGCGCGGACGTCCTCGACGGCGGCTTCGGCGACGACGAGCTCACGGGGGGCCCCGGCCGCGACCGCATCTCGGCCGACCTCGCGGGCGGCGACTGCGGGCCCATGTGGTGCAAGCACCCGCACGGCAATGACGTCGTGGAGGCCCGCGACGGCGAGGCCGACTCGATCAGCTGCGGCGCGGGGACCGACCGCGTGGTCGCCGACGCCGCCGACACCGTCGCGCCCGACTGCGAGACCGTCGAGCGCCCGGGGAAGGCACGCGCCGACGCACCGCGCCCGAACGGCGGCCAGGGCGGATCGAACGGCACCGCCGGTGGCCCCACCGCGAAGCTCGTGGTGATCAAGGCCGCGGCTGCGCGCCGCGTTGCGTCGCGGGCTCACGGTCCGCTTCGACGGCCCAGCTTCCGCCTCCCCGGTCCGGGTCCGCGCGCTGCGGGGATCGCGAACCGTGGCGAGCGGCACGGGCCGCCCCGGCTTCGAGCACGAAGCTCCGCTTCACGAAGGCGGCGAAGCGCAGCCTCGCCCGCAGGGCCAGCGTCCGCCTCCGCCTCGTGGCGGGACGGCCACGACGACGTTCACGCTGCGCCGCTAGAGACGGCCGGCCGCGGCGTCCGGGTCGACCGGGCGCCGCGGCCGTTTCTGTCTCGCTCCAAGCCGGGGCGACGTCGCCCTCGTCATGTCGCAGCCGGCGAGGCGCAGGTCGCCGACACTCCGCGACGCCGGGGTCGCGCTGGGGCGACCGCGACTGGCGCGCCTTGGCCGCGGCCCATACTTCGTCGCCGTGATCAACGCCCCCGCCGACGACTCCCGTTTCGCCGCCCGGCGGCTGTGGCTCAGGGACGACGAGGTGCGCAACTGGGTGCGAGTACGAGTCGTCGCGAACGAACAGGAACCCGAAGAAGCTAGCCCCTCAACGTCGACGGGCGGCCTCGCGGGCGGAGCCATGCTCTTCTCCGGGCTCTTGCTCAGAGGCAGTCTCCCTCTCCCGTTCCCCCGCAGCGCGTCGCAGAGGACGACCACCGTCCGTCGCTGGACGCACCGGCCGGCTCGAGGGCGTTGGAAACGACCTTGAGATCTGGTTCGACCGTCCCTGGGGCGTCGCAGGGAACTCGGGGCTTGCGGCGGATTGCGGTGCTTCCTTGGTAGCGCCAGCGGAGCCCGGCCTCAGCGAGAATGCACTCGGCGTTCGTCTGGACCTTTCCGGTGACGCGAGGCACCGTCACCCGCGACGACTTCGATGCGACAGCCGTTGAAGCGGCAGCCGTGAGGGCGACGATGACGGCGACCAGCAGCCAGTGAACTCGTGTTCGCACGGTCATGGATAAATGTCGGAGAAGATGTGCTTGTCGCGGCTGCCGAGAGCCATTTGGCGTGCCTCGGGCCATGGGGCAAACGATACATACCGATATGGGAACAGATCGATCGCGATACTCCCCGACGTGCCGACCCTGCATGGCTGGCTGGTCATCGCGGGTAAGTCGCCCGACGGCGACTCGATCCGCTTGCTGCCTGACGAGCCGGGCCTACTGGCCGGCCTGCCGCGCGCGCGCACGCGGATCAACGAGGAGGACGGCTCGGTACAGCTCCGCCTGGACGGGATCGACGCGCCCGAGATCTCCTACGGCGGCTTCGGCCAGCCGCTCGCTCGTGAGGCCCGCGACCGGATGCTCGAGCTGGCCGGCTTCACCGAGCTGATCCGCGCGCGCGGCTCGGACGCCGTCGTCTCAACGCGCGGCCCGACCGGGTCCGCGCGGCGGTCGTCGCCTCGGTGGCCGACGGCAGTGGCCGGCCGATCGCGCTGCTCGTCGCCGGAGACGACCCACCGCGCAACGCCGACGACCTCGTCGAGCGCTCGGTCAACCGCCGGCTGCTGGCCGACGGCGCGGTCTACCCGATGCTCTACGACTCGCTGGCGCCCGACCGCCGCGCCGCCTTGCGCGCCGCCGCCGCGCAGGCCCGCGACGCCGGCCGCGGTATCTGGGCGCGCGACGCCACCACGACCGGGTTCGAGCTTCGCGACCACGCCTCGCTCGGGCCGGGCGGGGCGCTCATCCTCCCAAAGCTGTTCCGGCGCTGCATCGAGTACCTGCAGGCCCGCAGCGCCGGCCAGACGCTGCCGGAATGGCTCCGCGCGAGCGCCGCCACGCGGCGCCCTGACGACGACGGCGTGAGGGTGGGCGGCCGGCTCACGTCCTAGCCGAGCTCGTGGCCCAGCGCGGCCCGATCGTCTCCTCGCCGCCGACCCGCTCGACCTCGTCTTCGTCGGGCGATAGACCCGTCGCGCTGCTTGAATGGCCTCACCCCATGGCGCACCAGCACGCCGCACCGCCCGGTCGACCGCGACGAGTCCTTCCCGCAGCTCGAGGAGCGGGTGCTCGAGCGCTGGCGCGAGCGCGACGTCTTCGCCGAGTCGATGCGCCGCCGCGCGGGCGCGCCGCCCTACGTCTTCTACGAGGGCCCGCCGACCGCCAACGGCCGGCCGGGCACGCACCACGTGCTCGCGCGCGTGTTCAAGGACATCTTCCCCCGCTACAAGACGATGCGCGGGCACCTGGTCGAGCGCAAGGGCGGCTGGGACTGCCACGGGCTGCCGGTGGAGATCGCCGTCGAGCGCGAGCTGGGCTTCAAGAGCAAGGACGACATCGAGCGCTACGGGATCGCGGAGTTCAACCAGCGGTGCCGCGAGTCGGTCTTCAGGCTGCTCGACGAGTGGAACGCGCTGACGGAGCGCATCGGCTACTGGGTCGACCTCGAGAACCCCTACCGCACGCTCGACAACGCCTACGTCGAGTCGGTCTGGTGGGCGCTCAAGCAGCTGTGGGAGAAGGAGCTGCTCTTCGAGCGCAACAAGGTCGTCCCCTACTGCCCGCGCGACGGCACGGCGCTCTCCTCCCACGAGGTCGCCCAGGGCTACAAGGAGGTCGAGGACCCGAGCGTCTGCGTCCGCTTCGCGCTGGAGGACGGCGACGAGCTGCTGGTCTGGACGACCACGCCGTGGACGCTGGTCTCCAACGCCGCGGTCGCCGTCGATCCCGATCTGCTCTACGTGCGCGCGCGCCTGGGCGAGGAGACCTTCGTGCTGGCCGAGGCGGCCGTCGAGCGGGTGCTCGGCGAGGAGGCGGAGATCGTCGAGCGCTTCCCCGGCCGCGCGCTGGAAGGCCGCCGCTACGAGGCGCCGTTCCCCTACCTCCCCGCCGAGGCCTACGGCCCGCGCGGCCACACCGTCCTGCTCGGCGACTTCGTCTCCGCCGACGACGGCACGGGGATCGTCCATACCGCGGTCGCGTTCGGCGAAGACGACTTCCGGCTCGGCCAGCAGGCGGGGCTGACCGTGGTCAACCCGGTGCGTCCGGACGGCACCTACGACGAGCGGATCGGCCCGTACGCCGGGCGCTGGGTCAAGGAGGCCGACGACGACCTCGTCGAGGACCTGCGCTCGCGCGGCCGGCTGCTGCGCGCCACCCGCTTCCTGCACTCCTATCCGCACTGCTGGCGCTGCGGCACGCCGCTCATCTACTACGCCAAGCCCAGCTGGTACATCGGGACGGCGGCGCTGCGCGACAGGCTGCTGGCCGCCAACGAGACCGTCACCTGGCACCCGCCGCACATCAAGCACGGCCGCTTCGGCAACTGGCTGGAGAACAACGTCGACTGGGCGATCTCGCGCGAGCGCTGCTGGGGCACGCCGCTGCCGGTCTGGCGCAACGCCGCGGGGAGGCGGTCTGCGTCGGCTCGCTGGCCGAGCTCGAGCAGCTCAGCGGCGTGGCGCTCGGCGACCCGCACCGGCCCTACGTCGACGACGTCGAGATCCCTCTCGACCGGCGGCGAGCCGCTGCGCCGCGTGCCGGAGGTCATCGACGTCTGGTTCGACTCGGGCGCGATGCCCTTCGCGCAGTGGGGCGCGCCGCATGAGCGCCAGGACGCCTTCGAGCGCAACTTCCCCGCCGACTTCATCTGCGAGGGGCTCGATCAGACGCGCGGCTGGTTCTACTCCCTGCTGGCCATCTCGACGCTGCTCTTCGACCGCGCGCCGTACGAGAACGTCATGTGCCTTGGCCTGATCACCGACGACGAGGGCCTGAAGATGTCGAAGTCGCGCGGCAACATCGTCGTGCCGTGGGAGGTCATCGAGGTTCACGGCGCCGATGCGTTCCGCTGGTACTTCTTCACCTCCAAGCAGCCGTGGGACGGCTACCGCTTCTCCGTCGAGAGCGTCGGGGAGTCCGTCCGCCAGTTCCTGCTGCAACTCTGGAACACCTACGGCTTCTACGTCCTGTACGCGAACGTCAACGGGGTGCAGCGGGGCGACGTGCCCGCCGAGCCGGCCGACGAGCTCGACCGCTGGGCTTTCTTGTCACGGCTGGCCGCCACCACCGAGATCGTGCGCGAGCGGATGGACGCCTACGACGCCACGACCGCCGGCCGGGCGATCGCCGCCTACGTCGACGAGCTCTCCAACTGGTACGTGCGCCGCTCGCGCCGGCGCTTCTGGGACGGCGACCCGGAAGCCTTCGCGGTGCTGCGCCACTGCCTGGCGACGGTCTCCCGGCTGCTCGCCCCGTTCACGCCGTTCCTGGCCGACGAGGTCTACGAGAACCTCGACGGGAGCGAGCCGAGCGTCCACCTCACCGACTTCCCGGAGTCCGGCCCGCGCGACGCGGCGGCCGAGCACGCGATGGGCGTCGCGCGACGGTCAGGCTCGGCCTGGCCGCCCGCGGGCAGGCCAAGCTCAAGGTCCGCCAGCCCCTGCGCGCCGCCGTGGTGGTCGCCGCGGGCGGCGAGCGCGACGCGATCGAGCGCCTGGCCGACGTGGTCGCGACGAGCTCAACGTCAAGGAGCGCGCTACGTCTCGAGGCCGACGAGCTCGGCTCCTACGACGTCAAGCCCAACTACCGCGCGCTCGGCCCGCGTTTCGGCAAGCAGATGCCGCAGGTCGCCGCGGCGGTGGCTGCGCTGGACCCGGCGCACGTGGCGAGCGCGGTGCGCGGCGGCGCGGCGGTCGGCGTCAACGTCGAGGGCGACGAGCACGAGCTGCGCGCCGAGGACCTGCTGCTGGCCATGCAGCCGCTCGAGGGCTACCAGCCGAGCGCGAGGGCTCCCACGCGGTGGCGCTCGAGCTCGAGGCTCGACGACGAGCTGCGCCGCGAGGGCCTCGCCCGCGAGGTCGTCCACGCGGTGCAGGCGGCGCGCAAGGCGGCGGGCCTCGAGGTCGAGGACCGCATCGAGCTGGCGCTGGCCGGCGACGGCGAGCTGCTCGACGCCGCCCGCGCGCACGAGGCCTACGTGGCCGGGGAGACGCTCGCGGTGGCGGTCGCCTACGACGGCGGTGGCGCCCGGGGCGGGGCGCCGCCCACGCGGCGACGATCGAGGGCCGCCCGCTGGCCATCGCGGTGCGGCGGGCGGCGTAGCTCCTCGCGGCTATCCCGGCAGCGGCGGCTCGACCGACGCCGGCGGGTGCGGGGTCGGCCGGCGGCGGGAGCGGGGCGGTGGCGAGCGCGAGCCGGGCGCGCTCGATGACGTCGCCGCCGCCCTCTCCCGGCGCCCAGGTCGAGATCACCACGCGGCCGCGCGGCGAGGGCCAGTCGGCGAGCAGCTCCTCGGCGCAGCGCTCGGCCGTCGCGCGGTCTGCGCCGGGGAGGATGAGCGCCAGCCGGTCCCCCGAGTAGCGGCAGGCGGTCCCCGCGCGGCGCGACGCGGCGCGCTGCACCGAGCGCGCGCGGCCTGGATCGCCTCGTCGCCCGCCGCGTGGCCCTCGCGCCGGTTGAGGTCGTCGAGGCCGTCGAGCCCGATGAGCAGGACGGAGAAGGGCGCCTCCTGGATCTGGGCGCGCTCGGCCTCCGCGGCCGCCGCCTCGTGCAGGTAGCGGTGTGAGTACAGCAGCGTGAGGTTGTCGATGATCGCCATCGTCCCCCAGCCGAGCAGCGGCTCGCCCTCCCCACGGTGCACGGCGAACTCGGTGTCGCCGAGGGCCTCGGCGAGCGGGCCGCCGCCGGCCTCCCAGTCCTGCGGGCCGCGGCGACCTCCTCGACGAACGCCGCGACGACCGCCGGGTCGAACTGCGTGCCGGCGCAGCGCTCGAGCTCAGCGCACGCCTCCTCGAGCGGCATGCGCGCGCGGTACGGGCGGTCCTGGGTCATCGCGCTGAAGGAGTCCACGACGCAGATGATCCGCGCCTCGAGCGGGATCTGCTCCCCGCGCAGGCGGGCGGGGTAGCCCTCGCCGTCGAAGCGCTCGTGGTGGTGCAGGACGGCGGGGGCGATCGGCTCGAGCGCCGGGATCATCGAGACGAGGCGGTAGCCGATGCGCGGGTGCAGCTCGACGATCGCCCGCTCCTCGGGCGTCGCTGCGCCGGCTTGAGCAGGATGCGCTCGGAGATCCCGATCTTTCCGATGTCGTGCAGCAGCGAGCCGAAGATGAGCCTCGCGCCGGCGGGGCTCGACGCCGAGGCGCTGCGCGACGGCGGCGACGTAGCCCGACACCTCGCGCGAGTGGCCGCCGAGGAATGGGTCCTTGGCGGCGATCGCGTCGCCGAGCATCTGCACCGTCGCGAGATAGGCGGAGCGCAGCTCGCCGCGCAGGCGCCCGTTCTCGAGCACGCTGCCGGCGTGGTCGCCGAGGGCCAGCAGGACGTCGTCGTCGTACTCGTCGAAGCCGCCGTCCTTGTTGGCGCAGATCAGCGCGCCGCCGAACTCGTCGCGCACGTAGATCCGGGAGCGCCAGGACGTTCTGGATCTCGTCGTCGGCCGGGGTGCGCGAGGCCGCGTCGACGGTCGCCCCGTCGTTCTCGCGGACCGTCTCGTCGCGGGAGAGCACGCGCTCGGCGAAGGAGCGGGCCAGCGCCGAGTCCTCCGGGTCGTGGTCGAAGCCGCGGTGGCGGACGACGGAGAGCCGGTCCGTGCCGCCGTCCTCGCGCGCGAGCAGCAGGCCCTTGTCGGCGTCGAGCAGCGCGAGCGCCGTCTGCAGGACGAGCGACGGGACGTCGTTGGGGTCGGAGAGCGCCCCGTGCTGGTGGTGCATGCGGATGACCTGGGAGCGCGGCTCCTGGGCCCACTCGCGCTCGGCCCGGCGGGCGCGCTCGACCCGCTGGCGGGCTCGCTGCTCGGCGCTCAGGCGCTCCTGCGGGCGGTCGCGCGCTCCTCGGCCGCCGCGCGGCGTTCCTGCTCCACCCGCTCCTCGGCTCTGCCCCGTCGCGTCGCGCGCCTGATCGACCTTCCCCTCGACGGCCGCGAGCGCAGCGGTCGCGCCACCAGCCGTAGAGGGCCAGGCCGCCGAACAGCAACGCCAGCACGAGCAGGGGAAGCGCCGCGCGGCGCAGGTCGGCGAGCTGGCGCCCGGAGATCTCGAGCGCCATCAGGACGAGCGCGCACGCGGCCAGCACCAGGGCGCTGGACCAGAAGAAGGCGCGGCCCCTCCTTGGTCCACTCGGCATGCGTCGGGGTCGTACCCGGCTGAGATTCTCAGCACGCCTTCAGCTTCCTCGCCGATACTGGCGCCGTGCGCCTGCTGGTGGTCGACGACGAGCCCGCCGTGCGCGAGGCCCTGCAGCGGATCCTCGTGGGCTCTTCGTCCCCCGCACGCAGTTCGGCGGGCCGAGCGGGGTGGCGCAGGTCGTCGACCCGGCGGGCGACGTGATCGCGAGCGACCCGAGCGGCCGCTTGCCGGTGGACGCCGCCTTGCGCGCCGTGGCGCGGGGCGAGCGCCAGGCGTTCCTGCGACGAGCGCGTCGACGGCGTGCACGTCCGGGTCTTCACCACGCGCGACGAGACGGGCGCCGCGCTCCAGGTCGCGCGCCCGCTGACCGAGGTCGACGCCACGCTCGGGCGCCTGCGCTGGATCCTGGTCCTGGTCACCGCCGCCGGCGGCGGCGTCCGGCCGGCGAAGCGGTGCAGGAGGTTGTTGAACCAGAGAGCTTGAGGTCGACGAAACGGGCCGGCGCGTCGGCCGCGGAACCACCCGGCACAGGTGCGGCCTCCAGCGCGGCCGCCGCCTCGTCGAGCCGTTGCTGCGCCGTTTCGACTTCGGCCGCGTCGAGCCGGAACGGCGATCGCGCAACGCGCGCACGGCGCCAGCAGGATCGGGAGGAGACAGGGCCGCCAGGCGGCGACGCCGCGCCGCCGCCCGCAGCGCGCGACCTCGGCCTTGCAGTACGCGCGGTGACGCAGGTGCGGGCGCAGCTGGAGCAACAGCTCGCTCGTCGCGGTGCCGTCGGCCAGCGTGCGCAGGATGGGCGCCAGGCGCTCGCACTCGTCGCCGGACTCGATCGCCTCGAAGGTGTCGAAGAAGCGTCGCCGCCCTCGGTGACCGCTCGATTGACCTTCGCGAGCAGAAACCGCGCATAGAGCGGGCGAAACGTGATGCTTCGCCCGTGCGCGGTCAGCCGCAGCTCGGCTCGGCCGGGGTGCCTGGGAGGACTGCCGCCGCGTCGTAGCCCCGGGCGATCGCGGTGCGTTCCATGAAGTTCTGCAGCGCCGCCATCGTCACCTCGGACGACCAGTACGGGCCGCCTGTCCCGTAGAGCTCGAGCATGACGTCGCGCGGGCTCTCGGCCGCGGCGATCTCGTAGTCGGGGTCGAACGAGTTGTTGAGGCCGCCGTAGTCGTTGGCGAGGCCGTTCTCCTCGATGTACGCCTCGACCTCCTCGCGGGTCATCGGCCTCCTCTCCTCCTCGGTCCGCTGGACGAGGTGCTCGATCGCCTGGGACTGCATCGCGCTGAGGTCGCCCGGGGTGAAGTCGAAGCGCACCGTGCCGTCCGGGCCGACGGGCAGTGGATGGCCTGAGACGTGCTCGAAGCTCTCGACCCAGGAGGGGTCGACCGACTCGAGGACGAGCGAGTAGGACTGCGGCTCGCCGTCCTCCTCGTCCGGATCGAGGTGGAGGTTCGCCCAGACGCCGACGTCGTTGTAGAAGCCGCCGGAGACGATGTCGATCGAGCCGTCGGCGTTCGTGGTCTCGAGGATCTGCAGGCCGGACTCGTTGAGGGTGCCGCCGAGGGTCAGATTGCCGAGGTTGGCTTCCGCGGCGGTCGACTCGGAGACGTCGAGGACCTCGGAGGTGGTGGGATCGCGGGTGCCGGGCGCGCCGTCGGCGGGCAGCTCGCCCGAGGTCAGGAACGCCTGGTAGGCGGCCCAGCCGGCGGGAGTGGAGATGTCGATGTCGACCGAGCGCAGCTTGCCCTCCGAGAGCTCCTTGCTGGACGCCAGCGCAACCGACGCGTTCTCGTTGCCCACCCCGACGCTCAGCGCGTTGCGCACGAACTCGGCGTCGCCGGCCGTGATGCGGACCGTGTCGGGATCGACTCGGCTGACGCCCGCGCTCGTTTCCCGGCCTTCCTCGAAGCCCATCGACACCTGCAGCGCCCGGTAGCTGGCCTCGAGGTCGTGGCCCGCATAGAACTCCTCGGAGAGCTCGACCGACTCGCCGGGTCCGATCGTCCGCGGGTCGATCGGGTTCGGCGCCGGCCGCTCACCGCGCTCGAGCGCCTCCGCCGCGCCGGGCGGCACGGTGATCGCGTAGGTGCTGGCCGACCCGGTGAACACCTCGAGCGAGCCGCCGGCCCTCGGGTTCTCTGCCGATCCCGTCGCGGCGAGCTCGAGCGAAGTGGTGACCGACAGCGTCTGCGTCGGGCAGCCCTCGGCGTCGACCTGGGTCTCCGACCGCTCGATCGAGAGCTCGGAGGTCGTCTGGACGCCTACTCCCGGCCCCGTCCCCTGACAAGGTCCGGTGCTCGTCGGCGAGTAGCTGCAGGTGACCGAGACGTGGCCCGGGAAGGGCAGCACGCGGAAGGGGGCGTCGAAGCCCGGGAACTCGGACGGCGCGCCCGGGGCGGGCTGGGGCTGCGGCTCGCCGGGCTGGGGCTGCGCCCCGCCGGGCGGCTCGCCCGCGGACGGCCCGGAGCACTCGCCACCCGTGACACTGCAGATCGCGCCCTTCATGGCGCTCGCGGTCGCGGCAGCGACGCCGGAGGAAGCCAGCCCGGCGAAGATCACGCCGATCACCAGCAGGATGCCGACCAGCTCGGCGGAGGTCTGTCCTCTCTCGTCGCGGACGAACACCTGACAGACGGTACGTCCACCCCGCCACCTGGTCCATGGGCCGCAAGGCCCCACTTTGGCCTGGGCACGTCCCGAGGCGCACGTCCGCGTTTCTCCCTTCGCGGCGAGCGCCGGCTCGGCCGTGCTACGTCGACTCGACCTCGTAGGTATGCCCCGCCGCCCGCAGCCGCTCCACCAGCGCCATCCCGAGCGCGGTCGCCGGCGTTAGCAACCCCGCCCGCTCGGGGAGCCGCTCCTCGTCGAGCGCCAGGCACAGCGCGCTCTCTCCCAGCATCACCGCGGTCGCCGCGTAGCCCGGATCGCCCCGGGCGGCGACGCGGCAGCGGTAGCGCGCTCCGCTCGACGTGCGCGTGTGGATGTCGATCGCGAAGTGGCCCTTGCGGCGC